>JADZCA010000082.1 GCA_020851795.1 Planctomycetota bacterium | reverse complement strand
AGCCCGGATTTCCCACGAAAGACGAGGGGCTTCGTGGACCGACCGAGCGGCGTCCCGCGGTCGGGGCCGATGCAGGGTCGTCGGGCGCGGGGTTTCACCGACGACCGCGTGTTCTTGGGACACGCCGAGGAGGTGAAGCCCCGCCGGCGCGGCGTTCGCTCGCGCGACGCGCGTCTCCTTGCGCCCGACGGCCCGGCGCGGCCCCGACCTCGTCGGCTCGTGGGAAATCCGGGCTCAGGCGCGGTACGGCGCGACGACGGCCTCGTAGGCGTCGAGCGCCGTGCGGTCGCCGTCGGTGGCGACCGCGAGGCGCTGCGTCCAGCGCCCCTCGGCCTCCTTGAGCCACGAGCGCGCCATCACGCGCTTGCGCTTGTCGTAGGGCGCGAGCGCGAGGAAGCGCGCCCCGACCACGACGTCGGCGACCATGTCGGCGAGCGCGCGGGACCGGAGCTGGAGCACGCCCTTCTCGACCGCCCGCTCGGCGAGCACGCCGCACGCGCGCCGCGTCGCCTCGATCCCGGCGTCGAGGCGCCGGCGGGCCTCGGCGTCGGCGGCGTCGTTGCCGACGTCGCGCATCACCTCGGCCACGACCGCGTCGAACCCGCCGCCGACGAGGAGCGGCGCGATGCCGCCGACCTGGATCTCGCTGGTGCCCTCGTAGAGGTTGGTGACGCGCACGTCGCGGACGTTGCGCTCGATCCCGTACTCCCGGCAATAGCCGTAGCCGCCGTGGAGCTGGAGCGCGCGGTAGCACGCCTCGTTGGCCCACTCGGCCGCGGCGTACTTCGTCAGCGGCGTGAGCACGTCCTCGACCGTGACGAGGGCCTCGTGCTCCTTGCGCCACGCTGCGGCGCGGGCGTCGTCGGGGCGGCGCGCGATCATCCGGGCGAGGCCGCGGATGCGGTCCACGACCTCGGCGGTCGCGTAGACGAGCGCCCGGCCGGCCTGCACGCGGGCCTCGGCCTCGAGCACCTGCTGGCGCACCGGGGCGAAGTCCTCGATCGCGCGGCCGAACTGGCGCCGCTCGCGCACGTAGCGGACGGTGGCGGCCACGGCGCCCTGCGCGATGCCGACGGCCTGCGCGGCGACCTCGAGGCGCGCGCCGTGGATGAGCGACATCACGTAGGTCACGAGGCCGCGGCGGCGCTCGCCGACCAGCCACGCGTCGGCGCCGTCGAGGTTGACGACGGCCGTCGGGCTGCCGTGGATGCCGAGCTTCTCCTCGAGCTTCGTGACGACCACGCGCTCGCTGCGGGGCACGGCGAAGAGCGACAGCCCGCGCGCGTCGGCCGTGCCGTCCTCGGAACGCGCCAGCACGAGCAGGAGGTCGCCGCCGCCGTTGGTGCTGAAGACCTTGCTGCCCGTGAGCCGCCAGAGGCCGGCCGCCTCGTCCAC
This sequence comes from Planctomycetota bacterium, assembly GCA_020851795.1. Classification (GTDB taxonomy): domain Bacteria; phylum Planctomycetota; class PLA2; order PLA2; family JAEUHO01; genus JAEUHO01. The sequence continues at coordinate 1,603 of JADZCA010000082.1, read as the reverse complement.
GGGGACGGCGCGCGTCGAGACGCTGCCGAGCGCGGAGCCGGCGTTGGGCTCGGAGAGCGACATGCAGCAGGTCGTCTCGCCCGACGCGATGCCCGGGACGAGGCGTTGCTTGAGCGCCTCGGAGCCGAACTGCTGGAGGATGTCGCCGCACCCCTGCAGCGCGTAGAGGTTCATCAGCGAGGCGCAGCCGCGCGAGAGCAGCTCGACGGTGGCGGTGTACAGCAGCGTCGGGAGGTTCTGGCCGCCGAAGCGCCGCTCGATGCACACGCCGAGCAGGCCCGCCTCGCGCAGCACGGCCCACTGCTCCTCGGTCGCCTTCGCCCAGCGCACGCGACCGCCCTCGAGGTGCGCGCCCTCGCGGTCCACCTCGGCCGCGCGCGGGGCGACCACGTCGGCGGCGATCTCCCCCACGAGCTCGAGCACCGCGTCGTGCATCTCGCGCGCCTCGGCGAGGTCGGACGGCCCCCCCTCGTCGGCGAGCCGGAACTCGTCCTCGAGGAACGGCACGACGCGCGCCCACCCCGCGCGCCCCAGCACCAGGCGGAGGTCGGCGTTGTCGCGGTAGAAGTTGCCCATGGCGGGCTCCGGGTCGCGCCGGGTCGGCGCCGCCTCCTCAGTACCGCGCGACGCGTGCCCCGCATCGGACGGTCCGGGCCGTCGCGGGGCAAAAAAGAAGCCGCGCCCCCCGGGAAGGGGAGCGCGGCGCGTCCGGTGGGGGGGGACCGGACACCCCCGGAACACCCGAGGGTTATTCAGGAGTCGGCCGTCGCGGCCATCCGCTCGTCACCGAGTCGAGCGGCCACCCGCGGCGGCCCCCCTCTATCGGACGATACCTAGTCGCGCATAACATAAATTCGCCGGGAGCATCGAAGGCGCGAACACGGGGCTCCCTTGAGGCCTCCCCCACCCCGCGCGGGCTCCCGCCCGGGGCTGCGCCGAGGGGCGCCGCGTCCTCGCGGCGCCCCCGGAAACGAGAAGAGCCGCGGCTCTTCGCCGCGGCTCTTCGAGATCAGGCCGGGAGCGAGCTCCCGACGATCGCGGGCGTCGGACTAGTTGACCTGCTTCCAGGTGTTCGCGTCCTGACCCGCGACGCCGATCGCCACGGCGCCCGTGATCACCGTCGCGCCGCCGGCCTGGAAGGCCGCGCCGGCCGCGGGCCCCGTCGCCCCGGTGTAGCTCGACGACTCCGTCGCGATCACGTCACCACCCTGGTTCGTGAAGAACGTGCGGTTGCCGCTCTGACCGTAGTTGACCGGCCAGGCGTAGCAGCACCAGGTCGTCTCGGCGAGGTCGGCGTTGACGCCCGAACCCGCGACGTAGCCCGTCTGCGGCTCGGCCACCGCGGCGCCCGCGGCCCCGGGGAGGAACATCTTGAAGAAGTAGCCCGAGCGGCTCACGTTGCCCGACGCGTTGAGGACGCGGAACGCGCCGGAGAGGACGGGCGGGTTGAGCACGGAGACCATGCGGCCGGCGCCGCCACCGGACAGCTCGACGAAGCCGCCGTACTCGCCCGTGCCGTCGGCGTCGGTGTCCGCCTTGGCGCTCTGCTGGAACTGCGCCTGCGCCGAGATCACGTTGCGCACGGTCGCGATCGCCGCCGTCT
>JADZCA010000081.1 GCA_020851795.1 Planctomycetota bacterium | reverse complement strand
CGCTCGCCTCGCCTGCCCGTAGAGGCGCCGAGCGACGCACCGCGCGCGCGCCGTAGCTGCCTCCGTCACGAGCCCGAGGCCGCACCCCCGGGCTTCTCGGGAGCCTTACGCCGACAGGCTCCTAGCGAGCCGGCGAGGTCGGGGCGGCGGGAAGCCCCGTCCAGGGCGGGCTCCCGGGCGTTCAGGCGCGGGGGCGGTCCTGCTTGCGGGGTGCGGCCGGCTTGGCGGCCGGGGCCTTCGCGCCCGACGCGGGCTTGCCGCCCGACGCCGGCTTGCCCGCCGCCTTCGCGCGGACGACGAGCGAGCCCGACGCGGCCGCCGCCGGGGCGGCCGGCGCGGCGGCGGGGGCGCCCGACATCGCCTTCACCTTGGCGAGCAGGTCGTCGGTCATCCGCTCGAGGTCCCACTCGTGCGCCCAGCCCCACTCGGCGCGCGCGACGGAGTCGTCGAGCGCCTGCGGCCACGAGTCGACGATCGCCTGGCGGCGCGGGTCGGACTTGAAGGTGATCCGCACGCCCGGCAGGCGCTTGGCCACCGCGGCGGCGATCTCGTCCGCGCGCGGGCTCATCGCCGCGATGTTGTACATGCGGTGCTTGAGCCGCTTGGCCGGCGCCTCGGACAGGTCCACGAGCGCGCGCAGCGCGTCGGGCATGTACATCAGCGGGATCCGCGTCTGCGCCGTCACGAACGCCTCGTAGGCGCCCTTGCGCACGCCGTCGAAGTACATGTAGTTGACGTAGTCGCTGGTCCCGCCGCCCGGCTCGACCGCCGAGATGAGGCCCGGGAAGCGCACGCCGCGGAAGTCGAGCCCGAACTTCGTCGCGTAGTACTCGCCGAGCAGCTCGCCCGCGACCTTGGTGACGCCGTACATCGTCGTCGGGCGCATCGAGACGTCGTTGCCCACCGGGTTGTCGAGGCCGGGGCCGAACGCCGCGATCGTGCTCGTGAAGATCATCTGCCGCGTGCCGAAGGCGCGCGCCGCCTCGAGGAGGTAGCGCGTCCCCTCGAGGTTGACCCGCCACGCGCGGAACGGGATGCGCTCGCCGGTCGCCGAGAGGATGGCCGCGAGGTGGAAGATCGACTCGGCGCGCGACGTCCTCACCGCGTCGAACACCTCTTCCTCGACGGTGACGTCGCCCTGCACCCACGTCACCCCGGAGGGGAGGCCCGCCGGTGCCTTGGCGAGGTCGAAGCAGGTCACCTCGTGCCCGCGCGAGAGCAGGAGAGGGAGGAGGTCCGTGCCGACCTGACCCGCCGCGCCCGTGACGAGGACCTTCATGCTGCGCCGCTCCGGGAGGGAAGCCCCCATGATCCCGGCGGCGGTGCGGCGGCGCGGAGCGTTTTCCCGACCGGCGCTGCATTCCGACGGGAGTTGCCCCGGGAGGCCGGGCCGGGCAGGATGAACGCGCCGGCCGTGAAGGCACGCGGCCGACCGGAGACGCGCATGTCGGGCCGCAACATCCACGAGATCGAGGCCAACGCCGACGTCGATCCGTCGAAGGCGTTCGAGAGCGCCTTCCCGGCGCAGGCGATCGACGAGCTCCTCCTCGAGTTCGACCCGAAGCACTCGGGCCCGCCCGTCGTCACCTTCGGTGGCGACGGCGGCGCCAAGAAGGAGGTCCACCCGCTCCCGCAGCGCGGGCGCGAGGGACGTTTCGCGATGCAGATGGGTGGGCCCGAGAAGTGGACGTCGATCCGCGTCACGCTCTCGCACCGCGCCCACAAGCCGGCGCGGCTCGTGCGCGTGAAGCTGATCGCCAAGGGCGCGACGTAGGCTCTGTTTCGGAGCTTCCCGTCGCGAGGCCGCGCGGGCCGAGGCGAGGCCAGGCACCGCAGGCGAAGAGCCCCGGAGGCGGGTTCCTGACCCGTTGAGGAGGCTCTTCGCCGAGGACGCCTCGCCGTAGCCCGGTCCGTGCGGACGCAGCAGGGAGGGTTCCGAAGCAGAGCCGAGGCTCTGCTTCGGAACTTCCCGTGGCGAGGCCGCGCGGGCCGAGGCGCCTCGTCCGCTCGACGGGCGAGGGCGGCCCTCAGCGTGCGAGGAGGCGGCCTCCCGTCGTGGACGCGAGGTCGTGGAGGAGCGTCCTCCACCGCTTGGCGACGTCGTCGGCGCCGATCGCGATGACGTCGATCCGCGCGTGCCGCCAGCGGTTGGCGCGGGCGACGCCCCGCTCGAGGTCGGTCCGCGTGAACCATCGGCCCGCGCTCGGCGCGCCGTCGGAGAGCACGACCACCGTGTCCACCTCGGGGTCCTCGAGCGCCCGCGCGATGCCGTCGTAGAGGGCCGTCCGCCCCGCGGGCGGGCGCGACGCCAGCGCCTCGCGCACCTTCGCCCGCGCGGCGGGGGTGAAGCGCACCGCGGCGTCGAACAGCGCCCGCGCCTCGTCGGCGAAGAGCACCACGTTGCCCTCCGCCGACGTCCCGAGCCGCTCGAGCACGCGGTCCACCTCCTCGCGGACGCGGTCCCAGCGCGAGACGCCGGCGGCGTCGCGCTCGGCCATGCTGCCGGAGGCGTCCAGCACGAAGGTGACGTGCGACGACGCCAGCGGGAGGTCGAGGAACTTGACGGTCGCGGCGGTGCGACTGCCGGCCTCGGGCGGGGGACCCCGGCGGCTCGCCACCCCCGACGGGTCGAAGGTCCTGCCCTCGGCGGCGAGCCACGCGCCCCACCGCTCGGGGTCGGGGTCGAACGGGATCCCCGTCAGGCGCACGAGCGACGCGCCCGCGGCGGCCGCCACGCGCTCGCGGGGGTCCCGCAGCGCGTCCACCAGCGGCGCGAGCACCCTCCGGTCGCGGACGACGCCCGCGAGCTCCGCCGCGACGAGCCGGACCGACCAGACCGCATCGTCGAGTCCGTGCGCGACGGCGAACACCGCCGCCTCGCCGCCCGCCGCGACGGAGCCCTCGAGCGCCGAGAGCCGCACCCGCGGGTCCCGGTCGCGTGCCGCCGCCTCCCACCGCGCCTCCACCCGGGTGGCGCCCGCCGACTTCGCGCGCACCGCGATCGCGTCGAGCGCGGCGGCCCGGACCCCCCCGTCGGGGTCGCTCGCCGCGAGGACGAGCGCCCGCCCGGCCGCCTCGTCGGCGTCGGCCCCGAGCGCGCCGACCGCCGCCGCCCGGACCTCGGGGGACCGGTCGGCGCACAGGCGCAGGAGCCCCGTGCGGCCGTCCCGGTCGCCCCACCCGTCGAACGCCTCGACCAGCGCCTCCCGTGCCGCCGCGTCCTTCCAGGCGGGGCCTTCCTTGAGGAGGCGCGCCCGCACCCCGCCGTCGAGGACGATCCCCAGCACCCCCGCGGCCGCCCGGCGGACGTACGGGTGGGGGTCGGACAGCACCCCGACCACCGTCTGCACCGATGCGGCGTCGAGCGCGCCCGAGAGCCGGCGGACGGCGGCCGCCCGGGCCGCCGGGTCGGCCTCCTCGAGGCGCCGGCGCACGGCGGCGAGCGACGGGTCGTCCCCGCGGACCGTCGGGGGCGCGGCGAGCCCGGGCGCGAGCGCGCCCGCCACGGCGAGGGCGAGAGCGACGCCCCGTCGGGACGGTCGGGAGCGGGCCGGGCGGGTGGGGGGGATGGGCGCGTGCATCGGGGCGTTCGTCGGCGGTCGTCAGGGGGAACACGCGCGAGGGCGGTGCGCGGTCACACCGTCGGCCCGCGAATGTCGGTGGGGGTCGGTATGACCTTCCCTTCGGGACGGTGCTGCGGGCGCGTGCTCGGGTGCGCCCTCGGCGCGGGTCCGCCGCCGTCGGGAGGACGGGCATGCTCCCTGCCAACCTCACGCCGCTCGAGATCCTCGACCTCGCGATCCACAACGAGTCGCTGACGTTCCAGACCTACGACCGTCTCGGTCGGCGGGCCGACGTCGCGACGTTGCAGGCGAAGCTGTCGCTGCTCAAGAAGGACGAGAAGGACCACCGCAAGACGCTGCGCGCGCACCGCCGCTCGCTCTTCGGCACCGCGGCCCCCGCGGCCACCGAGGACGACGCGCGGCGGATCTTCGCGGCGGTGGACGTCGGCGGCGTGCGCGACAAGGAATCGCTCGTCCGGGCGATCCAGGACGCGATCAAGGCCGAGGAGTACGGCTCGTACTTCTACGACCGCATGAAGGACCGGATCCCCGACCGCGAGGCCCGCATCTTCTTCGAGGTCCTCGCCAGCGAGGGCAAGTTCCACGCCGACATCCTGCGCGAGCAGCTGTCCCTCGTGGAGCGGGCCCGCATCGCCATCGACGAGCGCGGCCGCCCCGTCGGGGTCTAGGCCGCGGCGATCCTCGCCCGCCGGGCTCGCAAGCGACGAGGCGCGTCGGGCGCCGATCGCACGTCGGGCCCCCGTCGGGGCTCCCGGATTCGGCGGCCTACGCCAGCAGCGCGTCGATGTGGCGGCGGAGCTCGGCCTTGGGCTTGTAGCCCGTGATCTGCTCGACCACCTGGCCGTTCTTGAACAGGATCAGGGTCGGGACGGCGCGGATCTCGAACTGGTTGGCCACCCCGGTGGCGTGGTCCACGTCCACCTTGCCGATCTTGACCCGGCCGGCGTAGTCGCGGGCGAGCTCCTCGACGATCGGCGTCAGCGCCTTGCAGGGCCCGCACCAGTCCGCGAAGAAGTCCACGACGACCGGGATCGGGCTGCGGAGGACGTCGGCGTCGAAGGTGGCGTCGTCGAAGTGGGCGAGGGCGGCCATGCGGAGGCTCCGTGCGGCCCCGGGGCCGGGGACGCGAGGGCCGGCGAGTATAGGATGGCCCCCGGGGGTGGCGCCGCGCCGGCGCCCGCCCCCGCCGACCCCCCCCGTTCGTCCTTCGCCGCACCCCCCGCGCCCTCCCGGCGTTCGGAAGGGGCGGCGTGCCGACCCGAGGTTCCATGCGGGCGCTGATCCTGCTCGAGTGCGTCGTCGTCCTCGCGTTGGCGGGGCTCATCCTCGGCAAGGGCGTGCCGGGCCAGGCCGCGACCCAGCCCGACGTCTTCCCGGCCTCGCGCTTCCTCATGGACGCGACGCCCGGCGAGCGCGTCGTCTACCGCATCGACCAGGGCGACGGCACCGTCGAGTTCAACGTGGTCCAGATGGACCGCGGCGGCCCGCAAGGTCCGCCGAAGGCGACGATCACGCGCTCGTTCCGCGACCAGGCGGGCGTCACGGTCGCCGAGAACGACCCCACCTACGAGCACCGGCTCGTCGAGCACGGGCTCTTCCCGTTCCTCGCGCCCGCGGAGGCGCGCGCGCTCGACCGCGTCTGGGTGATCCGCCGCATCAAGCGCGACGAGATCCGCTGGCTCGGCCGTCCGCTGCGATGCTGGCGCGTCGAGTGCATCGACCCCGCGCTCGACCCCGAGCAGGAGGCCGTGGTCGTGTGGTTCCACGAGGACGTCCCCGTCTACGGCATCCTCCGCTGGGAACGCGCCGGGCACGTCTACGAGTGCACGTCGTGGAGGCCGTCGTGAGCCCCGCCCGCCCCTCGCAGCCCGTCGCGGCGGCGCCGGCCCCGCGTGTCTCGGGCGGCGTCGAGCGCGTCGTCGCGCTCGCGCTCGCGGTCATGGCGGCGGTGCTCGGGGTCGTCTACGTGGACCTCGTGCGCGCGCCCGCGCCCGAGCCGCCGCCCCCCTTCGACTTCGTCAACCCGATGCTGTCCGCGCACGTCGGCGAGTGCGTCGAGCTCTCCGCCGCCACGACGCCCGAGCTCGCGTCGTGGCTCGTCGTGCGGTCGCCGGGCGTCGTGCTGCGCCCGCACCGCGGCGACGCCAAGATCGCGGGCTGGTCGCACCCTCGCTACCCCGACGCCCGCACGCTGCTGCCCTACCTCGTCTGCGACGCGCGTTCGGCGCCGGTCCGCAAGAAGCCCGGCGCCGCGGTGGACACCGCGCCGCCGCCGCGCGACGAGCCCTACCTCTTCCCGCTCAACGGCTTCGGCCTGCCGCTCGAGGCGATGGGGGTGCTCTCCGACATCGCCCCCACGACGATCACGTGGGGCGGCCAGACGCGCAAGGGGTACGCGGTCGGGATCCGGCGCTACGGGCAGCTCGAGGGCCCGTGGGTGCTCTACCTGTCCAAGGACGCGCCCGTCCTCGGCACGATGAAGCGCTCCTACCTGCGCGGCCCGGGCGACGAGCAGGTCTGGCTCTTCCGCGTCCCGGAATCGTGCCGGTAGGGGAAACGGGGCGCAGCGCCCGCTTCCCCCGTCGTGCCGCCGACGCCGACGCCGACTGCGTCGCGCCGGAGGGACCGCGCGCGGCGGCCCACGCGGACCGTAGGATGTCGGCCCCGTGAGCGGCCCGCGCACCGTCCCCGCTTGGTTCCAGCACGCCTTCGAGCGGCTCGGGGACCGTCCGCTCCTCGAGGACCGCGCGGGCACGGTGGCGTTCTCGTCGGTGCTGCGCGAGGCGGCGGCCGTCGCCGTGGCGCTGCGGCGGCGCGGGCTCGTCGCGGGCGAGCGCGTCGGGTTCTGGGCCGACAACTCGCGGCGCTGGATCGTCGCCGACCTCGCGATCCAGACGGCCGGCGCGATCGGCTGCCCGCGCGGCACCGACACCCCCGAGGACGAGATCCTCGAGATCTTCGCGCACGCCGAGGTGGCCTTCGTCGTCGTGCAGGACGCGAAGACCGCCGCGCGCTTCGAGCGCGTGCGCGCGCGGCTCCCGCACCTGCGCGAGGTCGTCGTCCTGCACCCGGGCGCGGGCGCGGTCCCGGGCATCCCGTTCGACCGGCTGCTCGCCGAGGGCGAGGGCGGCGCGCCGTTCTCCGACCTCGCGGCCGCGGTGCGCGAGGACGACGTCGCGACGATCATCTACACGTCGGGGACCACCGGCCGGCCCAAGGGCGTCGTGCTCACGCAGCGCAACTTCGCGCACCAGCTCGAGACGATCCCCGCGGTGCTCGACATCGGGCCGACCGACGTGTTCCTCTCGATCCTGCCGCCGTGGCACATCTTCGAGCGGACCGTCGAGTACGTCTGCCTCACGCAGGGCGCGCGGCTCGTCTACACCGACCTGCGCCACTTCCGCGGCGACCTCGCCGACAAGGCGCCGACCTTCGTCCCCTCGGTGCCGCGCGTGTGGGAGTCGGTCCACGACGCGGTGCGCAAGGCGCTCGTGGAGGGGCCGGCGCTGCGCCGCCGCCTCTTCGGCGCCGCCTACCGCGTGGCCGACGCGCGCGCGCGGGCGTTCGACCGTGCACGCGGTCACCACGTGGACGCGGAGGGCCGCGGGCCCCGCGCCGTCGTGCGGGCCGCCTCCGCCGCGCAGGCCGCGCTGCTCTGGCCGCTCGACGCCGCGCTGCGCCGCGTCGTCTTCCGCCGCGTGCGCGCGCTGACGGGCGGGAAGCTGCGCGGCGCCGTCGTCGGCGGCGGGCTGATGCCGCCGCACGTGGACCGCTTCTTCCGCGCGATCGGCGTGGGCGTGCTCGTCGGCTACGGCCTGACCGAGACGTCGCCCGTGCTCACCGTGCGGCGCGCGCACCGCAACGTGCTCGGCACGATCGGCACCGCCATTCCCGGCGTGGAGCTCGAGATCCGCGACCCCACGACCGGCGCGCGTCTCCCGCCGGGGCGGGTGGGCGTCGTCTTCACGCGCGGGCCGCAGGTGATGCGGGGCTACCACCGCGACGCCGAGCTGACGAGCCGCGCGGTGGACCCCGAGGGCTGGTTCGACACGGGCGACCTCGGCCTGCTCACGCCCGACGGCGACCTCTGCTTCCGCGGCCGCCAGAAGGAGACGATCGTCCTCGCGGGGGGCGAGAACGTCGAGCCGTCGCGCGTGGAGTCCGCGATCCTGCCGTCGCCGTGGGTGGCGCAGGCCGTCGTGGTGGGGCAAGACCGCAAGGCGCTGGCCGCGCTCGTCGTCCCGCGCGCCGACGCGCTCGCGGCGAGGCTCGGGCTGCCCGCCGACACGCCGCTCGCCGCGCTCGTCGCGCGCGCCGACGCGCTCGCGGCGGTCCGCGAGGACGTGGCCGCGCGCACCGGTGCCGGCTCGGGGCTGCGCCCGTTCGAGCAGGTGCACCGCGTCGCGCTGCTCGCCGAGCCGCTCTCGATCGAGAACGGCTGCCTCACCGCGACGCTCAAGACGCGCCGCCACGAAGTCGTCCGCCGCTTCGCGGCCGCGATCGACGCCGCCTACGCCGACGGCGCCCGCTGACGCCCCCCGGGGCCGCCGTCGTGGTCCCCTTCGCGCAGGCACCCTCGTGCCCGGCACCGATGGGCCACGCCCCCCGGGGCCGCCGCCGCGCCGATCCACCCGTGCCTGGCACGAAGGTGTCAACGCCGTAGGTACATTCGTGCCTGGCACGAATGTACCTACGAGACGGCGGCGGACGGCGGGACGCGATGCACGGGGGCCCCGGGCCGGGTAGCATCGTCGCCGTGCTGGAAGACCGTGCCCTCGTCCTGAACCGCTCGTGGGCGCCGATCACGACGACGTCGGTGCGCCGCGCGCTCGTGCTCGTGGTCCGCGGGGCCGCCGGTGTGGTGCACCCGGAGACGTTCCGCGTGCACTCGTGGGACGAGTGGGTGGGCGCGCCCGCCGAGGCGCCCGAGGTCCCAAGACCGCCGCCGCGCCTGCACGGCTTCTCGCTCTCGGTGCGCGTGCCCGAGGTCATCGCGCTGCGCGAGTACGACGGCTACCCCGTCCGCCAGGTCGCCTTCACGCGACGCAACGTGTACCGCCGCGACGCGTTCACCTGCCAGTACTGCGGCGAACGGCCCGGCGTCGAGCACCTCACGATCGACCACGTGATGCCCCGCTCGCGCGGCGGCGGCTCGTCGTGGGAGAACTGCGTGACCGCGTGCCGGCGCTGCAACGCCCGCAAGGCGAACCGCCTCGCCGAGGAGCTCGACCTCGTCCTCTCGCGCCCGCCGGTCGCGCCCCGCTGGCCGGGCGGGCTCGACCCCGCGTCCGTGCGCGCACGCCCGCTCTGGCAGCGCTTCCTCCCCGCCTCCGCGGTCGCGATCGGCGCCTGACGCCGCGCGTGCGAGGATGCGCGGCCGTCGGAGGCCCCGGTGACGCGCGCGCACGAGCCCTTCCCCTGCCCCGTCTGCGGCGCCGACGTGCCCGCGCGCGCCGCGGCGTGCCCGGGCTGCGGCGCCGACGAGCGCACCGGCTGGGCCGAGCAGGGCGACGCCGCCGACGTCCTCCACGAGCAGGGCCTCGACCTGCCCGAGACGTCGCTCGACGACGAGCGCTACGCCCGCTTCGTCGCCGAGGAGCTCGGCGGCGAGCCCCCGCGCCCCGCCGCCCCGCGCCGCGGCACGCTCGTCGCCATCGCGCTCTTCGTCCTCGCGGTCGCCGTCCTCCTCGCGCTCCTGACGATGCCCCGCCGATGAGCGACGCCGCGCCCGCCCCCGCTTCCGCGCCCGTCGCCGACCCCCCGCGCCGCGTCGTCGTGTCGTGGGCGCTCTACGACCTCGCCAACACGATCTACTCGGCGATCGTCGTCACCGCGTTCCTCCCGCCGCTGTTCAAGGCGCGCTTCGGCTCGCTCGCCGCCTTCGGCACGACGACCTCGCTCACGCTGCTCGTCAGCGCGTTCTTCTCGACGCGCTTCGGCGCCGGCGTGGACCGCACCGGGCGCGCGCGCCCGGGGCTGGACCGATGGACGGTGGTCTGCGTCGTCCTCTCCGCGGTGCTCTTCCTCGCGGTGCGCACGGGCGCCGCCGCGACCCTCCTCGCCTACGCGGGCAGCCTCTTCGCCTACCAGGCGGCGCTCACCTACTACAACGCGCTGCTGCCGGTGGTCGCGGCGCCGCACCGCCGCGGCTTCGTGTCGGGGCTCGGCACGGGGCTCGGCTACGCGGGCATCCCGCTGGCGCTGCTCCTCGGCAAGGCGGTGATGGGCACCCCGCTCGGCCCCGAGGGCTCGTTCCTCGTGTGCGCCGCGCTCATGACGCTGGGCACGGTGCCGCTGTGGCTCCACGTCCGCGACGACCCCGCGCGCGCCCGCGCGCCGGCGGGGACGCCGCCGCCGCGGCTGTCGGCGTCGCTGCGCTGGGTGGCGGGCCATCCCGTGCTCCGCCTGCTCCTGCTCGCCAACTTCGTATGCGCCGACGTCGCCAACACGCTCATCCAGTACGCGACCGTCTACTTCGAGGACCACGCGGGCCTCTCCCGCGCCCGCGCGGTGGACATGGTGCTCTACCTCTCGCTCACCGCGCTCGTCGGCGGGCTCGTCGTCGGACGCGTCGCCGACCGCGTGCGCCCCGCGCGCCTCTTCGCCGCCGCGTGCGCCGGCCTCGTCGCGGCGCTCGTCGCGACGGCGCTCGCGCCGCGCTCGGACCTCGCGACCGGGCTGCTCGTCGTCGCGGGCGGGGTCGGCGTCGCGACGACGTGGACTGTCGGCCGCCAGCTCGTGATCCGCGTCGCGCCGCGCGAACGCTGCGGCGAGGCGCTGGGCCTCTACGGCGTCACGACCAAGGCGAGCATCCTCGGCACGACGGTGTTCCCGGTGCTCGCCGAGACCGTCGGCTACCGCGTCGCCGTGCTGGCCGAGGCGTCGGCGCTCGCGGTCGGCGTGGGGCTCCTGCTCGTGCTCGACCGGCGCCTGAAGCCCGCGGAGGCGGCATGAGAGGCGTCCTCGACGTCCGCCTCGAGGAGGCGATGCTGCGACGCCTCGACGCGGGCCCCGCGGCGTTCGAGGCGCTGGCCGCCGCCGCGCGCGCCGCGGCGCCCGCCGACCTCGCCCGCGCCGAGGGCGCGCTCCACGCGCTGCTGCTGCGGCTCGTGCGCGCGGGGCGCGTCGAGGTCGCCGGGCGCGCGCCGAGCGGGAGCGCGGTGTACGCCAAGGCCGGTGCGCCGCCCGAGGCGCCCTCCGCCGACCCCGCCGCGATCCCGCCGCCCGTGCCCGCGTCGGCCTCGCGCGTCGCGCTCGACGTCGCCTCGCGCGTGCGCGACCCCGAGGAGCGCGGGCGCGTCGTCGCCGACGTGCTCGCGCACCGCGCCGAGCTCGCGGCGGCGGGGCGCGCGCGCGCGTTCGGCCCGACGAAGGCGGCGCGCGACGCGCTGCGCCACGTCGCCGCCGGCCGCCCGACGATCTGCGTGCCGGCGTCGCCGTGGGAGCGGCTGCAGCGCTTCCTGCGCCACGAGGGCCCGTCGGCGCTCGTCACGGGCGTCGCGCTCGTGCTCGCCTACGTGTTCGTGGCCGAGTTCCGCGTCGTCCCCACGCACAGCATGGAGCCCGGGATCCGCCCCGGCGACCGTCTGCTCGTGTGGAAGCTCGGCGCCCACGACGTCCCGTCGCGCTTCGACATCGTCGTGTTCCGCGACCGCGGGGGCACGCCGCTCGTCAAGCGGGCGTGCGGGCTGCCCGGCGAGTCGGTCGCGCTCGAGGACGGCGACCTCTACGTGGACGGCGCGCTCGTGCGCAAGCCCGACGCGGTCTCGGCGGCCGCCCGCGAGCCGCTCCTGCGCGTCCCTTTCGACGGCGCTCCGCCCGAGGGGTGGGCCCCGGCCGACGCCGCGGGGTTCGTCCGCCTCGCACGCCCGCTCTACGCCGACGAGCCGGGCTACCGCGACGAGGCCGGGCGCGTCGAGGCGCACGCGATCCCGCGCCCGCTCGCCCACGACGTCTACCTCGACGCCCGCGCCGGCCGCGGCGCGGCGCTCTCGCTCACGGTCGCCCCGCGCGGCGCCGCCCTCGCGGCGGGCGCGACCTTCGTCCTCGAGCGCGACGCCGACGGGGCGACCCGGCTGCGCCGCACCGGCGCGGGCGCGCCGCCCGATTCGGGGCTCGCCTCGGGGCGCGACGGCGGCGAGGGCGAGGCGACGCTCTCCCTCTCGCTCGTGGACGGCGTGGTGCGCGCCGTCGCCCCGGGACTCGCGTTCGAGGGCGAGGTCGGCCGCCTCCCCGGGGTCGCCGAGATCGCCGTCCGGGGACGGGTGGCGACGCTGGCCGTGGACCGCGACCTCCACTGGACGCAGCCCACCGACGCGCAGTACGCCGTGGCCAACCCCTACCGGGTGCCCGACGGCCACGTCTTCTTCCTCGGCGACCACTCGAGCGGGAGCCGCGACTCGCGCTACGCCGCCGTCGGCCCGGTCCCGCTGGACCGCCTCCTCGGTCGCGTCGTGTTCCGCGTGTGGCCCATCCCCCGGGTCGGAGTCCCCCGGTAGGCCGTGACCCCCCGGACCTCCCCCGGTGACCGCCTCCCCGGGCGCGACCCCGCGCCGCCCGCCGGGTTTGAACCGGCGGAAGCGCGCATGGCCGACCCTGACCAGCGACTGATGGAGCGCTTCCAGAACGGAGACGACTCCGCGTTCGAGGTCCTCGTCCACAAGTTCCAGGCGCCGGTGCTCTCGCTCTGCCGGCGCTACCTCGGGTCGAAGAGCCCGGGGATCGAGGACGTCGCGCAGGAGGTCTTCCTCCGCATCTACCGCAGCAAGCACACCTACGAGCCCAAGGCCAAGGTCGGCACTTGGATCTACCGGATCACCGTGAACACCTGCCTCAACGAGATCCGCCGCCTCGGCGCCGACAAGAACCGGCGCGTCGCGGGCTTCTCCGCGGTGTTCGGCGACGCCGGCGGCGAGGGCGAAGGGTCGGCGGTGCTCTCCGACCCCGGGGCCACGACGCCCGCGCACGGCCTCGAGGAGCGCGAGGTCGAGGGCCGCGTGCGGGCGGCGGTGGACGCGCTGCCCGAGCAGCAGCGCCTCGCCGTCGTGCTGACGCGCTACCACGAGCTGCCCTACGAGGACGCCGCGGCGGCGATGGGCACCACCGTCCCGGCGATCAAGTCCCTGCTGACGCGCGCCCGCGAGCACCTGCGGCGCGGGCTCTCCCCCTACGTGGACGGCGACGCGGGCGAGCCCTCGGGCTCCTCGTCCGCCGGCCGGAGCGACGACGATGACCTTTGACCGCGACGTCTTCCGCGAGCGCCTGACCGAGTACCTCGACGACCGCCTGTCGGCCGAGGACGCGCAGGCCTTCCTCGCGTGGCTCGAGCGCCACCCCGACCTCTGGAAGGAGGCCGAGTCGGCCCGCCGCGCGTGGGCCCTGCTCGGCCACTACCGCGACGAGCCGGTGCCCGAGGGCTTCTCCGACCGCGTGCTCGCGCGCGTCGCGGCGGGCCGGGCCGACCACGGCGGGGCCGCGGCGACGCGGCCCGCGTGGCGCGTCCTTCCGGGCGGCCGCCGCCGCGCGGTCGCGGTCGCGGCCGCCGTCGTGCTCGCGCTCGGCGCGGGCGTCCTGTGGGGGCGCCGCTCCGGCCCGACCGACGCGACGCCGACGGGCCCCGACGCGCTGGCCGCGCTCGACGCGGTGCCGGCGACCCTGCTCGACCGGCTCGACGCCGACAGCCTCGTCCAGCTCGCGTCGCTCTCCGACGAGGAGTTCGACCTCCTGCTCGCGGGCGACACGCCGTCGCTCTCGGGGGAGGGCGGCTAGATGACGCGGGGCCCGCTCCGTTCCCGTGCGCTGCGCGCGGCCGTGCTCTGGACGGCCGTCGTGGGGGGCGGTCTCGCCCTCGCCGGCCGCGCGCGCGCGCAGGACGGGACGGGCCCCGCGGCCAACCGGGGCGGCGCCGCTCCGGCGGCCGCGCCCGCGAGCGCGCTCGACGCGCTCGAGCCGGGCGAGCTCGAGGCCGTCCGCCGCCGCATTCCCGAGTGGGACCGGCTGCCGCGCGAGAAGCAGGAGCACGTGGCGCGGCTCGTCCTGCGCCTGCGCTCGCTCTCGCCCGAGGACCGCGAGCGCTTCCTCGCGCGCATGAAGGCGCTCGACCGCGCGGGGCCCGTGACGGTCGAGCGGCTCCCCGACGCGCTGCGCGACTTCCAGAAGCTGTCGCGCGAGTCGCGCGACCCGCTCGTGCGCGCCCACGTGATCGCGCGGGCGCTGTCCGCGGTGTTCGTCGAGGGCCTGCCGGCCGAGACGCGCGCCGCGATCCTCGCCCCCGAGGGCGGGCTCGGTTTCCACGAGCAGGTGCAGGTGGCCAACGCGCTCGCGATGGCGTGGAAGCGGCGCGTCGTGGACGGCCTCCTGAAGGCCCCCCCGCTCGCGGCGGAGACGCCGGCGAACGGCGCGGCCGAGGCGGCGACGGCCGAGCTCGAGCGGCTGCGCGAGCAGGTCCGCGGCGCCGGCGGGGCGAGCGCGCCCGAGCCGCTGCGGCGGGCGCTCGCGCAGCGCGTCTTCGACGCGCGGCTCGCGGCGTGGAAGGGTTCGTTCGAGCGGCCCGAGGGCGGGCGCAAGGGCGAAGGCGACGCGGGTGTCGTGCTCGCGGCCGGGCGGCGCCTCGTCGCCGCCGCGCCCGACGCCTGGGCCGCGGTCGCCGGCGAGGCCTCGACGGCGGCCGCGAGCGGGCGCGCCGCGCTGCTCGCGTGGGCCGAGCGCCAGCAGCCCGAGGCGTCGCGTCCCGCGCAGCGGGCCCGCGCGCTGTGGGAGTGGGTGTTCGACCTCGAGAAGCGGCGGCCGTTCGTGACCGGCGAGGTGCTCGAGAAGCTCGACGCGCTGCAGGTCGCGGTGCTGACGACGACGCTGCGCGTGCCGTCGGCGAAGGTCGCGACCCTCGCGCCGTCGATGCCGCCGCTGCGGCGGCGCGCGCTGCTCCTCGAGTGGCTGCGCGAGCACGGTCCGGCGGGCGGCGGTCCCGGCCGCAAGTAGGCGGTCGAGGTCCGCGCGCGGGCCCCGCGCGGTCAGCGGCCGCGGATCGCGTCGCCGACCGCGAGGACGAGCGTGCTCGCCACGGTGACGACGATCCCCCAGGTGGGGCTCTCGTTGAGCCACGGGATCGGGGCCCGCCGGAGGATGCCGAGCGCGAAGCCCACGAGCCCGCCGACGAACCACGGGAGCGCGAGCAGGACGACCGTCCAGCCGACGATGCGGCGGATCCTCATGGCCAACCGACCCTCGTCCGGGACCGGGCCCCGCGCGGTGCGCAGAAGACCTAGATCGACTAGGCGTCCGGGAACTTGAGGGAAATCCGGTCGGACGGGTTGCCAACCGCGGGGGCGGGGCTAGGTTCGTGCTGTCGCACCGAACGGCGCGACGCGTTCTTTTCACTGTGCAGGCCTGGATGAACGGGCAAACCCCGCGAAAGCGGGCGACGCAAAGCTAGAGGGCCCACCCCCCGGAGACTCCCCGGGGCGGGCAGCCAGCTGCCAAGCCAAGCCGTCTCGAGTGCAGCCCTTCCTGGGATTGCCCTCGTCGGCTGACCCGGACTCCAGCCGCAGGGCAGTGGTGGTCGCCCCCGACGTCCGTCGGGGGCGGGTGAAGACCCCGATCCCAGGGAGGGACCGTGAAGAAGATCCGCGATGCCGACTACGCCGACCTCTGGACGGCGTACGCCCAGACGAAGACCCCCGAGGTCAAGGCGAAGCTGACCGAGGCGTACTTCCCGCTCGTGCGCTACATCGCCGAGCGCCTCGCCTCCACCCTGCCCGCGAGCGTCGAGGTGGACGACCTCGTCAGCATGGGCACCTTCGGCCTGATCGAGGCCATCGACCGCTTCGACATCTCGCGCGGCTACCAGTTCAAGACGTACTGCACCGCGCGGATCCGCGGCGCGATCCTCGACAGCCTCCGCACCAACGACTGGGTGCCGCGGCTGGTCCGGCTCCGCACCAACCTCGTGGACAAGACGCTGCGCCGCCTCCACGCCGACCTCGGCCGCGAGCCGACGGCGATCGAGATGGCGGGCTCGCTCGGGCTCTCGCTCGACGAGTACCGTCGCCTCTGCGACGAGGCGAGCCCCGTGTCGATGCTCTCGCTGACCGACGAGACGGCCGACGACCCCGAGGGGGGCAGCCGGATGATCGATCTCGTCCGCGACGAGAAGGGCATCGACCCGCGGACGGAGCAGCAGAAGAAGGACGTCCAGGACGTCCTGTTCCGCACGCTCACGGACAAGGAGCGGACGATCCTCGAGATGTACTACTACGAGGGTCTGTCGATGCGCGAGATCGCGACGATGCTGCGCCTGACCGAGTCGCGGATCTGCCAGATCCACGCCAAGGTGCTGCGTCGTCTCAAGGAGCTGCACGAGACGCGCAAGGCGGAGCTCTTCGCCTAGGCGCGACGGGACGTTCCGGGACCCGCGTGGTCCGCGACGTGGGCGCCGGCGACGGCGCGTGAGATCGCGGACGCGGTGCCCAGGGCTGCGGGGCAGAGGCGGACGCCGCTGCCCGGGCCGTGGGGGGGCGCGGGGCCCGAGGGGCGGCGGGTGGGAGCCCGCCGCCCTCTTTCGTTTCCGGCGCGCACCCGCACTTCGGTGCCAGGCACCGCACTGCGGTGCCTGGCACGGCGCTGCGATGGCGCTCGACCGCCGGCGAGCCGCAGATCGGTGCCAGGCACCGCGTTGCGGTGCCTGGCACCTCGCTGCGGGCACGGCGCTGCGGCGCGCGCCGGCGACGGGCGGGCCGGAAACGACCGCGGCCGCCGGCGGGGGCCGGCGGCCGCGGAGCGTGCGTCGGGCGCGAGGCCTACGCGCCGGCGGCCGGCGGGGGCGTCGCGGGCGGAGCGGGCGGCGTGGCGGGCGCGGCGCCCGTCGCGGGGGCGGAGGGCTGGGCCGCCTCGGGCTTGCCGAGCGCGTCGAAGTCCTCCTCCTCCTCCTCGAGGTAGATCTCGTCCTCCTCGGTGCCGTCCACGTCCGCGCGCAGGTCCGCGTACGTGCACGTCGTGGCGCCGAAGAACCACCAGATCGCGACGGCGAACACGCCGAAGCGGATCACGTTGAGGATCACCCAGAAGACGAGCACCGTGAGCTTGTCGCTCCACGGGGCGGCGCCGACGGCGTGGATCGAGACCGCGAAGGGGCGCTGGCTCGTCTTCTCGGCGAGCTGCTTGGCCATGTCCTTCGCCTCGGAGCCGAGCTTCTCGTAGGCCTTGTCGCCGTTGTGCAGCGCCTTCGGCGTGTCCACGAGCACCGACGGCGCGTCGCGCATGAGGCCCGCGTCGATCGACTTCGTGAGCAGGTGCTCGAAGTGGCTGCCGGCGACGAGGATCACCGACGTGAAGAGCAGGACGAGGAAGTAGTTCCAGAAGAACTGCAGCGGGCGCGCGAAGATGTAGGAGAAGGCGCGCGAGATCGCGTCGAGCGAGCCGTTGCGCTCCCAGGCCGCCGCGGCGCCGACGAGCGGCAGGCCGATCGCGCCGCCGATCGCGACGAGGAGGATGAGCAGCGTCGAGATGACCGCGAGCGGCGCCAGCAGCACCGACAGCAGCTGGCCGACGTAGGGGATCGACAGCGCGAGGCCCGCCAGCGCGTTGCAGCCGTAGAAGAGGCCGATGGCGGCGAACACCACGACCGGGCACAGCGCGATCGTCACGAAGTTGCGGGCGGAGAACCGCAGCGCGTCCTTGAGGGAGAGGCCCTCGTCGCGCGCGATGCGCAGCGACGTGATGCGGTGGATGGCCTGGGCGAAGAAGCCCCAGACGCCCAGCGCCCACACGCCGCCGACGAGGACGTGCCAGAACCCGCCGGCCTCGCCCGGGTCGGGGCCGACGAACACGCCGAGGAAGGCCTTGAGCTCGGCGCCGACGTAGGGCACGTCGAGCAGGTCGCGCGCCTCGGCGAAGAACGAGAGCACCGGGTCCTTCGGGCCGAACGCGAGCGCCAGGAGGTAGGCGCCGAGGCGGAAGACGCCGTACCCGACCAGCGCGAGGAACAGCGCGCGCAGGTCGAGCGGCACCCGGGGCGCCTTGAAGTACGTGCGCGGCAGGAGCCCGGTGTCGGCGGTCGCGGTGTCGGCCATCGCATCCTCCAGGACCGTCGGCGGACGACGGACGGCGGGGGCGACGGGTCCGGACGCGGACGCGCGGCCCGACGCAACCCTCCCGGCGACGATCGTCCGACGGGGTCGCGGGAGTCTAGCAGGACGCCCCCGGCGGGCAACGGACGGCCGTGGCTCCAACCCCCGGCGCCCCACGGGGTTCCGGCGTCGCCGCGCCGGATGGCGGATCGCGGCGGATTCACGTCGGGCCCGGGCCTCGACCGCGCGCGGCCGAGGCGAGCCCGCCCGGCTCCCCAACGACGAGGCCCGCCGAGCGCCGAACGCCGGTCCGGCCGCGGTCGGGCTCGCGGATCCGGTCCGGGCGGGCGTCGGCCGCGACGACAGCATGTTCTGGCCCCACGCCGAGGAGCGGACGACGCGTGGCGACACGCATCGAATCGCCGACGGGCCCTGCGTCACGCCCGGGCCGAAGACGCCGCCCCGACCTCGTCGGCTCGTGGGCTCGGAGGGCCACCTCCGATCGAGGCGGGATCGCGCCCGTCGGGGGCCGCACGCCGCGCGGCCACGCGATCGGCACGCGGTTCGACAGGAGGGGAGCGGAGGGTGTCCCCATGTTCGTCCGTCGTCCGGCCGTGCTCGCCTGCGTCGCGCTCGCGGTCGTCTCGCTCCGTCCGGCCGCCGCCGCGGACGCGCCGGCTCCGGCCCCCGCGCCGGCTCCCGCACCGACGCCCGCGCCGGCCCCTGCGCCCGCGCCGTCGGGCGCGCCTGCCGCCGCGCCGCAGGCGCCGCCGGCCCCGCCGCGCACGCAGTTCCCCGACCCCGAGCGGATCGAGCGTGCCGACGGCAAGACCCTCTACTTCTACCGGACCAACTTCGTCAAGCCGAACGAGCTGGTGACGACGGTCAAGACGCTGCTCCAGCTCCCGGGCGTCGAGATGAAGGACTTCCCCCGCGCCAACCAGGTGGTCATCGAGGGGACGCCCGACGCGATCGAGACCGCCCTCGACGCGTTCGCCTACTTCGACGTCCCCGAGAACCAAGTCTACGTCGAGGCCAAGATCGTCGAGGTCACCTACGACAACAACTTCGAGTTCGGCCTGTCGTCGCTCATGGACCGCGACGTCTCCGGGCCCAACACCTTCTTCCGCGGCGAGAGCGTGACGCTGAACCCGCCGTCGTTCCTCCAGTCGCAGCTCCCCGGCAACCTCCCCTTCCAGGGCCTCGGCCTCGCCTTCGGCACGGTCGGGAAGGCCGCCGAGAAGTACGGCCTCTTCGACCTCTCGCTCCAGGCGCTCCAGCGCAACGGCAACGCCGAGATCCTGTCGCGGCCGAGCATCGTCGCCACCGAGAACGTGCGGGCCGAGGTCAAGACGGAGCAGCAGATCCCCGTGGTCTCGCTCGACACGACCACCAGCGTGGCGCCGATCCCGGGCGGCCCCACGAACTCCTTCACCCAGTACGGCAACACGCTCGTGCTGCGCACGAGCTACCAGAAGACCAAGGTCGGCCTCGAGGTGATGCCGCTCTTCATCGGCGACGGCTTCGTCAAGATGGAGGTGGTGCCCACGGTCTCGACGGTCACGGGCTTCGCCGTCGGGCAGGGCGGCACGACGTCGCCGATCCTCTCCGACCGCAACGCGAAGACCACCGTGACGATGGCCGACGGCGACACGCTCGTGATCGGCGGCCTCTACACCGACGCGACGCTCAAGGACACGGCCAAGATCCCGCTGCTCGGTGACATCCCGGGGCTCGGCGTGCTGTTCACGCGCGTCCGCGACACGAAGGTCAAGACCGAGCTGATCTTCCTGATCACGCCCCACATCCTGCGCAAGAAGTCCGACTACAAGGTGATCGCGCCGCCGGCCGAGAAGGAGCGCCTCGGCGAGACGTGCCCCTCGCCGCTGGGCGCGCCCGGGCCGTCGGGCTCGCGCTGACGTGACCGTCCGCGCGCCGGCTCGCCGCCGCCCGTGCCGCCCGCGCCGCGCCGCGGCGCGCGGGCTGCTGGTGCTGCTCTCGTGCGCGAGCGCCGGCTGCGTCCACCGGCGCGACAAGCAGCTCGTCTACGTCGAGGAGGGCGCGCTCGCGCCGCTCGACGCCGCGGCCCACCGGCCCCGAGCGCTCGACCGTCGGCGGCCCCGTACGCCGCCGCCCGACGCCGACCCCGCGGCGGCGGCGGCCCTGCGCACGGTCGCGGCCGCGCGCGACGACGGCGTCGCGGCGGCGGAGGGGCCCGACGCGAAGGGCGTGCGCGCGCCCGGCGACGCCCCGGGGCCCGCGCCTTCGACCCGTCCGCCCGACGGGCACGCGCCGGGCGTCGCCGACGCGAGCGACCCGACGCCGGGCCCGCCGCCGCCGCCGGCGCACCGCGCGCTGGCCGAGGGCGTGCGTCTCGAGGACGTCGCGCGCGAGGTGCTCTTCGCCTGCGAGACGACCGTCGTCGCGGAGAAGGCGACGCTCTACGTGCCGCCGCGCTACGCCGCGGAGGCGACGCTCTCGGGGGCGACCGTCGTGGACGCGGGCCCGGGGCGGCGCACCGCGACGCTCGGCGTGCTGCGGTTGCGCCGCCTCGAGGTGCGCGCGCGCACGCTCTCGCTCGTCGTGCGCACCGACGGCGACGACGTCTCGCTCACGGCGCGGGGCGACGTCTCGTTCCGCGCGGAGCGGCCCGCGAGCGTGATCGACGAGCGGGGCCTCAAGACGCTGCTGGTGCGCAACGACGGCTACACGCCGCTGCGCTGACGCGCGCCGGGAGCGGGGCCCCCGGCGCGCGGGTGCGCGTCGTCGAACCTACGAGTCAGCAGTGCCTACGAGTCCCACGTGAACGAGCGGTTCTCCTTCGGCACGTCCACGGCCTTGCCGTCCACCTCAGCGTAGGGGTACGCGAAGAAGAGGAGCGGCGGGCCCTTCTGGGCGGGCACCAGCGTGAGGTCGCGGCCGACCGAGAGCGTGAGTCGGTCGGGGTCGAGGTGGCCGAAGAACCACTGCGCCTTCGCCGGGTCCTTGGCGACGACCTTCTGCGCCTCGGAGATGTCCACGGGGATCCACGTCTTGCCGTCGAAGAAGTGCGCCCAGCAGTGGTAGCCGCCGGCCTTGCCCTTCGGCTCGGTGCTCAGCGGGATGCCCATCGTGAAGCGGACGGGGATGCCGGCGGCGCGGCCGATGCCGATGAACTTCGCGTGGAAGTCGGTGCAGTTGCCCTTGCCGACGTCGCAGGCGCGGTCGAAGTCGCCCTTGCCCCAGCCCGGGGTCTCCTTGTCGTACTGCATCGTCTTGAGCACGCTCTCGTAGATCGTGCGGCCGCGCGCGAGCACGTCGCCGTCGCCCTTGACGCCGAGCTCCGCCGCGAGCGCCGCGGCCTTCCCGTCGATGGGGACGAGGCGGTCGGCCTGCGTGAAGCGGGCGTTCATGGGCCCCTTGCCCTGTCCGACGTCGGCGGTGCGCGTGATGCGCGCCGACCACCGCATCGCCAGCTCGCCGGCGGGCTTGTCGAGGCCGACGTGCGCCATGCGGTTGCCGTAGGTCGCGTCGGTGGTCTGCTCGACGGGGACGTCCTTCCCGTCGAGCGTCGCGGAGACCTTGAGGTCGGCGACCTCCTGCAGGTCGTCCACGGCCGGCAGCGGCACCCACGCGTCGAGGCGTGCGGCGCCCTCGGCGGGCTTGGGGAACTTCGCCTCGTAGACGAAGGTGAAGGTGCGGCGGGCGGGGGCGTCGGGCTCGCCGGCGTCGCTGCGCGACGCCGACACACCGATCCCGAGGCAGAGTGCGGACGCGAGCGCGCCCACGGCGAGGGTCTTCATCGAGCGGGGCTCCTGTCGGGGCGGCGGCCACCGGGGTCGCAGCCCCCTCTCAGGGTTCGTCGCGGCGCGGACGACCGACCGGTCTCCGCAGGGCGAACCCGGGTCAAGGGGAAGGCGGAAGCCTACCAAGGCGGTCGGCGCTCGGGGCGGGCCCCGGGGCGACCGGTCGGCTCGGGAGCGACGGCGCGGCGCGCCCCCGTCCGGCGTGCGCGCCGCGTCTCCGCCGGGGGACGGGCCTCCCGCCGGGGCGGACGGCCTTGACAGGACCCCGGGGTCGCCCTACGTTCGCTCCACGATCAGCGAGCGGGCGTAGCTCAGTTGGTAGAGCGTCAGCTTCCCAAGCTGAATGTCGAGGGTTCAAGTCCCTTCGCCCGCTCCACACACACGTTGGCGTATTGCGCCCACCCGCGCGGGTTTGCGCGCCTTTGTCGCGCGGCGTGATCCCCCCGGTCGCAGGCCGCCCGAACGCCGCCAGAGTGCAGGGACGTGCAAGGATAGGACGCTGGATGGGGGAGCGGGCGGGGGAATGGACAGACAGAGATGCGGGCGGGCGGCGTTCGGCGCGTGACGGGCGCCACAGCGACGTGCTGATGGCGCAGGTCAGGTGCGACGTCGGGCTCGTCAACGCCGAGGGGCACCCGACGCGGTTCACCTACGACTTCGCCGGACGCCTGCTCAAGCGCGAGCGTGCGCTCTCGACGGGGAGCTCGATCGACGACTTCCTGACCAAGATCGAGGAGGGCTTCACCTACGACGCGCTCGACCGGGTCGTGACGGCCGTCGACGACGACTACCGCGTCGAGAGCGTCCACGACAGCGTCGGCAACCTGACCCACCAGCGGCAGGGCTACAACGTCTCCGGGCAGGAGAAGTGGAAGACGCTCACCTTCGCCACCGACGACGGCGGCTCGCGGGTCGCGACGGTCTACCCGAGCCAGTTCTCCCTCGGCCACCAGCGCGACGTGCTCGACCGCCTCACGGCGCTCGTCGACGTCGCGGCCAACGCCAACGTGGCGACGTTCCTCTGGCAGGGCGTGGGCCGCCTCCAGAAGACCTCGAACCAGAACGGCACCGCGACCGAGTACGCCTACGACGGCTTCGCCCGCGTGGCCACCGTCGACCACCTGCTCGCGGGCGGCACCGGGAGCCTGCACCGCCTCGACTACCTCTACGACAAGGTCCACACCCGGCGGATGGAGAAGAACGCCTACGACGCCGCCTGGGTCTCGACGCTCCCGGCGGCCGCGCAGACGATGCTCGGCGCCCGCAACGGCAAGGGCGACGTCTACCGCTACGACTGGGCGTCCCGGCTCGCGGACGCGCGCTACGATGTCGCCAACCCCGTGACCGAAGTCGCTAACCCCGGCAGCCAGCCCTACGCGCGCCTCGTGACCTACGCGCTCGACGGCCTCGGCAACCGCAGCCAGGTCCAGACGACGGTGCCGCCCGGGACCCCGGTGACGGTCACCTACGCCACCGACGTCGTCAACCAGTACACGGCGGTGGGCGGGGTCAACCGCGCCCACGACGCCAACGGCAACGTCAAGGACGACGGCACCCACCTCTACGCCTTCGACTACCTCAACCACCTGACCGAGGTGCGCCTGAAGGCCACCAACGCGCTCGTGGCCACCTACCGCTACGACGCGCTCGGGCGCCGGGTCGAGAAGGCGGTGGCGGGCGGGGCGACCACGCGGTTCGTCCACGACGGGCAGGACGTCGTCGAGGAGTACGACGGCAACGACGTGTGGCAGGCGAGCTACACCTTCGAGGACGGGATCGACACGCCGCGCACGATGGACCGCGCCGACCTCGCCGACGTGGACGGCGACGCGAACACGGCCGAGGTGCTGCGGTTCGTCTACCACCAGAACGCGCTCGGGAGCGTGACCGAGGTCAGCGCGCCGGGCGGGGCCGTCGTCGAGTGGGTGACCTACGACGTCTACGGCAAGGCGACGGTCTACGACAGGCAGGGCGCGGTCGTCGCGCAGAGCGCCGTCGGGAACCGCTTCCTGTTCACGGGGCGCGAGCTCGACCCCGAGACCGGGCTCTACCACTACCGGGCGAGGACCTACGACCCGGCCACGGGGGCGGTTCGTCCAGAGGGACCCCGCCGGGTACGTCGACGGGATGTCGCTGTACGAGTACTCACGATCGACGCCGGCGGTGTACTGCGATCCGGATGGGACAACCGCTGTGGTGTTTCCGACCCCCTCACACGTCCTTGCCGTGGCCGTACCCGATGCGGCGACTCCGCTCCCGGCGCTCCGGCTGCTCGCGTGGCTTGATCAGTGGTTGAGCCCGGAGTTTCTGGCCGATCCGGCCCAGTTCGACTGGCTAACGCGCCTTCGAGACCCAGAACGCGACCTTGTCGTCGATCGCATCATCGGGACGGAAGTACAGCAATGGGACGTTCCAACGGGTCGGGGTAGGAACCAGCGTCAGGAGTTCCGAGGCACACGGGTGTACCTTGTTTGGGAGGCAGAGTACACTCGGACTACCGTCACCGTGACCAAGATCGAACGGCACACAACAAGACTGCGAGACGACCGCTCTGGCTACCGTTGGAGACAGTTGGAGAATTACGGGGAGTTCACGCGGGGTGGACGCAACGATCGAGTGTTGCCCGACCAGATCATCCGGAAGGGCAACGTCACGAAGGAATCGGTCTGGAAACTAGCGGAGGAACTTCTCTATGAGCTGCCGCCCGAGATGCCGCCTCCGGATGTTCCCATGCCGCACGAACCCCACCCGCCGGATCCACTCGACCCAGAGGTTCGCACGGGGCGCTGTCGCGTCGGCCCGGGCCTCCGCGTGATTCCCACGCTAGACTCGACGACGCATGAGCCAGGGCGTGCGCCGAGAGGCATCTTCCGTGGTACACGGCAATAGGCCATGCCCGCGCACCTCGGAGCCCTCCCGCCGGCAAGACCTAGATCCATTCGCCGGTTCGCAATAGCTCTGATCCCAGTGCTGGCTTGGCTGGCGCCCATCGGACGACCCTCGGCGGTACAGGCGGCGGGAGAGACGTTCCTTGAGGTGAGCGTCCGCGCCCGTGACAGCGCACCGAACCACGTCGTGAGGCCGACGGTGACCGCCGTCTCGCCAGATGCCAGATCCGAGTTTGGCCGCATAGTCATGACAGACGAGAGGTGCAGGTTGCGGGTCCCTTCCGAGGCTGCGTTTCTTCTTCGCGTCGAGGCCGCTGGCTACATCCGCGTCGATCGTCCTGTCGAGTTCGGCGATCCCCGTACAGCGATCGACGTGGGTCTGGTTCCTGCGTTTTCGGTCGTCGGCCGACTCTTGTTTGCGGACGGTCGTCCGGCCGCGAGGGTCGAGGTCACCGCGGTGGCTCGCACTGGATACACTACATGGGAGTCGTTTGGTCTTCGTGGGCCGCCGTCAGTTGTCACCAGTGAAGCCGGCAACTTCAAGCTGGAGGATGTCCCGGTGGGGCTTGAGTACGAACTCCATTGGCGCGGGATCTCCGTTGCGGAGGGACACCTCGCGCTTCCGGTCGTTCGGACGAGACATGACTCGCCTGTCGAACTCGATGCCGCCACCGTCGAACCCGGGTATCCGGTCCACGGTCGACTGGTCGGAGCACTCGGAGTTCCAGTTCGCGACGCTCGCATCGGGCTGCGTCGCCACGGAGCGTCCCTCCAACGCGGCCGCTGGGTGCCGTCGACGGGCTGGGAGCCGCGCACCCAGTGGGTTACGGCGCTGCCCCCAGTCCGCAGCGACGCCGACGGACGGTTCTCTATGACAGGCTGGAGCGGCAGCGAGGAGTCACTGGTCGTCGACGCTGACGAGTACGAGCAGCTTTCGGTCGGACTGAGCCCGCGGGCCGGAATGCTGATGCTCGGTGAGGTACCACTTGTTCGCACTCAGTGCTTGGTCAGCGGGTCCGTCCAGTCCGAGGGGGGCGAGCCCGTGAAGGACGCGTCGGTGACCCTCCTAGACTCGAAGTCCACGAGCATTGTGGGGCAAACCCGGACTGACGGCACCGGGAGGTTCGTCCATCCTTTCGTCCGCAGGGCGCAAGGACTGGAGGTGAGCGTCGGTGCGGCCGGGTTCATTCCAGAAACACGGCTCGTTGACGACTCCCAGCGGACCTCGATCACGGTCGTACTCCGCCCGGGGCACGAACTGGTCTTCAGTCTCGGATCTTCGCGAGCGGATTCCCCGCTGCCGACGAGTGTCGAGTTCGCGATCGAGTACGCTGACGACCCATCCAGAGGACTTGCTTGGCGTCGAAGACTCGTCGACCTTCCCGTGCGGGTACCGCTTGAGCCGGGGCGATACCGCGTCCACGCGCGGGCTCCTGGATTTCTGCCGATCGAGAGCAGACTAGCAGATCTTCGACTCGCCAAGTCCCTCTCGCTGGGAGTTCTTCGGCTGTCGCCCACACCCTCGGGAAGGTGATCGCGCGGGGAGGCCGCGAACCTGCGACTCCGCATGCGGGCGGGGGCCCGAGCGGGCAAAACTGATCGGCACGGCGACGACTCCTGCAGCGGGCAAGCGACTCCGCATGGCACAGGAACCCGAACGAGCTGCGACGATCGGCGCGGCGGCGAC
Source organism: Planctomycetota bacterium (assembly GCA_020851795.1). Lineage (GTDB taxonomy): Bacteria > Planctomycetota > PLA2 > PLA2 > JAEUHO01 > JAEUHO01. The sequence goes on along the minus strand of JADZCA010000081.1, from coordinate 690 downwards.
TCCCGACTTCGCTGAGCGCGGCCCACACGGGCGCACCGCCGGCCCGGCGCTTCCCGTGCTTCCGTGGCGATCTCAACAAGCGGCTCGTTCCGGCAACACGCCGCAGGCGCAGGACGGGCAGGGCGTGGTCGCCGTCGATGAGGTCCGCGACGAACTCCACTCACAGCGGAAGCGTGCGCGCCGCGGTTGACCGTGCTACTCGGCCCGGGTTCGTCCCGCGCTCGCGCCGACTTGAGTGCGTCGCGTGGCATCCGCCCGGACGCGACGGGGAGCATGCGGCCCGTGCCCGCCCCGGGGCCCGCCTCGCGCTGTGGCTGCCACGGGTGGCGGCGGCGCGGGACGCCGCAGCCGTCCGCGGGACCCGCGCCGTCGGCCGATCGTGCAGGGACGTGCAAGGACGGGTCGCTGGGCGGGGCCAGTGGCGAGCACAGAGGAAGTGCGGATCGTCGTAACCCTTTGCCCCGTCGGGGCTGGCGGCGGTGGTCCGTCCGCTTCCCAAGCTGAATGTCGAGGGTTCAAGTCCCTTCGCCCGCTCCAGGGGGCGCAACTGGCGCACGAGCGAACTGAGGAAGGACCCGTCGCAGAGCTACTCGGACGCGGTGACGACGGTGCAGCGTTGGAAGACGGGCCACGTGCGCTACGTGACCGACCCGGCGTCGAAGGTGACCGAGACGCAGTACGACGCGGCCT
>JADZCA010000080.1 GCA_020851795.1 Planctomycetota bacterium | reverse complement strand
TTCGGCCCCCGGGGCCCCTCCCCCACCGCCCGGGGGTTGCGCGCCGTCCTCGTTCTCCGTAGCGTCTTCGGCGTGGGAGGGTCGCCGTGGGAGCGGATCACGCAGACGTGGGGCCCGCCGCGGGCGAGGTGGAGCCGGCCGTGCGCCCGCGCCGCGTCGCCGAGCACGACGCGCCCGACCTGTTCCGCGTGCGCGTGCTCCTACGTGCCACGGCGACGGTCTCGCTCCACGCGCACCACGGCGCCGTCGTCTACGCGCTGATCGCCGCCGCCCACGCCGACGACGACGGCGAGGGCGCCGCCGTCCCCGACGGCCTCCTCCTCGACGCCCCCGAGCAGTGCCGCGTCCACCTCGCGCGCGGCGAGCCCTACGCCTTCGGCTTCACGCTCCTCGACGACGACCCCGCGAGCGCCTCCCGCCGCGTCGCCACGCTCATGCGCGGCCTCGAGCGCGTCGGCGCCGCCCGCAAGCCCGCCGCGTGGGGGTTGCGCGGCAACTTCGAGGTCGTCGCCCTCGAGGACCTCGTCGCCGCCGCCCCGTGGACCGCCGCGGGCCCGCTCCGTGCGGTGCCCGCCGACCTCCTCGCGCGCGAGGTGGACGCGCTCGCGGGCCGCAACCTGCTCACGCTGCGCTTCCTGTCGCCGCTGCGCACGCGCGTGCGCCCCGACGGCGCGCCGGCCGACGTCCGCTACGCCGACGGCCGCGCGTTCCGCGCCGACCGCTTCGTGTCGCGCGTGCGCCACCGCCTCGAGGACCTCGCGATGCTCCCGCCCCGCGACGAGGACGCGCGGCGGGCCGACGTCGAGGTGGTCGAGAACCGCCTCGTCTGGCTCGACCTGCCCTACGGCTCGCCCGCCCGCCGCAAGGTGCTCGGCGGGGCCGTCGGCCGCGTGCGCCTGCGCGTGGACGACGCCGAGGCGCGCCGCGCCCTCGTGCTGGGCCAGCACGTGCGGGTGGGGGAGGGCACGCGCTTCGGCTTCGGCCGCTACCGCATCGAAGAGCTCGGCCCCGAGCCCTTCCCCGCGACGCGCGCCGTCCCGCTCCTCGACGCGGTCGTGCGCGACGACCTCGTGGACCGCGTCGCCGCGCGCCACGACCTGCCGGGCGGCCGCCTGCGCGCCGCCGCGGGCGACCTGCTCGCCGGGCGGTGGACGCCGGTCGCGCCGACGCGCGTCCCCTTGCGCACGCCGGGGCGGCGCACGCGCACGCTCTCGATCCCGCCCCAGGCCGACCGCGCGCTCCAGCGCGTCGTCCACGACGGGCTCGCGCCCGCGCTCGACCGGCTCTTCGAGACGTCCTCCTTCGCCTACCGCCGCGGACTCGGCCGCGCGCGCGCCGCGCAGCGCATCGCCGAGGCGTACGCCCGCGGCTACCGCTTCGCCGTCAAGAGCGACTTCCGCCGCTTCTTCGACACCGTGGACCACCGCGTGCTGCGCGACCGCCTCGAGGCCTACCTCGGCGACGACGCGGCGACCGCCGCGCTCTTCGCGTGGGTCGAGCGCGCGGGCCCCGCGCCCGGCCTCGGGCTGCCGACGGGGTCGCCGCTCTCGCCCCTGCTCGCCAACGTGCTGCTCGACGCCTTCGACGAGGAGGTCGCGCGCGACGGCGGGCTGCTCGTGCGCTACGCCGACGACTTCGTCGTGCTCGTCAAGTCGCGCGACGAGGCCGACCGTCTCTACGCCGAGGCCCGCGACGCCGCCGAGAGCCTGCGGCTCGTGCTCAACGACGAGAAGTCGTGCGTGCTCGACCTCACGGAGCCCTTCGAGTTCCTCGGCTTCCGCTTCCGTCGCGAAGGGACGTGGACGGCGCGGGCCGTGGACGGCGTCCGCCCGCTCGACGCGCTCGGGTGGGAGGACGCGCCGGCCGCGACGCCGGTCGAGGGGACGATCCGCCTGCCCGGCGAGAGCGAGGCGGCCGTGCCCGTCCCGCGGGCCGTCGCGATCGTGCCGCCCGACGTCGTCTCGCTGTCGGTCTCCGAGGGGGCGCTCGTCGGCACGCGGGCCGACGGCGAGCCCGCGGCGACGGTCGCGCTCGACCGGGTGCGCGAGGTCGTGGTGCTCGGGCGCCCGACGATCGCGGGCTCGGCGCTCCGGGCGCTCGTCGAGCGCGACGTGCCGCTCCACGTCGCCGACGGCGGCGGGCGCTCGGGGGCGTCGCTGCTCGCGGCGGGGACGCTCGAGAACCCCGAGGTCGTGGCGGCGCAGGTGGACGCGGCCCGCGACCCTGTCCGAACGCTCGCGATCGCGCGGAGGCTCGTCGAGCGCAAGCTCGAGGGCTACGCGGCGCTCGCGCAGGCGACGTCGCCCGACGGGCGCGCGGCGACGGCGACGGCGCTGCGCGACCTGCGTGACCGGGCGCGCGAGGCCGACGCGCTGCCGTCGTTGCGCGGGGTCGAGGGGGCGGCGGGGGCCGTGTGGTACGCGCGCCTGCCCGCGCGGCTGGCGCCGGGCCACCGCTTCGAGCGGCGCGTGGCGCCCTCGGCGCGCGACCCGGTCAACATCCTCCTCAACCTCGGGCAGATGGCGCTGCACCGGCTGGCGACCTCGGCCGTGCGCGCGGCGGGGCTGCTCCCCTCGATCGGCTTCCTCCACGCGGCGCGGTCGGGGCACGCGGCGCTCGCCTCCGACCTGCAGGAGCCGTTCCGCGCGCTCGTGGACCGCGTGGTGATCGAGGCGTCGCACGAGATCGCGCCCACCGACTTCGGCGCCGACGACGACGGCCCGCATGCGACGCGCATCCGTCCGCTCGCCTCGCGTCGCTTCTTCGAGCGCTTCCACCGCACGCTCGGGGTGGCGTGGTCGCCGCGTCCGGGCGTCGAGGCGCGCCCGTGGGTGGACTGGCTCTTCGACGCGGCCCGGTCCCTGCGCGAGTCGCTTGTAGACCCCAAGCGTCCCTTCGACCCGTTCGGGGGCGTGTGAGCCTGCACGTCGTCGCCTACGACGTGACCGACGACGCGCGTCGCGTGCGTCTGGCGAAGCTCCTCCTGCGCTACGGCCGTCGGGTGCAGGCCTCGGTCTTCGAGGTGTGGCTCGACCCCGACGACTTCCCGGCCCTGCGGCGCGGCGTCGGCGCGCTGCTCGGCCCCGCCGACCGGTTCGACGTGTTCCCGATGGACACCCGCCCGAGCCGCACCCGCCTGCGCTGGCGCCGCGCCCCCGAACCGTGGGACGCGGTGGTGGTCATGTAGGGCGGCGGGGAGTCGGCGGAAGGGATCGACGCCCGGTTGCGCGAACGCGACGAGCAAGTCCTCGCATTGCGTCGAGTTCTCGGGCGCGGGCATGCCGGTCCTGCGATCGAAGGGCAACGACCCAGACCAGCCACGTGCCCACGAGGAACGCGACGGCGAGCGTCCACCAGTCGGCATCGAGAGGTCGGAGCTCGAACGCGTGGGCTCCCTCGCCGGGCGCCATGACGTTGCTGACGCCCATCAGTGCGAGGAGAAGTCCGACGAACGCGAACACCGTCGCACCCCGCGAGAATCGACGCTCGACTGCCTCGACGCGAGCCTGTCGGGAGGCGTCGAGGAAGCCCCACGTCTCGTCCATCTCTTGCCGGAGCTCCTCGAACAGATCCATGTTGTCGAGCTCGCGGCGAGCGATCTCGTACATCTCGAGTCCTTGGACCTGATTGGTGAAGACCGGGAACCAGTAGAGGTTCACGAACTGTCCGAACGACTCTCGCAGTTCCGACAAGGACGACATGTCGTGGTCGTCTGCGCCGCGCCGTGAATTCCGCTCCCACTCCTCGGTCAATGCCGCGAGCTCTCGGCTGAACGAGAACACGGAGACCCGCTGGTATAGGACGAGGAGGAGCATGTCGAGGTAGATGCCGCGGAAGTGCGCAGCGGGCACGTCCCACGCTCCCGGCGCGAACAGGGAGGCGAAGGAGTAGTTGGAGTACCCCCAGAGTCGCCCTCGGAGGTACCCGACCGCCCACCTCCGATACGAGCGTCGCTCGACCCACGCGAGCTCCGTTGGCGTGAGGGCGCCCGGCGACTCGCGACCGAAGGGACGCTCGCTGGACTCGACATGGAGGACTTGGTGCCACAGGCGCCACAGAGGACCCGTGGGCTCGAGGTCCCACAGGCGGTCGGCGCAGTCCAAGTGGGTCGCGACGAAGGCTCGGTCGTCCGGGTAGATGGACTCGTCGGCGACGAGGCGGACCCACTGCCCGGCGGCGTCGGGGCACTCGAGCTGGTAGGCGAGGAGATGACGCCACAGCGAGATCTCGGCGGCGGGTTGCGCGGTCGCCGGGAGCGCACCGGCCGGGAGCGGCGGCAGCACGTACGCGGCGTTCGGGTCGCAGGCGTGGACAGCCGTCGGATGCACCGCGCCACTCCCGAGGCCCGCGGCGTGTCCCGGGTGGATCGGGCGGAGGTATCGCAGGCCCTCGTTGAGGTGAAGTACGTCTTCGATGGAGGCGTGGTCGGGTGGGCAGACGCCGAGGAGGAGGAACCCGATGCAGGGCGCCGTACGGTGGGGGGGAAGCGCCTGCGCCGAGAGCGCCTGCTCGAACAGGACGACGCGCACCTCCGCGTCGAGCTCCATCGGTCCGCCCGGAGCGTGCCACACCACGCGGACCGCCGCGAGCTGCGTCGGGCCGCTCGTCAGGGCGTACTCGAACACGCGCTGACCGATCGAGCCCATGACGCCGGGTTCGCGGATCGGGACGGCGCCGCCGAACAGGATCTCCCGTGTCTCGCCCGTCAGGTACTGGGCACGCCAGCGACGAGACTCGGACCTCAGCGAAGCCCCGCCCCCGGTGAATCGATCGGTCCCATGGGAGAGCGTGTACCAAGCACTGCCGGCCGGGATCGTCGCCGGGGCCGGGCAGCGCGCCGTTCGATACCGGAACGGGACGATGAAGATCGTCCGCCGTCCTGACGGCGTCCAGTTGACGGATCCCGACGAGGACGCGTCGCTCACGAGCCGTCCTCGCCCGTCGCGAGGCTCGCCCCGTCGCAAGAGCGCAAATCCTCGTCGATCGCCCGACGCCACGTTCGCAGGAGTGCCCGGCCCTGGTCCGCCGCGGTCGAGAATGTCGAGCGCAGTCGGCGCAGGGCCGACCGAGCCTCGGTCGGCGCGCCGCGCTCGCCGCGTCCCGGGGTGAGGGCCGCGCCCTGGGAGATCGCCAGGAGCGCGGCCTCGGTGAATGCGAGAAGCGCGAGGTCGAAGTAGGCCCCGCGTGCGGGGGGGGCGTCCGGGTCGCTGCGTGGCTCGAAGAGCGACGTCATCCACGGCGGCGGCTTCGCCGAGAAGCAGACTCCGGCGTGATGAGAGAACCCGAACGTCGTCCCGTGCTGCGCCCACCGTCGGTAGACGCGACCCTCGATCCACTGCTGCGCCCAGTCCTGTGGCGCCTCCATGCCCTGGGCGGGATCGACGTCGAGCCAAGCGCGCAACGCGTCGGCTGCCTTCGGGGCAGGCCGATCCACGAGGACGAGCACGCACAGTCGGTCGTCGATCACCGACTGGTCGAGAGCTCCCGTGACGAGGTCTCGGACGTCGTCCGGCAGCGATGACGCCAACAGGCGGTCCACCGTCGTGCTCGCAGACGCATCCTCCCGGGCCAGCTGTGGTTGCACGAAGCCGGGGTGGAGCGGGCGCCACGCCGCGGCGCCGGCGAGGAAGTCCTGCACGGCGAGACGCTCGTCGTCGCGCTCCGGGCCGCTCACCGTGGCGGTGACCCACGCGGACCACAGCCACTCGCCGGGTGACAGCTCGATCGCGGCGTGCGCGCCTGCGTGCCTCGGCTGCACCTCGCACCGCTCGGTGCGCCACGCTCCGGCCGAGAGTGCCGTCGAGAACCGGCCTCTTCGCAAGAAGGAGTCGATCGTCGGGGCCCAGTATCGGTCGGAGGGCGTCCAAGACGACAGGGGGCGAACGACCTGCGGGGGCGGCGGGGGACCGATGAACCGGTGGAAGAAGGAGACGAGGGTCACGGAGCCGCGTACTCGGGGTGGATGGTGCGGTCGAGCGGCGGGGATTCTCCCTGACGTTGGGCGCGGTGGCAAACCAGGCGGAAGAACGGCGACTGGCGCTGCCAGTATCCGAGGTCGAGCGCGGTCTTGCGGGGGCGCCGGTGTCCGTCCTGAGCGGTCGCGAACCGCCGGACGTCGTCCGCGGTGGCCGGGCGAGGCGTGGGGAGCGGTGCGAGCACCCCGAGTTGGTGCGGCGTCGCGAAGCCCCGCGCCGCGTCCGTCGGCTGACCCGGTCCGTAGGGGGGGTAGGTGAAGAGGATCGTGCTCACCGACGCCGCGTCGTAGGTGAGCACGTAGCGGAGGTCCCGGTCGATCGAGCTCCACGCGGCCGACTCGCACGCGAACCCCCAACCCTCAGCGTCCAACGTCGTCGCGAGCGCTCGGACGGTGTCGAGCGTGACGCCCCTCGCGTCCGTCTCCAGTGCGGCCACGGCGAGCGCGACGGAGCCGAACCCGAACGGCTTGGCGTACCCGAGCTTGTGCCGCACCGAGTCGGTCGGCTCCAGCGCGCGCAGCAGGAGCGCGACGAGGGGGAGCGGGACTCGGTCGAGGTGCACCCTGAATCGTCCGCCGTTCCCGACCGCGAGCGCCTCGACCGGCCGGGCGTAGACGGATCCCGCCGGCGAGCCGAGTCGCCAGCGATTTCGCGGATCGTCCGCCGTGACGTACGATGCGACGCAGCGCGTCGCGTCTTGGTGAAAGTAGAACTTCCGCCCGCGGAACTCCCCGCCTTCGAACTGCGCGATCTCGAGCGCATGGTTGCCGGGCGTCGTCGTGTGACGGGCGCGGACGGTCCCGGGCCGGAAGTAGAAGAGGGTGGACTTGGAGGGCTTGGGACCGCCAAGAAACGGATCCCCTTCGAGGTCGGGCACCGAGAGGCCCGTCGTGAGCATCCGCTCGTCGATCCGGCAGTCCGAGAGCCGGACTCGGCCGCGCAGTGACGGCTCGGCGCGGTGCTCCTCGGGCGTCCCCGGTTCCGGACGGAGCACGGCTCCGAACAGGAAGGAAGCGACGTCGATCGGCTGATGCAGAATCCCCTCGCGGCACGCCCACGCCGGCAGGAACGGCGGCGGGATCGCCGAGGGCGTCGGAGCCTTCCAGCCACCGTTCGGCGAATGATCGCGCCACGCCGTGTCGGAGTTGAAGCCGCCGTAGCGCCTCCCGTGCTTGCGTGCGTAGGGGTTGGATCCTTCGTCCGCTCGCGGGCCGGCGTGCATCCACTCGTCGGGCGTCATCGCGTTGGAGGAGTACGTAGAAACCCAACCGTTCCAGCGCGCCTCGACGTACGACCGGAGCACGCCGCGGAGCGTCGCGCCGGGGATCCTCGGCCCCGCTGCGTCGCGCGTGAATCGCCATCGGCCGAATCGATCCGTGCCCGCCGGCGCGGGGTCCGTTCTCCCGACGACCAAGATGGGCTGCAAGGCCGTCAGCTCGACGACCAACGTCCCCGACACGAGGGGCCCGCGCGCTTCCCATTCGCGCGCGAGCGCGGTCCGCGGCGACGCGTACTCGCGACCCGCGACCGTCCGAGGGAAACGGACGAAATCGTACGGGTTCATGTACGAGCCGTCACCGGCCATCGGAGGCAGGGGACGTCCGGTCGGAGCTGCGAGCGCCGCCGCGACGGCCGGGCTCCCGACATCCCGTCTGGGCGCGGTCGAGAACAGAGGTGCCAGGGCGCGAACGAGTGCGATGGCCCGCGCGTGGCCGGCCGAAAACGCCTGCGCCGATTCGGATGACTCGAGAGTGGCAATCGGCCGCCCCGAGCGCGCTCCGACGACGCACACGCGGGTCACGCAAAGGGTCCCCTGACCGAACCCGACCGCCGTCGCGCCGCCGACCGACAGGGCGGACGCGTCGAATCCGCGCTTCCACGCAAGCAGGGTCGCGATGTCGGACTCGGCCGCGTCGCGCACGACCACCGACCCCACGAAGGCGGCGCCCGCCTCGATCGTGGCGACCTGGTGCAGGCCTCCGACCCTGGCGCCGCTCGTGATTCGGTCCACCGGGCCGCGCACCTCGACCCGGAGCGGAGGAGAGACGAGTCCCTCGGGACCGGGGCAACTGCGGTCCTCGTAGCGGATCGATGACCCCACGGCTCCGTCCGGTGCCTCGGGAACGGCGTGCGAGAACTCGATCCGTCCTTGGCGCTCCGTCGTACCGAAGAGCGACACCAGCTTCGCGCGGGCGGGCTCTGCCGCGTCCGGCACCGCGCTCGCCGAGTCGAGTGCTCGATCGCCGGGCGGAAGCTCCCTCTGAAGCAGGTACGAGCGGAGCACCCCGCGCATCGCGCTCCCCGGGATCTCGAATCGTGCCCTCGGTCCGTCGGCGTCGATGAACGCCTGCAGCGCGGGCCCGCGGAGTTCGGCGCCCTCACCTTCGTTCGGATCGCGGTCCGGGCCCGCGACGTCGAAGTGCTCGCCACGTCGCTTGCCTTGCCCGACCGACATCGAGAACGAGCTGTGGCCCTCGGCATTCTTCGACAGCTTCGTCCCTTCGCGGATCAGCAGGGGGGCCGATGCGGTCCACTGATAGGCGACCTGCACGTGGACGGGCTCGTCGTCGCAGGCCACGGACATCGATTGCGCCGCGGCGTCGCACAGTGACGGGGCGTCGCCCGTCACGTCCTCTCCGGTGACGTTCTCGAGGCCGACGCGCCCATGAGCGTGGGCGGATGAGGCGGTCGCCGCGGCACGCCAGGCCTCGCGCCGCCTGTTGGCGAACGCGTCGTCGAGCGTCATGCCGGCGGTCGCGCATGGTCCGATCCTCGAGAGCGACGATCGCGTCCAGCGAACGAGCCCGAACCCGCGGCCCGCGTCGGCGCCCAGCGTCAGCGCCGCGCCGTCGTCGTTGAACCGGTCGAGGGCCCAAACGACGAGCCCGACCTCCTCGTCGAGGACATTCGAGAGGACGATGCGTACGTCGAACGTCGTGCCTGTCGGCACGACCTCGACGGTGTACAGCTTGCGATCGGACGCCGTGCCGGTGTCGGGATCGAGGGCGACGCTCGTCACGACGTACGTCCCGCGCTCGGGGTCGTAGTGGGGCGTGGCGTCCGGCGGGATCCCGGGGATCTCCCCTTGGGGCACGGGGCGGGCCCTCGCGTCCTCGAAGCGGACCTTGCCGCTCACGAGCCCGTCGTCGTCACCCTCCTCGGCTTCAGGACCGAACAACCCGAACACCCGCTTGAGGAGCGAAGCGTCCTCGCCGCACGCCGCGAGCAGCCGGGCGCGGATCGTCCCGCGGAGCCCGCTGCCCGGGACGACCGGCCGACCCGACGCGTCGCGCTCGGTGCACGCGTCGATGAAGTCGAGCGAGCGCCCCGAGCCCACGTGGAGAGGTGACCGCGTCGTCAACGTGCCACGCAGGACCCACCGGTTGATCCACGGACCGCCCGGATCGAATCCCCCCGTCGGGACGATGCCGTTCATGCGTTGGCTCCCGCGGCGCCGCGGGCGAGGTGCCACGCGTCACAGGCGACGACCTCGCCGAAACCGTTCTCGGGGACGTAGGGGGTGGACTCCCACGCGTCCGGCTCGTCCGAGACGGGCAGGCCCTCCCGCTCGAGGCGAACGAGCGCCTGCTGAATCGCCGCCTCCTGCCAAGCCCTCGATGCAGCGATCGAGAACACGAACACGCTTCCGGCCGTCGTCACGAGCGTGCTCTTGAACTCCGTACGACGCCGCTTGCCCGCCCATCCGCCCCGGAGCGACTGTCGCGCGAAGACCCGCGCGACCGCTCCCTCGGGGAGGGTTGCGCCCAAGCGCTGGAACGTCACCCGCCACGCGTGGTCGTAGGCCGGCGTGAGGTCGTCGCCCGGGCCGAACGCGGGCAGGTCCAGTGCCGCGTCGGTGCGTAGCGTGAGCACGAGGGGACGGTCGCCGTACGCGCGAACGCGCCGCTCGAGCGCCTCCTCCGCCACGACGACAGGTTCGATCTTGCAGGCGGCCATCGTCTTACCGGCACGAACCATGGGGAGGAGCCGCTTGACCTCGTCCGTCAGAAGGGCCGGGAGCATCAGCGGGAACGGGTAGTCCACCGCGAACACGAACGTCGGGCGCGCCCCGTTCGCGTCGGCGTCGGCGATCTCCTCGTGCCCGAACAGTTGGCTCTTCTTGGCGGCCAAGGTCCGCTCGTCGATCGCGACCCGGAGGCGGTCGGTGCGCTCGATCCGCGCGAACTCGACGGGCGTCCCCGCGCTGCCCACCGCCACGGCCGGCTGCTCGAGCTCGGGGCAGTCGGGCAGGAAGTACGGGAGCTCGCCGTCCGCGGGCGGACGGAACACGGCGTCGAACACCTTCGCATCGGCTCCGGTCGCGCGCTTTCCGAGCGCGTACGCGGAGAGCGGGACGACGAAGCCGCGCGCGGCGCGACCGTGCGCTGTGTCGAGGAACCGCGACGCGCGGGCGTGGCGCACCCGCAACCGGGCCAGCCCCGCCACGAGCTTCGGCCAGGTTGCGCGCGCGGGGTGGCCGGGCCTCACCGCGAGGTCGGGACGCCGGCCGACCGACCGGTTGATGGCCGCAGCGATCGCACCCTTGATGGTCGAGCCGGGGAGGTGGTCGAGGCACGCTTGGAACTGCGAGCCCGGGATCTTGACCCCCGCGACGTAGAGGGGCTCGAGCGGCGTCAGCGCCCACCACTGCGGGGCCGGACGCGCGCCCGCCGGCGTCGCCGGAGGATTCGCTCCCGGGGCGTCCTCGGCGACGGTCGGCGCGCCTCGAAGCGTCCCCACCGCGCGCTCGAGCGGCGGCAGATCGGCCTCCTGCACCATCTCCACCGGTCCGTTGGGTTGACCCGGCGACGCGAGGGTCGCCGAGCAGCGCACGTCCCGTACGACCCCGGACCCGACGCCCTTGTGCATCCCGAGCGGCTCGACGCAGCGGGCCGCGGCCGCGACCAGCGCGGCGACGGCGAGCAGGTAGCCTCGGTCGGGGCCCTGCACTTCGACCTGCCCGGCCCACCACACGGCGAGCCCGCGGGGCTGGCTCTCTTCGCAGCGCAACGTGTGCTCCTTCGCGCTCCCGCTCACCCCGACCGCCGTCCGGTGGATTCGGTCCGCGCCCTCCGCGCCTCCGAGGCTCCGGAACGTCGCGACGGCCGCCGCGGGCGTCGCCGCGGTCGGCGCAAGGTCGGCGCGCGGAGCGGTCGCGGTCGGCGCGTCCGCTCGACGGGGTCGCAGGTCCGAGACGAGCGCCGACGCCGTCACCGCGTCGCCGTCCGCCTCCCCGCGCCCGAACAGCATGTCCGTCGTCGTCGCAGGGAGGCCGAACACCTCGGCGAGCCGGCGAACTGCCTCCCGCAGCTTGCCCTGCACGTGCGAGCGGGGGACGCGGAGCCCGCCGTGGGCGGTGCGGTCAAACACATGGTCGAGCCCACCGGTGGCCCCGGGGCCGGCGGTCAGGAAGGGGCCCTCCACCAAGAATGCGATCGACAGGACGCAGCGCGGCAAGGTCCGCTCCTCCTAGAAGGGGACGTAGTCCCAGAGCTCGCGGCGGGCGGGCCACGAAGACGCGTCGGACAGGTTGACTCCGGCCGCGCTCGCCGCGGACGCCACACGCGTCGTCACCTTGGCGGCCTCGTCGGCGACGCTGGTCCCGGTCGCCGCCCCCCCTTCGGCCGCCCGCGTGATCGCGTGCACGCGCGCCTGCGGGAACTCGGCGGCCTTGAGCGCCGCGACCTCGCGGATCAGCGTCGCGTAGTCGTCCAGCGTCATCGCGCCGCGGGTCACGTCGGTCGCGCCGGGGGGCATCCGGCGGGAAGCCAGCCCCGCCATCGACGACGGCACGAAGCCCGACTCGACGACCGCGAAGTCCACCACGTTGCCCCGCACCGCGTCGTGCTCTAGCCCACGGGTCCTCGCCTTGCCGTCTTCGACGAGCATCTTGGCGAGCGCGATGGCCCGTTCGATGGGCTCGTGGGCGTCGCAGAAGACGGCGCCGATCGTCAGCGTGAGCGCTCCGTCCACGGCCGCGCGGACGTCGTCGGCACCGCCGAGGCCTCGCTGCGCCAACGCGCGGGCGACCGCGTCGCGGAACCCGACCCCGAGGTCTCGCATCGCGAGCGCGCCGAATCCCGCGGGCAGGACGAGGCTCCATTCGTCGCCGGCCCAGACGAGAATGTGCAGGGGGATCGCCCCGACGCCCTCGGCTCGGTCCCAGAGGGGTTGCAGCGCGGTGCGCAGCGCTTCCCGCATCGCGTCGTCCACCACCGCCGCGAACCGACGCAGCCCTTCGATCGAGGTGACCCGCGCTCGGCACGTGCCGAAGGCGTTCCCGTCGCCGTGGACGACGCACATCTTCGCGCGCACCGGCCGCGGGACGGACCGCGACCAACCGTGGGCGTAGGGGAACCCGGCGGCGGGCTCGTGGAACTTCGCGAGCGCGTCGAAGTCCGCTTCGAACGGGCGTCCGTCCAGACCCGCCGCCTCGGGGAAGACGCGGCCGAGGAGGCCGACGCGGAGCTCTCGCCCCCGCTGGAGGCGCTCTCGCGTGGCGGCCGACACGGAGATCGCGCCCCCGCCGCGGTACGCGGTGGCCGACGCGGGGCGCACGCCGTCGAGCGCGCAGGCGCCCTGCGCGGTCGCGGTGTCCGGGATCACCGTGGGCCGCCGCAGCTGCTCCGCGCGAAGGCTCGCTTCGAGCCCACGCAGTGCGTCGGCGAGCGTCTCGTCCGGCGCCCATGCGCGAACCGCCGTCGCGAACGTCGGTCGCGCGCTCTGCCCGGTCGCGGCGGCGCGGGTCTCGATCGCGTCCCTCAGCGCCGCGGCGTTCGCGAGCGAGTCCGTGTGGAACAGCGCCTCGCTGGCGCGAGCGAACACCGTCTCGAACCGCGGAAGGCCGGCCTTGGCGAGGTGGGCAGGCAGTGCGACGGCGGTGTCGTCCAGCAGCGCGCTCGCGCCCCGGATCACGCTCAAGTCCTTCGTGTCGAGCAGGAAGGCGCCGAAGTTCGTGAACGCGAACCGGACGAACGCGCCGGATCCCGGCATGATCAGACTCCTCGAGGAAACCGGATAGCACGGCGCGGAGGCCGAAGTCAACCCGGCACGCGTCGCGGTGCGCGTCACCTCGGACCGCTTCGGTCCTCGCGGTCGCTGCGCCCGGTGGCTGGCGGCGCGCGCGCGGTGGACGACCGGGGGGAACCGGTCCTGTCGCCCGTTCGTCTATACTGCTGCTGTCGCGCGGCAGTCGCCTGGAAGGGCACGGCGCGACCCGTTGAGCACGTCTCGGCGGGCTCTTTGACATGCGCGAGGAACGGACGACGGAGCCGGTGACAAGGCCGGTCCGCAAACGCGCATGGGAAGGCCCCGCAGGGGGACGACCTACGGTGTTTCCGTTCCGCAGCGGAGTTCGAGAGGCCGTTTGCCCTAGCTCGTGCCGCTCAGCGAGGTTGCGCGAATCGTGCCAGACCGGCACGGTGCCGCTCGGCTCCGCTGCGGCGGCCATTGCGACCGCTTCCCGTCGCAGTCCTCGCCCATCGACCCCGAGTGCCGCTCGGCTCCGCTGCGGCGGCCATTGCGACAGCAGGACCTCGATGTTGAGGTTCCACTCGTGGAGTGCCGCTCGGCTCCGCTGCGGCGGCCATTGCGACTCCATCCGCACTGGCGCCGAGCCCGACTTCGCAGGTGCCGCTCGGCTCCGCTGCGGCGGCCATTGCGACTACTCTGCCGCGTGCAGATAGTGCCAGAGGGGATGTGCCGCTCGGCTCCGCTGCGGCGGCCATTGCGACGTCAGCGGGCATCGGGGGACTCCTTGGCGCGAGAGTGCCGCTCGGCTCCGCTGCGGCGGCCATTGCGACTCCACGAGCGCCGGGTAGAAGAACGGCAGTCGTGCCGCTCGGCTCCGCTGCGGCGGCCATTGCGACCCGCACTCGGTCCACCCGTCGAACTGAGCCTGGTGCCGCTCGGCTCCGCCGCGGCGGCCATTGCGGCTGGTGCCCGTGCTGGTACAGCTCGGTCCCTTCGAGATCTGGCGCGCGCCCCCCGCGTGGCGGCACGCGGCGCTCCCCGATGGCCCGTTCGCCGCGCTCCGCGGCCGCTCCCCGCCCCTCCGCCCGCCGTCGCCCCGGGCCCCGCGTCAGGCGCGGGGCGGGGCGCGGAGCGCGGCGAAGGCGGCGTGCGTCGCCGCGATGTCGCGCTCCACGTCGGTGCGGTCGCGGCCGTGGCGGAGGCGGGACGCCTCGCGGACCTCGTGCGCGGCGCCGGGGTCGGTCGCCGGCGGGGCGGGGTCCACGTCGAGGCTGAAGGGCGTCGCGCCCAGTCGCCCGAAGGTGCGCACGTAGGCGCGGTAGTTGCCCAGCGACGACAGGTCGCGCGCGCGGAAGGTCGGCGCGAAGAGCGGCTCGAGGCGCTCCGCGTCCTGCGCGCCCACGCGCAGCGCGACCACCGTGCCGACGTTGCCCAGCACCGCGTCGAGCACCTCGGGGCGCAGCTGCTGGAGGTACTGGTGCGCCACCGTGAGCGTCAAGCCGAACTTGCGCGCCTCCGCGAGGATCTCGGAGAAGCGTGCGTCGGCGAAGAGCTGGAACTCGTCGGCGTAGAGGTGGAACGGCGTCGTCCAGCCGCGCGCGCCCCGCGCCATCACGAGCCGGCGCACGCGCGAGACGATCGTCGCCGCCAGCAGCCCAGCCGCCTGGTCGCCGAAGCGCCCCTTGCCGAGGTTGACGAGCAGCACGCCGTCCCGCGCCACGAGGTCGCCGAGGTCGAGGCTCGTCGCCTGGCAGGTCATGTTGCGCAGCGTGAGGTCGGCGAGGAACCGGTTGAACTTGCTCGTCACGTAGGGCGCGAGGTTCGAGAGCGCCGCGTCGCCCTTGGCCGCCTCGGCCTCGAGCACGAACTCGCGCACCGACGGGTCGCCCGCCGCCTCCGCGCGACGCGCCAGCGCCTCGCGCAGGCCGGGGTTGGCGAAGAGGCTGCGGAACACCATCAGGTTGGGCACGAGCGGCGGGTCCTGCGGCCCCGCGCCCATGAGCAGCGCGAGCATCGCGCGGAGCTGCGTCTCGAAGATCGGCCCGCCCGTCAGGCGGAGGTCGTAGGTGCGGTCGAGGTAGGCGTAGAGGTCGTCGATCACGAGGTCGCGCGCGAGGCGGTAGGCCAGCGGGTCGCGCTCCTCGAGACGCAGCGGGTTGAGGCCCACCGGCCGTTCGACGTCGGTCGCGTCGAGGACGACGACGCCGTCGCGCCGCGCTGCGGGCATCCGCTCGAGCACCTGCTCGACGAGCGAGCCGTGCGGGTCGAGCACCGCGACGCCGTGGCCGCGCTCGAGGTCGTCGAGGACCATCCGCAGCAGCAGCGTGGACTTGCCCGTGCCCGTCTGCCCGACGACGTAGGTGTGGCGCGCCCGCGCCTCGCGGTCGAGGCGCACCGCGACGCGACGGCCGCGGTGGCGGTGCGTGCCGAGCGTGACGTCGCCGCCCGGCGCGCCCGCGGGCGGCGCGGTGCGCGCGCGCTCGGCGGGCAGCCCCGGCAGGTCGAACGACGACGGCGTCGGCGTGCGCACGAGCGAAGGCGCCTCCGCCGGCCCGAACAGCGTCGCCACGTCGGCGTCGTCGAGCGGCGCGATCGTCTCCGCCGCCGCCACCGCGCGCACGACCGCGCCCCCGCGGAACCACGGCACCTGCCCCGACGTCACCCGCGCCGACGCGTCGTCGGTCGCCCCGCGCACCACCGCGACGAGCGACCCCGAGGGCGGCGCCGCCGTCGCGAGGAACGCGCGCGCGGCGAGCACCGGCCCCTCGAGCAGCGCCAGGCGCGCCGCCGCCTCCTCCGTCAGCACGCGCGCCTGCTCGGAGAACACCGTCCGCACGTGGTCGGGCACGTCGAACGCGCGCACGCGCTCGGCGTCGGCGAGCGCGCGCCGCGCGGCCTCGGCGGCTTCCGCGGGCGCCCGTTCGCACCCGCGCGCGTGCACGACGAAGGCCGCGCCGCCCGGCTCCTCGGCGACCGCCGTCCACAGCCCGCGCCAGGCGTCGTCGCCCGGCACCCACGGGAACAGGTGGCGCACGCGCGCGGGCGGGCCGCCGTCGCCCGGCTCGGTCGGCGGGCGCCCGTAGCCGACGGCCGGCCCGAGCCGCCCCCCGTGGCTCGCCTGCACGTCCTCGATGCGCCGCCGCACCTCGACGACGTGCGCCGCACGCGCTGCACGCGCCGCGCGTTCGAGCTCGTCGGGATCCTCGATCGGCGAGAGCTCGGCGTAGTCGAGGTAGGTCGCGAGCAGGCGGCCGAGGTCGCCCGCCGCCTCGCGCGCTGCGTCGTCGGCGCGGGCCGCGTCGGCGCCGCGCCCGACGGCGAGCACGCGCATCGCCGCCGCCGCCGAGGGACCCGGCGACGGCTCGCTGGCGATCACGAGCAGCGCCTCGATCGGGCGCGGGACCTGCGCCCACGCCGCGGCGAGGTCGGTCCACCGGTCGAGGCACGCCGCGACGACGTGGTGGCGGTCGCCGCCCGCGGGGCCGGGGTCGGCGGCGACCTCGCGGAACAGCTCGGCCGACAGCATGCGCGTCAGGCGGAACCCCGCGAGCGACACGCTCCCCTCCGCGGTCGCGACCCGGTGCACCGACGCGGGGCCCGTGGCGACCGCCGACGCGCCGTCCTCGTTCGTCGCCGCGTCCTGCGTGCCCATCGTCGCCTCCCGCCCGGGCCCTCATGGTGGCGACGCGTGCCCGTGGTGTCGAGGGGGCGCGATCCGTGCCCGCGGGGATCGGCGAGGCGAGCGCTGGGGCGCGTCGCATCGCGGGGGGGCGACCCGGGGGGAACCCGTCCTGACGCCCGGTCGTCTATACTGGTGCTGTCGCGCGGCAGTCGCCTGGAAGGGCACGGCGCGACCCGTTGGGCCCGTCTCGGCGGGCTCTTTGACATGCGCGAGGAACGGACGACGGAGCCGGTGACAAGGCCGGTC
>JADZCA010000079.1 GCA_020851795.1 Planctomycetota bacterium | reverse complement strand
GCGAGCGGCAACCTCGTCCACAACCTGCGCCGCATCGGCGGCGACGACGACACGACGCCGTCGTGGGCCGCCGAGTTCGACGCGTGGTGCGCCGAGGCGCTCGTGCGGCGCGACCTCGACGCGCTCGCGGACTACCGCCGCAAGGCGCCGGGCCCCAACCTCGCGCACCCGACGAAGGAGCACTTCATCCCGCTCTTCGTCGCGCTCGGCGCGGCCGAGGGCGCGGCGGTCTCGTTCCCCGTCACCGGCTTCGAGGGGGCCTCGATCTCGCGCCGCTGCGTGCAACTCGGCTGACGCCGCGGCGGGTGGCGCGCGTCGTCCGCGCGATCCGCTGTCTCCGTGACACGATGGTGACATGGGGGGGGCTACAATCGTTCCGATCGCGGGGTGGAGCCCGCGTCCGCATCGGGCGGGTGGAACGCTCTCCGACGGAGAGAGGCGAGGAGGTGGGGCGTGCGCAGGAACCGGTGGGGCATACTTGTCGCTACGTTCGCATGGATCGGATCGGCCGTGGCGATCGCGGGGTCGACGCCTGGAGGCGACCCCGGCGTGGGAGGTGCTCCCGGCGATCCCGGGACCGGCGGACAGCCAGGCGACGACGGCGCGAACTTCGGAGGCGCGGGCGGCGCAGGCGGTGCGGGAGGACCCGCGGTGTCTGCGGTCACCCGAATCGTCGGCAACGACGCGTGGGCGGTCGCGACAGCCCAAGCGTTCAGCGACGGTCAGGCCGCGGGTCACGGAGCGGATGTCACCGCAAGTCAGTGGGTCGGCGACGGTGGCGGAGGTGGTGGCGGTGGCGGTGGTGCTGGCGGATACGTGGCGTACGCCACGTGCGGTGCCGACACGTCGGCACCGGGCGACGCGGCTGCGTACGCATACGGAGGCAAGGGGGGCGATGGTGGTCGCGGAGGCGACGGCGGCGATGGTGCCGAGGGGTACCCCGTCCCGAACGACCCTTCCCACTACTTGTTCACGGATCAGTGCCATGCCGGAGACGCCGGGTCGGGCGGCGGCGGGGGGCGTGGCGGCGACGCGCATGCGCACTGCGGGGCCAACGCGCGCGCTCACGCGTTCGCAGGGAATGGTGGTCGCGGCGGGCGCGGCGGCGACGGAGGTTCCGTGTACCCGGAGTGGGACGATGGGAGCGGCAAGCACGGCGAGGTCGGCGGTCCCGGGTTCGGGGGCGCCTCGGGTGACCCGGGCGCGTGCTATCCCACGTCCGACCCGGGCGGCGCTACCATGCCGATCCCGGGTGTGAGCGGCGGGAGCGGTGGCTCCGGCGTTCCGGGCAGCGTGCACTTCAGCCACTGACGATGTGGACTCGACGAACCTCCGTCCGCGTCGCCGCGACCGCGTCTGCGGCGTTGATCGTGCTTGCGGCGATCCTCTCGATCCCGCACGCGAGCGAGTCCTCGATCGACAGCGTGGTGATCGATCGGGGCATCGGGTCCGCCGGGGGCGACAGCTCGTCCCCTCGCGGTGTGCTCGCGCCGGCCCCGCGTCCCGTCGCACCCACAGGCGCGCGCCCGAACGGGCGACCGGCTGTCCGGGAATGCACGGTGTTCGACCTCGCGACGGGCGAGGTCGCGAGCGACGTGCCCTTTGAGGTGTGGGTCGGCGGGGCGAGGGCCGCTCTCCTCCACAGCGACAGCCGGGGGCGAATCGAGGTCCGCGTGGGGCCCGGAGTTCGGCTTGTCGTCACCGGGCGCGAGTGGCTCGGTACGTGGGCTGGGCATGATGTGCCGCAGGACGGCGATCATGTGTGGGTGTATCGAACGCGGCGCGTGGCCGGTCGGGTCGTGGCCGCGGCCGCAGAACCGCAGGCGCTCGATCCGCGCGCAGTCGAGATCCGCGTCTGCATGATCGGGACCGACTCGGGCGCCCCGGGTGCGATCGCACCGGATCCTTGGAACGGACGATGGGCGCGATCGCACGGCCTGTGGAACCTGGGTGGCCAGGTGGGTGTGGAGCCCGACGGTCGGTTCGATGTGTCCGTTCCGTGGGTGCGCGGGCTCGTCGTCCGGGCGACTGCCTCGGGGTGGATGCCCGGGTGGACCGACATTCCGGACGTCGACGGCGAGCTCGTACGCGCGCAGGACATCGAGTTGCGTCGCGCGATTCGTGTGAAGGGGACGGTCGTCGACGAGACCGGCGATCCGTTGCGCGGCGTCCGTCTGTCGGTTCTCCTCACGCAGCGGTTCGGACCCGATGAGCCGGCCTTCGACGTCCGCCACGGTGAGCTCGTCGGCTGGAACGTATCCGCAGGGGGGAACGCGGGCGGATCCGTGGCGACATACGTTCGCGAGGTGAGGTCGGATGCGGCGGGGGAGTTCGACTTTGAGTACGCGACACACGGAGAGCTGCTGCTCGTAGCCGAGGCACCGACTCGGTCCACCGCGCGGCTCTCGCTGGGCGCGCTCCGCGCCGATCCGCCTCCTCAGCGCATTCGACTGTCCCGTGTCGAGACGGAGGACATCCGATTCCATGACGGGGGTTCGCCGCTCGCGAACTGGAGTCTGACGGTCACGGACCTCATGGGCGATCCGGAAGGCATGGAGCCTCAGCCCTCCAGCACGGTCAGACTGTCGGCGGACGGGAGTGCGACAGGGACGCTGTTGGAGCCCGGACGGGACTACTACGTGCACTTGACTCCTCCGGGCGGTGCCCGCTGCGTTCAGTTCCCGCTTGAGGATTGGGACGGAATTCGGAGCATCGATGTGGCTGCCCGCCGACGGTGAGAGTCGCTCCCGCCTCGGGGTCGGGGAGACCCACGGGATGCGTGCGCGTCCGACCTCGCTGCTGCTTGGCCTCGTAGGCGTCGTCCTCGTGACCGTATCGCTCCGCGGGTGTCCCGATCGCCCTGCGACCGAGGGCCCGGCGCCCGCGTCCGACACGCTGGAGAAGTCGTCGCGCTCGCAGGGCGCGCCGACGGACGACGTGCGAGGGCTTGCAGCCAGCCGGCCGGGTCCTGCCGCAGCGCGGATCCTCGCGCACGTGATCGCCGTGGATCGGGAGCGCGGCCTCGTCGTCGTCGACGGCGGGGCTACGTCGGGCATCGTCGTTGGCGACGTGCTCGCCGCTCGACGACCGACGGGGGAGGACGTCGAGCTCCGCGTCGTCGACGTTCGACCGACTCAAGCCGTCACACGCGCGGCCCTGCCTCTGTCCGAAGTCGACGGCTGGCTCGGCTGCAGTGTCCGGCCGCATGTACGCGGGAGCGCGTTCGTGGCACCCCCCGAGCGACTCGGCGACGCCGAGCGCGACGCACGGCGCAGCCGCGGGCGCTGAGCATCCGACGCGCAGCGCGTCCGACCCGTGGCCGGGGCCGGACCGCGCGCGCCGACCGGGGTCCGCGGTGTGCCCGGCGCCCGACGGCCCTCGGCCTGCGTGCGCTCGGCGGGCCCCGCCGCTCCGGCCCCGCGGCGGGGTCGTCCGCCCCGGAGGCGACCCGCGGGCGACCGTCCGGTACGGTGGAGGGATGCCGGTCTCCGTCGAGCACGCCCTGTCGATCCTCGAGCGCCCGCTCCTCGACCTCGTCTACGAGGCGGCGGGGGTCCACCGCGCGCACCACGACCCGCGCGAGGTGCAGCGCTGCGCGCTGCTCTCGATCAAGACGGGCGGCTGCTCGGAGGACTGCGGCTACTGCCCGCAGAGCGCGCACCACGACGCGACGTCGCCGCGCGAGCCGCTGATGCGCACGCCCGACGTCCTCGACGCCGCGCGCAAGGCCAAGGACGCGGGCGCCAGCCGCTTCTGCATGGGCGCGGCCTGGCGCGAGCCGAAGGACGGGCCCGAGTTCGACCGCGTCCTCGAGATGGTGCGCGGCGTCGCCGGCCTCGGGATGGAGGTCTGCGTCACCCTCGGCATGCTCACCGCCGAACAGGCGCGCCGGCTCAAGGACGCCGGCCTGACGGCGTACAACCACAACCTCGACACGAGCGCCGAGCACTACGGCGCCATCGTCTCGACCCGCACCTACGCGGAGCGGCTCGCGACGCTCGGCCGCGTGCAGGACGCGGGGCTCTCGGTGTGCTGCGGCGGCATCCTCGGGATGGGGGAGACGCGCCGCGACCGCGCCTCGCTGCTCGCCACGCTCGCGTCGCTCGAGCCGCAGCCCGAGAGCGTGCCGGTGAACGCGCTCGTGCGCGTGCCGGGGACGCCGCTCGCGGGCGCCGCGCCCGTGGACCCGCTCGAGATCGTGCGCACCGTGGCGACCGCGCGGATCCTGATGCCGGCGACGCGCGTGCGGCTCGCGGCGGGGCGGCTGTCGCTCTCCGACGAGACGCAGGCGCTCTGCTTCCTCGCCGGCGCCAACTCGATCTTCTTCGGCGAGCGCCTCCTGACGACGCCCAACCCCGGGCCCGTCGCCGACGACGCGCTGCTCTCCCGCCTCGGCCTCGAGACCGCCGGTGAGCCGGCTCGAGCGTGACGCCGCCGAGGCGCTCGCGCGCCTGACCGCCGCGTCGCTGCGGCGCGAGGTGACCCCGCCGCGCGGCGTGGACTTCGCGAGCAACGACTACCTCGGCCTGCGCGACGACCCGCGCGTGCTCGCGGCCGCGCACGCCGCGCTCGACCGCGAGGGGCTCGGGGCCGGCGCGGCGCGGCTGCTGCGCGGCGACTCGCCCTCGCTGCGGGCGCTCGAGGAGCGCATGGCGGCGGCCTTCCGCGCGCCGGACGCGCTCGCGTTCCCCTCGGGCTTCCACGCCAACTACGGCGTCGTCGCCGCGCTCGCCCCCGAGGGCTGGAGCGTCGCCAGCGACGCGCAGAACCACGCCTCGATCGTGGACGGCTGCCGCGCGGCGCGGGCGCGCACCGTCGTCGTGCCGCACGGCGACGTCGAGGCGTTCGCGCGCGCAGTCGCCGACGAGCGCACGCTCGCGGTCGTCGAGCACGTCTACTCCATGTCGGGCGACGTCGCCCCGGTGGCCGCGCTCTCCGACGCGTGCGCGCGCTCCGGCGCCGCGCTCGTGGTGGACGAGGCGCACGCGGTCGGGCTGCTCCCGCCGGCGGGGCGGCCGGCGCTGCGCGTGGTGCCGTGCGGGAAGGCGCTGGGCGCGTCGGGCGCCGTCGTCACGGGCCCGAAGGACGTCCTCGACCTCCTGCGCTCGACGTGCCGCACCTTCCTCTTCACGACCGCGCTGGCCCCCGCGCTCGCCGCGGGCGCGGCGGCGGCGCTCGAGCTCGCGCTCGCCGAGCCGTGGCGGGGCGAACGTGCGCTCGCGCTCGCGCGGCGCCTGCACCCCGGCGCGCGCGCGGCGATCGTCTCCGTGCCGTGCCGGGACAACGCCGACGCGCTCGCGGCGCAGGCGTTCCTCGCCGAGCGCGGCCTCGACGTGCGCGCGGTGCGGCCGCCCACGGTCCCGCACGCGGCGCTGCGCATCAGCGTCCACGCGACGCGCACCGACGCCGAGGTGGACCGCCTCGCCGACGCGCTCGACGCGTGGCGGCGGAGGGCCGCCCCGTGAACGGCGTCTTCGTCGTGGGCACCGACACGGGGATCGGCAAGACGACGTACTGCCGGTCGCTCTGCGCGCGCCACCCCGAGGCGGTCTACTGGAAGCCGGTGCAGACCGGCTGCCCGCCCGACGACGACACCGCGACCGTGGGCGCGGCGCGCTCGCTGCCGGGCGTGCGGCTGCGCGCGCCGGTCTCGCCCCACCTCGCTGCCGCGGCGGAGGGCCGCACGCTCACCCTCGACGGGCTGCTCGCGCCGATCGCGGGGTTCTCGGGCACGCTCGTGGCCGAGGGCGCGGGCGGGCTCCTCGTCCCGCTCGCGCCCGGGCTGCTGCTCGCCGACCTCGTCGTCGCGGTGGGGCTCCCCGTCGTCGTCGTGGCCTTCGACCGCCTCGGCACGATCAACCACACGCTGCTCACCCTCGAGGCGCTGCGCGCGCGCGGGATCGCGGTCCGCGGCGTCGCGCTGCTCGGCGGCGAGCGCAACCGCGGGTCGATCGAGGCCTACGGCCGCGTCGCCGTCGTGGACGACGTCCTGTGAGCACCGCCGACCTCGACGCGCGCCACGTCTGGCACCCGTGGACGCAGGCCGCGGTCGCGCCCGCGCCGGTGCCGGTCGCGCGCGCCGAGGGCGCGTGGCTCGTCACGGAGGACGGCCGTCGCGTGCTCGACGCCGTCTCCTCGTGGTGGACGTGCATCCACGGCCACGGCCACCCGCGGCTCGTCGCCGCGCTCGCGCGGCAGGCCGCGACGCTCGACCACGTCATGCTCGCGGGCCTCACGCACGCCCCGGCCGCGCGCCTCGCGGCGCGGCTCGCGGCCCTGACGGGGCTGCCGCGCGTCTTCTACTCCGACGACGGCTCGACCGCCGTCGAGACGGCGCTCAAGCTCGCGTTCGCGTTCCACGCCCGTCGAGGCGAGCGCCGCACGCGCTTCCTCGTGCTGCCGGGCGCGTACCACGGCGACACGGTGGGGGCGATGTCGGTCTCGGGGATCCCGCTGTTCCGCGACGAGTACCGCGACCTGCTCTTCCGCTCCGACCCGTGGCAGGGCGAGGTGGGCGACGACGTCGCCGCGGTCGTCGTCGAGCCGCTGCTGCAGGGCAGCGCGGGGATGCGGTTGCGCCCCGCCGCCGAGCTCGCCGAGGTCGCGCGCCAGTGCCGCGCCGCGGGCGCGCTGCTCGTCGCCGACGAGGTGCTCACCGGCTTCGGGCGCACGGGCACGATGTTCGCCGTCGAGCAGGCCGGCGTCGCGCCCGACCTCCTCTGCGTCGCCAAGGGGCTGACGGCGGGCATGCTCCCGATGGCCGCGACGCTCGCGAGCGAGCGCCTCTTCGACGCGTTCCTCTCCCACGACCGCGGCCGGGCCTTCCTCCACGGCCACTCCTACACCGGCAACCCGCTCGGCTGCGCCGTCGCGCTCGAGAGCCTCGCGCTCTTCGACGAGACGCCGGTGCTCGCCCGCGCGCGGCGCATCGGCGAGCTCGTGCTCGAGGCGGTCCTCCCGCTGCGGCCGCGCGTCGCCGACGTGCGCGGCCTCGGCTCGATGACCGCCGTCGAGCTCGCCGCCGACGGCGGCTACCTCGCCGACGTGGGCCCGCGCATGGCGCGCGCGGCGCTCGCGCGCGGCGTGCTGCTGCGGCCGCTGGGCAACGTCCTCTACGCGCTGCCGCCCTACGTCCTGACCGACGACGAGGCGCGCTCCCTCGGGGCGACGATGCGCGAGGTGGTCGAGGAGGTCCTCGCCGCTGGCCCCTGAGCCCGGATCTCCCACGAGAGACGACGGGCCTCGCGGACCGACCTCGTCGGCTCGTGGGAGATCCGGGCTGAAGCGCGCCGCGAGGTCGGGGCCACGCTTGCGTCGGGCCGCCGCGCCGCGTATCGACGGGGACGGAGGCCCGCCCGCGTGCTGCCGTCGTTCCTGATCCTCGGCGTGCAGAAGGGCGGGACCTCGTCGCTCTACCGGTGGCTCGTGCGCCACCCGCACGTGCTGCCCGCCCGCCGCAAGGAGCTGCACTTCTTCGACCGCGAGCACGACCGCGGGCTGCGGTGGTACCGCGGGCAGTTCCCGGGCCGCCTGCGCGAGGGGTGGCACCGCGTCGTGCGGCGGCGGCCCGTGGTCACGGGCGAGGCGTCGCCGTCGTACCTGCCCGACCCCGCGGTGCGCGACCGCGTGCGCGCCGCGCTGCCCGACGCGCGCTTCGTGGTGCTGCTGCGCGACCCGGTCGAGCGCGCCTGGTCGCACCACCGCCACTTCGTGCGCCGCGGCCGCCCGGTGCCGCCCTTCGCCGAGGCGGTCGAGCGCGAGCGTCGCGACGACCTCGCCGGCCGCCGCCGGCCCGAGGACGCCCGCGGCTACCTCGGTCGCGGGCGCTACGCCGAGCAGCTCGAGCGCTGGTTCGAGGTGTTCCCGCGCGAGCAGTTCCTCGTCCTGCGCTCCGAGGACGTGTTCGCCTCGCCCGCCGAGCACGTGCGGCGCGTGGTTGATTTCCTCGGGCTCGCCCCGCTCGACCCCACGCGGTGGGTGGGCGAGTTCGACGTCTGGAACCGCGGGCTCTCGCTCGACCTCGACCCGGACACCCGCCGCGTGCTCGAGGACTACTTCGCGCCGCACGAGGACCGCCTCGTCGCCCTCCTCGGCCCCACGTTCCGCTGGCGGCGCGGCACGAGCCGAGCCACCTCGGGGTCCATGGCGCGATCGTAGCCCGCGCGGGGCGCGGCGCGTCGCGCGGGGGCGCGCGCAGGGGTATCCTCGCGGGCCTGCCGTCGAGGAGGGTCTCCCGTGAGCACGTCGCGTTCGTGGGTGGTGGGCCTCGTGGGCGTGGCGGTGGGCGCGTTCGCCACCGCGCGGCCGGGCGAGGCCGAGAAGTCGGGCCCGTCGCCCGCCGCCGCGGGCTCGCTCCGCGCGGTCGTGTACGCGCAGGCTGGGTCGGAGACGCGGGCCTGCGCGCTGCAGGCGTACCGGCTCGCCGAGCGCCTCCTCGACGAGGGGCTCGCCGACCCGTGCTGGACGGCCGACGTCGAGCAGGAGGCGGAGGGCGGCTACGCCTGCAAGCCGCCCGCGGTCGTCCTCGACGTGGACGAGACCGTGCTCGACAACGCGCCCTACAACGCGCGCCTGCTCCGCGCCGTGCTCGACGGGAAGGCGGAGTCCGACGCCTACGACTCGGCCGCGTGGGGCCGGTGGAGCGAGCAGCGGGCCGCGTCGCCGATCCCCGGGGCCCGCTCGTTCCTGCGCAAGGCCGTGGACCGCGGCGTCGCCGTGTTCTACGTCACCAACCGCAAGGACTCCGAGCGTCAGGCCACGTACGACAACCTCGTCGCCGCCGGCCTGCCGGCGACGCTCGAGGCCGTGCGCCCCACGGACCCGGCGGCCCCGAAGGACCGCGCGTGGGACAAGGGGCCGCGCCGTCGGGCGATCGCGGCCACGCACCGCATCGTGCTGCTCGTCGGCGACGACCTCAACGACTTCGTCGGCGGCACGAAGGCGGTCCCCGCCGCCGAGCGCGAGCGCGTCCTCCTCGCGCACCGCGCCCGCGTCGGGACGCGCTGGGTGGTGCTGGGCAACGCGATGTACGGCGGCTGGTGGGACGCCGTGCGCGCCGACCCCGCGGCGGCGCTGCGGACGGGGGAGTGACCGTGGCGACGCGACGACGCGAGCGGCAGGTCCGTGCCGCGAAGGCGCCTTCCGCGCGCAGGGCGGCGCGACCGAAGATGGAGGCCTCGCCGCCCGGCGGCGCTGCCGCCACCGGGGCGACGGTCGGCGAGGTGCTGCGCGCGCTGCGGCCCGGGGCGCGTTGGCGGGCGTTCCCGGAGTGGCCGCCCGACGCGTTCGCCCTCGTCGCGACGTTGCTTCGCGACTCGGGTGGCTATGTCTACGCGGCGTCGGGCGCGTGGCCGCCCCAGGACTCCGACCCGTTGCCTTGGCAGAGCGCGACGTCGCGTTGGGCGGCGAGCGCGAAGCTCCGCGCGCGAGCGTGGCGGCGGCGCGCGGCGAACGCGGAGTGGCCCGGTCGAAGCGTGCACCCTCTGGACGCGAGCGTGACGGACGCGTGGGACTCGGTCGTCGCTGCCGCCGACCTCGCGATCCCCGAGCTCCCGCGTCACCCGAAGCTGCTCCGCGCGCTCCTCGACCTGCTCGCCGTAGCCGACGAGGCGAGCCAGTCGGCCGGAAATCTCCCGTCGTGGCTCGCGCCCGACGACAGCACGTCGCCCGGCAGCAAGCGGACGTTCGCCGACCACGCGGCGCGCACGCTGATGCTCAACGGTTTCCGGTCGCTCTGTCGGGAGGTGCCGGTGGAGCGCGCGGCGGTGCTTCCGAAGATGCACACGCCCTCCGTCGGGCTCACGCTGCGCTCGTTGTCGCACTACCTGTCGCTCGTGCCTCGGTCCCCGGTCCAGGCCACCTGGAACTGGCTCCCGAATCCGCGCGCCCGTCGTGCGCTCAACCTCCTGCTCCTGCCTTGGCCGCTGAGCGTCTGCCCGACGATGTTTGCCGACGTCCCCGGCGTCGCGGGGCACCTGCCCGACGGATTCGGCTACTTCGCGATGTCCGCAGCTTCGGGGCTCGCCGACGCACTGCCCCGCGTGCGCCGGGCGCTCGAGGCCGCCGAGGCCGTCTCGGACCGAGTCGACGCCATCGTGTTCCCGGAGGGCGCGCTCGAGCCGGGGACGTGCGCGGCCCTCGCGGCGCGCCTGGGCATCGTGGTGATCGGGGGCGAGGCCCGCGCACCGGGGGCGACGAAGCTCGGCGCCAGCCAAGCGGTGATTGCCGCCGGCGCCACCGTGGGCGCGCACGCGTACACCTCGAGCCTCATCCAGCCCAAGCACCACCGGTGGTGCCTCGACCGGGGGCAGCTCGAACAGTACGGCCTCGCCGGACGCCTCCCCGCATCGCGGCGGTGGTGGGAGGCGATCGAGGTCGGCGAGCGACGGATCCGGTTCGGGATGCTGGACCCGACCCTCGCGTTCTGCGTCCTGATCTGCGAGGACCTCGCGCGGCAGGACCCGACGGCGGACGTCGTACGCTCGGTCGGGCCCAATCTCGTCGTCGCGCTCCTTGCCGACGGGCCCCAGCTCCGCGACCGCTGGAGCGCCCGGTATGCATCGGTGCTGGCCGACGATCCCGGGTCGTCGGTGCTGACGTTGACGAGCCTCGGGATGGCGAGCCGCTGCGTCCCGCCGGGTTGCCGCCCGTCGCGGGTCGTGGGGTTGTGGCGCGACCCCGTTCGGGGTGCCGTGGTGCTGGAGCTTCCCGAGGAGCACGACGGGATCGTGCTCTCGCTGGCGAACGAGCTCTCGGTCGAGCACACGGCGGACGGTCGGACCGACGACGGCCGGACGGGCTGCCTCACCTACGCGGGGTCGTTCCCCGTCCGAACCCGCCCGCCGGGCGATGAGCCGGCGGCCGGGCGGCGTCCTCGGGTGTAAACTGCCGTCATGCGGACGTTCGAGTTCCATCCTGCCGACGCCAGCCGCCTGAGCTACATCGCGTCGGCGTCGAGGCGCGGAGGTGCCGCGGCGGGGGACATCCGCGAGGTCGCGGACAGCATCGAGGACCCTACGGCGCGTCGAGTCGCCGACGAGATCGCCAAACTCGCAGGTGTCTACCCTTGCGGCGGACGGGCAAGTTCGTCCATCCAGTGGATCGCGCAGGAACTCCTCGAGTTCGCGGGCGTTCCGGTGGTCGTGGCTCCCGGGGCGACGTGTGCGCCACCGGCGCGCCGCCGTCCGAGCGCGGCCAAGTAGTCGCGCGCCGTCCTCACCCGGCGCGCACGCGCGACGCCGGCACGCGGACGAGGAAGCGCGTCCCGGGGCGGGCGTCGCCCGGGCGGACCGGCGACTCGACGGCGATCGTGCCGCCGTGGGCGGTGACGAGGTCGCGCGCGATCGCGAGCCCGAGCCCGAAGCCGGGCACCGCGCGGGCGCGGTCGCCGCGGCCGAACGGCTCGAAGACGCGCGCGGCCTCCTCGGGCGGCACGCCCGGGCCGTCGTCCTCGACGGCGAGGACGAGCCCCGACGCGCTCGCCGTCGCGCGGACGGTCACGCGCACGTCGAGCCCGCCGTGCGTCGCGGCGTTGACGAGCAGGTTCTCGAGGACCTGACGCAGCGCGTCCACGTCCACGCTCAGCGTCACGGCAGGCATCGGCTCGACCGTCGTCCGGCCGGCGGCACCCGTCGTGCGCTCGCTGCGCGCGACCGCCTCCGCGACGAGGTCGCCGAGGTCCACCTCGCCCTCGACGAGGCGCAGGGCGCCCGCCCGCGCGCGGGCGTGGTGGAGCAGGTCCTCGACGAGGCGACGCATGGACCGCGCGTCCTCGAGCGCGAGCACCGCCGACGCGCGCACCGCGTCCGCGCCGCGGCCGGGCGCCGTCGCGAGCTCGAGCTCGCCGAGCAGCGCGGTCAACGGCCGCCGCAGCTCGTGCGACGCGGTCGCGAGGAAACGACGCTCGCGCTCCGACGAGGCCTCGAGGCGGGCGAGCATGCCGTTGAGCACGGCGACGAGCCGCCCGAGCTCGTCGGCGGAGGCGGGGGCGGGCAGGCGCTGCTCGGGGCGCTCGATCGCCTCCGCCGCCGCGGCCGCGACCCGCACCGGCCGGAGCATGCGGCCCGCGAGCAGGAACGAGAGCAGCGCGCCGAGCGCCACCGCGACCGCGCCCACCACCGCGCCGCGCGTGACGCGGGCCGCGTGCGCCTCCGCGGCGCGCGTCGCGTCGAGGAACGCGACCGCCACGAGCCGCGCGGGGGCGCGCGGGCCGCGCCCCTCGGGCGGCCCGGGGCCCTCGCGGCGCCACGGCGGGCCCCCGCGCGGGGGCGGCTGGTGCGTCGCCACCACGAAGGTCCGCTCGCCCTGCGCGAAGCGCGCGACGGCCTCGGGCGGCTGCGCCGCGAAGCGGTCGGCGTCGGCCTTGGTGAGCCGCGACGGCCCCGTCGCGCCGTGCGCGAGCAGGAGCCCGACGGTCTCGGGAGCGTCGCGGGGCGGCATCTGGAGGAGGAAGGTCTCGGCGTGCGCGCCGTCGGGTTCGTCGCGCAGGGCCCGCACGTCGCCCATGGCCGGCCCCGCGGACGAGGCCGCGCCGCCCGGTGCCGCCGCGTCGTCGCGGGGCGTCGCCGCGCGCGGCGGGTCGCCGTCGTCGCGCGGGGGCGGGGCGCCCGGCGGGCGCGGGCCCGTGTCGTCGTCCGGCGGGAGCGGCGCGCCCGGCGGCGGGTCGGGGCGGCGCGCGGTGCGCTCGACCGCGACCCCTCGCGCGAGCTCGACGGCGCGGCGCTCGAGCTCGCGGTCCACGCGCGCGCTCTCGATGCGCTCGAGCACCACGCCCGCCGCCACGAGCACCACCGTCAGCAGCGCCGACGTGAACAGCGAGAAGCGCGCGCGCAGCGTCACGGCGTGGCCTCGGGCTCGCGCCGCAGCACGTACCCGCGCCCGCGCACCGTGTGGATCAGGCGCTCGCCGTGCGCCTCGAGCTTGTTGCGCAGGTAGCCGACGTAGACCTCGAGCACGTTGGAGAGCCCGTCGTAGTCGTGCTCCCACACGTGCTCGTAGATGCGGCCCCGCGTCAGGACCTCTTCGGGGTGGCGCAGCAGGAACTCGAGCAGCGCGTACTCGCGCGGGCGCAGCTCGAGGCGCTTGCCCGCGCGCGTCGCCGCGCCGCGGGCGGGGTCGAGCTCGACGTCGGCGTAGCGGAGCACGGGGCCCGTGCCGCCCCCGCGACGCAGCAGCGCCCGCAGGCGGGCGAGCAGCTCGGCGAGCGCGCACGGCTTGACGACGTAGTCGTCCGCCCCCGCGTCGAGGCCCGCGACGCGGTCCTCGACGGCGTCGCGTCCGGTCAGCACGAGCACCGGCAGCTTCGAGCCGCTCGCCCGCAGCTGGCGAAGCAGCGCGAGGCCGCTCTTGCCGGGGAGGCCGAGGTCGAGGATCGCGGCGTCGCCCCCTCCCGTCCGGAGCAGGTGCTCGCCTTCGATGCCGTCCCGGGCGGTCTCGGAGGTCCAGCCCGCCTCCGCCACCGCGCGCTCGAGCACGCTGGCGAAGCGGGCGTCGTCCTCGACGATCAGGATGCGCACGGGACCTCCGGGGAGCCCCCGGGTCGCGGGGGACCGGCATTGAAGCCGCGGGACATGAGACACGCTCTCATGCGACGATCACGCGCGTCTCATCGTCGTCTCGTAGTCTTCCCGGCGTGCGTGGGGCAGGACGCCCTTGCGCCGCAGGAGTCCATCATGACGCAGCGCCTCGACGCCGACGCGCGGCCCGCCCGCACGACGCGGCTCGGCTGGGCCGGCGCGGCCACGATCGCCGCGGGCCTCGCGCTCTCCGGCCTCTTCGTCGACGACCTCTCGATCTTCGGCGCCTCGCCCGCGTACGCGCGCGGCGGGGGCGGAGGTGGGGGCGGCGGCGGTGGGGCCGGTGGTGGGGGGGGCAAGAAGCCGCCGCCTCCGCCGCCGAAGAAGGACAAGCCGCCGCCTCCGCCTCCCGGCGACAAGCCGGCGATGGACGGCGACCAGCCGCCGCCTCCTCCGCCCCCGCCGCCGCCGGAGGGTGAGAAGCCGGCGATGGACGGGGACTGCCCGCCGCCGCCCCCGCCGCCCGAGGAGGGTGAGGACGGCGAGAAGCCGCCGAAGCCGCCGCCTCCGCCTCCGCCCGAGGAGGGCGAGGACGAGGACGGCAACAAGCCGCCGCCTCCGCCGCCCCCGCCCCCGGGCAAGCCGCCGCCCAAGGGCAAGGACGGGAAGCCGCCGCCTCCTCCTCCGCCGCCCCCGCCTCCCGGCATGGGCGACGGCGGGAAGCCGCCGCCCCCGCCGCCGCCTCCTCCGCCTCCGCCCGGCATGGGGGAGGACGGTGGGGACGCTCCGCCTCCGCCGCCTCCGCCGGAGGAGGACGATCCGGACGCGAAGTAGGCCCGGCGGCCACTTCGCCCCCGCCCCCCGAGGGCTCCTCGCGCGCGGCGACCTGCACGGGTCGCCGCGCGCGTTCGTTGGCGGACCGCGCACCGACCGCGGCGGGAACGAAGACGCCCCGGACGGCGGGGCCGTCCGGGGCGTCGGGGAACCGCGACGGGGGGCGCGCTCAGCGCCGCGCCATCTCGACGTAGGAGCGGTGCGCTGGGCCCATGAAGAGCTGGCGCGGACGGGCGATCTTCTGCTCGCCGTCGTTGAGCATCTCCTCCCACTGCGAGAGCCAGCCGGCCGTGCGCGGGATCGCGAACAGCACGGTGAACATCTCGAAGGGGAAGCCCAGCGCCTGGTAGATGAGGCCCGAGTAGAAGTCGACGTTCGGGTACAGCTTGCGCTTGACGAAGTACTCGTCCTCGAGCGCGATCTTCTCGAGCTCGACGGCGATGTCGAGGAGCGGGTTCTTGCCCGTGACCTCGAACACCTCGTAGGCGAGCTTCTTGATGATCTTGGCGCGCGGGTCGAAGTTCTTGTAGACGCGGTGCCCGAAGCCCATGAGGAGGCGCTTGCCCTCCTTCACCTGCTTGATCACGTCGGGGATGTTCTTCACGCTGCCGATCTCGGCCAGCATGCGGAGCACCTCCTCGTTCGCGCCGCCGTGCAGCGGCCCGTAGAGGGCGCCGATCGAGGCCGACACCGCGCTGAACGGGTCGGTGTGGCTCGACCCGACCGCGCGCATCGCGTTCGTCGAGCAGTTCTGCTCGTGGTCGGCGTGCAGGATGAACAGCACGTCGAGGGCGCGCTCGATGACCGGGTTGGGCGTGTACTTCGCCTCGGTCATCCGGAACAGCATCGAGAGGAAGTTGCCGGTGTAGGAGAGGTCGTTGTTGGGCTGGACGAACGGCAGCCCGAGGCGGTGGCGGAACGCCATCGCCGCGATCGTCGGCATCTTCGCGATGAGCCGCAGCATCTGCAGGCGGCGGTTCTCGGGCGACTTGATGTCGCGCGCGTCGGGGTAGAAGGTCGAGAGCGCCGCGACCGCCGACTGCAGCACGCCCATCGGGTGCGCGTCGTAGCGGAAGGCCTCGATCAGCTTGCCGACGTTGGCGTGCACGATCGTGTGGTACGTCACGTCGTGCGTCCACTGCGCCAGCTGCGCCTTGCTCGGCAGCTCGCCGTGGAGCAGCAGGTAGGCCACCTCGAGGTGCGTGCTCTTCTCGGCGAGCTCGTCGATCGGGTAGCCGCGGTACTCGAGCACGCCCTTGTCGCCGTCGATGTAGGTGATCTTCGAGCGGCACGAGGCGGTGTTGAGGAACGCGGGATCGTACGCCATCAGACCGAAGTCCTCGGGACCGGTCTTGATCTGGCGCAGGTCCGCGGCGCGGATCGCTCCGTCCTGGATGGGCAGGCTGTACTGCTTGCCGGTCCGGGGGTCGGTGACCTGCAGGGCGTTCGTCGCGGTCGGGGCGGCGGTGGACATGAAACCCTCCGTGCGGTTCGCGGGCCGTAGCACGGCGCGTGCCGGGGGATCGTAGTCGGGCCGCAAGCGCCTGTCCTGCGGCGGACCGACCGTCTTCCGGGGCGCGGGCCCCGTGGCGAGACCGGCGCCGGCGGCCTCGGCGGGCGCCTCCGCGCGCCGTGGCGGTCCGCAGCCGTCGCCGGTGTCGCGGGGAGCTCCCCGCGACGCCCGCAGCGCGCAACGTCTCCGATGCAGCGCCGATGCGCGACGTCCCCCACGGGTGCGGACCGATCCCCACGCGGCATGCCGCGGAGTCCCGCGCGCGCCGGGGGGCGAGAAGGTCGGCGGGGCGTCTGCGATCGTCGGTTTCGTCTATCCTCAGGCCGTCCGAAGGGCGGAGGGCGCCGATGCACATCGGGA
The DNA here is from genome assembly GCA_020851795.1 of Planctomycetota bacterium. GTDB lineage: Bacteria > Planctomycetota > PLA2 > PLA2 > JAEUHO01 > JAEUHO01. Next base: position 32,299 of record JADZCA010000079.1, on the reverse strand, counting down.
TCTTTACGTGGGGGCGGTGGACCTGGCTCGCGGGCCTGCTCGCGGTGGCGCTCGCGCTCGGGGCCGCGCCGCGCGCGGCCCGCGCGGAGGACCCGCCGCCCGAAGAAGGAGGCGGGGACGACGAGATGCCGGACGGGCCCGACGTGCCCGAGCCGCCGGAGGTGCCCGAGCTCGGCGAGGGCGGGCTCGAGGACCACGCGAAGGACGTGGACGTCTCCGACGCGACGTGGTCGGAGGTCGAACGGCGCTGTGTCGTCGCGCTCGCACGAGGCGAAGTGCTGCCCGTGATGCGCGCGCTCGCGGAGAAGGACCGTCCCCTCGGCTTCGCGCTGCGCCCGGCGTCGGCGCTCAAGATCACGCGCGCCGCGCTCACCTCGCTGCAGAAGGTCCGCGCCGTCTCCGAGAAGCAGGGCGCGTTCCTCGCGGCAGGGCTCGGGACCATGACGAAGCTGCTCGGCACGCGTCGCGAGAAGACGCCGGAGTCGGAGGCGGCCCGCGCGATGGGCCGCGCGCTGACGCCGGTCTGGACGATGCTCGAGGGCGAGCTCGACCAGGCGGACGCGCTCAAGGCGGCCGTCGCCGACCTCCACCTGGCCGAGGCGAAGGTGCCGCTCTCGCTCGACGAGTGGCGCGCGATCCTGCTGCCCGCGGTGATCGTGGCCGGGACGAAGGCGGACACCGCGCTCGAGGCGTGGGCGGCCGGCGAGCTCTCCGCGGTCGCGAAGACCCGGGCGAGCGACCCGGCGGCCAAGCGCCTCCTGCTCCAGCTCGACCTCGAGCGCGGGATCCGGCTCGCGCGCAGCTCGCCCAAGGAGGCCGAGGCGGTGCTCCTGCCCGTGCTGGCCGCGCTCTCGGCCAAGGACGCGATCCCGGCCTCCGACATGGCGCTCGCGTCCCGCTACAACCGCGGCGTCACCGCGGCCCGGCGCGCGGGCCTCGCCACGAAGGCCGACTATCGGACGGAGCGCCTCACCGGCGTCAACAACCAGCTCTCCGCCGAGATCCCGCTCGCCACGGAGTGGACGATCGCGCGGGTCGAGGGCGACGTCGAGCTCTCGCTCGTGCGGGCCGACGGGCCGTCCGGTGGCGCGGCGAGCGTGACCGCCTACCGCTACGAGACGGACTCCAACTACACGACGAGCGACGGCAAGGAGCTCGACGGCGACAGCATGGGCGGGATGCTCAAGGACGACTTGAAGACGCTCAAGAGCAAGCTCACGAAGGTCCGCCGCGAGACGACGGCGCCGGGGCGCCTCTCCAAGGCGATGGCCGTCAACAAGGGCTTCGAGCTCGCGGGCACCCGCGACGACGGCGCGGAGGTCCGCTACCGCTCGTGGGCGTTCCGGTGCTCGACGGACAACAACGTCTACTTCATCGTCCGCGTCACGCAGGTGGACACCGTGGACAAGGACCCCGAGGTCACCGCGGTCCTCGAGTCGCTCGCCGAGGGCAGGGGCCGGAAGAAGTAGGTCGCCGACCGCCTCGGCTCGGCATCCCGCGCTGCGCGAGCCGCTACGTGTCGTCCGCGCTGCGGGCCGCGGCGTCGGCGCCCGGACTCGGCGCCGGCGCGCGGGGCGGGGGCTCGAGCGCGGGCGGGGCGGTGCGCTCGGCCGGCGGGTCCGAGGACGTACGCCGACGGCGCGCGCGGTCCTTGCGGCGGCGGACGCGCTCCCGCTCGCGCAGCCGCTCGCTCGTCGCGGGCGACACCCGCACCTCGACCTCGTCGGCGAGCTCGCGCAGCGCGAGGAAGCGGTTGAGCGCGTGCGAGCGCTCGCGCGTCCACTTCACGGCGACCGTCTCGTCGCCGAGCGCGTACGCGAGCCGCACGCCGCTCGACGTCTTGTTCACGCGCTGCCCGCCGGGTCCGCCGGCCTTGACGGCCTGCTCCTCGACGCGCCCGAGGTCCACCCCGAGCCGCGCGAGCCGCTCGCGCAGCGCGTCGCGCTTGGCGGCGGTGACGGGGGCGTCGTCGGGGAAGCGCACGCGACGAGCGTAGCGCGCCCGACACGCCGGCGACGAGGCACTGCGAGCGCCGACGGCACGCGGGGCCCGGGGCGGGCGTCGCGGACGCGGTCCGCACGCGCGCCGCGACGGTGGTGGGGGCGCGTCGTGCGTCGTCGCCGACGCGACGGGTGGGGCGAGGCTTGGAGCGAGGCCGGCGGCGGCGGTAGCGTCAGCGCGTGGCGTCGTCCCGGTCCCGCGTCGCGGTCGTCCTCGCGCTGCTCGCGCTCGGGGCGACGGCGTGCCACCGCGTGCGCGGCGCCGACGGCGCGTTCCGCGTCGCGCCGCTCGGGTCGGCGGTCGCCGCCGCGCCGGCCGTCGCGCCGGCGTCCCGCGCGGCGCTCCCGCCGTCCGTCGCGCCCGGCGCGCTCCCGACCGTGCCCACGGCGCCGCCGCCGGTCGTGCGCGCGCCGTCGTACCGGGCGCGCTACTTCCAGATCAGCGACGGATGAGGGATGTGCCAACGGGTGATCCGCGCGGTCCGCGCGGTGCTGGCCGACGAGCCCTACCGGTCGCGCTTCCCCTTCGAGGTGTTCGGGTGGGAGAGTGCCGAGGGGCAGCACGCGCAGCGCGCGTACTGCTTCGGCGCCGACCGCCACGGCTGGGTCGTCGTGGACGAGCACGACCGCCCGGTCGCGTGCCGTCCGAGCCACTTCTACGGCGAGGCCGAGATCCGCGCCGACCTCGACCGCATCCTCGGGCGGTAGCTCGGCCGCGCGCTCGCGCGCCGAGGCCTCGTGGGTGCCGCGCGGCCGTCCGACGAGACGACCGCTCCGGCCGCGCGCTATGACACGCCGACGCGACGCTGCGGCGGCGCGCGGTAGACTCCGGGCTCACATCCGGAGCGGCTCGGGAGGTCCCGAGCCCAGCAACCTGGGACGAACGACCCAAGGTGCTCAGTCCGAGCGGCCCACGGGCCCCTCGGGCGATGCGGCCCCCGCGCGGGGGCAAACAAGCGTTCGGCGCGGCCGCGGCCGCGCGCTCCGGGTGCACGGATCGGAGATCCTCGATGCACCCGACGCCCGCCTCCTTCGTCCGCTCGCCGTCGTCGCGCGGGGCCCCCCCGCGTCCCCCGTCGCCCCCTCGCGCCCCCCGCGACGGCTCCGGCGAGAACCACCACCTGTGGCGCAACGGCCGCCTCTGGTGGATCGCCGTCACCCTCTACGACACCGTGCGCGTCGAGCGCGTGCGGGTGCGCCGCTCGCTGCGCACCGCCGACGTCGCCGTGGCGCGCCGTCTGCGCGACGCGTTCCTCGCCCGCGCCCGCGCATCGTCGCGCTTCGAGCTCGCGATCCGCGGGCCGGCCGCCGAGGCGGGCTCGGCGGCGGCGATCGGTGCGGCGGCGACGCTCGTCCCGCGTCGCGGGCCGGTCGCGGTCGCCGGCTGACGCGCGTCGGGCGGCGGGCCGACGACCGGGCGTCCGGGCCTCGCGCAGGACGTGCGTCCCGTCGCGGCGCCGCACGCGCGCGCGACGGCCGCGGCGGCGGTGCGGGAACCGCTCGCTTGCTACGATGCCTGCATGGCGCGACGTGGGGCCCTCGTCGTGGGACTGCTGGCCGCCGCGGCCGCCGTCTTCGGCGTGCGGGCGCTGGCGCCGAGCGAGCCCGCGACGGTGGTGGACGGGGTCGAGGACGCGGGGCCCGGGGCGCCGCCTGCATCCGCGCCCGCGCTCGCCGGGGCGCCGGCGCCGGTGCGCGACCGTGCGGACGCCGCGGCCCGGCGACGCGCGGACGCGGCCTCGCCGACGGCGCGCGGGGCGGACGGCGCCCCGCCGGCCGCGGGGGCGGCGGCCGACGCGACGCGCGCGGCGGCGCGCACGGCCGCGGCGCGCGGGCCCGTCGTGGGCGACGGGCCCTTCGTCGTGGGCGAGGACGGGCGCGCGATCGTCGGGGCCACGATCTCCTCGGTGGGCGCCACGGGCCCCGCGCCCGTGGCGACGACCGCGGCCGACGGGCGCTACGACGTGGGCGCCGACGGCGATCCCGAGGCGCCGCTGCTCGTCGAGGCACCGGGCTTCGTCGCGCTGCGCGCGACGCGACGCGCGCTGATCGAGCGGCCGCGCGTGGTGCTGCGGCCCGCGACGTCGATCGCGGGGACGGTCGTGGACGCCGAGACGGGGGCGGCGGTCGTGGGCGCGAGCGTGCGCGCGTGGCCGTCGTCGAGCGGCGACTCCGCGCAGGCGGCGGTGGGGGCGTCCGCCGACGACGGGCGCTTCACGTTGACGGTGGCCGACGCGGGGGCGTACGACCTCGAGGCGGGCGTCGGCTTCCTCGCGGCGGGCGAGGCGCCTGCGGCCGACGCGTACGTGCGGACGCGCGTGGTCGGCGTGGCCTCGGGGGCGACCGACGTGGTCCTGCGGCTCTCGCGGGGGCTCTCGATCGAGGGGACGGTCGTGGACGACGCGGGCGAGCCCGTGCGCCGGCCGGTCGCGGTCGAGGTGTTGGGCCGCTCCCCCGACGGCAACCCGGACTACACGCGGCGCAAGATCCTGCGGACGGCCGACGGGACGTTCGCGGTGCGCGGGATCGCGGCGGGGCGTTACGACGTGATCGTGCGGCCCGACGGCGTGGAGGGCGACGCGGCGGGCGCGTCGGTCTCGACGGCGACCGTGCGCGACGTGGAGGCGGGGCGGGCGGGGCTCGAGGTGCGGCTGACGCGCGGCGTGGCGTTGGTCGGGCGCATCGTGGACGGCGCGGGCGAGCCGGTGACGGCGCGGGGACGCGTGTACGTGTGGCGTTCGGGCGAGCCGCGGCGTTCGATCGCGATCGAGGCGACGGTCCCGGGCGACGGGAACTTCCGCACGCCGCCGCTCGACCCGGCGTTCGCGTGGGACCTCGTGGCGGTCGAGTTCCGCGGCTACGGGCGCAGCACGGTGGACCGCGTCTCGCCTCGCGACGCCGACGTGCGGATCGTGCTCGTGGCGGGCAAGGCGATCCGCGGCCGCGTGCTCGACGGCGAGGGCAAGCCGGTGCTCGCGGGCGTGCCGGTGGGGTGGTTCGCGGAGGGTGGCGACCCGCGGGCGAGCGGCGCGCGCGGGTTCGCGTACACGACCGACGACGGGTCGTTCGTCGTGGACGGCGTCCCCGACCTGACGTTCACGCTCGAGGCGGGCGGCGGCCGGTCGGGGTGGCTGGGCGAGGTGGCGCGCGAGGTCAAGGCGGGGGCGGCGGACGTGGTGCTGCGCGCCTCGCCGGGGGCCTCGATCACGGGCACGCTCCTCGGCGCCGACGGCCAGCCGCGGGCGGCGTCGAGCCTTCAGGCCGACGACGGGGCGCGTCTCGCGGCGATGCGCCCCTACGCGCAGGTGGGCCCCGACGGCCGCTTCACGATCCGCGGGCTGCGCGCGGGCCCCGTGCGTTTCTCGGTCCGCGACGGCGACGAGTGGGTGTCGGCGGGGACGCTGACCGCGCCCGCGACCGACGGCCGCCTCACGGTCGGCGGGGGGTGAGTGGCGGGGCCCCACTCCGGTCGAACTCCGTCGTGCACTGCGATACTACGCTGAGAATACTCGGCAGGAACTGAAGTCAATTCGCGCTCCGCCTCGGCGTCGGCACTTCAGACCGACGTACTCGATCCAAAGAGCTGAGCCATTCAGCGCCGCGAGTATTCGGTCTCGCTCGTCATCCTGAAGGTCCGAGAGGCGAATGAGCACGTGCTCGCCCGTCGGGAGCCGAGCCGGAATGGGCTGTGACGAAACGCGGACGGCAGATCCGGCCCGGCCAGTGACCTGTTCGACCGCGCGTGTGAACAACTCGGATACGGCATCGACGCCACCGGTCGTGGCGAGGCCCGAGCATCGGATGTCCGTGAGTTCGGCCATCCCTCGTCCCAAGACCAGCGCCGTCAGCTGAAGCTCTCCACGGTTCCCGCGGAGAAGCAACTCGATCCAGATCTCTGACTCCAGGGACAAGTGCTGCTGCTGCGCGCGAAGCTGTCTGTGGAGCACCCGAGTCTGAATCCGAGAAACGACACCTTGAAGGCGGAGCTGAGACTGCTGGAGTCGAAGTGTCGCGATCATGGCGACGAGGGCGAACAGAGTCGCGAGTCCGCCGATCGCCTGCCCGCACTCCGAGAGTGCTGCCCGCATTCCCGCTGGAACCCACACGACAACGGCGAATGCGGTGGCACCGACTGCTAGCGACACCAAGACCGCGATGAGCGACCATGCTTGTCTAGACATCTGCGCTCCTAGTGCTCGTGATCGCCCGGGGCGAACTGGATCAGACTCGATCGAAGCAGCGGAACACCGTTCTCCACAGACCTCACGAGCTCGAGGAACCTGCGCTCAAGGTCCGTTACTCGGGTGAGGAGCTCCCGTCCATCTCGTGACTCTCGCTCGCCGCCGTAGAAACTCTTGATCGACTCCAAGACACGTTCCGAGTAGAGCTTCTGGTCCGCGCAGTACGTCTCGCGGTATCGAATCGCCCAGTGTTCCCCCCAAGACTCTGGCCGCCCGACCTGCCTCCGAAGTGCATCGAGCGCTAGCAGCGACAACGCGCAGGAGTTGGACAGATACCGGGCGAGGTCGGCATACAGCTTCACGCGATTCGTCCGCAGTTGTCGGCAGTATGACTCGAGGGGTGAGGATCTTCCATTCGCGGCGCGAAAGGCGGCGCCCCAGATGTAGCCCACTTTTACGCTGATGCTCCTGACGTACTCTCGGCCACTCACTGTTAGCGCGCAGGTGCTCTCTTCGTGCCAGTTGGGCGACAGTCGTCCTCCCGCCGGAGTCGTGATCTCAACGAATCTGGGAGCCATGTGCGTGAACGCGCGGTCCTCATTCGCTGCGACGGGCCCGAAGGCTAGCGCCAAGAGGGCTGCCCTAATTGACCTCTCGTCGAAGCCAAGCAACGCGAGTGCCTCCAGGAGGCCCGCGACCCGAACGCCCGATCCTTCGGGCAGGCTCTCGCTCGATACGCTCAGGTAAGCAAGCATGATGTACTGGAGACTCCCGAGATCCCGGAATGCGACGGAGTCGGGGAGTTTTCGGAAATCGACAGAGTTGTCCCGAATGCAACCAAACACCGAGAGTTCGTGACGCTCGCCGTCCTCGGCGAGCCAGAGGAAGTACAGCGTGCGCAGGAACCCCTCCTCGAGGGACGACAGGAACCGCGCTCCCGTCTCGAATCGTGCATCGAGAAGTCGGAGATCGATCAGTTCGCTGATTCTGCGAGCGAATGACATGTGCATCAGGCCGGCATATCGAACGCTCCCGTTTGTAAGGCGATGCACTGAGTTTTCGATTGCTTGACCGAAAGAAAACTCGTGCAGAAGTTGGCCTGCGATGTCGTTGGCGAGATCCCGGCCGGTCTTCGAGTTGCGAAGAAACTCTACCAGCAACTGATAGCGCTTGTTCAGGATCAACTGAAGGTGAGAGTCAGTGGTCCCTTGGAGTTTGGCTGTGGATGTGAACGGCCCGAGCGGAAGACCCGTCCCGCTCTCCACCGGAACCGCCTTGATCACATCGCTCCCGCTGCCCGGACGGGCGAGATTCCGAACGCTTTCGGGGCGGGCGCAAACCACGAATACGCATGAGAAGCGCCCGGCGAGCCTGGAGTGCGACTCGAGAATCAATTGAACTAACTGCGACTGGACCCATGGATCAAGCATGTCTACGTTGTCGAACGCCACGACGAGACCCTTGGCGGACGGCGTCATCTGTTCCCACGCGGCAATTGTGTGCGACATCGTCATTTGCTGATCGAGGCGGTCGATGTACTCCGCGGCGAATGACAGGTCATTGGATAACTGCCGCGAGATTCTGTCGACCCTCGTGAAGTGTGGGGCGTCGTCGGTTGCTTTTGCTAGTGTTCGAGCACTCTCACCAATCCCGATGAAGTCGTTGAAGACACCAGTACGCGGCCGCGATGGATCTGCTCCAGCGAGTATCCACGCCCGCATGTGCCGCTTGTCGGAATCACTGGGAAACAGAGCGTCTCGGACCAACTCCATCAGGGATCGGCGCAACCTCCCGGACGCCGCGCCCGCGTCGCTCTGCGGGTCGTTGAAGTCGGCGGGGAGGTCGGTCTTGCAGTTCAGGTAGATGACGCGTTTGGCCCTTCCGACGACTCCGACCGAGCGGACCACGCTTCTCAAATTCGTGGTCTTGCCAGCGCCACGCTGCCCCAAGACCAGGAACATGCCATTGTTGGCGAGCAGGCAATCTGCGAGCTGAGCTTCGAGGTCGGGGCGCGGGACGTGCAGGTGCTCCCAGAACACGGGCTCGTTCAGCGTTCCGACGGGTTCGGCGTCGACGACGAGTTGGCCAACTCCCGGAGAGTCAAGCGCGAAGCCGACGACTGAACCGAGCGCGTCCAAGAACCGTGCACGGGCCGACCGACCCTGCGGTTCGACTTCGGGGTCCGTCGCTGACATTCGATACAGCCCTCCCGGCGCGTGAACGCGTCATGTTGGCGCCGCCACGCCTATCCTACCCGCACCGCCACCACCGTCCGGTCGTCCTCGGGGGCGACGGCGCCGCGGTGGGCGTCCACGAGCGCGTGGACGGCGGCGACGGTCGCCGCGGGGTCGGCGTCGCGCGGCAGACGGTCGAGCGCACGCCGCAGCCGCGTCGTGCCGAGCTCGCGGCTGCGGCGGTCGTGCTGCGTGACGATGCCGTCCGTGCAGAGCAGGAACTCCGCCGGCCCGTCGAGCGGGATCGTCGTGGGCTTGCGGGGCCGGGCCCGTGACCCCATCCCGAGCGGAGCGTCGCCGGCGTCGATGCGCTTCCAGTGCCGGCCGACCCGGTACCACGCGTGGGCGTCCCCGAGACGGTGCACCTCCGCGAGACGCGCGTCGAGGTCGATCGTCAGCCAGGCGAGGCACGTGAACGACCCGGCGTCCGCCGCCGCACGGGCACAGTCGTCGAGGTAACCGAGGTCCGCCGCCACGTCGCGTACGTCGGTGCCCAGCTGCACGGGCAGCACGCTCGCGAGCAGCACCATCATCCCGACGGAGTCCACGCCGTGCCCCGCGGCGTCCGCCACGACGACGTCGAGCCGACGTCCGCGGCCCGACGCCAGCCAGAGGTCGCCGAAGGTCGTCGTCGCCGTCCGCAGCTCGCCGGCGACTCGCGTCCCCTCCGGAGGGGCGCCCAGCTCGCGGCCCGCCGCGAGGAGCGAGTCCTGCACCCGCCGGGCCGTCAAGACCTCGGCCGCGTGCACGATCTGCTCGAAGGCCTGCGTCACGTGCGGACGCACGCCGCCGACCCAGCGCGCCGCGTCGCCGGCGCCCGCGGCGCGGGCCAGCTGCGCCGACAGCGCACGGGCCCGCATCGCGAGGTGGGAGAGCCCGGCTCCGTCGCAAGCGGTCGCCGCCGCGTCCACCGCGGCGCTCGCCCGCGCGCGCTCGCCCGCCGCCTTCGTGCGCAGCGCCGTGACGCCGTGCGTCGACGCGACGACGAGCTGCGCGGCCGCCTTGCGCCGCGGGTTCGACTCGACGCTCAGGAGGCGGCTTGCGAGCCCCTCGGCCGACCAGAGCAGCGCGAGCGCCGCTTCGAGGTCGCGCGGCTCGTCGAGGCGGCGCAGCTCGGCCAGGCGCAGGCGCTCGAGGCCCTCTTCGAAGTCGAGCACGCAACGCGCCAACGTCAGCTCGCGGTGCATCTCGACGTCCACCGGCTCGGGGCGAGGCTCGATGAGCGCCCGCGCCTCGGTGAACGCCTGCAGCGGCACCAGCGCGCGCGCGAGCCACACGCCCGCCGCCTCCGTGAGGAATGCGTCGCCGAGACGCTCGGCGTCCGCGTGCGCGGCCCGCAGGAACGGCACCGCCTCGCGGTAGATGCCGCGCTCGACGAGCGCCCGGCCGAACTCGGCGAACATCCGCACCTGCGTCGTCGCGTCGCCGTCGGCCTCCACCGCCGCCGCCGCGTCCTCCAGCAACGACATCGCGTCGGCGACCGCGCGCGGCCGCAGCCGCAGCAGCGCGAGCTGCCACATCGCCTCGCCCACCGCGCCCGTCGCCGGCGCGCGACGCCGCGCATGCCGGTCGAGCAGCTTCACGAGCCGCCGCTCCGCTTTGGCGGACTCGGTCCGCGCGAGCAGGCGGCACGCGACCACCTCGACGTCGTCGGCGTCGAGCGGCCTCGCCGACGTCTGCCGCACGGCCGAGCCGTTCGCTCCCTCGCGCCGCAGGCGCACGAGCGCGCGCAGCGCACGGCCGCACGCGCGCGCGTCCTCGCGGCCGCGCGTCAGGTGCAGGCGCGCGAGGTGGTAGCAGGCCGTCGCCTCCGCCTCGCGGTCCTTGGCCTTGCGGGCGTCCTCGAGCGCGCGCTCGTACGCCTCGGCGGCATCCGCCCACGAGCCCTTCGCCTCGGCGACGACGCCCTGCCGCACCCGTTCGGTCCCTTCGTTCGACATGGCGGGACAGCCTACGGACCGCCGCGCGCGGAGGGAAGGCGCCTCCGACGATCCTCGGGGCGCCCTTGCGTGCGTGGGGCCCCCGTCGTTTCGTCGGACCGCACGATCGGCGCTCCGGCCTGCCCGCGTTCGCCGACGGCCGGAGCGTCCGCCGCGCGGGCCCCTGAGCCCGGACTTCCCACGAGAGACGAGGGGCTTCGTCGACGGACCTCGTCGGCTCGGGGGGAATCCGGGTCGAGACGCTCCGGAGCGCCGCCGGTGCGGCTCCGACGCGGAAAACCGCCGTCGGTCGTCGCCACGGGCCCGGCCCCGTGGGCAGGATCGGGGGCGCTGGCTCGGCCGCCCGCTCGCACCCCCGTCGATGGGGGACCGCGCCGGTCCGGTCGCCTCGCCCCCGGGGTGTTGGCGGGGATCCCCTCGCCCACCGACCGAAGCGGGCACGGGGGCCCCTCCGAGGTGGACGCGATCGTCGGCGCGTGGGGTCGGGTGCGTCCCCTTGCGCCGGGTGCGGCGCTCGTCGCATGATGCGCGGGACGGTCCCCTGCCCCGGGGGCCATCGGGAACGAGCGCGGGGGCGGAGGGACGAGCGGGATGTCGGCGCTGGGCCCGGGAGGGCGAGTCGGCTGGAGGCCCCGGGTGCCCGGACGCGTCGGCCCGTGGGCGCTGCTGTCAGCGCTGCTCGCCCTCCTGCTCGGTACCCGGCCCGCGGCGGCGGAAGAGCCGGAGGAGTACGTCTACCTCGTCGTCATCGACCACTCGTCCTCGATGGTCAACCCGGACCCGGATCCGGTGACGAAGAAGCCGCGGCCGGTGTACTGGCCCGACATGCACCGGCGGGCCGAGCGGTTCGTCGGCATCGTGCCGGACGGCTCGCTCGTCCGCGTCACCCTGTTCGAGGGGGGCGACGCGGGGCGTGCCGGCGCCGCGGACCGCAACCAGAGCTTCTCGATCCGCGACGACGCCAGCCGGGAAGCGGCCCTGCGGTACGTCCGCGAGATCCGGCCGCCGCCGCCGGGGGGGGCGGGGACCGCGCTGCACGACGCGCTGCTCAAGGCGTTCGTCCACGCCGAGCGGCTCGCCGCGCAGCGGCCCGACCGCCACATCTCGATCATGCTCTACACGGACGGCAAGGACGAGCACTCCGTCGCGAAGGCGCCCGAGGTCGTCGCCACGTGGGGGCGGCTCCGCGACCGGGTCCGCGACGCGTGGCTGTGGTACACGCCGCTGGCCGAGAAGCGCTCCGACCTCCCGATCCCGGTCCCGATCGGCGAGCGCGTCAACTACGGCGAGCCGAAGATCCCGCTCCCGCTGCGGGTGCGCGAGCTGCAGGTCGGCCTCAAGAGCCCGCGGGCGTCGCCGAGCCAGCCCCTGCGCCTCACGCTCGCCATGTCCCCGCGCGTCGCGGCGGTCCTCGAGGGACGGTCGGCGACCGTCACGTTCGAGCCCGACGCCGGCTCGCCGCTCTCCGCGAGGATCGAGCCCGCGTCGCTCCCGCTGACGCCCGGGCCGCACGACCTCACGATCGCCGTCGCCGGCGCCGGGGCGCTCCCGGCGGACCGCGAGTTCTCCGGCCGGCTCCGCATCGTCTACCCCGAGCTGCCCGAGCACTTCGTGCAGGGGCCTCCGTCGGTCGCCGTCGTCTTCGACAAGGCCGCCCAGGCGGGCCTGCGCAACGTCCGCCCGCCCGACGGTAGCGTCTACGCCGTCGGTCAGCAGGTCGCGTTCTCCGCCGAGAGCCGCGCGGACGCCACCATCCGCTGGGAGTTCCCCGACGGGCGCGTCGAGACGGGCCCGTTCGTCGCGCGGCCGTTCATGCAGCCCGGCCCCGTCAAGGTCGTCGTGACCGCGTCCTCGGAGCCCTCGCTCCCGCCCACGCGCGCCGAGCTCACGCTGCGCGTCGTGGACGTCGGCGCCGAGATCGCCCCGCCCGGCCGCGTCCTCGCAGGGCGGCCGACGCCGCTGCGCGCCACCGTCCGCGGCGACGGCGTGCGCGTGCGCTGGGAGGTCGAGGACAGCGCGTGGCCCGGCGACGGGGCGCGCGGGGAGTCCCTCACGTACACGTTCCCCGGCGCGGGGCGTTACCGCGTGCGCGCCGTCGCCGTCTCGCCGCAGGGCGAGTTCTCCTCGCGCGAGGTGACGATCGACGTCGAGGACGCGCCGGGTGTGGCGATCCTCTCGCCCGCGTCGGGCAGCGAGATCGAGCTCGGCGCGCCGGTCGAGCTGACGGCCGCGGCGACGGGGCGCGTCGAGCGCGTGCGGTGGCGGCTCGCCGTGGGCGGGCGCGAGGTGCACGCCGAGGAGACGCCGGTCGCCGAGCGTGACGGGCGGCCGCTCGCCGCCCTGCGCCACCGGTTCGACGAGACGCTGGGTGAAGGGGAGGCTGTCGTCGAGGCGGGCGCCGTCCCCGCGGTCGAGGGCGTCGAGCCGTCCCGCGTCCGGCTGCGGCTCGTGCGGCCCAAGCGTGGCGTCGCGATCGTCGCGCCGGCGGCGGGGTCCGTGCTGCGCACCGAGGCGGAGGTCGCCTTCGAGGCCGAGGTCTCCGGGGCCGACGCGACCGACGTCCTCTGGCGTGTCGCCACGCCGACGGGCAAGGTGCTCGTCGAGCGGAGGTCGCCGCTGTCGGGCGGGCGCGCGCGCCTCGCCCACCGCTTCGCCGAGTCGGCCGACCTCTTCCCCGACGGCGCCACCGCACCCGCGCGCGTCGAGGTGACCGCGTCGCTCGTGCTCGCACGCGCGACGGGCGCCGAGCCGCCGTCGGACCGACGGACCTTCGACGTGGCGATGGGGGCCCGGGCGGTCCGCGCGGCCGAGCCGGCGCCCGGGAGCGCCTACCGCTACGGCGAGGAGACCACGCTCCGCGCCGACGTCGAGGGCTCCGGGATCGTCGGCGTGCGTTGGGACGTGCGCACCGCGGACGGCTCCGCCTTCGCTCGTGACGCCGACGTCGTCGAGGACGGCGCGCGGCGCTTCGCGGTGCTCGCGGTGCGGTTCGACGAAAAGGCCACCGGCGACCGCCCGGTGACCGTGACCGCGACGGCGCGGCTCGCGCCGGGCGTCGCCGGAGCCGCGGCGTCGGCGACGTGGACGCTGGAGCCGCCGCCCTTCTCGGTCGAGCTGCGCGACGCCTCCGGGACGGAAGGCGCGACGTACGCGCTGCGCGACCCGGCGACGATCCTGCTCCGCTGCTCGCACGCGGTGGAGCAGGCGACGTGGACCGCCGACGGCCGTCCCGCGCCCGGCGGCGACGTCGCGCGCCTCGCCGTCGCGTTCGACGCACCGGGCTCGCACGTCGTCGCCGTCTCGGTGCGCACGCTGGCGGGGCGCCTCGGCGAGGCCTCCCGCACGGTCGTCGTGACGGCGCGCCCGCCGAAGCCCAGGCTCGTCGTGCTGGACGGCCAAGATCCCGCGACCACGTTCGACCTCGGCGGCCGCGCGACGTTGCGCGACGCGAGCGAGGGCGACGTCGGCCGGCGCGAGTGGGTCGTGGACGGGATCGTGCAGCCCGACGGCGTGGTCACCTCCGCCGAGCCGCGCCGCGTGCGCGCGAAGCTGCGCGTCTGGGGGCCGAAGGACGTGCAGGGCGTCGAGGCCGGGCCGTTCGAGAGCGAAGAGGTCGAGGTTGTGTTCCGCGAGTCGCGCGTCCTTCCGTTCCTCGGCGCGCTCCTCCTCGCCGGCCTGCTCGCCGGGCTGCTCGTCCGCTGGCTCGGGGCGAACGACCCGCGCGACCTCCGCGTCGCGGTCAAGGAGACCCCGCCCCCCGGGACGCCGCTGCCCAAGGACGCGCCGCCGTCGATCCTCGTCCGCAAGCGGTGGCGCCGGTGGGGGAAGTCCGCGAGGCTGCCCCTCTCGATCTTCTTCCCGCAGGCGACGATCGGCGGCCGGCCCGTCTACTGGAAGACCAAGGACGGGACCGTGGCCCACCTCGAGGTCGCGTGGGACCCGGTCCGGCGCCGGGACCGCCGTGCGTCGCTCGTGCAGCGCGCGGCGCTGTTCTACAGCGGGAAGCCTCAGGCGGGACCCGGGTTTGACGAGCTCGTCGGAGACGGGACGCGCGACGCGCGTCGCTGGAACCTGCGCGAGCCGAAGGCCGAGGGGTCCGCGGGCATGGATTTGCTCTGCTACCTGCTCGCGCCCGCGGGGCGGCGCACGGCCGGGCGCGACCGCGCGTGGCTCGTCGTGCTGCTCGTGGCGCTCGCGGGGTTCGTCCTCTTCATCGCGAACTGGGCGTTCTGGTCACAGCCGTAGTCGGGAGGCCAACATGGGTGCGCAAGTCTTCGTCGGGTGCGGTGGCTCGGGGATCCTCACGCTCGCCCAGCTCAACGGGCTCCTCGCGGAGGACCCGTACTGGCGTCCCCGGCTGTCGTCCGACGTCTACTACGTCGTCCTCGACACCCGGACCGCCGAGATCGAGGGGTTCCTGCAGACGGTCCGCCGCCAGGTCGGCACGGCCGACGCGCCTCACGTCGTGGGCATCCGCCTCGCGCAGGGACGCTCGATCCTCCAGCCGCTGGTCGCCGAGTACTTCGTGCGCCCCTTCGACGGGGCCGACAAGGCGAAGTCCGCCGCCAAGGAGCGGCTCCACGCCCACTGGTGGACCACCGCGAAGGGCGAGCCGTTCGTGGCCGAGAAGGTCCGCCCGCTCCAGGACGGCGCCGGCCAGTGCCCGCCCGCGTCGTACTTCCTCGCCTGGCACGACCTGCCGTCCATCGAGACGGCGCTGGTGAACCTGTTCACCCACGAGATCCCCGCTCGCCGCGCCGGGGGCCCGATGCCGCCGCTCGACGAGCTGCGCGTCACGATCGTCGCAGGGCTCGCCGGAGGCACCGGTCGCGGGACGTGGGAGCTCGTGGCCTTCAAGATCCGCGAGATCCTCCTCGACCGGCACGGGATCGCGCCGAGGCCGTCGGTCTACCTCTTCGACGCCAGCACGTTCCACAAGCTCTCCGCGGACAAGCCCGAGACCGCGCTCGCGATGAAGGTGAACTCGCTGACCGGCCTCTCGCAGCTCTCGTGCTGGGTCAGCCCCAACGACGCCCGCTACCAGTACGCGCTGCCGCGCATGGACACGCCCGGCGACCCCGCGACCGACGTGCTCAAGGTCCACCTCGCCTACGACAAGGCCTCCGGCGCGCCCGCGGACAACTCGTGCATCATCACGGCGACGAACGGATTCACGACGCTCTACTCGCACGAGGACTACTTCGCCATGGCGGCGCGTGGGCTGTACGCGACGGCCTCCCGTGACGCCATCAACGCGGGCCGCATCAACACGAACGAGCACTACCTCAGCATCGGCGCCGTGAGCTTCGAAGTGGCGGCGGTCACGCTGCGGCGGTTCTTCGAGGGGATGTACCGCGTCAAGGTGCTCGACGCGCTCGCGCGGGCCGCGGACGACGCCGCCTCGAAGGCCGCGCTGGCCTACCTCGAGAAGACGGGCCTGCGGCTCGACGTCACTCGCGACCGCCGCGCGGCGTACCGCGCCGAGCCGGAGGGGACCCTGCTGCAGCGAACGCTCCACCACCTGCTCGAGGACGCCGACGTCGGCGCGGGCTTCGCCTCGCTCGCCGCGGCGTTCGAGGAGGACGACCCCGAGATGGTCGATCAGGCGGTGTCGGCGCTCGTCACGCCGCGGCCGCCGGCCGTGGCGGCGGCCTTCGACGCCGCGGAAGCGTCGCTGAAGCTCGACCCGGTGGCGACGCTGCGCGCCGACGCCGCGGCCCTGCTGCGCGCGACCGGGTCCGTCCAGGCGGTCCGCCGGTTCCTGGAGACGGTCGCCGCGACGCTCGAGCGTGACGTCGAGGCGCTGCCTGACGAGCGGTCGATGACCGACCTCGGTGAGGACGACCCGACCGTGTACGCGAAGGCCGCGGCCTCGCGGACCGCGTTCGAGTACCTCCGCGCGGCGCAGAAGTTCAACGACGACGAGGAGAAGGCGCTGGCCGGCAAGCTCCGCTTCGCCATCGAGCGCGCCAACTACCCCGCGCTCCGCAAGGTGCTGAGCGAGCGCTACGGCGCGATCCAGGCGGCCGTGACCGGGCTGCTGGCGAACGCCCAGGCCGTGCTGCGACGGGCCGACGGGCTGCGCGAGCGCTTCCGCGACGAGGTCCGCGCCGAGATGAAGGGCCAGGCTCTCGACCTGTCGGACACGCACGTGCGGCTCTTCGGGGACCCCGACGCGCCGGAGACCGCCGTTCCCGACGAGCACTCGCAGGACCGGTTCTTCCGCCGCACGCTCAAGCCGCTCCTGCGCGCGGGCGAAGTGGCCGGGGCGTTGCCGCCGGTCGCGGAGCTCGGGGCCCGGCTGTACGACGTCGTCCGCGGCGGCGTCCTCGACCTGACGCCGGCGGGGACCGTCGCGACGATGAGCGCGTTGCAGGCCCTGTCGCAGCAGCTCGACGAGGCGCTGCGCGCGGAGACGCACCTCCCGGCGCGGTTCGTCGAGGAGAAGTTCTCGCTCGAGAAGGTGCTGGCGGCGCACCGCGAGGCGTGGCTCTCGCGCCTGCAGGCCGTGCGTGGCGACGTGGACCGCGTGGACAAGCTCGCGCGGCGCTTCGCGGCGTTCTACGGCGCTCGGCCGACCCGCGCGGGCGACGAGTGGGCGGTCCCCGAGATGCCGGACCTCCTCGTCGCGATGGGACGGAGCCTCGCGACGGTCTGCCGGCCGTACTGGACCGTGAAGGGGGTGGGCGGGAAGCCCGACGTGGGGCAGAACCACACCGTCGCGCTGTACTACCCCGTGAGCAGCGCGGTCGTCGGCGGCGAGGCCCACGTCAGCCACGCGATCCAGCAGGACCTCATCGCGGCGGGCACCCGCGTGGACGTGCGGACCGTGGACGGCATGCCGGGCGGCGAGGGGAACCCGTTCGTCCTCCTCGCGTACAGCTCGGCCGGCGCCGACAGCCTCGACCAGATCGCGAGCCTCGAGTACGCCAACTCGACCCCGGGGCTGTACGAGCTGCTCAACCAGTGCGAGGACCCCGACGGGGCCTCGATCTTCCGCCACCCCAAGGGCATCGGCTACACGAGCCCGATCTACGTCAAGGACCCGACGCTCGTCGCCGCGCGCTGGAAGCCGTGGCTGCGTCCGACCGCGAGAAAGGAAGAGCAGGCGCGCGACCGCCTGCACGACGCGCTCGTGTACGCGCTCATGGCGCCGCCCGAGCCGATCGCGTCCGCGCTCGGCAAGCTCGGCTGGTCGCTCCCGCTCGTGCGCAACGCCGGGCGTCAGACGTGGGTCTTCGCGCGGCGTACGTACCGCGCCTCCAAGACGGGCTTCGTCGAGGACACGCAGTGCCCGTGGTCGAAGGACCAGACGGTGGCGCAGAGCATCGACAACGTCGTCGCGAGCCTGCGTGGCGACCCCGACGAGGACGGCCGCCCGAGCAAGCACGGCGCCGCGTGGCTCGACGCGATCGACGCGGAGCGCCAGCTGTTCTGGGCCGACCTCGCGCCGCGGCTCGGCTTCGGCCCCGGCACCGACCTCCGTCGGGTGCTGCTCGGCCACATGGACGAGCACTTCGACCGGCTCTCGCACGGCGCGGACGCCGAGGACAAGCCCGTCTGGGCCGCGCTCCTCGGGCGCGTGCGGGCCCTCGAGGACGCGTGATCGGCGAGGCGACAGGACCACCCGTGCGGCCGTTCGTGCTGCTCGCGGACGACGCGACCTTCGCGTCCCTGCGGGAGACGCCGCTGCTGCGGCGTCTCCTGCGGGACGGCGAGGACGCGGCGCCGTGGGCGGCCGACGAGGACGCGGACGGCGCCGCGGCTTGGGTCCGGTACGACCCCGCTCGCCTGCTGCGGGCTCCTGCGGACGTCGGAGGCGCCTCCGACGCCTCGGAGGCGGCGGACGCGGCCGCCGACGACCGCTTCGCACGGCTGCTCGCGGGCACCCTGTGCCACGTCGTGCGTCTCGCCGCCGACGACCCCGCTCCGCTGGGCTCGCTGGCGGCGTGGTACGCGCGCTTCCGCCACGAGGCCGTGGACCGGGTGGACTTCCGCGGACCGGAGTACCGCCACGTCCTCGTGGTCGTCGCGGAGCAGCCCGTGCCGGCCGCGGGGCTCGACCGACTGCGTGCGCTCCTCGACGCGCCGCCCGCCGAGGCGGTGCTCGGCGACGTCTACGTGATGCTCCACCGGCTCAACCTCGGTGAGGCGAGCGCGGCGCCGGCGCGCGAGGTGTGGGCCGACGCGGTGTCGCGTCTGCTCGTCCACCTGTGGCTCGAGGGGCCCACGCCCGCGGCGGCGGCACGCAGCCGGACGGTCGCGTGGCGCGGCACCGAGCTCGTCCCGTCCTTCGAGGCCGCCTCGGAGCGCGAGGCGGTCGAGCCGGCGCTCGCCCAAGGGCACCGTGCGTTCCATGCGGTGGACGACGGGCTCGCGGCCGCCGCCGAGGCTCACGTCCGCGTGGCGCCGGTCGTGGCGCCGGGCCCGTGCCCGGTGACGATCCCGAAGTTCGACGTGCGCGAGCCGTGGCAGGAGCTCGACGCTGCGCGCGAGCACCGTCAGTCCGACGACCGCGCGCACTGGCACGACGAGCACCGCAAGAGCGGCGCCGACCTCGACCAGGCTCGAGCGCGGCGGGCCGCCGCCGAGGAGTCGTCCGCGCTCGCTCGCCGTCGGTGGGCGTGGGGGGCCGCGCACGAGGGGCCCGGCGCGGTCCACGCGATCGCCGACCGGATCGGGCTGCCTTCCGCCGTCGCGGCGGCGTTGCCCGCGCGCGAGGTCGCCGCCGGGCGGGTCCGCCTCGACGCCGCGCGCGAGCGGCTGCGGGGCGCGGTCGCCGACGCCGAGGGCTGCGCCGGGCACTACGACGCGGCCCGCTTCGGCTTCGTGGGGCTCGGGCTGCGCGCGTGGCTCGCCGCGGCGGGCGCCGTCGCCGTCGCGTGGGGCGTCGGGTGGGTCCACCACGCGTTCACCGGGCGGCTCGGCGCGTCGCTCCTCGTCGCGGCGTCGGTCGCGCTCGTGCCGTTCCTCGCCGCGCTCGTGTTCTGGGAGGTCGAGCGGCGGGCGGGGCGTCGGGCGCGCGCCGCGCTCGAGAAGGTGTACGCCGAGGAGGTTCGCCTCGCTCGGCAGGAGCTGCAGGACGCGTTTCGCGCGCTCGTCGGCGCGGGCACCGCGTACCACCTCGCGGGGCGCCGTGCCGCGCGCTTCCTCCGTCTGCGCATGCTCCTCGTGCGGCTGCAGGCGATCCTCCGGCGTCGGTGGCGCGTCGAGACCGGTCTGGGGGACGTCGCGGACGGGGGCGACGCGCCGACCGGCGCCGCACTCGACGACGAACGCCGTCGTCGCCGCGCGGCGTTCCTCGCCCACTCGCGCGTGGAGCTGCGGGGGCTCGTGCTCGACGCCGGCGACGGCGAGGCCACCGCGGCCGTCGTCCGCAAGGCCGGGCGGCTCCGCGACCGCTGGCGTCAGCTCGCCGACGACCTCGACCGCGCCGTCGCCGGCCACTTCCCCCTCGTCGAGACGGGCGACTGGCTGCGCCGGCGCTACGACGAGCTCGTCGAGGACGCGACGCTCGCCGTCCTCTCGAGGGTCTTCGCGCGCACGCCGGACGAGCGTCGCCTCGAGCTCTTCCGCCTGCTGCGCGAGCGCCGGGCGGGCGAGCGCTTCGCGTACTACCTCAGCGTGCGCGCCGCCGACGAGCACGTGGACCGCGACCTGGCGCGCTCGACGCTCCACGTCCGCCCCGGCTTCGTCGGGCCCGCGCAGGCCGCGAAGGTCGACGCGAGCGTCGTCGAGCGCTCGGCGCTCGACCGGACGCCGCTCGTCGGCCTGCTCGTCGACGAGGTCCCCGTCACGCTGACCGCGGGGCCCGACGGGCGGCTCGCGGTCGCGTCCCGTATCGCGGGGGCCCATGAAGCCTGACCGCTTCCGCGACAAGGTCCTCGGTCGGTGGTCGTCCCACCCCGACGCGCTGGTCGCGCGGGCCCGCCGGGCCGCGCGCTGGGCGTTCGTCCCGCTGGGCGTTGTCGTCGCGGCCGCCGCGTCCTCGCTCCTCGACCAAGGGGGGATCGGCCGGCTGTTCCGTGACGCGGGCGGGTGGTTCGACCTCACGGTGGGGGCCGTCGGTGCGGCGCTCGCGTTCCTCTTGGGTGCGGGGCTCACCGCGCGCCTCTCCGACGTGCAGCTCACGCGGCGGCAAGCGTCGGAGGACGCGACCGAGTCGTCGCGCCTCCTGTGGGTGCTCGTCGGCGCGTGCTTCGCGCTCGGGCTCCTCGGACCGCTGCTCTCGTGGCTGCTGCGCGACTCGGCGCCGTTCGTGGCTCGCGCGGCGCTGCAGGGGCTGGCGGTGCTCCCGCTCGTCGGCGTGCTCGTCTTCCTCGGCGCGGTCTCCGCGCGCGACGACCGCTCGCCGCTCGTCGCCCTCGTCGCGCTCGTGCTGGGCTCGGTGGCGCTGCTCACGATGCTGCACGACCTCGGCGTCGCGTGGCGCCAGTCGTGGCTGCGCGACGCGATCGCGTGGGTGCTGCCGGCCTTCTACCGCCGGCTCGAGCGTCCCTTCCTCGGGATCTTCCTCCTCGCCCCGCTCTCGATCCTCCTTGGCGCCACGCTGCGCCTGTGGCGCGCGACCGACCCGCGCCGCGCGCCGGCGCCGACCGACGCGAAGCTCTCGCTCTGGCAGCGTCTCTGGCGCTGGCTCAAGGGGCTCTTCGCGCGCAAGCCTCGGCGGACCGGCGCGCCCGAGGCGCCTCGCGTCCCGACGCCGCCGCCGTGGGTGGCCGAGCTGCGCGAGGGCCTCGGCCTGCGCGACGACGTGGTCCGGCTCGAGCTCCCGCGGACGTCGCCTCCGGTCGCCGCGATGTTGCCCGGGGCCGCGGCGGAAGGGGCGGACGAGCCCGTGGGGGACGGCGCGGGGCCCGGGGCGACGGCGGACCCGGAAGCGGCCCGTCGCGCGCTCCGCCTCTTCTTCGGCGCGGTCGTCCCGACCGCCGACCAGGTGCGGGTCCTCGAGCGCTTCGACGCGGCGTGGCGCGAGGCGCTCGGCGAGGCGGCCGAGCAGGGCGTCTCTGCCGTCGGCTCGGTGTCGCCCGACCTCGTGGTGCACGGCGTCGAGGGCAGCGGGCGGACGACGGCGCTGATGGCGTGCGCCGTCTACGCCGCGCTCGCGCGCGGGCAGCGCGTCCTGTGGCTCGCCTCCGACGAGGAGCGCGCGGCGTCGGTCCTCGAGCGCCTCCGGGCGCTGCTCGCGCGCGACGACCTCGACGCGTACGTCGGCGCCGAACGCCTCGCGGTCGGCCTGCGTCGCGCGGTGGAAGGCCCCGTGCCCGACGCCGCCGACCCGCGGATCCTCGTCTCGACGCCGGTCGAGGCCGAGCGCCACCTCTACGGCTCCGAGGACGAGGAGAGCGGCGGCAGCGCGCCCGTCCGTGACGTGCTCCTCTCCGTCGAGGTGCTCCTCGTCGACGACGCCCTCGACGGCGCGGGGGTGACGCGCGACCACGTCCCGTTCCTGCTCGCCAAGCACCGGCTCGTGCTCGACGGCCACGGGCTCGTGCCGCAGGTCGTGGCGAGCTGCCCGCGCCTGGCGCGCGTGGGCGCGACGCTCGTCGCCCGGCGATTCCTGAGCGAGGCCGCGGGGAGCGAGCGCAACGTGATCGCGCTGGACCCGCCGCCCCCCGACGAGGCGTGGCTGCTCCCGCTGCGGCTCAAGCGCGACGAGAAGTCGGTGCCGGCGCTCGTCGCGTGGTGCGTGGAGCGGCGCCAGCACGTCGTCGTCCACCGTCCCGGGCTCTCGAAGGCCCTGCGCGAGGCGCTCGCGCGCGAGTGGGGGCGCGGCACCGAGCTCGTCCGCGTCGTCGCGCGGCCCGACGAGGCGACCGCCCGAACCGCGGGGACGGCCGACGTCGTGGTCGTGGCCGGCGGGAGCGCCTACCTCGCCGCCGCGTTCCGGCGCGGGTTCGGCCACCCGAACACGGTCCTCGTCCCGATCGTCTACCTCGACGACCCGCCCGCGGCCGACACCGAGGGCGTGGTGCCCGTGCTCGTCGGCGCCGACGCGCCCGCCTTCGGGCTCGTCCACCTCCGCAGCGTGCTCCGGATGCTGCCGCCCGGCGTCCCGACCGCCGCGTCGGCGTGGGCCTCGCTGGGCTTCGAGCCGAACCGCCTCCCGGTGCGGCCCTCGGCGTCGCGCGTGGAGGCGTCGTTCCGCTTCGACACGGCGGCGCGCGAGCGCTTCCCCGCCGACGCGCTCGACGACTACGTCGTCACCGAGCGGGCCGCGCGTCAGGCGGCGCCGGTGGACCCGCGCCGGGCGCCGCACGTCGAGGTCGCGCTCGCGCGCGACCCGGGCGACCCCCGCCGCCTCGTGCTGGCGCCGACCGCTCCGGAGGACGCGGGGAGCGTCGCGGCGCGCACCCTTCACTGGGCCGACCCCGACGGCACGTCGCTCGAGGCGACCAGCGACCTCGCGCTGCTCGAGGACCTCTCGATCCTGCGCGACGGTGAGACGTTCGTCCGCGCCGCGGGCCCGACGGCCCGTCCCCCGCTCCGCGTGACCGGCCGTCGGCTCGACCCGCACGGCCGCACCCCGCGGCGGCCCGTCGTGGACCTCTCGGTGCGCGTCGAAGCGGCGACGGCCGAGGCGCTCGGGGGCGGCGCCGACGCCGGGCTGCAGTGGCTCACGCTCGTCCCGTCGGCGGGCTCGACGTGGCCCGTCGAGGCCGAGCTCACGGGCCTCCTCGACGAGGAGGGCGACGAGACGCTGCTCGACCCGGTCCGCTTCCGTTACGCCGCCCGGGTGCACGTCGTCCTGCTCGTGCCGCGCCGCGCGGGCGGGGCCCGGGGCGAGGCGGCGCTGTCGCCCGAGGCCGTCGGCGGGCTGCTCAGCGGCGTCTTCAGCACGCGGGTCGGTGCGGCGGGCGCGCCGGTCTCCCCGACGCTCGGTGCGGCGCTCGAGCACGCGCTCGACCGCCGGCTGCCCGGGTGGCGCGCGTGGGCCCGCACGGCTGCGTACCGCCTGACGGGGCGGGCTGCGCGCCTCGGCGCCGCCGCGTGGGTGCTCGTCGAGCCGCTCGACGCGGGGCGCACGGTCGTCGCGACGCTCGACGCGCTCCTCGCCGAGCCGGGCGAGCGGCGCGCGCTGCTCGACGCCGCGACGTGGTTCCTCGAGCGCGCGGCAGCCGCGCCCGACCGGCGGACGTTCGTGCGTCGTCTGCTGCACGCCGGGCGGGCCGACGACGGCGAGGCCGGCGACCACGAGGAGGCGGCCGCGATCGTCGCGGCGGCCCGGGCGGCCGGCGCCGCGCGAGCGCGGTCGGGCGACGTCGTCGAGCCGACCTCCGAGGACGACCCACGTCGTCCGACGGTGCGGCCGGTCGTCGAGGACGTCGCGCGACCGTGGGACGACGGGGCGGCGACGACGCCGTGGGCCGCGTGCGTGGACGTCCTCTGGGCCCAGGCGCTGCGTCGCTTCCCCGACCTCGACGGCCGCGACCTCGACGACGACCCGCTCGTGTTCCGCGCGTCGGTCGAGGTCGAAGGCGTGGCCACGCTCTCGGGCACGCACTCGCGGCTGCGGCTCGGGGCCGCATCGGGCGGTCGCGCGACGACGCTCGTCGTCGAGCCGGGCGACGGTCTCACCGGCGCCGAGTGGCACGAGGCGCTCGCGCAGGCGCTCGCGTCGGTGCTCCGCGCGTGCGGGGCGAAGGACGGCGCCACGGTCGCGCTGCGGCTCTGGGCGAGCCCGCGGGGCGAGGACGAGGCGGGCCACCCGCCGTCGCCCCGGGCCCCGCTCTTCGCGTCGGTGCTCGGCGGCTACCGCCGCGACGGCCTCCTCCTCGTCGCACGCCCCCGTCCGGAGTCGCCCTCGCCGGCGCCCGAACCCGGTGGGCCGTGGTGGCCGGGGCTGCCCGCGTACGCGCCTCCCGACGACGCGGCGCTGGTCGCAGGGCGGACGCTCGTGACGCTCCCGCCCGCGCCGCGCGTGCGCGAGCGCGGCGGCACGGCCGTGACCTTCGCGCACGGCGGACGCACGCACACCGTGCACTACGGCTTCGACCGCGACGACGACCGCCGTCGCTACCTCGACGCGCTCGCGTCGCTCCCGCGCCGCATCGGAGGCCCGGTGTGGGCGCACTACGTCGCCCACGACCCGTACGCGGCGTCGGTCTCCGCCCTCGCCGACGCCCTGCTCGCGGCGTACGGCGGCCGTCGCGACGACGGGCTCGCGGAGTTCCTCCTCGCGTTCGTGCAGTCGGTGGACTACGTGCGCGACACGCACGAGGCGCCGGGCGACTGGCCGCGCTTCCCGTCCGAGACGCTCGTCAACGGCGGCGGCGACTGCGAGGACAAGAGCATCCTCTACGCCGCGCTCCTGATGCGCTTCGGCGTCCCGCACGCCTTCCTCGACTTCCCCGGCCACGTGGCCGTCGGGGTCGTGGGGCGCTTCGGCGGGGTCACGTTCGACCTGCAGGGCCGTCGCTACGTCTACGCCGAGCCGTCGGTGTCGGGCGGCACCGTCGCGTTGGGTGCCTTCCCGACCGACCGCTCGGCGGTGGTCGTCGAGGTCGCGGCGCGCGCGTTCCCGCCGCCCCAGCCGGTCTCGGTGTGGACGGCGGACTTCGCGACCACCGGCACGGCACGGATGCTCGTCGTCCTGTCGGCGGCCGAGCGTGCGGGCGGGCGCGTGACGGTCGCGGTCCACGCGCGTCCGCGCGACGGCGGCTCCACGTCACGGCTCCTCGGGGCCGCCGAGGTCGCGCTCGACGGGGGCGTCGTCGCCGAGGTGGCCGTCCCCCTTGCGTGGGACGGCGCGCCTCGCGGGACGCTCGACCTCGACGTGGTCGTGCACCGGGGCGGCGAGGTCGCGGCGCTCTGGCCGCGCGCGGCCTCGGTCGAGCGCCGTTGAGCCACGCCGTCGGTGGGCGCGGGCGGGGCCCGGCCCCGAGCCGACGCGGCGCGATCGGGTAGCATCCGGACCCCGCAAAGGAGCCGATCCCGTGGCGAAGTCCGAGGAGCCCGCGCGATCCCCGTCGTCCGGCGACGGTGGGAGCCTGACCCGTCCGCTGCCGACGCCCACCGAGATGATCGCGCACCTCGACCGCTTCGTGCGGGGGCAGGCGCAGGCCAAGCGCGACCTCGCGACCGCCTACTACGCCCACTGCATGGCGCGGCTCGCCTGCAGCGACCCCGCGTCGCCGGTGCGCGACTTCGGCAAGCAGCACGTCCTCCTGCTCGGCCCGACGGGCACGGGCAAGAGCCACGTCGTGCGCACGCTGGCGCGCCACCTCAACGTCCCGGTCGCCTACGTGAGCGCGACCGCGATGGCGGAGACCGGCTACGTCGGCGAGAAGGTCGAGTCGTGCATCGAGCGGCTGATCGAGGCGGCCAAGGGCGACCCGCTGCGGGCGCAGCGCGGGTTCGTGTTCGTGGACGAAGTGGACAAGATCCGCCGCGTCGCCGTGGAGACCCAGCGCGACGTCTCGGGTCTCGGCGTCCAGAACAACCTCCTCACGCTCCTCGACGGCCGCGCGATCAGCCACATGGGCGTGACCATCGACAGCGCCGACGTGCTCTTCGTGTTCGCCGGCGCGTTCGCGGGGATGGAGGAGATCCTCCGTCGCAACCACGCCGCGAAGGACCACGTCGGCTTCGGGCGCGCGCCCGAGGCGGCGGGGAAGGACCCGTCGATCGGCGACCTGTACCGGCAGGTGACGCGCGAGGACCTCGAGGAGTTCGGCTTCGTCCCCGAGCTGATCGGGCGCTTCGCCACGGTGACCGTGCTCGACGCGCTCTCGGAGGAGGACCTCGTCGCGATCCTCTCCGAGACCGAGGACTCGGTCCTGCACAAGCAGCGGGCGTACTTCGCGCTGCACGGCATCGACCTCGAGCTCACGCCGGCGGCGCTGCGCGCGGTCGCGCGCCGCGCGGTCCGGCGCCAGACCGGCGCGCGGGGCGTGGCGTCCGAGGTGCTCCGCGCGCTCGACGACGTGGACTGGAGGCCGCTCGAGCTCCATGAGCAGGGCGTCGTCCGCATCGTGGTGGACGCGCCGACGGTGGAGCGCGGCGTCCCGCCGACGCTCGTGACCGACCCGGCGCTGGCCAAGAGCCGCCCGGCGCCCGCGGCGGAGCTGCGCCGCCGCGCGCTCGAGGGCCCCGCCACGACCGGGCTCGGGGGCGTGCCGGCCTCGCCGGGCATCTCCAACTCGGCGGGCTGGAGCACCGACCGGCTCCGACGGACGCTGGACGTCGTGCGCAAGGAGCTCGACTGGGACCAGACGACGGGTTCGGCCCGCAAGTGGTGGGAGGCGTTCGAGGCGGAGAACCAGCAGCGGCTCGGCGTCGTGCTGCGCCTCGCGGAGGAGCTCCGTCTGCGCAAGGCGACGGTGACCGAGTTCTTCCTCGCCTACGTCTACAGCAACACCGACAACATCCAGGCGAACCTGCACTACCTCGACTACACCCGCCTCAAGAAGGAGGAGGAGCGCCGCAGGCGCGAGGCGGCGCAGAAGGCGAAGGGCGCGGGCGATCCTCCCGCCACCGACGACTCCGACGCGCCGTCGGACGAGCCGGACGAGCCGGACGACGGCGACGGCAGCCCCAGCGGCAAAGGCCGACGTCCCCGCTCGAAGTAGGACGCGCCCGCGCGCCCCCGCGGTGCCAGGAAAGTTGTTTTCACGGGCCCCGCGTCGTCGCCCTGCCAGGAACGTTTTTCTCACGCGGGACCCGGCGCGTCGCCGGGTCGCGGGCTCGCCCGCGCGACCTCGGGTCGCGCGGCGGCGGCATCAGCCGAACAGGTCCACGAGGTCCTTCCAGAACTTGAGGATCGCGACCACGACGCCGCCCACGGCGGCGACTGCGAGCGCGCGCCGGCGGAAGCCCGGCGACACCGTCAGCACCCAGTTGCCGCTGGCGTCGCGCTGGCAGAACAGGCCGGGCGAGCGCATCGCGCGGAAGACGCCGTGCTCGACGCGGGTCGCGACCCACGCCTTCGCCTCCCGCAGGCGGTCGTCGGTGAGCCGGGCGGTCCCCACCTCCGCTCGCGCCCGCGCCCGCGCGAGGATCGCGCGCATCGCGAGGATCATCTCGGAGAGGTCCTCGGGGTCGTCCGACCAGCCGGCCCGCTCGCGGTCGGCGAGCCAGGCGACACAGCGCGCGAGCAGGGCCGGGTGCAGGACGACGTCGTGCGGCGAGTCCGCCGGCAGCATCGGCGACAGCGCCTGGAGCACGTAGCCGTTCACCCAGCCCTCGCGACGGCTCCAGAGGCGGTCCGGCTCGCCCGTCGTCGCGCGCGAGAGGAGCGAGGCCCGCGCCCTCTCGAGCGCGTCGGTCCACTCCGGCGTCACGTCGAGCAGGCCGGCGCGCAGCGTCTCCTCGATCGCGAGCACCGCGAGCGCGGTGTAGTGGGACGCGACGAACGTCCCGTCGGCCGCCTGGAAGCGCAGCAGCCACCGACAGGCCTGCTCGACCCACGGCCCGTCCGCGCTCCGCGTCACGAGGTGCGTCTCGGCCAGCGCCCGGAGCGCGAACGTCGTCTCCCACAGCTCCTCGTGGAGGTTGAACGGATCCGAGCCGAGGCCGAGGTCCACGAGCCACCGGGCCGCGCGCTCCGCGGTCGCCCGGGGGAAGCCCGGGGCCCGCGCGACCGCGAGCGCGCGCACCGCGAGCGCGGTGTCCCACGCCTCGTCCGACCAGACGCCGCCCGGCTCGCCCTGCTGCGCGACGATCCACGCACACCCGCCCTGCACCAGGGGGTGCGACTCGGGAAGGCCGCACTTGACGAGGGTGTACACCGCGTGCGCGGTCCCGCGAACGTCGCCCCACGAGAACTGCGGTCGCAGGACGGCGGCGCGCACGCCCGAGGCCGACTTCGCGCGGGCGCACAGGGCGCGGATCGCCGAGAAGAGCAGGGGCTCGAGCGTGCGGACCGCGTCGTCGGTGCTCATGTGCGTCGCCCCACGACGACGAGACTGCAACCGAGCGACCGGAACGGGCGCAGCGAGCCGACGGCCGGCTCGATGCGCGCGAGCGCGCCGAACACGACCCGGGTCGTCCACCCGGGGCTCGGCTCGTGCAGCGCCGTGCTCGGCAGGAGGTTGGTCACGACGTGGATGGCGTGCTGCTCGATCGGGCGGACGCCGCGACGCTCGAGCTCCCGTCGCAGCGCCGCCGGGGCGAACAGCGTGATGTCGAGGTCGATCTCGCCGGTGTGCGTCTCGAACGGGTACGTGATGCGGACGTGCTCGGACGGCCTCGAGGTCAGGTTGCGCCACGACGTCGCGGCGTCCTGCTCGTAGCCGAGCCGGCCTCCGACGACGGCGTCGAGCAGCGCCCACACGAGGTCGAGGTTCCAGCGCTGCTCCACCTCGAGCACGACGAGCCCGCCCGGGCGCGCGACGCGCGCGAGCTCGTCGAGCGCGCGCCCGTGGTCGGGGATGAGGCTGAGGGTGCTCCCGCAGCAGCTCACGACGTCAAAGCTCGCGTCGGCGAACGGCACGTCGAGGGCGTCGGCCACGCGGAACCTCGCGGGCACGATCGGGCGCCCGCCGCGGATCCGCGCCGCCAGGCGCTCGGCCTCGAGCACGCGTCGCCTCACGAAGCGGTGCGGCGTCGTGTAGCCGGGGAACGGCCGGCACGGGTCGAGCCCGCCCGCCGCCTGCTTGCGCTCCGCCGCCTCGACGAGCCGTGCGGCGACGTCGAACGCCTCCACCGTCGCCCCGGCCCGCGCGAGGAGGAGCGACTGCAGTCCCGTGCCGCACCCGATGTCGAGGGCCGTGGGGCGATGGTCGCCCCACCGACCGTGCCGTCGCAGGGCTCGGAGGAGGAGCACGTGGAGCCGCGAGAAGAGGTGGGGGTACCACAGGTCGCGGAGGTCGTCGTACTCCTCGGCCATCGCGTCGAACGCGCGCCCGACCCGCTCGCTCTCCGGGCGGACCAGCGGGGCGGTGGGGGCGGTGGGCACGGGGCGGCGTCTGCGGGCCGCGCACGCCCGACGGGGCGTCGCGTTGGCGTCGCGATCATAGTCCCGCGGTGCCAGGAAAATTGTTTTCACGGGCCCCGCGCGCTCGCCCCGGCCCCGCCCGCCCGGCGACCGACACCGCGCGCTACGGCGCCTCGCCCTTGCGGCGCAGCACGAACGCGATCCCCGGCGGCGCCGACGTCACCGTGGCCGTCGCCCCGTCCACGGGCAGCTGCGCCGTCCCCGACGCGTACCCGCCTGCGACGAAGCGGCCCGCAGGCCCGCGCGCCACGGCGCGGGCGACGGTGGCCGTCGTGCCCGACGACACCCACGCGGCCCGCAGCGCGCCGTCGCCCTCGTGCACGACGAACCACGCCGCCTGGCCGCTCGCGGTCAGCGTCGTCTCGTCGGGCCCGCCGGCGCCCCAGACTGTCGTGCCGGCCTGGTAGCCCACGGTGACGACGGCGCCGTCGTCGAGCGCCGCCACCGCGTGCGGCGTGGACCCGGCGCTGCGGCGCACCCAGCGGAACGTGCCGTCGGCGCCGTACCCGGCGACGAACCCGGCGCTCGACGCTCCCGTGTCGAACGACGTCTCGTGCGCCTCGCCCCGGCCGAACGTCACCTCGCCGAGCGCCAGCCCCGTCACCGCGAACGACCCGTCCGCGTGCGTGGCCACCG
The DNA here is from genome assembly GCA_020851795.1 of Planctomycetota bacterium. Taxonomy (GTDB): domain Bacteria; phylum Planctomycetota; class PLA2; order PLA2; family JAEUHO01; genus JAEUHO01. Next base: position 2,371 of record JADZCA010000079.1, on the reverse strand, counting down.
CACGCAGCTCCGAGCGCCCCGTGCCCGTCGCGAGCCGGCCCCACGTCGGGTGACCGTCCGGGTCGAGGCGCACGACGAAGCCGTCCACCTCGCCCTCGGCGTCGGGGAGCGCGAGCTCGGTCGCCGTCCCCGCGTCGAACACCAGGGTCCCCGTCGTCTCGCCCGCGACGAGCACGTCGGTGCCGTCCACGACGGCGACGCCGCCGAGTTCGGCGCCCGCGCTCCCCGACGGCGCACCGTGGCGCAGCCACCGCAGGCCGCCGTCGGCGTCGAAGCAGGCGACGAACACGTCGCGCGAGCTCCGCGACGTCAGCGTCGGGCTGGCCGCCTGCGGGTACACCGAGATCGTCCCGCGGAACGTCCCCACGACGACGCACGCGCCGTCGGCGCGCGCGGCCACGGCTGCGCACCGGTCGGCGTTGGTCCCGCCGATCGCGCGGGCCCAGCGCAGGGCGCCGTCGGCCTCGTAACACGCGACGAACCCCTCGACGTCGCTCGACGCCGCGGTCAGCGTCGTCTGTGCGGGGTCGCCGCTGCCCAGCACCGTCGTCCCGTCGAAGCGACCGACCACGACCGTCCGCCCGTCGGGGAACGCGCACAGGCCCTCGGGAGCCTCGCTCGACGTGCCGCCGTCGCGCCGTGCCCACGCTGCGGTCCCGTCCGCCGCGAGGCGCGCGAGGAACACGTCGCCGAAGCCGGCCGCCGTCACCGTCCGCTCGCTCGGTAGCCCGGCGTCGAACGTCGCGGAGGTCTCAAAGCTGCCCGTGACGAACGCGCGGCCGAGTCCGTCGGTGGCGCACGCGAACACCACCGGGAAGCCCGTCCCGCTCGTGTGCACCCCGACCGCGCCCGTGCCGAGGTCGGCGGTCGCGGGCGACAGCTCGACCCGCACCGGCCCCGTCGTGGGCGCGACGAGCTCCACCCGCAGCGTCGTCGGCAGCCGTCCCTCCGCCTCGACGATCAGCGAGACGCCGGGATCGCCGCCGCAGGGCACCGGGACCGCGGGGAGCGAGAACGTCCTGTCGGCGGCGCTCGACGCGACGAGCCCCGCCGGCACGAGCGCCACCTGCGCTCCCGCCACGGGTGCCCCTGATTCGGCGGCGCGCACGCTCCCGACCACGGTCGCGAACGCTCCCGGCGCGCTCGCCGGCGGGTTCACCGGGAGGACCACCAGGCCGCCGAACGGCGAGAGGAACACCTCCACGAGCGCGTCGTCGGTGTAGCAGGCGGCGCGCAGGGCCTTGATCCCGCGCGCGAGGCTCACCGACTCGGCGTGCTCGAAGAGCGCGAAGGCGAGGTCCGGTCCCGACGCGCCCGCGACCGCGATCTCGCCCAGCTGGACGGCCGAGTCGAGCACGTCGTACACGGCTTCCTGCACCTCGAGCGCGAGGAGCGTCAGCCGCTGGTCGAAGAGGAACACGCTGTCCACGAGGAACCGCATCAGCGCGGAGTCCACGCGCGCGAGCGAGCGGGGCCCCTCCCGCGGGAGCAGGTTCCTGCCGATCGCGACGACCCGGCGAGTCGTGAACTGCAGCAGTCCCGACGTCGTGGGCTCGACGAGCGGGACGAGGCTCGGGGGATACCGTCCCGCCGGGTCCTCGACCCACGCGACGGCGTCGTCCTCGTCCTCGGCGACCCACACCTCGACGCCGGCGACGGGCGCGTCCGTGATCGCGTCGAGGATCTCGATCGTGCGTTGCGGCACCGCGTCGCCGATCACGACCTTCCCGTCCGCGCCGGTGGCCGCGTGCGTGAGGGACGGGCCCGCGGGCGGCGGGGGCGGGGGAGGCGGGGGCGGATCACCGCCACCACCGCCGCCGCTGCCACCGCACCGCGCGAGCGCGACCGTGGCCGCGAGGAACGCGATGCGAAGTCCCCGCCACGTCCTTGCCACCGACGGCGCGTCCATCGACTCGGCTCCTTCGCGCGGCATCCTACGTCGCGCGAGCGCGACCTCGCGCTTCGGCGGCGCCGTGCGTCCTCCGAGGTCGCACGGCCGCGGTTCGAGATCCACGCGAAGGAGCGGGCCCCGCGCGATCGGCGGGTGTCGCCCCCGCGGGCAACGGCGTCCGCGATCCGCCACGGCGTCGCGGACGGCGCGCTCGTCTCGCGTCCGCACTCCCCGACGAACCGCTCCCCCGACGCCATCGGCGCGATCGGCGCGATGCGGGTGGTCTCTTCGATCGAGGGACGACGAGCCGCCGGGGCGTCGGGGGCCCGGGGGGGAACCCCCTTGGGCGCCCCGTCGTCTATACTGGTGCTGTCGCGCGGCAGTCGCCTGGAAGGGCACGGCGCGACCCGTTGGGCCCGTCTCGGCGGGCTCTTTGACATGCGCGAGGAACGGACGACGGAGCCGGTGACAAGGCCGGTC
>JADZCA010000078.1 GCA_020851795.1 Planctomycetota bacterium | reverse complement strand
TCGACAACATCTTCCGCTTCACCCAGGCGGGCTCCGAGGTGTCGGCGCTGCTCGGCCGCATGCCGTCGGCCGTCGGCTACCAGCCCACGCTGGGCACGGAGATGGGCGAGCTCCAGGAGCGCATCACCTCGACCAAGCGCGGCGCGATCACCTCGATCCAGGCCGTCTACGTCCCCGCCGACGACTACACCGACCCGGCGCCGGCGACGACCTTCACCCACCTCGACGCGTTCACGGCGCTCAACCGCTCGATCGCCGAGAAGGGCATCTACCCCGCGGTGGACCCGCTCGAGTCGCGCTCGCGCCTCATGGACCCGCAGTACGTGGGCCAGGAGCACTACGAGGTCGCGCAGACGGTGATCCGCATCCTGCAGCGCTACAAGGAGCTGCAGGACATCATCGCCATCCTCGGCGTGGACGAGCTCTCCGAGTCGGACAAGGTGCTCGTCGGCCGCGCCCGCAAGATCGAGCGCTTCTTCTCGCAGCCGTTCTTCGTGGCCGAGGTGTTCACCGGCAAGGCCGGCAACAACACCCCGCTCAAGGAGACGATCCGCTCCTTCAAGGAGCTCTGCGAGGGCAAGTGGGACCACCTCCCCGAGGCCGCGTTCATGTACGTCGGCACGATCGAGGAGGCCGCCGAGCAGGCGGAGAAGATGAAGGCGAAGTGACGTGAGCGACGCCGCCAACCATCGCGTGCTCGGAGGCCACTTGAACCTCTCGATCGTCACGCCCGAGACGACGGCCTACGAGGGCCCCGCGGACCTCGTGGTCGTCCCCGGCCACGACGGCGAGGTCGCCTTCCTGCCCGGCCACGCGCCCTTCGTCGGGCTGCTCGGCGCGGGCGAGCTGCGCTGCCACCTCCCCGAGGGCGGCACGCGCCACTTCTTCCTCGCGGGCGGCGTCGTCCAGGTGGTGGGCGGCGACGTGTCCGTCCTCGCCGAGACGGTGACCGCCGTCGAGGAGCTCGACGCGACCAAGGTGCGCGCCGAGCTCGAGAAGGCCCTCGCCGACAAGGGCGGCGAAGCCGACGCCGAGTCCGCGCGCGCCAAGGCCGTCGCGGCCGCCCGCGCCAAGCTGCGGCTGGCCGAGCGCGGGGCTCACGGCGGCGCGACGCCCGCGGCTCACTGAGCCGGGCGCTCCCACGAGCCGGCGAGGTCGGAGCCGCGCCGCGCGGTCCCGACCCCCGACACAAACGCAACGGGCCCCGCGACCGAGGTCGCGGGGCCCGTTGCGTTTCGTCGGCGGCGGGCGCCCTCGCGGGCCCCGCCGTCCGTCTCGCGGTCACTTCTCGACGGACTTGGGCGGGGCGGCGGCGGCCGCCTGCTCCTTGAGCCACGCGTCGAGCTCGGCGACGACGGCCAAGGGGCCCGTCGAGAGCTTCTGGCCGACGTCGGCGCGCAGCGCCTTGACGGCCTTGAGCTTCGTCGCCGCGTCGTCGGAGCCGTCCTTCACCTCGGCGAACTTCGCCGCGACCTTGTCGTTGAGCGCCGTGGCCTTGGCCGCGAGCTTCTCGGTGAGGCCCTTGCTCAGCTTCTTCGCGTCCGCGTCCACCTTGGCGTACGCGGCGAGCGCGACCTTCCACTTGCCGTCCTCGACGGCCTTGTCGGCCTCGGCGAACGACTTGTTGTAGGCGTCCCACTTCTTCAGCGGGACCGGCTTGCCCTCGTACTTCTTCTGGAACGTCGTGAGCGTCTCGATGAGCGTCTTCACGACGAACGCGTCCTTGTTCTCGATCTTCTCGACGGTGCCGTCCGGGCCGACGACCCAGTTGTTCGGGACGCCGTCGGAGGGCGGGATCTTGCCCCAGCCGTCGGGCGGGTTGGCGAACGCGTGGCGCAGCGCCCGGTGCTCCGCGCAGGTGAGGCCGGGGTACGACGGGCAGACCTCGCGCTTCTCCTTCGTCTTCGGGTCCACTTCCTCGACGGGCTTGTGGTCTTCCTTGCCGCCCGTCGCGCCGTCGTGCCCGACGACCGCGACGATGTTCTCGTTCGACCAGGTCATGAACTCTTCGTTGTCCAGCACCGACCGGTGCTGAGAGACGCAGGCCCCTCAATGCTCGGCGTGGATCGTGACGAAGATCACGCAGTTGCGCTCCTTCGCCTCGGCCACGGCCGACTCGTAGGTCTTGGCCCAGCGCAGGATCGGGCCGTCCTTCTTCTTCTTGTCCTTCGAGTCGGCCGCGATCGCCGGCACCGCGAGCAGCGCGGCCAGCGCGACGACCGTCGCGAGAAGGGGTCCTCGACGCATCGGGGATGCTCCGCGGCGAGCGGGGCGCTCGCCAATCCCGATAGCATAGCCCCCCGGCCCCCCCGACGGGAACGCCCGCGCGCGGGCCGCAGGTCCCTCCGCGTCAGCGCAGCGGCACGTCGCGGAGCGTGAACGGCACCGGGATGTCCTCCTCCCGGGTCGCCCACTCGACCCGGAGGGTGCGGCCAGCGCCGCCACCGGGGGTCCCCGGTGCCCGCAGCGTCAGCCGCAGGGTGCCGTCGGCCCCGACGACGCGGCTCGAGAGGTCGAGGAGCGGGCGGGTAGCCCCGTCCGGGGAGCGCAGCGTGGCCCGCACGCTGTCCGGGGGGACCCCCTTGGGCAGCACGAGCGTGAGCCCGATCGCCGCCCACCCCGCGCGGTCGGGGTCCTCGGCGGCGGACTCGACGGTGACCTTCACGACCCGGCCGTCGGGCAGGGCGACCGACCGCGTCAGCGGCAGCGCCGTCGGGTCGAGGCCCTCGACCTCGGTGGCGACGATCCCGTGGCGCACCCGCGCCCGCAGCCGCAGCTCGAGCTCGGCGAGCGTGGACACGGCGTCGCCCTCCGCCGCGGCGTCGAGCGTCACCTGGGTGGACGAGAGCCGTCGCCCGCCGCCGACGCCGTAGGTGGTCGTCCCCATCTCGACGGCCCGCACCGGCTGCCCACCGGCGCCGACGGCGCGCACCACGGTGGGCGACTGGAACGTCACGACGTGCACCAAGGGCGACCAGAGCAGCCGCAACCCGAGCGTCCACCGCGGCCGCACGCCGGGACGCAGGCTTCGCGCGGTGGTCACGCTCTCGACCTCGAGCCGGAACGGGCCCGCGGCCGCCGCCGGGATCGGCGGCGACGAGCGGACGGCGGCCAGCGCCTGGCCGGCCTCGTCGAACCCGTCGGGCACCTCCGCGCCCACGGGTTCGAGCAGCGCGGCGACCGCGTCGAAGTACGGCACGCGCTCGACCGACAGCTTCGTGGCGGCCGACGCCATGGCCGGCGGAAGGCGCAGCACGCCCCCGACGTCGCGGGCGAAGCGCCCCGCGACCGCCTCCATCGGCCCCTCGGCGGCGAAGGTGACCAGCCCGAGGGTGCCCAGCGTGCCCTCGGGCGCCTCGGGCGCGTCGGGCTCGCCGATCGCCGCGAGCAGCGCCTCGACCGTGCGGCGCACCTCCGGGTCGGGGTCCTCGCGGCGCGCGCGCAGCAGGTCGCGCACCGTGGGGGCCAGCGTCGAGAGCCGCTTGCGCGCGGCCTCGCGCACGGCGTAGTCGTCGCTCGCGACCTCGGCGAGGAGGCGGTCCACCTCCTTGCCGGGGTCGGCGGGCCCGTCGCCCGCGCGCGCGGTCGCGCTCGCGAGCCCGAGCGCGAGGAGCAGGAGGACGACGCCGCGGCGGGTCACGGACGTCCTCCGGCGGGGCGCGACGCCGCCCGCGCCGGCGCGGCGGACGCGCACCCCGGCGCACGGCGGTCGCGGGGCGGGGCGGTCAGCATCGCCATGGGGCCCCACGGTACGCCCGGGTCGAGGCCGACGCCGCGCTCCGGAGGGCTAGGAGCCTGTCGGCGTAAGGCTCCTAGTGGTGCCCGTGCGCAGCGGCGGCCTCGCGCTCCTTCTTGTGCTTGGCGATCACCTGCTCGTCGAGCGGCGGCGGGACGCGGTCGTAGCGCGCCAGGTCGGCGCGGAACTCGCCCTCGCCCGCCGTGATCGACCGCAGCTCGGTCGAGTAGTTGAGCATCTCGGGCAGCGGCACCTGCGCGTGGATCTTGGTGAGGTCGCCCTCGGTGTCCATGCCGACGATGCGGCCGCGGCGGCTGTTGAGGTCGCCCGAGATCTCGCCCATGAAGCGCGACGGGATCTCGATCTCCACGTCCATGATCGGCTCGAGCAGGATCGGGCGGCTGGCCTCGACCGCGGCCTTGAACGCGAGGCCCGCGGCGAGCTTGAAGGAGAACTCGTCGCTGTCCACGTCGTGGAACTTGCCGAAGTGGACGATCGCGCGGACGTCGGTGAAGGGGTACCCCGCGACCACGCCGTGCGGGAGCACGTCGCGCACGCCCTTCTCGACGGCGGGGATGAACTGCCGCGGGATCGTGCCGCCGATGACGGCGTCCACGAACTCGAACCCGGTCCCGCGCGGGAGCGGCTCGAGCTTGAGGTGCACCTCGGCGAACTGGCCGCGGCCGCCCGACTGCTTCTTGTGGCGATGCTCGCCCTGGCCCTTGATGCTCACGGTCTCGCGGTACGGCACCGTCGGCGGCTTGGTCACCACCTCGACCTTCTTGCGCGCGAGGCGCTTGAGGGTCACGTCGAGGTGGAGCGAGCTCACGCCGCGGATCACGAACTCGTGGGTCGCGGGGTCGCGCTCGGGCACGAAGGTCGGGTCGGCCTCGTGGAGCTTGCTCAGCTCGGGGATCAGCTTGGCCTCGTCGGCGCGGTTCTTGGGCTCGACGGCGAGCGTGACCTGCGCGCGCGGGAACGGGATCGGGTCGAAGACGAAGCCGGCGTGGCCGTCCGTGACGGTGTCGCCGACGTGGATGTCGTCCACCTTCGTGACGGCGACGATGTCGCCGGCCTGCGCCGAGGCCACGGGCTTGAGGTCCTTGCCCTGCACCTCGAGGAGGTCGCCGATGCGCTCGGTCTTGCCCGAGCGCGCGACGACGAACGACGACTTCGACGCGAGGTGCCCGCTCCACACGCGGAGGAAGGCGACCTTGCCCACGTGCGGGTCCACGACGATCTTGAACACCTGCGCCGCGAACGGGCCCTTCGGGTCGGGGTCCGCGGCGCTCCCGTCGGGCTTCTTCGCCGCCCGCACCACGCCCTCGGCGGGGCTCGGCGTCTCGTTGACGACGAAGTCGAGGAACTGGCGCGCCCCCATCTCCTTGGCGCTCGACGTGTGGAGCACGGGGACGATGTGCCCGGTGCGGATCGCCTTGGGGAACGCGTGGAACAGCTCCTCCTTGGTGACCGCGCCCTCGGAGAAGTACTTCTCGATCAGCGCGTCGTCGCACTCGACGACGGCCTCGGTGACCTGCTTGCGCAGCTCCATCGCGCGCGGCTTGACCTCCTCGGGGAGGTCCTCGGCGAAGACGTTGTAGATGCGCGTGACCCCGGGGCCGAACTGGTCGGGGAAATTGAGCGGGATCACGTGCTCGCCGAAGTTGGCCTGCAGCGAGGCGGTGAGCGCGGCGTGGTCGATGTTCTCCTGGTCGATCTTGGTCAGCACGACGACGCGCACGAGGCCGAGCTTGCCGGCGTCGTGGAAGCGCCGGCGGGCCGTCACGCCGACGCCGTCCTTGGCCGTGACCGCGATCGCGACGGTCTCGACGGCGCACATGGCGGCCGTGGGCTCGCCCACGAAGTCGGCGGCGCCGGGCGCGTCGATCAGCTGGACCCGCGCGTTGTTCCACGTCCCGTGCACGACCGACGCGGACACCGACTGGCGGCGCTCCTTCTCGTCGGGGTCGAAGTCGCTGACCGTGTTGCCGTCCTCGACCGTCCCCTTGCGCGCGATCGCCTTCGACAGGAAGAGGGCCGCCTCCGTCAGCGTCGTCTTCCCGGCGCCGCCGGCTCCGACCAAGGCCACGTTGCGGACGTCTTCGGGTCGGTGGGACACGGTGGGAACCCCCGGGGATGAGACGAGGAACCGCCTGTACCCGACGGGGGCCCCGGGGGTCAAGACGAACCGGGGCCGTCGGCGACGTCGGCGGGCGCGGGCCGCGAGGCCGTCGGGAGGGGCCCGGAGGACCGGCGCCAACGGGCCCGGGGCCCGGTAGGTTGTGGGGCTCGGTGCCCGACGCAACGAGCCCCCTCCCGGCCTCCGGCACCGCCGCGCAGGCCGCGCCCGCGGGCCCGCCCGGCCCGGCCCCGACGCCGCTGCGCAAGCTGATGCGCGTGGTCCGCTACGCCGGGCCGCACAAGGCGCTGCTCGTCGCGTCGATCCTCCTGCTCTCCTTCCAGGCGGCCGCGAGCAACGCGCGGATCCTGCTGCTCTACCCGATCCTCGACCGCGTCTTCCCGACGGCGACCTCCACCGACGGCGACTCGGCGCTCAAGGCCGCGCACCAGGCGGCCAAGGAGAAGGCGAAGACCCTCCTCGCCCCGCTCGACGCGACGATCGACGGGCTCAACGCGACCACGCGCCCCTGGGTGTCCGACGCGTGGATGCCCGCGCCCAAGGAGGGAGCCGACCCCGCCGCCGTCGAGGCCGAGCGGGCCCGGCTGCGGGACCGCTACGCGACCGTGTTCTCGGTCGGGCTCCTCTTCGTCGTCTTCGTGCTCGTGATGTCGGTCTCGGCCTTCCTCGAGGACTACGTCAACGAGATGGTCCGCCAGCGGATCCTCATGGACGTCCGCCGCGACCTCTGCGCGAAGCTGCTGCGGCAGCCGATGGCGTTCTACGACACGTCCCACCGCGGCGACGTCGTGCAGCGCGTGCTCGACGACGTCCACGGCTTCGCCGCGGGCCTCAAGCTCGTGTTCGGGAGCCTCGTCGAGGGGCTGTTCAACCTGCTCTTCGGCATCGGCGTGCTCGCGGTGCTCTCGCCCCAGCTCACCGCGATCTGCGTCCCGGGCCTGCTGCTCTTCATCCCGCTGCGCACCTTCACGCGGCGCGTCAACCGCCAGGCGAAGAAGCGTCAGTCGGGGAGCGCCCGCCGCGTCGAGGTGCTGCTCCAGATCGTCTCGGGCATCCGCACGGTCAAGGCGTTCCGCAGCGAGGACCGCAAGGTCGCCGAGTTCCACGAGGCCGACCGCGAGGTCTACCGGCGCAGCCTGCGCGTCCAGCGCACCAAGTCGTTCTCCGACGCCGCCACCGAGTTCCTCAACAACGTCCTCATCATGGCGCTCGCCGTGGGAGGCTCGTTCCTCGTCCTGCGCGGCGCGCTCGGCGTGGACGAGAAGGCCCTCCTCCTCTTCCTGTCGCAGGTGGGCAACCTCTACAAGCCCGCCAAGAAGCTGGTGAAGGACCTCAACGGCATGAACGACGCGATGGCGAGCGTCGACCGCGTCTTCGACGTGATGGACCTCCCGCCGCCGCCGCCCGAGCCGCCCGACGCCGAGCCGTTCCGCCACGTCGAGCGCGCGGTGCGCTTCGAGGACGTCTCCTTCGCCTACCGCCCGGGCCTCCCCGTCCTGCACGGCGTGTCCTTCGAGGTCCCCCGCGGCGCGACCGTGGCGCTGGTGGGCCCCTCGGGCGCGGGCAAGTCCACCGTGTGCGACCTGCTGCTGCGCTTCTACGAGCCGACGGCGGGGCGGATCACCGTGGACGGCCGCCCGCTCACGTCGTTCCGCCGCGACACCTTCCTCGACCGCACGGCCGTGGTGACGCAGGACCCGTTCCTCTTCCACACCTCCGTCGGCGAGAACATCCGCCAGGGCCGGCCCGGCGCCACCGACGCCGAGGTCGAGGACGCCGCGCGCGCGGCCTTCATCCACGAGCACGTCGCCGCGCTCCCGCAGGGGTACGCGACCGAGGTCGGCGAGCGCGGGGCCCGTCTCTCGGGCGGGCAGCGCCAGCGCATCACGATCGCGCGCGCGCTGATCCGCGACCCCGCGCTGCTCGTGCTCGACGAGGCCACGTCGAGCCTCGACGCCGAGAGCGAGCGCGCCGTGCAGCAGGCGCTCGACCGCCTGCGGCAGGGACGCACGACCCTCGTCGTGGCGCACCGCCTCTCGACGGTGCGCCGCGCGGACCGCATCGTCGTCCTCGAGGACGGCCGCGTCGTGGACCAGGGCACGCACGACGAGCTCCTCGCGCGCGGCGGCCTCTACGCGCGCCTCTGTGCGATGCAGAACCTCGGCGCGACGCCGCCCCGCGAGGAGGCGCCGCCCGCCGAGGACGCCGGCGGCGACGCCGAGGACGAGCCGTGAGGGTGTTCCTCGACGCGTCGGCGGCGGCGAAGGCCGAGCGCACGGGCGTGGGGCACTACACCGCACGGCTGGCCGCCGCGCTGCTCGCGGAGGACCCGTCGCTCGAGCTCGTGCTCGGCGTCCGCCTCGGCCGCTGGCGCCGCCGGCGCCACGTCCTGCGCCTCGACGGCGCGCCCGGGCGCGTGGCCGCGCGGTGGTTCGCCTCGGGCCTGCCCTCGCTCGCGACCCGGGGCTGCGCGGTGGCGCACGGGCCCGACGCGCGCGTCGTCGGCGGGCGGGCCCCGCAGGTCGTGACGGTGCACGACCTGTTCTCGCTCAAGTCCGACGCGTGGGCCGACGAGCGGTTCCGCGCCCAGAAGCTCGAGCGCTACGCCGAGGCGGTCGCGTGCGCCGACCGCATCCTCTGCGTCTCGGAGGCGACCGCGCGCGACGTCGAGTCGATGCTGCGCGTGCCGCGCGAGCGCCTCGTCGTGACCCCGCTCGGCGTGGACCCCGCGTTCGCGCCGCGTCCGCCGGCCGAGGTCGCGGCCGTGCTCGCCCGGCTCGGGGTGCGGCCGCCCTACCTGCTCTTCGTGGGGCTGGCGCAGCCGCGCAAGAACCTCGAGGCGGTGGGCACGGTGTTCGGTCGCCTGGCGGCGCGCCGCGACGACCTCCGGCTCGTGCTCGCGGGCCCCGACGGCTACCCGGAGGGCCGCCTCGACGCGATCGTCGAGCGCACGGGCGCGCGCGAGCGGGTGCAGCGGCTCGGCTACGCGTCGCCCGAGGACCTGCCCGCGCTGTACGGCGGCGCCGCGGCGCTCCTCTTCCCCTCGCGCGACGAGGGCTTCGGCCTCCCCGCGCTCGAGGCGATGGCGTGCGGATGCCCGGTCGTGACGAGCGACGCCGGGGCGCTCCCCGAGGTCGTCGGGCCGGGCGGGCTCGTGTTCCGCCCCGACGCGTTCGACGACCTCGAGGAGGCGACGGCGCGGATGCTCGAGGACGAGGACGCCCGCGCCGCGCAGGTCGCGCGCGGCCTCGCCCGCGCGCGCGAGCTGCCGTGGTCGCGCACCGCGCGCGCGACGCTCGACGCCTACCGCGCCGTCGCGCGCTGAGCCGCGGCGGCGAGCGCGGCCTCGAGCCGCTCGGCCACGCGCCCGAGCGCGAACGACGTCTCGGCGCGCGCGGCCGCCGCGACGCCCATCGCGGCCCGAGCTTGCGGGTCGGCGGCGAGCCGGGCGAGCGCGTCGGCCAGGGCGGCCGGGGCGTCGTCCACGACGAGCCCGGTGCGGCCGTGCTCGACGAGGTCGGGGAGCAGCCCGAGCCGCGTCACCACCGAGGGGACGCCGAGCGCCATCCCTTCGCGCAACGCGCGCACGGTGGGGTCGCTGCCGGGGACGAGCAGCAGCTGGGCGTCGAACGCGGCGAGCGCGGACGCGTACGCCGACCCGCGCAGGTAGCCGGCGAACCGGACGCGGTCCTCGAGCCGACGGCGCGCCACGGGCTCGCGCGCCACGTCGTGAAACGACGTGCCGCGCCCGACCACGACGGCGAAGACGCTCGCGCCGCGGTCGCGCAGCAGCGCGAGCGCGTCCCAGAGCAGGTCGAAGCGCCGGTGGGGCTGCACGCGGGCGACCAGCCCCACGACGAGCGCGCCCGGCGGCGCGAGGAAGCCCGCGCGCGCCGCCGCGACGTCGGTGGCGCCGCGTCGCACGCGGTCCACGTCGAGCGGCGGCGCCAGCACGACGACGCGCTCGGGCGCGACGCCCGCGCGCTGCAGCGTCGCCGCGGGCCCCGCGCCGAAGACCACGACCGCCGCCGCGGCGCGCAGGAGCGTCGCCTCCTCGTCGCCGGGCGCCTCGGCGCCGTCCTCGAACCACGTGCGGACGAGCGGGACGCCGAGCCCGGCCTGCGCGAGCGCCCGCGCGACGATGCGGTGGTCGTTGCGCAGCGTGACGACGACGGCGTCGGGCGTGCGCGCGCGCAGGTGCGCGGCGACCCCGCGCGCGTCGCGTCGGTTGGCGAGGAACCCGACGTGCTTGCGCAGGGCGAGCCCGAGGCGGAGCCGCTGCAGGCCGCGGGCCTCCGCGGCCTCCCCCGCCTCGTCGGGGGCCGAGCCCACCGGACGTCCGGTGACGACGAGGACCTCGTGGCCGCGGCGGTCCAGCGCCGCGGCGAGGTCGAGGCTCGGCTCGACGGGGCCGGTGCGCTTCCAGTTCGCGACGGTCCAGAGGAGCCTCATTCGATGGGCTCGTCCACGACCACGAGCTTGCGCGCGACGAGCGCGGCGACGTCGCGCGCGACCGCCCGTTCGTGCGCCGCGCCGGCCCACGGCGTGCCGCGGGCGTAGCGGCGCCACCACCGCAGCCGGTCGGTGCGCGTGACCGCGCGCGGCACCGACGCGGCGAGCTGGGCGAGGTTGCGCAGGCGACGCTCGCGCGAGACCCGGCGGAGGAAGCGGACGCGGTCGGTGTCCACGAGCCGGAAGGCGAGGTGCGTCCCGGTCTCCTCGACGAGCCAGTTGCACGCCTTCAGGTCGCCGTGCCAGACGCCGCGCCGGTGGAGACCCGCGGCGAAGTCGGCCGTCGCGTGCAGCGCCGCGAGCCGGCGCGCGCGGGAGAGCCGCCGCGTGCGCGCCGCCTCGATCACCCAGTGGTCGAGGCGGGGCAGCCGTCCGAGGTCCTCGTAGAGCGTGAACGTGCGTCCGCCGCGGCGCACGAAGGCGAGGGGCGCGGCCGTCCCGACCCCACGCACCGCGAGGCGGTGCGCGTTCTCGTAGCCCGCGCGGCGCCGGCGCGGGAGCAGCCGCGCCTCGAGGCGGCGCGCGAGGCCCGGCTCGAAGGCCTCCTTGACGACGACGCCGCCGGCGCGGACGACGGCGCCCTTGCGGTGCCGCTTGAGCACCGCGTCGCCGCCGCGGGCGAGCGCCGCGTCGTGCGCGGCCAGCGCGCGCTCGATCGCCTCGACCGGCAGGTCGCGCCGGCGCCAGCCCCGCGCGTCGCCGAGGTCGGAGGTGTAGACGCTGCTCTCCTCGACGCAGCGCCGCCCGCGCGAGCGCAGCCGTCGGCGCTCCCGCGCGGCGACGAGCCGCTCGACCCGCGCGAACGTGCACCGGACCGTCGCCGCGTCGGCGTCGCCGAGGTAGCCCACGACGACGCGCCGGCGGCCCGCGGCGCCGAGCACCCCCGCGAGGCTGTGCACCCACTGCGCGAGCTGCGCGCGACGGCGGCGCGCCGGCACGGGGCGCCCCGCGCGGACGGTGTGCAGGTCCACGACGTCGAGCACGCAGCGGTCGCCGGGGCCGGGTCCGACGAGGAGGTTGCCGCTGTGGAAGTCGCCGTGCGAGACGCCGCGGTCGTGGAGCGCGCGCAGGAGCCGGCCCGAGCGGGCCGCGAGCGCGCGCGCCTTGTCGGGCGGCTGCGCCGTCAGCGACGGGGCGAAGGTCTCCCGCGGCGCGACGAAGCGCGCGGCGGAGGCGGCCTGCTCGAGGAGCGGGCCCCGCCGCCGCTCGAGCACGGCCAGCGGCGCGGGCGTCGGGATGCCCGCGCCGACGAGGTAGCGCGCGGCGTCCCACTCCGAGCGCGCGCGGCTGCGCCGCAGCGCCGCACGCACCGTGTCCACGAGCCCGCGCGGACGGTGCACCTTGAGCAGCACCGCCCCCAAGCCCGGCAGCTCGACGCGCGACGCCGCGCGGTAGAGGTTGCGCTTGACCGCGGCCCCGCCGGAGAGCGCCGCGGTCGGGTCCGGCAGGAGCCCCCGGCGCACCGCGCCCTCGGCGGACCGTTCCGCCTCGACGCGGAACCCCGCCTCGGAGAACCGCACCGGCCTAGCCACCGGGCCGCTCCCCCGCGTCGCCGCGCCGGCCGGCGACCGCGGTCGCCTCCCAGACCTTGGCGTACTTGAGGAACACGTACCACGCGGCCATCGCCGCGAGGACGAAGCCGGCGCGCCCGTCGAGGAACCCGAGGCGGAGCACGTACATCCGCAGGAAGCGCGCGGGCGGGCGGAACAGCATCGCCAGCAGCGTGCGCGTCCGGCCGCGCGCGACCTTCTCGCGCGCCGCGACGGTGGTGAAGCGGTCGATCTGCGCGACGTGCGCCGAGATCGACCGGTACGTGTAGTGGACGAGCTCGCCCTCGGCGAGCCGGCGCACCGGGCCGTCCACCTCCAGCCGGTCGTGCGGGTCCACGCCCGCCCAGCGCGCGCGCCGACGGTCGAAGAGACGCGTGCGCCACTCCGGGTACCAACCGCCGTGGTCGATCCAGCGCCCGAGCACGAAGGTGTGGCGGGTCATCTCGAACGCGGCCACGTCGGGCTCGCCGCCCGCGCGCACCCGCTCGATCGCGGCCCGCAGCCGCGCGTCCACGCGCTCGTCCGCGTCGATCGAGAGCACCCAGTCGTGCGTGGCCGCGGCCGCGGCGCGGTTCTTCTGCGCGACCCAGCCCGGCCAGTCCGTCTCGACGACGCGCGCGCCGGCTGCGCGCGCGAGCGCGGGCGTCCCGTCCCGGCTGCCCGAGTCGAGCACCACGACCTCGTCGCACCACGCGACGCTCTGCACGCACGCGGCGATGTGGTCGGCCTCGTCCTTCGCGATGATCGCGGCGGTGATCTTCACGCGGGCACCCGGTGCGGCGCGCCGCCGCCGCCCGTCGCGGGCCCGCGCGCCCGCCCGACCTGGCCCGAGAGGCGCCACCACGCGCGGTGCAGCCACAGCCCGCGGCGCACGCGCGCCCGGACCACCGCGAGCCACCGGTCGCCGGGCTCGGCACCGCCCCCGTACGCCCGCAGGAAGCGCAGCGCCTCGCGCCGCCCGACCGGCATCCCCCGCAGGCGGTGCTTCTCCACCGACCGCGCCAGCCGCGTCAGGTTGCGCACGCGTGCGTCGTCGTCGAGGGGCGCGTCGAACGCGCCCGACCGGTCGAGGTCGAGGGCGCGCACGGCGGCGGCGGAGGGGTCGAGGAGGAGGTTCTTCGGGTGGAGGTCGCCGTGGGCGACCCCGGCGTCGTGCAGCGCGCGGACCGTGCGCCCCGCCTCGGCCAGCGCGTCGCGCAGCGGCCACTCGGGGTGCGCGGCAGGGTCGTAGAGGTAGGCCTCGAGGTCGAGGCCGCCGGGGACCTCGAGCGTGAGCAGGAACCCGCGCCAGCCCGTCCAGCCGCGCAGCACCACCGCGCCGACGGCCTCGACCACCGGGACGCGGGCCGCGAGCAGCCGCCGCGCGAGCGAGAGCTCGACGAAGGGGCGCCAAGGGCCGAGGAAGCGCCGACCACGCACGTGCCGGAGCAGCCCCCCCTTGCGGTACTCGCGCACGAGCACGGGCCCGAGCGGGCTGTCGAGCCGCGCGAGCGGCGCGCGCCCCGCCCGCGCCGCGCGCGGCAGCGCGTCGGGCGCTTCGGCGACCGCCCGCACGACGTCCTCGAAGCCCGGGAGGAAGCCGAGGAGCTCCCTCGACGACGCCCTCAGCTCGACGGCCTCGGGGACGCCGTAGCGCTCTCGGATCGCGACGGGGTCGGCGGGTCCCACCACGCCGCGAGCGTACCGTGGCGCCCGCGCCGGCGCGTGGATTCGGCGTGCCGCGTCACTTGCCGCCGCCGGCGCCCGCGAGCTCCTTCTCGATGCCCTCGATGAGGACGGGGACGTCCTGGTTCGTGCCGCCCGCCTTCACGTAGGCCTTGTACGCCTCGAGCGCCTTCTCGAGGTCCTGCTGGAGGAAGTAGAGGTCGCCGAGCACGAGCAGCGTCGGCGGGTCGTCGGGCTTGAGCGCACGGGCCTTCTCGAGCGCCTCGATGCCCTCCTTGGGCTTGTCGTCCTGCGCGAGCGCCATGCCGAGGCCGCGCCACGCGAAGCGGTTCTTCTCGTCGAGCTTGACCGCGTCCTGGTAGGCGCGGACGGCGTCCTTCCACTTCTTCTGGAAGAAGAGGTTGTCGCCGAGGAACGTGGCGACGTCGGAGTCCTGCGGGCGCAGCTGGCGGACGCGCAGGAGCAGCTCTTCCGCCTTCTTGTACTGCGACAGCGCCTCGTGGTCGAAGGCGCAGTTGAGCAGGGCGCGGACGTTGCCCTCCTGCCCCTTCATCCCGAGCACCTTCTGGTACTGCTTGATCGCCTCGTTCCAGTCCGTCTGCTGCTCCGCCACCATGGCGACGTTGAGGTAGGCCTCGGGCGACTTCGGGTCGAGGTCGATGGCCTTGCGGAACTGGAGCAGGGCCGACTGGAAGGACTTCTGCTTGAGCAGCACCACGCCGACCGAGTTCACGATCGCGGCGTCGGTGGGCGAGAGCAGCGCCGCCTCGCGGTACGCCTCGCCCGCCTCCTTGAGCTGGCCGAGCCGCTCGTAGGCCCAGCCGAGGCCGTACCACGCGCGCAGCGCCGGCGGCGTCGGCTTGACGTCGAGCGCCTTCTTGTAGAGGTCCACCGCGCGCTTGAGGCCCTCCTCGGCGGCGCCCTTCGCGGTGAGGTCGGCCGACGCGACGAGCGCGTCGGGGTCGGCCGGGTTGAGCCGCAGCACCGCCTCGAGCGACTGCAGCGCCTCCTCGCCCTTGCCGAGGCGCGACGCGGCCTCGGACCGCACGAGCATCGCGACGACGTAGGACGGCCGCATGCCGAGCACGGCGATCGCCCGCTCGTAAGCCTCCTTCGTCCGCCCCTCGACGAGGTCGAGGCGCGCGAGCCGGATCAGCGTCTCGTACGACTCCGGCTCCTGCTTGAGCCGGTTCTCGAGCCGCGTGCGCAGGCCCGAGGTGTCGCCGGCGCGCCGCAGCGCCTCGCAGGAGAGCTCGAACACGTCGGCGAGGCGCGGGGCGATCGCGAACGCGGCCTCGAGCGCCTTCTTCGCGACCGCGTTGTCGCCGACCGCGAGCGCCGCGCGCCCGAGCTCGAGCTGCGTCGGCGCGTCACCGGGCGTCGCCTTGACGGCCGGCGCGAGGCGCTCGACGCGCGACGCCGGGGCGTCGAGCCGCATCCGGTGCAGCTTGAGCACCGCGTCGGTCGGGTGCTGCTTGAGGAGGTCGTCGTACTCGGGGACGAGCTCGTCGCCCTTGCCGGAGCGGATCACCGACTCCTGGTAGCGCACGTGGACGAGGTACTGCGCCTCGTCCGCGTCCAGCGACTTGCCGTACTCGCGCGCCGCGGCGTCCCACTTGCCTTCCTCGCGCAGCAGGTCGCCCTGCTCGGCGTGCTTGCGCGCGGCGGCGGGGTCGGCCTCGGGAGGAGCGGCGGGTGCCGCGGGCGCGGGCGCGCCGTCCGGTGCGGGCGGCGCGGCCGCCGCGTCCTCGGCGGAGGCGGCCGGCGCCCGCGCCACGAGGACCGCGAGCACGGCGAGAGGGAGGATGCGGCGCACGGAGGCCTCCGGTCGAGGGGCGACGCGTCGCGGACGCGACGGCGGCCGTGTCAGCGGACGTCGTCGGCGACGCGGGTGAACGCCGCGTTGGCACGCGCGGCGGCGAGCCGCGCTTCCTGGTTCTCGACGCGGTCGGCGTCCGCGAGGCGCTGCCGCCGCTCGGCGATCAGCGCGACGCGGTCCTCGAGCTCGCGCAGCGACTGGTCGTTGTTGTTCTTGCCGCGGCTGCCGAACCGGTTGCCGCCCATCCCCGCCGCCATGCCGCCCGGGCCCATGCCGAAGCGACCGCCCATCCCGCCGAAGCCGCCGAACCCGCCGCGCCCGCCGCCGCCCCCGAAGCCCCCGCCGCCGCCTCGCCCCCCACCGCCGCCGCCACCACCGCCGCCCCCGCGACCGTACGCGACGGGCACGCACGACAGGAGGGCGAGCGAGACGACGAGGATCGGACGAAGGGTGCGGAACATGGACGGTCTCCGGGTCGGGCGGACGCTGCGGGCAGCCTCGGTCATTATCCACCACCGCCGTTGCCCTGCAGAAGGGCCGGGTTTGCGGCGATGTCGTCGTTGAGCCGGCGGACGGCGGCCGCCCGGGCCTTCTCGGAGGCCTTCGGGTCGTAGCCGTACGTCTTGCCGGTCAGTGATTTCACGATTTCCAGGCCTAAAGTCCTGATCTTGGGCTCGGCGTTGTAGAGGAGGTCGATCACGGCCGGGAGCGCCTTGCGCGGTCCGCGCTTGAGCGCGTCGGCCGCGGCGCGACGGTCGCCCTCGGGACGCGCGGCGTCGCCGACGACGCCGACCACCTTGACGGCGCTCTCCTTGCCGGCGGCGTACGCCTCGGCGAGCGTGCGGACGGCGGGGTCCACGCCCGCGCCGGTCTCCGCGACGATGGGCTTGTCGGTGCGCAGCGCGATCTTCTTCGCGGCGAGGTAGCGCGGCGACAGCGTCCCCTCGATGACGATGTCGTCCACCGTCATCGCGCTCTTGACGGCGTAGAAGCCGACCTGGAGCACCTTGAGCTTGTTGCCCGGCTCGGGCGAGTCGAGCTTCATGTCGTCGAGCGTGAGGAACACCTCGGCGCCCTTGCGCCCGAACGACCACACCACGGGCTTGCCCGGCGTGGGGTCGGTCGGCGGCCGGCGGTAGTCGAGGTAGCGGAACCCGACGAGCCCGGGCTTGTCGGCCGTCGCGTACTGCTTGCCGAACTTCATCATCCCGGTGTCGCCGCCGCTGCCCGGATGGTCCCAGCCGTGGAAGTACGTCTCGCCGATCGAGTAGAGGACGTAGTCCTCGGGCTGGTCCGGGCTCGTGACGACCGAGCCGATGTCCTTGACGCCGTCGGGGATCAGCTTCGCGGTGACGGTGATGTCGCCTTCCCACTCGGCGACGTGGCGGGTCCCCGTGCTGCCACGCACGGCGAGCCGCCCCTCGGCGACCCCGGCGCTGTCGCCGACGTCGCGCGGGACGCGGAACCCGGCGCCCTCCGGCCAGTCCGCGGCCTGCTCCTTCGTCGAGAAGTCGTAGCGGAGGCGGACCTTGGTCCCCTCGAGGCCGATCACGGTGCCGTGGAAGAACGTGTCGAGCGCGACCTCGCCCGTCGGCGCCGCGACCGTGGACCGCGGAGCGAACGCGAGCGCCGCGAGGGCGAGGCCGACGGCGATCCCGCGAGCACGGACACCCAAGACGTCGCTCCTACGTGGCGGCCGACGAAGCCGCGTTCGTTGATACCCGCCCGCGGAGCAAAGGACGCGCCACCATTCGGACCGGTTCCGTCCCTCCGCCCACCGGGGGGGCTCGGCGCCCGACGGAGCGAGCCCCCGGCGGCCGATCGGGGAGACTAGACGCCCGTGCACGAACGCGGTCCCTCCTTCCGTCGCCCCCGTCGGCCGCGCGGCCCCCACCGGGTGCTCGTCGTCCGCCTGTCGGCGATCGGCGACGTGCTGCACGCGCTGCCGGCGGTCCATGCGTGGAAGCGCGCCCGCCCCGACGTCGAGTTCGAGTGGCTGGTCGAGGACCGCGCGGCGTCGGTGCTCGCCGGCCACCCCTCGATCGCCCGGCTCCACGTGGTCCCGCGGGGACGGTGGCGGGCGCTGCGGCGCAGCGTCGGAGGGCGGGTGCGGGGCTGGGCCGAAGCCGCCCGCTTCGCGGCCGGACTGCTTCGACGCCGGTTCGACCTCGTGGTGGATCTCCAAGGGAACGGGAAGTCGGGACTTTGGTCCCTCCTCGCCGGCGCCCCGGTGCGCGCCGGGCTCGCCACCGGCGCGACACGCGAGGGCAACGCCTTCGTCACGAACCGGCGGGTGTCGGTGCCCGCGACGACCGTGCACCGCGTCGAGCGGGCGCTCGGGGTGGCGTCGCGGCTCGCCGAGGTGGAGCTGACCTACGCCGGCACGGGCCTCGACGCCGTGCGTGGCGACGACGCCGCCGCCCGGGCCGAGGCGTTTTCGATCGCGGCCCTGGCCGAGCGCGGGCTCGGCGCGCGCACGTTCGCGATCCTGCACCCGGGCACGAGCGGGTTCGGCTCGTTCAAGCGCTGGCCACCGGAGCGGTTCGCCGCGCTCGCCGACCTCGTCACGACGACGTCCGCGGCGGGCGTGCTCGTCACCGGCGGCCCGGGCGAGGAGGCCCTGGTGGACGCCGTGCGCGCGCGCGCCCGCGGCGCGGTCGCCACGATGATCACGCCCGACCTCGCTTCGCTCGCCGCGGTCGCGCGCCGGGCCCGCGTGTTCGTCGCCGCCGACACGGGCCCCGTGCACCTCGCGGCGGCCGTGGGGACACCGGTCCTCGCGCTGTTCGGGCCGAAGGACGCGGCGGTGTACGGGCCCTACGGGTGGCGAGCGGACGGGACGGCGGGCCCGCTCCCCGTGGTCGTGCGCGACGACGTGCCCTGCCGGCCGTGCACGGTGCGCTGGTGCCCCGAGCCCGTCTGCATGTCGGCGATCGACGAGCGCGAGGTCCTCGCGCGCGTGGCGCCCTGGCTCGCGTGACGCGTCCCGCGTCGCGACGGCGGCGCGTGCTCGGGCCGAGTCCGCGAGCCGGACGGAGCCAGGAAAGTTGTTTTCACGCAGCGTGAAAACAACTTTCCTGGCTCCGCGTACCCCGCGTATGGCTCCGCGTACCGCGTCTAGCGTCGCAGGAGGGCGGCGAGGGCGCGGGCGGGCGCGGCGAAGAGCAGGCCGGGGAAGCGACGGCCGTCGGCCCAGAGGCGCACGAGGAGCTGGTCGAGCGCCGTCGCGAGCGAGAGGCGGCGCCGCAGGTCGAGCCGGCGCAGCGTCACCGCGCCCTCGGCGGAGACGTCGGCCACCAGCACGCGAAAGCCCGGCGGCGCGCGCCAGCGCCCGCCCGACACGTCGCCGCCCTCGGCGTTGACGACGAAGCGGACGCCGTCGGCGACGGCCTCGGCGTCGCGCTCGAGGTGGCCCGACACCGCGAGCACCGGCGGCTTGGCTGCGAACAGCGCCGCGAGGCGCTCGCGCCCGCTCCCCCACGGCGTGCCGGGCTCGAGCATCCGACGGGGCGGGCGGTGCGCGACGTGCACCCACGGGCCGTCGTGCGCACCGACGACGCGCTCGAGCCAGTCGAGCTCGGCGTCCTCGACCGCGCCGACCGCGTCGTCGGTGCCGACGAGCAGCAGGCGGCCGACGTGCGCGGTCCAGCGGCGCGGCCCGACCACCCGCTCGAACAGCGCGCGGCCCGCCGCGAGGTCGGTGTCCCGCCCCGACGGCTCGAGGTCGTGGTTGCCCGGCACGACGAGGAACGGCACGGCGAGACCGGCGCGGTCGAAGGCGGCGCCGACGATGCCGTGGTAGGGCGCCTCGCCGTGGCTCGCGAGGTCGCCCCCGCTGACGAGGAGCGACGCCCCCTCGGCGCGCACCACGTCCACCACGGGCCCCGCGACCTCGCGCACGCCGCGCTGCACGTCGCCGAGGAAGACGACGCGCGCCGGCGCGGCGACCGACGGCGGCTCGCGGTTGGCGGTCGCGCGGGGTGCGCCGCGGCGCGCGAGCACCGCCGCACGCCACTGCCCGGCCGCGAACAGCAGGGCCGTCACGCCGTACGCGACGACGGCGACGAGCGCAGGCTCGGGGAGTCCGAGGAGCACCGGGCCACTCTACCCGTGCGCAGGTGCCGCGCGGCACCCCGCACGCGCCGCCCGCGGTCGCCCTTCAGCGCGGCGCGCTCGCCCCGCGCGGCGGCGGAGGCGCCGCCGGCGCCGCGGACTCCGCCCGACGGCGCTCGATCCACGCGGGGTCCACGCGGCCCGAGACCTCGAGGTCGTCGATCGTGCAGGCCGTCCAGCTCAGGATGCGGATCTTGCCCGACGGCTTGGGCGCCAGCAGCGCGGCGCTGCGGTCGGCGAGGACGAGCGCGCCGTCCACCTCGAGGCGGGCGCCGTTGTCGGGCTCCCACGTGAAGCGCACGAGGTAAGGCCGCTCGCGCGCGGCGAAGGCGAAGTACCGGGCGCCGAGCTGGGAGCGGACGCGCTCGGTGGAGACCGTCGGGGGCACGAAGTGGCGGCCCTGGTGCGCGTCGTCGAAGCCCCAGCGCGTCGGGTCGCCGAGCTCGCTGCCGACGCGGAACCTCACGCCGCGCCCGCGGCCGACGGTGTCCCAGCGCGGGAGCGCGGTCTCGTCGGGCAGGAGCGGGGCGTCGCGGGGCAGCTCGTGGTCGGTGGGCGGGTCGGACAGCACCGCGACCTGCACGCCGTCGAGGTCGATCGCGAGCAAGAGCGGCGCGTCGGCCCAGTACCGGAACGTCACCGACCGCGCGGCGCCGGCGGCGAACGGCGAGGCGAGCACGAGCGGCCGGTCGCCCACGGCCTCGCCCGTCGCCCCGGGCAGGAGCCGCAGCGCGCGGCCCACCTTGCGGTCGGGCGTCACGGCACGCGGGTCGATGGGCGCGGGCACGACGCGCGCCCACCCCGACTCGAACGACGCCTTGAGCGGCGCCTGCCCCTCGAAGTCGAACAGCGCCGACACGTCGAGGACGTCGGGCGGGGCCGTGTCGCGGCGCGTCACGCGCGCGCCCGGCCACAGCGTCTCGAGGAAGCCGACGTTGAACTCCTGGCGGAGCCGCTGCACCTGCTTCTCGAGGTAGTCGCGGGCCTCGCGCGCCGTCTTCGTGGACGGCAGGCGCAGCGTCGGCTCGACGGTCGGGTCGAGCAGCGCACGGAAGTGGTAGTTCGCCTCGGGGTAGTGCCCCTCGGCCATCGCGCGACGCCCGGTCTCGAGGTGCTCGCGGGCCTCGCGCTCGTTGCGGTCCGCCTCGGCGACGCGCCGGGCCAGCGTCTCGCCCGCCCAGCGCGCGAGCGGGGCGTCCTCCGCCGCGGCGTCGCGGAAGCGGCGGACGACGGTCTCGAGCGCCGGGATCGCGGCGTAGAAGTCCTCGTCCTCGACGGGCCCGGCGGCGATGCCGAGCACGCCGAGCAGCCACGCGCCCTGCGGCGACGTGGGGTCCGACCCGGCGAGGCGGAACAGGTCCTCCTCGACGATGTCGGCGAGACGGCGCCTCGTGCGCGCCTGCGTGCCGCCGCCGCGGTGCGTCTGGTAGTCGAACGTGCGCTCCTCGCGCGACACCGCGAGCAGCTCGACGTTCTTCTCGGGCTGCGCGTCGCCCCGCAGCTGGATCGAGGGCACCCAGCGCTCCTTGGCGGGCCCGACGCGGGCGAGGAGCGCCTCGAGCGCGTCCGCCTGCAGCCGTCTCATCGCGGGCGCGGCGCGGGCGAGGTCCTCGACGTCGCGGGCGACCGGCGCGAAGAGGTCGTCGCGCGCGCGGGCGCCGGTGACCAGCGCGTCCACGCGGTCGAGGTCGCCCGCGCGCAGCGCCGCGACCACGTCGCGCGTCAGCGTCGCGCTCGCGGCCTCGGCGGCCTCGCGCGCGGCCCGCGTCCGGTCCGAGAGGTCGTCCCGGAGCTGCCGCGCGCGCTGCGCCACGTCGGGGTAGGACGCGTCGCGCAGCGCGGCCTCGGCGAACGCGTCGAGGCGTGCGATCGCCCCCGTGGGATCCCCGTGCTCGGCCTGCGCGAAGGCCAGCCCGCTCGCGGTCACCCAGGCGTCCTCGACGAGCGCGTCCACCGCGGCGCGGCGCTGCTCGAACGGCTCGGCGACGAGCCGCGCGAGCAGCGAGGGCGAGACGTAGCGACGCTCGGTCCCGGTGAGCGCGTCCCCCTGCTCGCGCAGGACCTCCTCGGCGGCGCGCCGGCCGCGCGCCACCGCCGCGAGCAGCGGCGCCCACTCGAGCGCGTCCACCGACGCGCGCAGGCGCGCGTCGCCGAGGTCCGCGACGCCGCCCGCGACCGCGGCGACGATGCGCTCGGCCGCGCGCTGCGCGCCCTGCGCCCGCAGCAGCTCGCCGTCGCGCGCGGGCGTCTTCGAGTAGCGGGAGGCCACGCGCGCCGCCCACCGCGTCGCCGCGTCGACGACCTCGTCGAGCCCCGAGAACGACGACGGGTACGCCCGACCGCGGGCCGCGTCGGCGAGCGCGTCGTCGGAGGCGCGCAGCAGCTCCTGGAGCCGCAGCTCGGCGTGCCGGCGCGCGACGGCGGGCGGCGAGGACGGGAAGCCCTCGACGGCGCGGCGCAGCTGCTGCTCCGCCGACGCGAAGTCCTCGTCGCGCACCGCCGGCACGACGACGTCGTCGAGCAGCGCCCGCAGGCGCCGCACGCGCAGCTGCTCGTCGCGCACCGCACGGAGCTCCTGCTCGACCAGCCCGCGGCCCGACGCGTCGGTGCGCGCCGCGTCGGCGGCGAGGCCCTCGAGCACGGCCGCGCGCGCGTCGAGGTCGGCGGACGACTCCATCGGGACGCGCGAGGGCACGAGCGCCGTGATCCGGCGGGCGACCTCGTCGCGCGCGCGCGACGTCCGCCGCGCGTCGAGGACGACCTTGCCCCCCACCGCGACGAGGAGGCCCGCGAGCACGCCCGCGCCGGCGAGCAGCGTCGTCTTGCGCACGCGGCGGCGCAGCAGCCAGGCCTCCCAGTTGCCCGAGAACCCCTCGGGCAGGATCGACTGGCCCTGCCGGAGACGGTCGATCTCGACGACGACCTGCGCCGGCGTGCGGTAGCGCAGCGTCGGGTCGCGCAGCATCATCCGCTCGACGAGGTAGCCGGTCTCGGCGCTCACCTCCGGCCGGCGCGAGCGCACCGGCGGCGGCACCTCGTAGAGCACCTTCGTCAGGATCTCGGCCAGCGTGCGCCCGTCGAAGGGCGGCACGCCGGTGAGCATCGCGTAGAGCGTGGCGCCGAGGCTGTAGATGTCGCTGCGCGTGTCGGCCTTGCGCGGGTCGAGCGCCTGTTCGGGGGCGATGTACTGCGGCGTGCCGACCGTGGCGCCGTGCTGGGTCAGGCCGAGGTCGATGGGCCCCTTGGCCAGCCCGAGGTCCATGAGCTTCGGCGTGCCGTTGCGCGTCAGCAGCACGTTGCCGGGCTTGACGTCGCGGTGGACCACGCCCATGCGGCGGGCGCGCTCGAGCGCGTCGGCGAGGTCGCGCGCGACGCGCAGCGCCTCGTCCTCGGGCATCGGGCCGCGGTCGCGCAGGCGGTCGCGCAGGCTCTCGCCCTCGACGTACTCCATCACGACGTAGGGGAAGCCGTTGCTCTCGCCCGCGTCGAGCGCCCGCACGATGTTGGGGTGGTCGAGGCTCGCCAGCATCGCGGCCTCGGCCTTGAGGCGCTCGACCTGGGTGCGGTCGCCGGCGAGGTCGGGGCGCAGGATCTTGACCGCCACCTCGCGGTTGAGCCCGAGGTGCATCGCGCGGTAGACGGTGCCCATCGCGCCGCGGCCGACGACCTCGAGCAGGCGGTAGCCGTGGATCTGGCCGGGCCCGCCGCCCTCCGGCTGGGTCTTGGCGTAGACGCGGCGCACCTGGTCGTCGGCGAGGTAGCCGCGCTTGACGAGGATCACCGACAGGCGCTCGTCGAGGCGGAGCTCCTCGCTCATGCGCCGCTGCAGCTCGAGCGCCTCGCTCACCTGCGCGTCGGTGACGAAGCCGAGCGCGACGGCCTCCTGCGCGAAGAGGAAGTCCTCGTTCGACGTCATCGGTCGAGCTCGTCGTCGCCCGGGGGCGACGTGGGCGGCGCGGGCAGGCGCCCGCGGTCGCGCAGGAGGTCGAGTCGGACGAAGTACGGGTCGCGCTCGAGCCACCCGAGCAGGAAGCGCAGCTCCTGGTCCTCGCGGCTGGGCGTCCGCTCGCCCGAGCCGCCGACGACGACGGCCCGCGGCAGCGCGTCGAGCCCGTACAGCGCGAGCACCGCGTCGTTGAGGCGGTCCACCACGACGTCGGTGGGGTCGTCGGCCGCGATCGCGTCCGGGTCCGAGAACGAGCCCTCGAGGACGACGAGCGCGCGCGGGTCGGGCCGGGCGTCGGGGTCGCGCGCGAGCGCCTCGGGGAGCGGCCGCACGAGGTCGCGCAGCACCTGTCGGAAGCTGCGGGCGTCGCGCCGCGCGTCGTCGGAGACGAGCCCGGCCCGGACCGCCTCCGAGAGCGCGCGCACCGCGAGCTCGCGCCGCTCGGGGGCGACGCGCCCGGCCACGAGCGCGCGGACGAGCCCGATCGCGCCGTAGAAGCGCACGTCGCCGTCGGCGTCGCCGTGCGGGTCGCGGCCGCGGTCGCGCAGCCAGTCCTTGCACACCTCGACGCCCCGGTCGGTCCCGTCGCTCCCCGCGATCAGGAGCGCGGCGGCGACCACGGTGGGGTGCAGGGCGCGCCCGGCGTTCTCGCGCCCGACGAGGTCGGCCAGCCGCGCCCGCGCGCCGGCCTGGCGCGGCGCGAAGAGCAGGGCCTGCGCGGCGGCGGTCGCGGTGCGCCGCTCCGTGGTCGGCCGCGTCGCGAGCTCGAAGAGCTCGTCCCAGGTGTCGCTGCGCCCCGAGAGCAGCGCGAGCATGCCGCGCGCGAACGCCGCCTCGGCGCCGTCCACGTCGCCCTCGCGCAGCGCGACGTTCTGCGACGGCCGCAGCGCGGCGTCCAGCGCGACGGCGCGCGCCGACGCCGAGGCGGCGAGCGCGCCGGTGGGCGCCGAACGGGCCTCGGCCACCGCCCAGCACGCGATCGCCAGCGCCGCCGCCGCGCGCACGCGGCGGTCGTCGTCGTGCAGCGCGGCCACGAGCGTCGCGTCCTCGTCGAGCGGCAGGAGCCCGATCGAGAGCAGGTCGGCCACGCGCGCCTCGGGCGCGGCGGGCGGCGGCGACGCCCGGCGCACCGCCGCGCGGGCGCTCGCCACCGACGTCCCGCCGATCTTGCCCAGCGCGAGCGCGGCCGAGGCGGTGACGACCCAGTTGCCGTCGGCGAGCGCCTTGAGGAGCGCGGCGTTCGCGTCGCCGAGCGCCTTGCGCGCGGCCGCGGCCCCCTCCTCGGTGCCTTCGCGCGACGCCGCGCCGCGCCGCACCGTCTCGGGCCCGTAGAACAACCCGAGGGCGAGCGCCGCGAAGGCGCGCCGCCACGGCTCGCTCCCCTCGCGGCGCACGGTGGCGGCGAGCGCCGGGACCGCGGGCCAGAGGTGCTGCGAGGGCCCGTACGCGCGACGCAGCGACCCCAGCGTCAGCACCGCGTTGCGCACGATCGCCTCGTTCGCGCCGGCGGTCGTGCGCTCGACGAGCGGCCGGACGGCCCACAGCCCGAAGCGCCGCACGAGCAGGTCGCGCGCGACGACGGCCTTGCTCACGTCGCCGAACCCGTTCTGCACGAGCTCGTCGATCGTCTTGCGCGCGGGCTCGTCGGGATCGGCGAAGAGGAGGATGGGCGGGGCCGGCTGCACGTCGTCGCCCGCCCGCGCCCGCGCGGACGCGAGGGTCAGCGCGAGCGCGCCGAGGGCCGCGGCGACGCACGGACGGAGGAGGCCGCGACGGCGGGGCGAGGACCGCGTCACGGCTTCTTCCCGCGCGGCGCGGTGGGCGGCGTCGGGGGCGGCGCGGGCGCGACGTGCTCGCGCCACTTCGCGTCGGCCTCACGCATGTCGAAGCCGTACACCTGCTTGAAGTTGGTCTCGTCGGGCTCGTCACGCTGCGTCTTGGTGAGGTCGAGGAACGCCTTCAGCTTGGTCGGGTCCGACTCCGCGAGCCAGTGGATCACGCTCCACGCCTTGGCGAGGTCGACGAGCGAGAGCCCGTCGGCGGGCGAGCGCGCCAGCCGCGGCAGCGGCGTGTCCTGCGCCCCGAGCACGATCGAGCGGAGCAGCTCGGGCCACCGCTT
The DNA here is from genome assembly GCA_020851795.1 of Planctomycetota bacterium. Taxonomy (GTDB): domain Bacteria; phylum Planctomycetota; class PLA2; order PLA2; family JAEUHO01; genus JAEUHO01. The sequence continues at coordinate 48,135 of JADZCA010000078.1, read as the reverse complement.
GGTGTCCTGCCACGCCTGCGGGTCGCCGCCGCCGGGGATGCCCGCGCGGCCGATCGTGAACGACGAGCTCGGCCCCACCGCGGCCATCTCGAGGTGGTAGGCGAGCCCCTCGGAGAGCCACGGGCTCGTGAAGCGGTAGTTGAAGCGGTAGCGGTTGAGCAGCACGAAGACGAGCGTGTGCGCGACGTTGCTGCGCACCGCGTCGAGCGTGTTCGGAAACAGGTACGCGCCGACCGCGCACTTCGGGTCGGTCCACCAGAAGGAGCGCAGGCGCGACGCCTGCGACGCCCACTCCTGGCGGCCGGCCATCTGGAGGATCCCCTGCTCCTTGGCGAAGAGCTGCACGTAGCGGGCGTACGCGGGCGCCTTGTGCGGGACGACCACCTCGACGCGCACGTCCTCCATGCGGTCGTCGGCACCGGGCTTGAGCAGGCGCTCGAAGGCGAGCGTCACCGCCGTGCACGCGTCGACGAGGGCCTGGCCCTCGGTCGCGTTGAGCTCGTGGTAGACGTCGGCGCGCGGCGACCACACGTACTCGAGCGGGACGCCGACCTCCTTGGCGAGGTGCGCCTGGCGCGCCTTGCCCTCGCCCTCGCCGACGCGGACCCACGCGTCGCCGACCTTGCGCTCGCCGCGGCGGCGGTGGAACACCTCCTCGGTCACCCAGTCGTCGCCGTCCTTGACGAGGCCCTTCTCGAGGGCGTCCTTCTCCTGCGGCGTCACCCACCGCCCCTGATGGAGGACGAGGCCCTTGGCGCGCATCGCCGCCTCGTCGGCGGCCGCGTCCGCCGCGGCCTTCTCCTCCGGCGTCATCCAGCGGTCGCCGACCTTGACGTGCCCGAGCGCCTTGCGCGCCTTGGCGTTCTGCGGCTCGAGCGCGACCACCTTCTTCCAGAGGTCGGCGAGCTCGTCCTTGAACCCCTTCGAGCGCGCCCAGTCCACCGCCTTGAGCAGCGCCGGCACGTCCGTCGCGTCGCGGACCCGGAACGCGAGCTGGTCGCGCAGGGGCGGGACGCTCGTGTCCACCGACGCGACCGTCGCCCGAGGCAGCTCTTTGCGCCCGTCGAACGTGGTGTCGACGACGACGGTGGCGTCGTCCTGAGAGACGACCCTGCCCTCGTAGGTCTTCCCGTCCTTGGTCTTGACGACGTCGGCGCCCGCGGCGGGGACGCCGAGGAGGGCGCCGCAGAGGAGGACGGCGGCGACGCAGCGCGGACCGTGAGGGCGCGACAAAGCCACGGTGCGGAGTATAGCCGTCGGGCGGACCCCCCGGTGCCGGGCCGGCCGCCGGCCGCCGGCCGCGGCCCCGGGGCCCGCCGGGGTCGCCCGACCGGCCGGCGCACCGCGTCGCGCGCGGGGCGGGCCCCGCGCCCGCGCAGGAGACCGCGGGAGCGCGCCCGCTCGGCATCGGGGGCGCGCGACCGCCGGGGAGGCGCTGGTACCCTCCCGCCCCCATGAGCCTCCCCCTCCTCGCCGCGGCGGTCGTCGCGGTGCTGACGGCCGGCTACGCGTTCTACGGGCGCTTCGTCGCGCGGCAGTACGCGCTCGACGACCGGCGCACGACGCCTGCGACCGAGCGGGCCGACGGCGTGGACTACGTCCCGACGCCGCCCTTCTACCTGTTCGGGCAGCACTTCTCGGCGATCGCGGCCGCGGGGCCGATCCTCGGGCCCATCCTCGCCTGCCAGACGTGGGGCTGGGGCCCGTGCCTGCTCTGGATCGGGCTCGGCGTCGTCTTCGTCGGCGCGGTGCACGACCTGACGGCGCTCGTCGCCTCGGTGCGCCACGGCGCGAGCACGGTCGCCGAGGTCGCGCGGCGCCACCTCGGCCCGCGCGCGTGGCTCTCGCTGACGGCGTTCATCTGGCTGGCGCTCGTCTACGTGGTCGTCGCCTTCACCGACGCGACCGCGAACACGTTCCTCGGGCAGGTCGAGGAGCTGCCCGACGGCACGTCGTTCGACAAGGGCGGTGGCGTCGCGGCGGCGGCGGTGCTCTACCTCGTGCTCGCCGTCGTGATGGGCTTCGTCGTCCGCCGCTTCCAGCCGAAGACGTGGGTGCTCTCGGTGGTCTTCGTGCCGCTCGTGCTCGGCTGCGTGTGGCTCGGCACCGTCCCCGCCGTCTCGATGGTGCTGCGGGCCGACGCGACGACGTGGTACTTCGCGATCCTCGGCTACTGCGTCGTCGCGTCGCTCGTGCCGGTGTGGACGCTGCTGCAGCCCCGCGGCTTCCTCGGCGGCTTCGTCCTCTACCTCGCGCTCGCGGCCGGGGTCGCGGGCGTGTTCTTCGGCGGGCACGAGATCCGCCAGCCGGCCTTCGCGACGCCGCCGGAGGGCTTCGGCAAGGACCTCTTCCCGTTCCTCTTCGTGACGATCGCCTGCGGCGCGTGCTCGGGCTTCCACGGGCTCGTCTGCAGCGGCACCACGAGCAAGCAGATCGCCCGGGAGAGCCACTGCCGCCCGGTCGGGTACGGCGCGATGCTCCTCGAGGCCTTCGTCGCGCTGATCGCGCTCTCGACGGTGCTCGTGCTGTCGCCGTCGGAGGTGCGGGGCCGGCCGGGCGCGGTGTTCGCCGACGGGATGGCGTCGTTCCTGACGCTCTTCGTGGGCGAGGGCGGGCGCAGCTTCGCCCGGGTCTTCGCCGGCATGGCGCTCTCGACGTTCATCTTCGACACGCTCGACGTGGCGACGCGGCTGGGCCGCTACCTGCTCCAGGAGCTCTTCGGCGCGCGCTCGGCGCGGGCCGCGCTGCTGGCCACGCTCGCGACGGTGGCGGTGCCGCTGGCGATCCTGCTGGCGGGCGGCGGCAAGTCGTTCGCGGACAACTGGCTGCTCTTCGGCTCGGCCAACCAGCTGCTGGCGGGCCTGACGCTGCTCTCGGCGGGCGTGTGGCTGCGCGCGGGCGGCAAGCGCGCGTGGTACGTGCTGGCGCCCGCGGCGTTCGTGCTGACGGTGACGACCTGGTCGATCGGCCGCCACGCGGTGCGCGGCGTCGGGGCGCTGACCCGCGACGGGCTCGGGCTCGAGGGGATCAACGGCCTCGTGTCGGTCGCGATGCTCGCGCTCTCGACCACGTTCCTCGTCGAGGCGCTCCGCGCGGTCCGCCGCCGGGCCGCGGCGGGGACGCAGGCGTAGCGCGCGGGACTCGAGCCGGTCTTGGCCGGGCGCCCGCCGTCAGCGCGATGCGGCGGCAGCCGCCTCGCGCCGCCGGGCCACTTCGGCCCACAGCGCCCGCCACGGGGCACGCTCGGGCTCGGGAAGTGCGTCGACGGCGGCCCCTCGCACCGACGCGAACCGCCGGGAGGACTCCCAGAGCTCGAGGGCGCGCGCCATCGCTGCGGCACGCGCAGCGTCGCGCCCCGGCGACGGCTGCGGCCACGACGAGAGGTCGAGCACCAGCCACTCGAGCGCGAGCCGACGCCAGCCGCCCGCGAGCTCCGGCACGCTCTCCTGCGCGACGGCGAGCGCGGCGGCCGCCCCCTCCCACAACGCGTCGTTGCGCCCGCTCGTCGAGACCCGCGACCGCACCACGAGGTCGAGCAAGGCGGCCCGCGCGCCCTCGGGGGAGCGGCGCCCGAGACGGCCGAAGAGGCGCGCCGCGTCGCGGGCGAACGCGGCGTCGGCGACCCACGAGGCCGACGGGTACGTCCAGCCCTCGCGGGCGCGGCCGAGCTCGTGCCCACGCTGGAGCGCCGCGAGCGCTTCGTCGAACCGGCCCGTCTGCTGCAGGAGCAGCCCGAGGTTGCAGTGCGCCTCCGCGTAGGCGCCGTCGGATGCGACGGCCGAGCGGTACGCGGCGACGGCCCCTGCACGGTCCCCGACCGCGGCGAGGTGCAGCCCGAGCTGGTAGTGCGCGGGCGCGAACGTCGGTTCGACGAGCACCGCCTCGCGGTCCATCGCGATCGCCTCGTCCCTGAGGCCTCGCTTCCAGAGGTTGGACGCGAGGAGGTACTTCGCCTTCGGCAGCTTGGGGTCGGTCCGGACCACCTCGCGGTAGGCGGCGATGGCCTCGTCGAGCGCGCCGGACCGCCCGTGGGCCTTGGCGAGGAGCAGGCGGGAGTCGGAGTCCTCGGGCCGCAGGCGGACCGCCTCGGTGGCAGCCTCGATGCAGGCGGGAAGGTCCCCGCGGTCGAACTGGACCCCCGCGAGGACGGCCCACGAACGCGCGTGCGTGCGGTCCCGGTCGAGCGCGCCGCGGGCCGTGACCAGCGCGTCGTCGTGCCGCTTGGCGCGGCGCTCGACGAGGGCGAGGTTGAGGACGAGGTCGACGTCGTCGGGGGCGAGCTCGATCGCGCGCCGGATGTGGTCAGCCGCCTCGTCGAATCGCCCACGCTCCGCCCACAGCGCGGAAAGGTTCTGGTGCGCGGCGACGCTGTCGGGTCGAAGGGAGGCGGCCGCCGTCAGGAACCGCGCTGCGTCGTCGAGCGCCCGCTCGTCGATCAGGCGAGTCCCGAGCTCGAGGTTGAGGAAGAAGTCGCCCGGACGCGCGCTCTGCGCCGCACGGCACGCCTCGAGCGACTCGCGCCGGAACCCCCACGTGCGCAGCAACACGACGACGAGGTTGGCGGCGTCGGGCGGGAGCTGCGCGATCGTGTCGCGCGCGCCCATCGCCACGAGCGCGGCACCGTCGCGACGGAGGATCGCGTCGCGCATCCGTGAGCGGAGCGGGTCGGGATCGGCGCGCATCGCGACCTCGACGTAGCGGCGCCACCGCTTCGACGGGGCGGCCGAGTCGCTCTCCGCACGGGCGACGGCCCAGAGGTCGAGCGCGCCCGCGGCGACCTGCGGCACGGTGCGGCGGCGGAGCTGCGCGGCGGCGTCGTCGGGGGACAGCGCGTCGACGTCGACGCCGAGCGAGCGGAACGCCGCGGCGAGAGCGGGGCCGAGGGCGGAGAACTCCAGCCGCGACGCCGCGCGGTGTCGGATCCGGTCCACGTCGCGCACGAACTCGAGGTCCTCGCGCCGACGCACCGCCCGTTCCCGCAGCGCCTCGAGGCCGTCGCTGCCCGCCAGCAGCGCCTCCGCCCGGCGCGCCGCCGCCAGCGCGTCGTCCCAGCGCCCCGACGCCTGCTCGCGGTCCGCTTCGTCGAGCGCCCGACCCACCTCCCCCTCCACCGCCGCCCTCCGCGTCGCCCGCTCGCGCAGCACCCACCCAGCCCCCACGCCCCCCGCCACCAGCGCCGCGAGCCCCACCGTCGTCAGCGCCACAGCCCGACGGTGACGGCGCAGCACCTTGCCCACCCGGTAGCGCAGCGACGGCGGGCCCGCCGCCACCGCCCGCCCCTGCAGGTGGCGCTCCAGGTCCGACGCCAGCGCGTCCGCGCTCGCGTAGCGGCCCTCCCGGTCCTTGGACAGGCACCGCATCACGATCCAGTCCAGGTCCCCCCGCAGCTGCGACACCAGCCGCCGAGGCACCGTCGCGCGCCGCAGCGCCAGCGCCTCCACGTCCGACGCCCCCGCCACTCGCGCGCTCGGGCGCGACGGCTCCTCGTCGCGAAGCCGCTCCAGCGCCGCCAGCAGCCCGCCCCCCTCCTCCCCGTCCTCCCCCAGCGGCGCCGACCCCGTCAGCAGCTCGTAGAGCACCGCACCCAGCCCGTACACGTCCGCCCGCGTGTCCACGTCCCCGCCGTCGGCCTGCGCCTGCTCCGGCGCCATGTAGCGCAGCGTCCCGAGCAGCTGCCCGTGCTGCGTGTGCCCCGTCGCCTCCCCCGTCGTCTCACCCACCGCCTTGGACACCCCGAAGTCGATCACCTTCACCGCCGCCCGTCCGTCCTGCTCCCCCACCAGCACGTTGCCCGGCTTGAGGTCACGGTGCACCACTCCCTTCTGGTGCGCGTGCTGCACCGCACGGCACACCCGCACCATGAGCTCCACCCGCCCGCGCACCCCCACGCGCCGCTCGTCGCACCACGCCGAGATCGCACGACCGCGGAACAGCTCCATCGCGAACCACTCGCGTCCGTCCGACGTCGTCCCCGCCTCGAGCACACGCGCCACCCCGGGGTGGTCCATCCGACCCGCCGCCGCTCGCTCCGCACGGAACCGCGCACGCGTCGCCGCCCCCACGTCGGCCCGCACCACCTTGAGCGCCACCCGACGACGCACCGGCGTCCGTTGCTCCGCCTCGTACACCGTCCCCATCCCGCCCTCGCCCAGCACACCCGTCAGCACGTACGGACCGATCGAGGCCCCCACCGAAAGCGGCGGGCTTGCGTCCCGCGCCGACGGGCCCGACGTCGCCGCACCGAACGGGACCCCCTCGAGGAAGCTCCCCGCTGACTCGTGCGCCGACAACAGCGACGACACCCGCCGCAGCAGCTCCGCGTCGCCCGCGCACGCCGCCGCCACGAACGACGCGCGCTCCGACGCGTCCGCACGCTCCAGTGCCGCTGTGAAGACCTCGTCCGCCGTCATGTCGCCTGCCAGCCAGCACCACGATACGGCCCAGGCCACGGCCGCGTCCACACGCCGCCGCGCCGGCCCGAGGCCGGCGCGGCGAGCCCGACGCCCGACGACGTCAGCGAGCCAGCAGGACGACGTGCCCCACCATACCGACGTGCCCCTCCTTGACGACGCGGACCGTCACCCGGAAGCGCGTTCCGCGCGCGCCGGACCACCCCTTCGTGGACAGGTTGAACACGTAGGCGCCGTCGACGAGGCGCATCGAGGTCCCGTCGTCGCCCGCGTCGGGGCCGACGGACGCCACGCCGAGGTTGACCACCGGCGAGCCGGCTGCGTCCAGGAGGACCACCTCCGCCACGTCGACGGTCGCCCCGGGCTCGAAGACGCCGTCGCACGAGACGCTCACCTTGACCGGCACGACCTGGCCGAGCGTGAACGCGTTGTCGACGCGCCCGTCGAGCGGTCGGAGGAACCGCACGTCGAACGCCCCCTTGAGCACCGAGACGGTCACGGAGCGGTACGCCACGTTCCCGTCGTCGTCCGCGGCGCGCAGGAGCACGGTCGTCGCACCCGGGAGGACGCTGCTCGGCGTGCACACGACGCCGACGGTCGCGTCCACGTTGTCGGTCGCCGACGCACCGAGCGTCGCGGCGTCGATCGCGAGCGGGCTCCCCGCACAGTCCGTCGTCAGGGCGACGAACGAAGGACCGACGATCGTCGGGGGCTCTCGATCTTGGACGACCACGCGGAACGAGCAGGTCGCCGTGTTGCCGGCGTGGTCGCGGGCGCTGCAGACGACGGGCGTCTCCCCCACGGGAAAGGTGTCGCCGGAACGCACGGGCCCCCACGGCGCCACGCACACGACCTCGGCGACGGGGTCGCACGCATCGGTGACCGACACGTCGAACTCGACGACAGCCCACGCGGCGCCCGGATCGGTCGGCACGACGACGTCGCCGGGGCACACGACGACCGGAGCCTCGTCATCGAAGACGAGGACGGTGAACTCCACCGACGTCTCGTTCCCGCTCGCGTCCGAGGCCGTGCACGTGACGACGTGAGACCCGAGCTCGAACCGCGTGCCGGCGGGGTCCACGACGCGGCCCGTCGGGTCCACGCACGCGACCGAGACGGTGCCGCTCGCGTCCTCGGCGAGGACGTCGAACGCGACGAGGACCCCGCCCTCCTCGCATCCACGCTCGACGTCGTCGGGGACGACGAGGAAGGCCGGCGGGACCGTGTCGACGACGGTGACCTCGAAGCTCTCGCTCGACACGTTCCCGGTGCGGTCACGGGCGGTGGCAACGACCGTCGTCGTGCCGAGCGGGACCGCGGCGGGCGCGAGTTCGAGGCTCGGCGCGGGGTCGCAGGCGTCGGTGGCGGTGATGCCGAGGAGCGACGCGTGAAGGTCGGTCGTGGGGCCGAGGAGCTCGACGGTCCTCGGACCGACGCCGTGGAGCGTCGGCGCGACGGTGTCCTCCACCGACACCGTGAACGTCGCTGAAGCGAGGACCTCGGTGCCGCGCCACAGCACGATCTCGACGGTGGACGCGCCGTGCGGGAACGTCGCGGGCCCCACGCCGTACGCGCCCGTTGTCGGGTCGGCGACCTCAAGGAGGACGCGCCCGGCGGTCGTGTCCGCGACGACGAGGCGGTCGGCGCTCCCAGCGACGACGTCGAAGGCGAAGTGCACCGTCGCCCCTTCGGCGCCGTCGTCGCACTCGGCCACGATCGGGTCCGGCGCGACGATCGACGCTTGCTCGGTCGCTCCCGCGTACATGGCGAGGAACGGGAACGCCGAGACCGACGTGATCGTCTTCTGACCGGGCTCGCCCGCCCCGAACACCGCGCCGCCCGGTGCGCTCCCGTCCGCGAAGCCGTAGACGACTGCGGCGCCCGTCGGCGTCGCCGAGACCGCCCCGGCGGCGTCGTGGAAGGCACCGCCGGCGCGGCGCGCCGCGGCGACCTTTCCGTCGAGGGCGTACCGCGCGACGAACGCCTCCGTCTGACCGGCGGACACGAGCGTCGTCGCCCCCGGCTCCCCCGCGCCGAACGTCACCGAACCCGAGAACCGACCGACCACGAACGCCACGCCATCCGGGCACGCGGCGACGTCGAACGCGCCCTCGCCGCTCCCCGCGGGCACCGAGGATCCCGCGCGACGGGCCCATGCGAGCGCGCCGGTGGAGGCGTACCGCGCGACGATCGCGTCGGCGTCGCCGCTCGCCACGAGGGTCGTCGCGTTGGGCTCGCCCTGCCCGACCACCGCCGTGCCCGAGAACTGGCCCGCCACGACCACCGCGCCGTCGGCGAATGCGGCGACCCCGTAGCACTCGTCGAACCCCGCGGAACCGATGCGCCGCGCCCACGTGAGGGAGCCGCCGGCCCCGTACCGCGCGACGAACCCGTCGAGGCCGCCGGCGCTCACGAGCGTGGTCGCCCCCGGCTCCCCCGGCCCGAACGTCGCCGACGCCGTCCCCGAGAAGCCACCGAAGCCCCCGGCGACCACGACGGATCCGTCCGCGAGCGCCGAGACGGCGAGCGCGCGGTCGGTGGTGGTGCCGCCGGCGCGCCGGGCCCAAGCCAGCGAGCCGGTCGAGGTGAATCGAGCGACGAACAGGTCGCTCTGACCGGCGGAGACGAGCGTGGTCGCCCCGGGTTCGCCCGCGCCGAAGGTGCGGGTCCCGTTGAACTCGCCCACGACGACGCACGACCCGTCCGGGAGCGCGGCGACGGCGCGTGCCGACGCGCTGAAGTCGGACCGCCGCGCCCAGAGGAAGGTGCCGTCGGCCGCGTACCGCGCGACGAAGCACCCGCTCCCGCCGAACGTCACCTGGTTCGGGGTGCCCGCGCCGAAGGTCACGGTGCCGTTGCTGCCGAACGACCCCGTCGCGACGCACGACCCGTCGGGGTACGCCGCCACGCCGAGCGTCCGGACGAGGTAGCCGAAGCCGGGTGCCGCCGTGCCCGACATGGCCCGGACCCACGCGAATGACCCGTCGGCGTTGTGACGGACCACGACTCCGCTCATCTGGTTGCCGACCGCGACAGCCGTCTCGTTGGGCTGACCGGCCCCGAACACCGTGGTGCCCCGAAGCAGCGACGACGCACGGACGCACGACCCGTCCGGGAACGCTGCCACCTTGAACCACCCGACATCCGCGGTGCTGGCGCCCTGTGTCGCCGTCGCCCAGAGGAGGTCGGCCGGCTCGGCCGCCGAGGCCGGAAGCGCCGCCGCGAGCAGCATCGCCCCCACGAACGCGGTCCAGTTCCGTCGAGTCGAGCTCATGAGACGTCGTCTCCCCAGGTCCAGCGCTCGGTGCACGACCGCCCCGCGCGGCGCGCGCGGCGCGACGGCACCGTCTCCTCCCTCGTGCGCCGTCCGCGGGTGAAACGTCTCACCGGGGGCGCATGGAGACCTGGCTGCGACCGTGGTCGCTTCGAGCCGCGCGGATCACCGAGTCGCGTGCGGGGAGTCGCCGGCGCGAGCCGGCGCGGTGGCCGCAACCCGGCGTCCGATCTCCGCCCAGAAGGCACGCCACGGCGCCCGCTCGTCCTCGGGGATCGTCTCGATCGCGGCCCCTCGCACGCTCCCGAAGTGCCGCTCGGACTGCCAGTCGAGGAGCCCGCGATGCACGCGCTCGGCGAGCTCGGGATCGCTCGCGGGCGACGGCTCGGGCCACAGGTCGAGGTCCCGTCGGAACCATGCGAGCGCCAGGCGCCGCCACACGGGACGAAGATCCGGCCCCGCCGGGGAGAGAGACCCGGCGGCGATCGCAAGCGCGCGAGCGGCCGCCTCGTGGAGCACATCGGTGCGCGCCCCTCGGGAGGCGCGCGGGTCCGCCAGCAACAGGTCCACTCTCGCGCTCGCCTCCTCCGGTCGCATCGCTCCGAGGGTCGGTAGAATGCGGGCGGCGCCGGAGGCGAGTTCCGCGTCCGCGACCCACCGATCCGAGGGGTAGCCCCAGTCAGGACGCTTCGACCCGAGCTCGTGGCCACGACGGAGGCGATCGACCGCCTCCACGTAGGCCTCGTGGCGGAGCAGGAGCTGGCCAAGGTTGCAGTGCGCCTCGGCGTGGCCCTCGTCGAGACGGATGGCCTCGCGGTACGACCGGATGGCCCCTGCGTCGTCGCCCGTCGCCCCCAGGTAGACGCCCAGCGAGTAGCGGGCGGGCGCGGAGTCGGGGTCGGCGAGGATCGCCTCGCGGTTCATCACGATCGCCTCGGTCCGGTCTCCTCGCGCCCAGAGGGCCGTCGCGAAGGGGAGCTTCGTGCCCGGGTGCCTCGGGTCGAGGCGGAGCGTCTCGCGGTACGCGGCGACCGCATCCTCCGTCCGACCAGCGAGCAAGTGAGAGTTCGCAAGGACGAGGCGCATCGAGGCGTCGTTCGGGCGAAGTCGGATGGACTCGGTAGCGGCCTCGGCGGCCTGAGGGTAGCGCTTTCGATTGAAGCGGATGCGTGCGAGCTCCGCCCAGGCCTCGGCGTCGCGGGCGTCGAGCGAGACCGCGTCTCGGGCCGCCACCTCGGCCTCCTCGAGCCGACCCGCCTTGTGCAGGAGGATCGCGAGGTTCGAGTGCTGGATCGATCGTTGCGGCTGGAGTTCGATCGCTCGTCGAAAGACGATCTCGGCCTCCACCGTCCGCCCGAGCGTATCCAGCATCGAAGCGAGATTGTCGTGCGCGGGGGCGCTCGCGGGACGCAACGCGATCGCGGCGGTGAGGTAGCGGCACGCCTCCTCGGGGCGACCGACGGCGGCGAGCGCACAGCCGACCTCGAAGTTGAGGAAGTAGTCCCCGGGGTACCGCCGAAGGGCCTCGACGGCGACGTCCCGGGCCTGCGCAACGCACCCCTGCGACCGAAGCATCGCGGCGAGGGAGAAGGCCAGGTCAGCCGGCAGTTCCGCGATCTCGTCGCGCGTGGGCGCGCGAGAGAGCTCGGTCCAGTCGTCACGGAGCACGAGTCCCCAGATCCGAGCCCGCGGCGAGTCTGCGTCCACGAGCGCCGCTAGCTCGACGAACGGTGTCCCTGTGCCGCGAATCCGCCGGACCGAGAAGCGCGAGCTCGACCACCCGATCAGCGCGCCGACGACGGCCGGCCTCACGCTGCGCGCACGCAGGAGACGGGCCGCCTCCGAACGCGGGGTCGCCTCGACGTCGACTCCGAGCGTACGGAACGCGTCCGCGTACGCGGGGTCGAGGGACGCTTGATCGAGGTCGGCGGCCGCGCGGTGTCGGATCCGGTCCACGTCGCGCACGAACTCGAGGTCCTCGCGCCGGCGCACCGCCCGTTCCCGCAGCGCCCCGAGCCCGTCGCTGCCCGCCAGCAGCGCCTCCGCCCGGCGCGCCGCCGCCAGCGCGTCGTCCCAGCGCCCCGACGCCTGCTCGCGGTCCGCTTCGTCGAGCGCCCGGACCACCTCCCCCTCCACCGCCGCCCGCCGCGTCGCGCGTTCGCGCATCACCCAGCCGACCCCCACCCCGCCCGCCACGAGGAACGCGAGCGAGAGGCCCGCGGCCGCCGCCGCCGTCCGGTGACGCCGCAGCGCCTTGCGCGCCCGGTACCACGCCGACGGCGGCCCCACCGACACCGCCCGCCCGGACAGGTACCTCTCGAGATCGCGCGCCAGCGCGTCCGCGGTCGGGTAGCGCCGGTCGCGGTGCTTCTCGAGGCACCGCGCCACGATCCACTCCAGTTCCCCGCGCACCTGCCCCACGAGCCCCCGCGGCGTCGTTCCTCGCCGCAGCGACACCGCCGCGCGGTCCGCCGCACGTGCGATCCGCACGCTCGGCGCGACCGGCTCCGCCTCCCGCACCCGCGCCAGCGCCGACAACAGGCCGCGCTCCTTCGCCTCGTCGTCGTCAAAGGGCGACCGGCCCGTGAGCAGCTCGTAGAGCAGCACCCCCAGGGCGTGCACGTCCGTCCGCGTGTCCACGTCGCTCCCGTCGAGCTCGGCCTGCTCGGGCGCCATGTACCGCACCGTCCCGAGCAGCTGCCCCTGCTGCGTCTGCCCCGTCTCCTCGCCCACCCCCACCCCGACCGCCTTCGCCACCCCGAAGTCGATCACCTTCGGCACGGGGCGGCCGTCCCGCTCCGCCACCAGCACGTTGCCCGGCTTGAGGTCGCGGTGCACCACCCCCTTCTGGTGCGCGTGCTGCACCGCACGGCACACCGAGACGAGCAGCTCGACCCGCTCCCGCACCGTCCGCCGTGTCTCGTCGCAGTAGTCCGTCAGTGGCTTGCCACGGAACAGCTCCATCACGAAGTAGGGCCGGCCGTCCTCGGTCGCACCCGCGTCGAGCACCCGCGCGACGTGCGGGTGCTCCATCCGCGCCGCGGCCTGACGCTCCGTCTCGAACCGACGCAGCACCGCCGCAGACCCCACCCCCGAGCGCACCACCTTGATCGCCACCGTCCGGCGCACGGGGGCCGTCTGCTGCGCCTCGTACACCGTCCCCATCCCGCCCTCGCCGACCACCGACGTCAGCAGGTACGGCCCGATCGAGGCCCCCACCGAGAGCGGCGGCCTCGCGTCCCGCGCCGACGGGCCCGACGTCGCCGCACCGAACGGGCCCCCCTCGAGGAAGCTCCCCGCGCTCTCGTGGGCGGCCAGCAGACGGTCGACCTGCCGCCGCAGCGACGTCTCCCGCCCGCAGACCCCGTCGAGGTACGACGACCGCTCCTGCGCGGTCCTCCGCTCGATCGCGGCAGAGAAGATCTCCTCGACGGTCATCCCGGCGGCGCTCCGCTGAGGAGCCTACCGAGGCGCCGCGGCGGTTGTCCATGGGGTCTCGCGCCCGCCGTTCCTCGTTCGCCTTCAGCGAACGCGGTGGACGACGCACGCGCTCGTGCGTCGGTCGACTCCGCGGGCGGCGACGAGGTCGCGCCCATGCCCGCGGCTCGGGCTGTCGGGCGCGGAACCGTGCACGGGAGCCGGACGGTCGGCCATGGACCCGCCGCCCCCCCCCGCGATCGCGAGGGCCCGCGGAGAGCAGCAGGCACTCCCGTCTGCGTGGGCGACCTCCGCGTCCTGCGAATCGGCCACCGCAGGGGCAGACTGCGTGACCACGACGCCGCGAGCGCCCGGTCAGCCGGTGACGATGGGCGGAACCAAGTGTGCCGGCGCGAGTCCGAGCGTCAGCACGAAGACCTGTGCCACGGCGAGCGCCGGGTACTCGATGCAGACCCGTCCGTCGTCGAAGCTCGTCGTGTACGCCTCGTGGAACCAAAGCTGTGCGCTCACGGTGGTGAACTGGTAGAGGAAGACGAGGAGGAAGCAGAGCGCGATCGCCGCGGCGGCCGCCACCGTCGGCCCCGCGGCCACGATGACGGCGGCGAGCGCTTCGACCGCCGCGACGGCGACCGGCCCCAGCAACGCGGCGGCCGCGCCCGAGACCGCGACGGTCCCGCCCGCCGCCGTGCCGGCGACCGACCCGCTCGGTACGATCGCGAGGAGGAGCAGGACCGCCGCCGCGGAGACCACCGCGACCTCGGACGCGACGTTTGGAAGCGTCAGGTCTCGCGCGCACTGCGCGGGGATGCACACCCGGATCGAGTTGGGGATCTCGAGCTCCTGGCCCTGCGAGGACCGGATCCCGGTCTTGAGCGGCGTGACGGTCCAGTCCCCGTCCAGCAGGCAGCGGAACTTCCCGAACAGACGGTCGGCGGAGCCGAGCAGCCGCCGCGCCTCGGCGATGGCAGGCGCCGCGACCGGACGTGTGCCCGGAGGGAGCACGGACACGGACGCGTCGAGTCCCCGGTCGACGAGTGCCCACGCGCTGTTCAGGGCGCCGATCGCGCCGCTGGTGCACGTCACGACGTCGCGGACGACGTCCTCGACCACTTCCACCAGCACCGTCAAGAAGCCCACGACGATGTCCTGGAATCCGCTCAGCACGCAGAGGCCGCCGGCACAGAGCTCGCGGGCCCCAGGGATGATCGTCTCGCCCTTCTCGTCCTTCGGGCCCGCGGGGAGGCGGTTGCAGGGCGACTGCTGAAGGGCGGCGTCGTAGCACCGCTGCCACTGCTCGACGGCCGACAGGACGATGGGCACGGACTCCTCGACATGGGTGACGACCTGCTCCGTCACGGTCTCCACGGTGCACTCGACCGACTGCACCCCCATCGACTTCGAAGTTCGAGCCAGAAGTGACGCCGTCGCCCGCCCAGGCTTCCCCGAGTACTCCCGCACCGCGACGGGATACGCGGACAGGAGCGCGGCGCGCAACAGGATCGCCGCTCCGGCGAGCCGGCGGTCCTTCTTGAGCGTCGCGAGGAGCTCGCGGATCGACTCGCGCGACCAGGCCCGAGCCTTCCCGCCGACGGTGATTCCACGCCGGTCGAGCCGGACCGAGGTGCGCCCATGCTCGTCGCCGATCCGGAGGAAGGGCTCGCGACGGGCCAACTGGAGCTCCGCCACGCCGTCGGGTGCGCGAACGACCGCGGGGAGCATCAGCGCCCCCGAGCGGGTGACGACCACCTCGCCGTAGGGTCCGACGATGCCGGAACCGTCCGCGTTCTTGCGGTAGACCGCCCTCGGCGCCTGGTACGGCGCCGGCCGAGCAGGGCGGGCAGGAGCGTCCTTCCCGAAGGCGGGGTGCTTGCCGAGGAGGGCCAGACCGAGCGCACCGGTCGCCGCCACCATGAACTCCCGCCTCGAGCGCCGTGAGCGGAGCATGCGTCGTCCCTTCCGACGACCCGTCGGGGCCGGCGGACTCTCGGTTCCGCGCGGTCGGGCCTGCTCCCAGTGCGCCGTTCCTACGTCGTCCGTCTCACGCCACCCCGAGCCGACGACGGTGGCGCTATCCTCCGTCGTCCCCGCGAACCCGCGCGTACAGCCACGCGCGGGCGTAGGCCCAGTGACGGTGGGCCGTCGCCCGCGAGACGCCGAGGAGCTCGGCCGCGTCGTCGAGCGTCAAGCCCGCGAAGTACCGGAGCGTGACGAGCCGCGCCTTCGCCGGGTCCTCCGCGGCGAGCTGCGTGAGCGCATCGTCGAGCGCGAGGAGGTCGTCGGACCGGAGGTCCGCAGGGACCTCGACACCGTCGAGGTCCACCCGCCGCGCGCTGCCGCCGTGCTTGAGCCTGCGCTTGCGGCGCGCGCGCTCGACGAGGATCCGTCGCATCGCCTCCGCCGCGGCGGCGAAGAAGTGCCCCCGCCCGTTCCACCGCTGCGCGCGCTCCACGTCGACGAGCCGCAGGTAGGCCTCGTGGACGAGCGCCGTCGGCTGGAGCGTCTGCCCCGGCCGCTCGTGCGCCAGCCGCCGAGCCGCGAGCCGCCGGAGCTCCGCGTAGACCAGTGGCAACAGCTGCTCGGCCGACGACGGGTCGCCCCGCGAGGCGCCCTCGAGGATGGCGGTCACGTCCTCCACGCCCGCGAGCCTACGCCATCCCGGACCGGGGGTGCAAGCGTGCCGAAGGCGCGGACCACCCCGCCCCGCCGAGGCGCGCGACGCCGGCTCGGCGCCGAGCGGCCGACCGAGGCACCCCGAGGCCCGGGTATTCCCCCCGTCCGACGACTGCGACGGCCCGCCCCCGCCACGGGAGTCAGTCGTCGCGCGCCGAGTCCTCCATCCCGTACTTCTCGAGCTTGCGCTGCAGCGTGAAGCGAGAGATGCCGAGCAGGTCGGAGGCGCGGGTCTTGTTGCCCTGCGCGATGCCGAGCGCCTTCTCGATCTCGCGCCGTTCCACGCGCTCGACGAGCTCGACGAGGTTCTGCACGGGCGCGTCGTCGTCGGGGGTCGCGGCGGGACGGCGCCCGCGGCGCACGGCCTCGGACAGCACGTCGGTCCGGATCACGTCGTCGCCGAGCGCGATCATCAGCTTGACCTCGTTCTCGAGCTCGCGGACGTTGCCCGGCCAGTCGTAGGCGAGCAGCACGTCGAGCACGCCCTCGCCCAGCGCCTTCGGCCGACGCCCCGACGGCGTGTGCAGGCGCAGGAAGTGCTCGACGAGCAGCGGGACGTCCTCCTTGCGCTGGCGCAGGGCGGGCGTGCGCACCGAGAGCACCTTGAGGCGGTAGTAGAGGTCCTCGCGGAACTCGCCGGCCTCGACGAGCTTCTTCAGGTCCTTGTTGCTCGCCGAGACGATCCGCACGTCCACCTTGCGCACGGCCTTGCCGCCGACCGGGCGGATCTCGCCCTCCTGCAGCACGCGCAGGAGCTTCTTCTGCATGTCGGGGCTCATGTCCCCGACCTCGTCGAGGAACAGCGTGCCCTTGTCGGCGAGCTCGAAGAGGCCCTTCTTGTCGCGGTCGGCGCCGGTGAACGCGCCGCGCACGTGGCCGAACAGCTCGCTCTCGAGCAGCGTCTCGGTCAGCGCGGCGCAGTTCTCGGAGAGGAACGGCTGCTTGGCGCGCGGGCCCTTGGCGTGGATCGCGCGCGCGATGAGCTCCTTGCCCGTGCCGGACTCGCCCTCGATGAGCACCGGCTCCTCGGTGAGCACGACCTTGTCGAGCAGCCGCAGCAGGTCGCGCACGGCCGGCGCGCGCCCGACGATCTGCGGGTAGGAGCCGCCCGGCTCGCCCGCGCGCCGCAGGCGGTCCCGCGCGTCGGAGAGCTCCTCGGCCTGGCGGTCCACGCGCCGGGCGAGCTGCTCGGCGAGGGCCTCGAGCTCCTTCGCGCGACGCTCGTTCTCCTCGTAGAGGCGCGCGTTCTCGATCGCGATCGCGGAGAAGTCGGCGAGGCTCGAGAGCGTCTGGAGCTCGACCGCGGTGAACGCGCCCTTCTGGAGGCGGTTGTCCACGTAGACCGCGCCGAGCGGCGAGCTGCGGTGCACCAGCGGGATCACGAGCACGCTGCGCGCGCGGATCGCGTTGACCGAGAGGAACTCCTGGAAGCGCGGGTCCTCGACGGCGTTGGCGGCGAGCAGCGGCTGGCCGGTGCGCAGGACCTGGTCGACGAGGTTGCGCGAGAACGCCTCGTCGGGCTCGGCGACCTCCTCGCGCTCGAAGTTGCGCGCGACGCGGACGGAGGGCGCCTCGCCCGCGCGCCCGAGCACGAGGAACGCCCGCTCCGCGCCGGCGAGCTCGATGACGTGGTCGAGGATGATCGCGAGGAGGCGGTCGAGGTGGAGCTCGCTGTTCACCGCGCGCGCGACGCGCTGCAGGCGCAGCAGCCGGTCCTCCTTCTCGCGGGCGCGCGCGGCCTCGCGCTCGGGGTCGAGGATCATCGTGTCGCGCGCGTCCGCACCGGCCGGCGGCGGCGCCTGCTCGAACCAGATCCGCGCGGCCCCGACGCCGACCTCGTCGCCCGGGCGCAGCCCCGAGCGCTCGACGAGGTGCCCGTTGAGCGTCGTCCCGTTCTGGCTGCCGAGGTCGACGAGCAGCCACTGGGTGCCGTGGCGCTCGACGCGACAGTGCGACCGCGACGCTCGCAGGTCGAGCACGGGGACGTCGCTCTGGGGGCCTCGCCCGATCACGACCACGTCCTTGTCGAGCTCGAGGACGGTGCGGCGCTGGTTCTCCTCGAGGACGAAGCGGGCCACGGGACCTCCGACGCGGGCCGCCGGGCGCGCGCGGCGAGGATCCTACGAAAGTCGTGCGCTTTCGCACGCGCAATCCCCCCGACGCGTGCGATCCCAAACGTCCCGGGCACCCCCCCCGGGGGTCGGGCGCCTCGCCCCCCCGGGAACCCGCGGAATCAGGGGGTCCGTTGGGCTAGATTCCCGTCTCCCGTGTCCAAGACGTTCTCCCTCGCCGAGCTCTCCGACCTCGCGGGCGCCTCGCGCGACCAGGTGCAGGCGTGGGCCACCGAGGGTCGGCTCGGCGCGCTCGGCAAGGACGACGCAGGCCGGCCGAGCTACGGCTTCGAGCAGGCCGAGCGCGCCGTCGCGCTCGGCGGGCGCGCGACGCGGCGGCGCTTCTCGGTGGTCAACCAGAAGGGCGGGGTCGGGAAGACGACGACGGTGTTCTCGCTGTCGGCGGCGTTCGCGGCGCTCGGCCGTCGTGTGCTGTGCGTGGACCTCGACGCGCAGGCCAACCTGACGTCGTCGTTCGGCTTCGACCCGGACGGGCTCGACCTGACGAGCGAGAACCTGATCACCGACGAGCGGGTGCGCGCCGAGGACGTGATCCTCGAGACGGGGATCGAGGGCGTGCACCTCATCCCCGCCGACATCAAGCTGTGCCGCGCCGACGTGAAGATCCACGAGATGTTCATGCGGGAGCTGATCCTGCAGAACAAGCTGCGGCACCTGTTCTCGCACTACCACGTCGTGCTCTACGACTGCCCGCCCAACCTCTCCAAGGTCACGATCAACGCGCTGCTCGCGAGCGACGAGGTGATCGTGCCGGTCGAGACGCAGTCGTACTCGATCAAGGCGCTGTCGGACCTGACGAACACGTTCTCGCTGATCCGCCAGAAGCTCTCGCACGCGCTGCGGGTGTGGATCCTGCCGACGAAGGTGGACCGCACGTCGAGCTTGGCCGCGGAGTTCCTCGCCGCCCTCGACCAGGCGTTCGCGGAGCGGCTCCTGCCGCCGGTGAGCGCCGACGCCGAGGTGGTGAAGGCACCGATGTTCTTCGAGCCCGTGACGCGCGCGTTCCCCGAGACGCGTGCCGCGCGCGAGTACATGCGCCTCGCGCGCTTCCTCGTGCTGCCCGACGCCGAGCGCGACGCGAAGGCGCGCGCGTCGGACCGTCTCACGCCGCTCGACGACGCGCCGCGCCCGCCCGCCTGACGCGTCCGGGCCGGGCGCGGGCGCTGCGCGCGCGAGTCACGCTCCGCCACGACGCGTCGCACGTGCGACGGACGGCGCTCCCCCCCCCCGCCCCCCGGCGCCCCCCCCTCCCACGGTGAGCGCCAGCTCCGACCCCGCGCTCACCGACTTCGGGGTCGGAGCTCGCGCTCGCCGTTCCCCGCGACGCCCCCCCCTCCCACGGTGAGCGCCGGCTCCGACCCCGCACTCACCGACTTCGGGGTCGGAGCTCCCGCTCACCGTTCCCCGCGGCGCCCCCGCTCCCACGGTGAGCGCCGGCTCCGACCCCGCGCTCACCGACTTCGGGGTCGGAGCTCGCGCTCGCCGTTCCCCGCGGCGCCCCCGCTCCCACGGTGAGCGCCGGCTCCGACCCCGCGCTCACCGACTTCGGGGTCGGAGCTCGCGCTCACCGTTCCGGGGAGCGGAGCAGACGGTTGCGAGGCGACCGAAAGGCCTCGCCGCGGGCCACGCGGGCAGACTAGGCTCGCGGAGATCGTGCGCCGCCCGACGTCGAGCCTCGTCGCCGCCCTGCTGCTGGCCGCCGCCGGCCTCGCCGCCGGGCCGCAGGGCGCCGCGGCCGGCGACTTCGCCGACGCGAAGAAGACGTTCAAGAAGGGCCTCGAGTCCGACGACCCCGCCGTCCGACGCCAGGCGTTCGCCGCGCTCGCCGACCACGACGGCGCCGCCGCCGTGGACGAGGTCGCGTCCGTGCTCGGCCGCGAGACCGACGCGTCGGTGCTCCTCGCCGGCGTCCGCACGCTGTCGGCGTTCCGCACGCCCGAGGCCACGAACGCGATCGTCGCCGCAGCCAAGGCCGCCAAGGGCCCGAAGCGCCTGCTCCTCCTCGTCGCACTGCGCGACCAGCGTGGCGACGGCGGCAAGGACTTCCTCGCCGAGACCGCCACCGGCACCGACCCGCAGGCCGCGGCCCACGCCGCGCTCGGGCTCGGCGCCAAGGGCGTCGCCGGCGCCGCGGACACGCTGCTCGGGCTCCTCGCCCACAAGGACTGGCAGGTCCGCTCCGCCGCCGCCCGCGCGCTCGCGATGCTCGGCAAGAACGCCGGCAAGGAGGCGGGCCCGCGGCTCCTCGCCGCGCTCGACGCCGCCGAGGGCCGCGACCGCACCGACCTCGTCGACGCGCTCGCCGCCGTCACCGGCCAAGACTTCCAGGACGACCCCGCCGCGTGGAAGGCCCTCCTCGCCGGCACCGCCCCCGCCCAGGTCGCCCGCGCGCCGCGCGCCACGACGTACTTCGCCGGGGTCGCGGTCCGCGGCAAGCGCGTCGTGCTCATCCTCGACCACAGCAACTGCACCGACGACCCGCACCCGTTCCAGGAGCGCACGCGGCTCCAGGACGTGTGCAAGGTGCCCGGCGCGCGCGACGTGCCGTGGATGAAGCTCACGACGACGGCGGACTTCCTCAAGGCGCACGGGGCCCGCCTCGTCAACGACCTCCCCGAGGCGCGCTCGGTCGGCTTCGTCTCCGCCGGCGGGCCCCGCCTCGACGTCCGGCTCGTGCGCCCTCAGCCTGCGACGGCGGGCACGAAGGCCGCGATCGTCAAGGAGATCGAGTCGATGAAGGCCGAGACCGGCCTCGACGTCCTCGGCGCGATCCAGGCCGCGCTCGACGCGGGCGGCAAGGAGCCCGCGTCCTGGGCGCTCGGCCCCGACGAGATCGTCTACATGGGCTGCGGCGGACCGTGGCTCGCCCCCGTCAAGGACACCGCGCTCGTCGGCGCCGCCGCGGGGCTCCGGGCCCGCTTGCGCTGCGTCCCCGTGCACATGGTCGGCGTCGGCGCCCACCACACGGACATGTTCCGCACGATCGCGGACCTGTCGGGCGGCCGGTACGTGAACCTCGCGCGCTGAGGCGCGGGCCCGCGGCCGGGACCTCGGTCCCGCCCGCGCGCCCACGCGGGGCGACGCCCTCGCGCGCCGACGTCTCTCGCTCCCGCGGGCCCGCGGGGCTCCCGAGCCGACGAGGCCGGGCCGGTGCGCTCGACCCCCGCGAGCCGTCCGGCCCGACGACGACCGGATGGGATCCGCGACACGCGTCGTCCGCTCGTCGGCGTGGCGCGTGAACACGCGGGCGTCCCGTCCGACGCACGGCCGGGCGGGCTCCCCGCGCCGCGACCGGGACCGCGCGTGCGTCCGGCGCCCGACGGGCCTCTCTCTCCGCGAGCGGGGCGGGCCCCGAGCGCAGGCCCCGGTCCCGGGTCGCGCTCGCCGAGCGTCGCGCCGGTCGCACGCCCCCCGGGCGACCGTCGGGACGCCGCAGCCGAGACGGGGGCGGCGGTAGACTTGAGGGGTTCCCGGAGCCGCGCCATGTCCCCCTCGCGCTCGTCCTTCGCGTTCGCCGCCCTCGCCGTCGCCGCGCTCGCTCGTCCGGCGCTCGCCGAGCCGCCCAAGGACGGCGCGCCGGCCCAGCCGCCCGCGCCCGCGGCCCCCGCGCCGACCGCGACGCTCGCCCCCCCCGAGCAGGTCGCGGCGGCGCTGGCGAAGTTCAAGGAGGACTACAAGGCCAAGGGGCTCAAGGGCGACGACAAGCTCGCGCAGAAGGACTTCGCGGTCGCGCAGATCTCGAAGCTGCAGCACCCGGCGGTGATCGACGCGATCGCCGCGGTCTCGCGCGAGAGCGACACGACGCTGCGCATGCTCGGCGTGATCTACCTCTCCGACCAGACGCTGCTGCCGGGCGCCGCGGGCCCGCACGCCTCGGCGGCCTTCAAGCGCGCGGGCGACGACGACGCGCTGCGCATGACCTGCCTCCAGACCATCGGCCGCCTGCGCTTCCTCGGTGCGCGCCCCGAGCTCCGCGACGGGCTCAAGAGCCTCTCGTTCGCGGTGCGCAAGTCGGCCCTCGCGGCGACCGCGCGCACGGGCGACCTGCGGCTGCTGCACGACGTGCTCGCCGTCGTCGGCGTGGACATCCCCAACGACGGCACGGCCTCGTCGGGCGGCGGCGCGGAGGACCCGAAGTCGTCGGGCGGCAAGGAAGTCGTCTCCGAGGGCTACTCGTGGGAGGGCGCCGAGGCCTCCGTGGACACCGGCACCGCCGGCGACTCCGACCAGAAGGCGGCCGAGGCGCAGGCCAAGGCCGAGGCCGCGGCCAACGAAGCGGCCGCCCGCGAGTCGGCCGGAGCGAGCGGCAGCGGTGGGGACGGCGGCGGCGCGACGATGGGCCGCGGCGGCTCGTCGCGCAACCCGAAGGAGCTCCTGCCGCAGGTGCTCGGCGTGCTGCAGGCGCTGACGGGCCGCACGTTCGCCAACGCCGGCGAGTTCAAGCGCTGGTACGCGGTCAACCGCGACGCGCTCGTCGCGAAGATGCGCGAGCTCGACGCGAAGGAGAAGGCGCAGAAGACCGACGCCGCCGCCGCGGTGAAGGAAGCCGCGGCCGCCGCGAAGGCCGCCGCCGCCGCGAGGTAGCCGCCGTCGCGGCAGGAGGGGTGCCCTCCACGGCCCGCGCGCGCCGTCGCGCGCGTCCGGCCCGTCGTCTTCGCCAGCCGACGAGGCCGGGGCGGACGTGCGCCCGGCGCGGCGGACCGCCTCGTCGTCCGGGGATGCCGCGGGCCCGCCGTCGGTCCGCGCCGCAGGCCGCGGCGGCGACTCGACGCGCGCCTCCGTCCACGACGCGAGCGTCGGCGCCGCCACCGCTCGTCCCGCGACGCCTCGCGCGCGGGAGCCGCGCCGCGACGGCGACGGCGCGCGGGCCCGGCGGTCCGCGGGGGACGGGCGCGATCACGGGCGTCGCCCGTGGGACGGCCCGTCCACGAAACGGCCCGCGACGGGAGGCTCCCGTCGCGGGCCGAGGCTGCGGGACGCGTCGCGCGCTACTTCTGCAGCGGGATGGTGATGTCGCCGAGGTCGAGCTCCTTGCCCGCCTCGACCGTGACCTGCTTCTCGATCACGACGTTCTCGGAGTAGTTGTAGGCGCTGACCTTGCCGTCGCTCTCGATCGGCTTCTCGACCATGCCCTCCTTCCACACGACGAGCGTGTAGGAGCCGGGCGGGACCTGGTCGAGCTTGAACGCGCCCGGCTTGATGTCGCCGGCGGCCTTGTCGGAGGTGACCGCGAAGTACGGGTGGTCGGCGATGACGACGTACGCGCTCATCCACGGGTGGATGTCGCACTTGACGAGGTAGAGGCCCGCGTCCTCGAGGAAGGCGTCGGCGTTGCTGTCCTTGGTCGAGCCCGGCTCGGAGGAGATGTTGAACTTCGTCTCCTTGAGCGAGTTCTGCCCCGCCGGCGTCTTGAAGCCGTGGATGTTGTGGTCCGCGGCGTCGCTGTTGACGACCACCAGCTGCGTCTCCGGCCGCGCCCACATCACGTGCGGCACGTACACGCACCCCTTCTGGTCGATCGTGGCGACGCGGTCCTCGGCCTTCATCGCGTCGGGCCACTCCTTGCCGGCCACGACCTCCTTGAGGAACACGACCGCGTTCCCGACGCCGAGCGTCTCGCGGTCGAAGACCAGCCGCTCGCTGTCGTGCTCGGGGCCGCCGCAGCCCTTGTCACCGTCCTTGGTGATGCGGACCTTGGGCAGCGCGAACGCGGCCTTCTCGTCGGCCGAGAGGCCGATCTTGACGACGCCGCGGACCGAGCCGCCGTCCTTGACCTCGACGACCTTGTAGCCCTTGCCCGCGGCGGGGGCGGGGGAGGCGGCGAGCGAGAGTGCGAGCAGGCTCGCGAAGAACGAGATGGCGACGACCGAGCGCTTCATGACGGACGGGGCTCCGGGACGGGGGTGGAACGGGCGAGGGTATCCCCGCGACCGGGTCGCGGAAGCGAATGCCGCCGCGAGAGCGATTCACCCGCCCGGGGGCCCGGCCGGTGCCGCGAGGAGGCGCTGCGCGGCGTCGGCGAGCGCCCCGGCCCCGGGCCCGGAGGCGACCAGTTCGACCTCGGCGCCGCCCGGCACCGTGAGCACGAGCAGGTCGATCACGTGGGCCCCGTCGGCCTGCTGGCCGCGGTGGCGCACGACGAGGCGCGCCGGCGCGTGGCGGCGCACGAGCGCGGCGAGCGACGCGCAGGGGCGCGCGTGCAGCCCGAGCGGGTCGCCCACGACGACGCGCCGCACCTCGTCGCCGCCGCTCACGGGGTGCGCCCCGTCCCCCACCGCCGGTGGAGCGCCGCCTCGACCGGCGCGAAGAGGAGGCGGTCGAACGCGACGCCAAGCGTCACGATGAGCAGGATCACGCCGAGCACCTGGTCCATCGCGTGGAACTCGCGCCCGTAGTGGAGCAGGAGCCCGAGGCCCGCGTGCCCCGCGACGACGACGTAGATCTCGGCGGCCATCAGCGAGCGCCAGGCGAACGCCCACGCCTGCTTCATCCCCGCGACGACCGCGGGCATCGACGCCGGCACGATGACGCTCGTCCAGGTGTGCAGGCCCTTCGAGCCCATCGTGCGCGCCGCGCGCGCGTAGATCGACGGCACCGAGCGGATCCCGTGCGCCGTCGCGAGCACGATGGAGCCCACCGTCCCCATGAGCACGATGAAGAGCATCGCGCGCTCGTTCGCGCCGAACCAGAGCATCGCGAGCGGGGCCCAGCACACGCTCGGCAGCGACTGCACGCCGACGGCGGCGAGCCCCACCGTGTCCTCCGCGAGGCGCCAGCGCGCGCAGAGCACGCCGAGCGGGAGCCCGACGGCGAGCCCGAGCAGGTAGCCGACCGCGAGCCGCCGGAGCGTCACCAGCGCCGACGCCGCCAGCGTGCCGTCGGCCGCGGCGCGCCCGACCCACGCCAGCACGTCGGCGGGCGGCGGGAGGAGGACGCGGCTCGTGGCGAGCGACGAGGCGACCTGCCACGCGCCGAGCGCGAGGCCGACGAAGGCGGCTCGGGCCGCGAGCCGCCTCACGACGCCGCCCCCGCGGGGACCGAGAGGAGGCGCGTGACTTCGCGCGCGTGCTCGACGACGTCGCTCCGGTTGATGTCGCGGGGCCGCGGGAGCGCGACCCGCACCTCGCCGACGACGCGGCCGGGCCGCGCCGACATCACGACGATGCGGTCGCCGAGGCAGGCCGCCTCGCGCACGTTGTGCGTGACGAAGAGCACCGTCGTCCTGCGCGCGGCGAAGATGCGCTGGAGGTCCTCGTAGAGCCGCTCGCGGCTCATCGCGTCGAGCGCGGCGAACGGCTCGTCCATGAGGAGCACGCGCGGGTTGGGCGCGAGCGCCCGCGCGAGCGCGACGCGCTGGCGCATCCCGCCCGAGAGCTCGTGGACCCACGCGCGGCGGAAGCCCTCGAGCCCGACGAGGCGGAGGTAGTGCTCGGCCACCTCGCCGCGCGTGGCGCGGTCGAGGCCCTCCTTGAGCTCGAGCCCGAACCGGACGTTGCCCTCGACGGTGCGCCACGGGAACAGCGCGTGCTCCTGGAACATCATCGTCCGCTCGCGGCCCGGGCCGACGACGGGCTTGCCGTCGGCGAGCACCGCACCCCCGTCGGGACGCTCGAGGCCCGCGACCAGCGAGAGGAGCGTGGACTTGCCGCAGCCGCTGGGCCCCACGAGGCAGACGAACTCGCCCTCGGACACGTCGAGGTCGATGCCGTCCACGGCGAGCACGGGCCCCGCGCGGCCCACGTAGGACTTGCGCACCCCGCGCAGCGAGAGCTTGAGCGGCGGCGCCGGCGACAGCTCGCGGTCGACGGAGCCGCTCACGGCCGCTCCACGAGGCGCGACAGGTCGGGCGCGCGCTCCATCAGGCCGGTCCGCGTCGCCGCGGCCGCGAACGCGTCGAACGCCGCGCGGTCCACGTCGCTGCGGAAGGCGAGCCGGGGCCAGGCGCGCGCCAGCACCGCCGCCGACGTCTCGACCCGCGTCAGCGCCGCGAGCTCGTCGCGCACCGCCGCCTGCGCCTCGGTCGGGTGCGCCGCGATCCAGCGGCACAGCTCGTCGTTGGCGGCGACGAGCCGCCGCACGAGGTCGCGACGCCCCTCGAGCGCGCGCCGCGTCGTCACCAGCACGGTCGTGACGCTCTCGCGGTCGTCGACGAGGAGCGTCCCGGCCCCCTCGGTCTCGAGGCGGCTCACCCACGGCTCGACGGTCCACGCCGCCGCGAGATCGCCGCGCAGGAACAGGCTGAGGATCTCGGGGTTGGCGGTCGGCCGCACGTCCACGTCGCCGCCGCCCGCGACCGGCGCGCGCAGGCCGTGGCCGAGCAGCCAGTCGCGGCAGGCGACGTCCTGCGTGTTGCCCAGCTGCGGCGTCGCGACGACCTTGCCGCGCAGGTCGGCGGCCGACGTCACGCCCGCGCCGGCGCGCACGACCAGCGCCGAGCCGCCCCACGTCGCCCCCGCGACGACGCGGACCTCCTCGCCCCGCGAGCGGACGTGGGCGTTGAGCGCGGGGTTCGGGCCGACCCACGTCGCGTCGAGCTCGCCCGAGAGCAAGGCCTCCATCGCCCCGGGGCCCGCGTTGTAGACGCGCCACTCGACCGTCACGCCGAGCTGGCGGTCGAGCCAGGCGTCGCCCCCGCGCGCGCGGTGGCGGGCGACGAGCGCCTGCGCGTGCGTGAGGTTGGGGAAGTGGCCGAGGCGGAGGAGGTCCGCGCGTTCCCCCCGGTCCCCGCACGCGGCGAGCAGCGCCGCGACCGCGCACGCCGCGACAGCGGCGAATCGACGGACCCCACCGGACCGGCGACGCGGAGGCGCGGGAGGCGGCGGCGGGACGTCCACGGCCCCTCCCTACCGGAGAGGGGGGCCCGGTGCAAGCGCATCCGGCCGACCCGACCGCCAAGCGACCCGACGATCCGGCGGCCGACGCGGGGGACGGCCCCCCGCGAGTGCGTCACTTCGTGACGTGGGCGGAGCTCGGCTGGGCGGACCACTGGCTCCACACGTACCAGCCGAAGAACGCGAACAGCGAGACGATCGCGGCGGTCACCCAGATCGGGACGCGCGCGTTCCCCTCGGCGATGCCCGACGTCTCGTAGACGTGGACGTGATGCTCGTCGTGGGCGTCCGCGCTCATCGCAAAGACCTCCGTCGGCCGCGAGGCGGCCCTCAGTCCCGGTCGTCCTGGTGGACGACGTGCTCGGCGGCTTCCTCGACGTTGCGGAACTGCCCCGTCCGGACCGCCCACAGGTACACGAACCACGCGGCGAGGCCCATGAGGCCCGCGCTGAGGAACAGGACTGTGTGCAGGCTCGCGCCGACCACCATCATCGGGCTCCTATCCTAGCCGAGGGGACGCGATCCCGGAATCGCCACGCCCCCCGTCGGGGCGGACGGGCCGCGGGGGGCGAGGTCGTCGGGCAGCACCGACCGCAGGTGGGCCGACGCCGCGATCACGCAGAGGCTCGACACGACCATCGCCAAGGCCGCGAACACCGGGGGCATCGGGGCGACCACGGCCCAGACCACCCCCACCGCGTTGTAGACGAACGCCCAGAAGAGGTTGAGCAGCGCCGCGCGCCGCGTGCGCCGCGCGACCCGGAACACCCCCGGGAGCCGGGTCAGGTCCTCGCCGAGCAGGCTCACGTCGGCCGTCTCGCGCGCGAGGTCGGTCCCCGACCCCACCGCGATCCCGAGGTCGGCGGCGGCCAGGGCGGGGGCGTCGTTGAGCCCGTCGCCCACGAACGCCACGGGCCCGGCGTGACGCCGGCGCAGCTCGGCCACCGCCTCGACCTTCTCCGCCGGCAGACACCCCGCGCGGGCGTCCGGCGCCGCCACGTCGAGCGCCCGCGCCGCCTCGGCGACCGCACCCTCGGCGTCGCCCGACAGGATCGCGAGCGACAGCCCTTCGCGACGCAGCCCGTCCACCGCCGCCCGCGCGTCGCGCCGCAGGCGGTCGGAGAGCCGCACGCGCCCCACCGCTGCGCCGTCGGCCTCCACGATCACGGTCGTCGTGCGCCCGCCGTCGTCGTCGCCCCCGATCCACGCCGCGCTGCCCACGCGCACGCGCGTCGTCGCGCCGTCGGCGCGCAGGACCGTGCCCTCGACCCCGCGCCCGGCGACGACGTGCACGTCGAGGGCCCGCGGCACCTCGACCCGCTCGCGCCGCGCCGCCGCGACGAGCGAGCGCGCGATCGCGTGCTCGCTGGAGGCCTCGACCGCGGCCGCGAGCGCGAGCACGGCCTGCGGCGTCGCCCCCCCCACCGTCTCGACGCGCTCGACGTCGGGACGGCCCTCGGTCAGCGTGCCCGTCTTGTCGAACGCCACGACGCGCACGCGCGGCAGCCCCGCGAGCGCGAGCCCGCTGCGGACCAGCACGCCCCGCTCGGCGAGGCGGCCCAGCGCCGCGGTGACCGCGAGCGGGACCGCGATGCCGAGCGCGCACGGGCACGCGATGACGAGCACCGACAGCGCGTGCAGCGACGCGGCCGCGGCGTCCTCGCCTCCGAGGAGCGCGCGGACGAGCACGAACGCCGCGACGACGACGACCGCGGGCACGAAGGCCGCCGACGCGCGGTCGGCGAGGCGCTCGACGGGCGTGCGCTCCGCCCGGGCCTTGGCGAGCACCGCCGCGACCGCGCCGATCCGGGTGTCGCCCCCGACGGCCGTGGTCCGCACGACGAGCGGGCCGTCGGTGGGGATGGCGGGCGCAGCGACCGCGGCGCCGGGCGCGACCGCGCGCGGGAGCGGCTCGCCCGTGAGCGCGGCCTCGTCGAGCAGCGCGCGCCCCTCCTCGACGACGCCGTCGGCGGGCACGCGCTCGCCGGGCCGCACGAGCACGCGGTCGCCCACCGCGAGCGCGCTCGCGCGGACGCGCTCGGGGCGCCCGGGGTCGGCGATCCCGGCGCCGGGCGCGAGCCGCTGCGCCGGGCGCTCGGCGTCGGAGAGCAGCTCGCGCAGGCGACGGGCCGCGTGCTCCTTCGCCGACGCCTCGATCCACCGCCCCACCGTCACGAGGGTCGCGAGGCCCGCGGCCGTGTCGAGGTAGAGCGCGTCGGGGCGCCCCGCCGCGAGCGAGACGACCGACGCGACGAAGGCCGCGGCGATCCCGAGCCCGACGAGGAGGTCGGCGCCGACGCGCCCGCGCCGCAGCCCGGCGACGGCGTTCCAGAGGTAGGGCACGCCGAGCACGAGCACCACCGGCGTCGCGGCGGCGAGCGTCGCCCACGGCGCGAAGCGGCGGTACTCGTCGGTGGCCGCCGACGGGTCGAGGTAGGGCACCCACGCGACGAGCATCACGAGCATCGAGCCGACGACGCCGAGGCCGACCCGCGCGAGGAACGACGCGCTCTCCGACCCGCCCTCGCCGCCCGCGCCGCGGCCCAGCCGCCACGCGATCCCGCAGCCGACGCAGCAGAAGCGCCGAAGGGCGCCGTCGAGCAGGCGTTCGTGGCGCGCGCGCCCCGCGGGCAGCCCGCAGTGGTCGCAGAAGGGCTCCGCCGCGGGCCCCGGGGCGACGCTCACGACATGCCGACGTGGGGCAGGAGACGGTGTGCGAGGTGCGGCGCGACGCCCCGCAGGAACGTCACGACGCCGAGCAGCACGACGACGACGCCCGCGACGCGCACCGCACGGCGGCGGACGAGCGGCGACACGATGGCGCCCGTCGCGACGACGAGGACGAGCGCGGGCATCGACGTCAGGCCGAGCACCGCCATCGTCCCCATCGCGGCCAGCACCGAGCCGGTGCCGAGCGCGGCGACGAGGAACGACCAGACGAGCGGGCACGGCAGCAGCCCCGTGAGCGCGCCCATGGCGAAGGGCGCGGCGGGGCCGCGTGCCTCCGCGACCGCGTGCACCGCGCGCCCGTACGCCGACGTCGGGGCGAAGAAGCGCGAGAGCGGCAGCTCGCGCAGGAACCCGGCGATCTGGAGGCCGGCCACGACCATGAGCGTGCCCGCGACGACCGCGAGCACGGCCCGCGCGGAGGCGACGACGCCCGAGCGGACGAAGGCGCCGCCCGCGATCCCGACCAGCGCGCCGAGCAGGACGTACGTGCACGCCTTGCCGAGGAGGAACGCGGCCTGCGCGAGCACCCGGCGCGCGAGCCCCTTCGAGGGGCGGTCGAGCGCGAGCGCGAAGCCGCCGCACATCCCGAGGCAGTGCAGCGACCCCGCGAAGCCGACGGCGACGAGCTCCCAAGGCATGGCGACGTCGGGTCAGCGCGCGGGCGCCGGCTCCTTGGGCGCGTCGGGCGCCGGGGCCTTCGGGGCGTCCGGGGCCGGCGCCCCGTCCCCCGCCGTCGCGGGCTCGGGCTTGGCCTCCTTCGCCTTGGCGACGGCCTCGGGCACCTTCTTGCGCGCGGCCTCGGTCGCCGCACGGAGCACGGCGGGCGAGAGCACGATCGCGCGTCCCGACCCGTCGCCCTCGTCGCCGGGCTCGACGCCCTCCGCGCCGAGCTGCACGGCGTACATGCCGACGGCGCGACCGGCGGCGTCGAAGAGGAAGGTCCCGTGGTCGGAGACGTCCCCGTCGAGGAGCAGCGCGCGGCGCGGCTGCTCGACCGCGCCGATCACGTGGGTGCGCTCCACCTTGACCGCGTGGTCGAAGCCGCGGCGCAGGCGCGAGACGCCCCAGAGCGTCGCGCCCACCGCGGGCTCCGGCGCGTCGGCGAGGTCCACCGCGGCGAGCTTCTGCTCGCCCAGGTCGAGCACCTGCACGAACGCGAGCCCGTAGGTCGCGTCGCGCGCGACGAGCACGGCGGGACGGTCCTTCGTCTCGCCGGGCAGCTGCACCTCGATGCGGCGGATGTCCACCGAGACCGAGAGCCCCGGCATCTTCGCCTCGAGCGCCCGGATCATGTGGAGCTCGACGCCGACGACGAGCAGCCCCGAGGGGTCCACGACGACGCCGCGCGTCTCGGAGTCCTCCTCCTGCGCGGGGAAGAGCTCCTGGCCGTTGAGCGTCGCGCTCACCACGGCGACGCCGCGCAACGGCACCACCGCGGGCGCGACGGCCTGCGCGAGCCGCTCGGCCGGGTCGGCCTCGCCGGCGCTCGCGCGCCCGGCGACGACGAGGGGCGCGAGGGCGAGCAGCGCCGCGGCGAGCGCCCGGCGCGCGCTCACTTGCCGGCTCCGGGCGCAGCGCCGCCGTCCATCCCGGCGGGCGCGGGCTCCTTGGGCGCCTCGGGCTCGCTCTTCCCGGCATCCTTGGACGCCTTCGCCTTCTCGACCGCGTCGGGCACGCGCTTCTTGGCCTGCTCGAGGCTGCGGCGCGCGTCGGCGATCGGGAGCAGGAACGTGGACGACGACGTGCCGTCCTCGTCGCCCTCGCTCGACTCCTGCGACGCCGTCAGGCCCACGACCGCGCCCGCGCCGTCGAAGAGCGGCATGCCGAGCGGCACCGTGTCGCCGGAGGCGACCCACATCGCGCGCGGCTTCTCGACGCGCGCGCTCACGTAGTGGCGGCTGACGACGGGGGCGAAGTCGAAGCCCCGGCCGACGCGCCACAACGAGCGGAGGTCGAGCCCGAGCGAGGGCGCCGCGTCCTTCGAGAGGTCCACGGCCGCGACGGGGCCCGACAGGCCGAGCACCTGCAGCCACCCCCACCCGAGCACGGAGTCGCGCGCGACGACGACCGCCTCGTGCTCCTTCGGGTCGTTGCCGAAGGTGACCTTGACGTCGCTCGCCTTCTGGTCGTCGGAGCCGAGGTGGTCGTTGGCGAGCACCACGAGCCCCGAGGGGTCCACGACCGCGCCGACCGCCTCGTGCGTGAACTCGTGCTCGTCGCCGCGGAGCACGAGCTTGACCGAGACGACGGCAGGGGCCACGCGCTCGAGGAGGGCCGACGACGGCAGGGCCGCGTCGGCGACGGGCGCGGCGGGCGCGTCGGCCGCCCGCGCGGGCGCGCTGACGAGCGCGAGCGTCGGGACGAAGGCGAGCGCGAGGAGCGGGCGGGGCATCAGGACCTCCGGGCCCGCGATTCTACGGGGCCGGCGCCGCCGCCGAGACGGCGGCCGCGGAGCCGCTCCGACGTGCCCGCGGCGCGCCGGCGCGGCCCCGACCGCGTCGGCGCGTGGGCGCGACGGCCTCAGCGCCCGCCCGGCTTCTCGCCGCCCGGCGCCGCGTCGGGCGCCGGCTTCGCCGGCTCGGCGTCGCCCCGGGCCTCGCCGTCCTTGCGCGCCTCCGCCGCCTTGCGGACCGCCTCGGGCACGCGCTTGCGCGCCTGCTCGAGGCTCTTGACCACCGTCGAGAGCGGGAGCGCGAAGGTGTCGGTCGAGGAGCCGCCGCCCTCGTCGGCGCCCTCGGTGCCCGACTGGCGCGAGAGCACGGCGACGGGCTGGCCGGTGGCGTCGAAGACCGGCAGGCCGGCCTCGCCGAACTCGCCCGCGAAGTCCCACATGCGACGGGGGGCCTCGATGCGCGTCGTGAAGTAGAGGCGCCGCACCGACGGCGCGTAGTCGAAGGCGCGGCCGGTGCGCGTCACGCCGCACAGCGGCTCGCCCAGCCGCGGCTCGGGCTTGCGGGCCGCCGCCGCGTCGAGGTCCACGTGGGCGAACGGGCGCCCCTCGTCGCCGAGCACCTGCACGTAGGCGAGGTCGAGGGTCGAGTCGCGGGCGACGAGCACGGCCGGCCACTCCTTCGGGTCGGCCCCGAGGAGCACCTTCACGTCGGCCAGCTTCGCGTCGCCGCCGCCGACGTTGCCGCTGGCGAGGAGCACGAGCCCCGACGGGTCCACGACGACGCCGTGCGCCCAGTCGGTCGTCTCGAAGCCGCCCTCGTAGCGCAGCAGGAACTGCACGGTCACGACCGCCGGGGCGACGCGCGCGAGCACGGCCTCGAGGTCGGGCTGAGGCCCCGCGTCCCGGGCGCCCGCGGGCGCGGGGGACGGCGCGTCCGCCGCGCGGGTGGGCGCGGCGGACGCGAGGAGCGCCGCGACGGACGCGAGCGCGATCCCGCCCGCGGTCCGCCGCCGCGCGGTCACTTCGGCTGCTCCGGCGCCTTGGGGGCGTCCGGCGTCGTCGGCGTCTCGGGCGGCTTCGCGCCGTCGGGGCCCTCGGCCGGCTTGCTCGCCTCCTTGGAGGCCTTCGCCTTCTCGACGGCCTCGGGGACGCGCTTCTTGGCCTGCTCGAGCGCGCGCGTCACCGCGTCGTGCGCGAGGAGGAACACGCCCTGGTTGCCGCCGGCGCCGCCGAGCAGCGCGCCGAGCCCGCCCATGGGGCCGCCGCCCTCGTCGGCGCCCTCGACGCCCTGCTGGCGCACGGGCACGCCGACGACCTTGCCGTCGGCGTCGTACATCGGGACGCCCAGCGTGGCCTCGCCCGAGAGGGCCCACATGGCGCGGGGCTTCTCGATGCGGCCGGTCACGATCGCGCGCTCGAACACCGCGGCGGAGTCGAACCCGCGCGACTTGCGCGTGACGCCGACGACCGTCTGGCCCACCTTGGGCTCGACGGTCTTGCCGAGGTCCACCGCGGCGAGCGTGCCCTCGGGGGCGAGGATCTGCACGAACGCGAGCCCGAGGTTGGTGTCGCGCGCGACCACGACGGCGTCGTGCTCCTTCGCGTCGCTGCCGAACATCACCTTCACGTCGGTCGGCGTCGCCGAGACGTCCATGCCCGCCCCGCCGCGGCGGCGCATCATCGAGCGGAGCATGCCCATCCCGCCCTCGAAGGAGTCGTTGGCGAGCATGACGAGGCCCGACGGATCCACGACGACGCCGCGGGCGTCGGCGTTCTGCTCGTCGTCCTGCGTCTGGCCGCCCATCGACATGCGCATCTTGAGCACGAACTTCACCGTCACGACGGACGGCGCCTTCTGCTCGAGCAGCGCGGCGTAGTCGGGCTCGCCGCCCGCGAGCGCGAGCGGGGCCGCCGGGATCGCGAGCGCGAGGGCGGCGAGGAGGGCCGAGAGCTTCACGGGAGTCACTTCCCTTCCTTCCAGCGGGGCTGGATGAACACGTAGGCGGTGCGGTAGCCGCGCCGCACGAACACGGAGACGATCTCGGGCTTCGCCTCCTTGAGCTTCTTGGTCATGGCCTCGAAGGCGGGGATGCCGTCGACGGCCTCCTCCTGGATGCGCAGGATCAGGTCGCCGCCCTGGAGACCGGCGAGGTTGGCCCAGCCGCCGCGCGTGGCCTCGGTCACGATCACGCCGCCCTGGTCGGCGGGCCAGCGGTTCTCGACGCGGTCGAAGAACACGATCGAGCGGACCTTGTACTCGAGGTCGGCGTCGGCGGCCGACTTGGCCTCCGCCGCGGCGTTGGGCGTCTCCTGCAGCACGACGTCGACCTCGACGGCAGCGCCGTCGCGGACGAGCTTGAACTTCGCGCTCTCGCCCACCGACATCGCCTCGACGCGGCGGCGGAGCACCTCGGCGTCCTGGATGCGCGACGCCTTGAGCTCGGAGCCGTTCATCGCCGTGAGGACGTCGCCGACCTTGATGCCCGCCTTGGCGGCCTCGGTGCCGGGGTAGACCTGCGTCACGCGGAAGCCGCGCAGGTCCTTCGCGCCGAGCGCGGTGGCGACGTCGGGCGTCACGACCTGCGTCTGGACGCCGAGCCACGCCTTGGGGAGCTCCGCGCCGAGGCTCTCCGGCGGCTTCTTGCTTGTGTCGAAGACCGTGACGATGTCGTCGTTGCCGCGGCGGATGCGCACGCGGATCCCCGCGCGCTTGCCCAGCGCGTCGGCGATCGCCTTGAACGAGGCGAAGTCGGTGACCTTCTTCCCGTCGAGCTCGCGGATGACGTCGCCGCCCTGCGCGCCGGGCTTGGCGTCGTCGGCGGGGAAGCCGGGGCGCACGCCGGTGACGAGGACGCCGTCCTTGTCCTCCCAGCGGCGGAACAGCGCCATCGGGCCCGTGATCTCGCGGACCGAGAGGCCGAGCGGGCGCACCTCGTGCTCGTCGCCGAGGTACTTCTCCATGCGCACGACGGTGACGGGGAGGTCCTTCTCCTCCTTGCCGTTGCGCAGCACGCGCACGGTGACGACCTGGCCGGCCTGGAAGTCGGCCATCGCCTTGTACAGGGTCGGGACGTCCTCGAAGTAGACGGCGTCGGCCGGACGGCCGTCGAGGGACAGGATCACGTCGCCGGGGACGACGCCCGCCTTGTCGGCCGGGCCGCCGGGCTGCGTGGAGGACACGAGGACGCCGTTGCGGCGCCCCATCTTCTCGACCGGGTAGAGCGTGACGCCGAACCAGCCGCGGCGCACCTCGCCGTAGGTGAGCGCCTGGTTGAGGACGTGCGACGCGAGGTTGCTCGGGATCGCGAAGCCGACGCCCGAGCCGCCGAGCTCGTTGATGCCGACGACCTCACCGCGGAGGTTGACGAGCGGGCCGCCGCTGTTGCCGGGCAGGATCAGCGCGTCGTGCTGGATCCACCGCGTGAAGAGGCCGGTGACCTGGCCGTCGCCGAGGTCCATCTCGTCCATGTCCGAGCCCGTGAACGACGTGAACACGCGGCTCGGGTTGCCGACGATGCCGAGCGTCATCGACGACGAGAGCGTGAGGGGGTTGCCCATCGCGAGCACCGGCTCGCCGACCGCGAGCTTGCTCGAGTCGCCGATGCGGGCGAACGGGATCGGGAGGTTCTTGTCCTTGCGCGTCTCGAGCTTGAGCCGCAGTACCGAGAGGTCGGTGAGCGGGTCGTGGGCGACGACCTCGGCCTCGATCGCCTCCTTGCTCGGCAGGCGGCACACGAGGCTCGAGGAGTCCCCCGCCACGTGGTAGTTGGTCAGGACGTGGCCCGCGGGGCTGACGATGACGCCGCTGCCCGCCGACGGGAAGCGCTCGGTGCGGCCGCCCGAGTAGCCGAGCGACACGACGGAGATGTTGACGAGCGCGGGGTAGACCTGGTCGCGGGCGAACTCGACCTGCTCGTGGGCCTTGACGTTCTCCTCGGCGCGCGCGGGGAGCACCGGCAGCACGAGGACGGCGAGGCCCGCCGCCAGCACGGAGAGACGACGCATCGGGAAGAGCCCTCTCGGGGACGGGGGACGGGGCGGGAAGACCGGGGACTGTACCCCCGGCGGCCCGCCCGGCCAGACGGACGCGCGGCGCGGGGAGACCTCCCGGTCCCGAGCGGACGCGGCGCGTCCGCGTCGGGTTCCCGGGATTCCGCACGGGGACGCGGGTCGTCCGCCGCGCGGCGCCGACGGCGGGTCCGCCGGGTGCCCCCGGCGGCCCCGCCCCTACGGTCGGCACCGGCGGCGTCCGACCCGTGGTATCGAGGGACCTTGGACCCCGTCGACCCGCCGGACGGCGTGCACCGTCCCGAGGGCGCCCTGTCGGCCCTCGTCGCCTCGTCGCACGGCGTCCCACGGAGCCGACCGCCCCGATGTTCGTCTCGCAGGCCCACTCGTTCCAGGCCCAGTCGCGGCTCGCGATCACGCTGTCGTGGGTGGCGGGCTACACGAACGCGCTGACGATCCTGACGGTCGGGCACGTGACGAGCCACGTGTCGGGGACGGCTTCGCAGGTCGGCCTCGACGTCGCCGCGGGCGACTTCGGCACCGCGGGCTTCCTCGTGGCGGTGCTCGCGGCGTTCGGCGCCGGCGCGGCCCTGTCCGGGTTCCTGACCGAGCTGGCCCACCGTCGCCACTGGCCGTCGGTGTACGTGCTGCCGATGGCGATCGAGGCGATGGTGCTCGCCGCGTTCGCGGTCGGCGTGGACTGGAAGGTGCTGGGGGAGATCGACAGCGACACGGCGGAGGTGTGGCTCTCGCTGCTGCCCGCGTTCGCGATGGGTCTGCAGAACGCCACGATCACGCGCATCAGCAGCGGCGTCGTGCGCACGACGCACGTGACGGGCGTGCTGACCGACCTCGGGATGGAGACGGCGATCTGGACGCTGCGCCGCCTCTCGGGGGCGCAGCCCGTCAAGGACCAGGGCGCCTTCGCGACGGGCTGGCGGCTGATGCTGCTCGTGACGATCCTCGCGAGCTTCGCGTTCGGCGCCGGGCTGGGCACCGTGGCGATGCGGCTCGCGCCGGCGTGGTCGATGGTGCCGGCGGTGCTCTTCCTCGCGTGGATCGTGCTCGTGGACCTGTGGCGCCCGATCGCGTCCGCGCAGTCGGACCGCGACTTCGGCGGCACGCTGCACCTCGCGCTCCCGCCGGGCGTCGCCGTCTACCACATCGCGACGCGCGCGGGCCGCGCGGGCCGTCGCGCGCGGTTCCCCGACCTCGGCGCGTGGGCCGACGACCTCGAGCCGACGACGCGGGTCGTGGTGCTCGACCTCTCGGCCGTCGAGTCGCTCGACGCGGACGCGCTCGACGAGCTGCGCCCGCTCGCCCGCCAGCTCGAGCGGCGCGGACGTCGCCTCGTGCTGGCGGGCGTCACGCCGGCGCGCTACCGCGAGCTCGTCGCCGCCCACGTCCTCTCGGGCGACGACCCCTCGGCGGCGTGCCCCGACCTCGAGCTGGCGGCCGCGCACGCGATGTCGCTGCTCGAGGCGACGCCCGCGACCGCCGCGGCGCGCTGAGCGCGTCGGCTCCCGGGCGCGCGCCGACCGCGAAGACCGCGCGTCCCGGCGCCGCGCCGCGGCGCCGACGACGCCACGCGGCGCGCGTGGGACCGCCACGGCGCCGCGCGACGGGCCCGGCCCGGACCCGCCGCCCCGACGTCGTCGGCTCGTGAGTCGGACCGGTCAGTTCCCCGACCGCTCGCGCGGGACGCAGAGGAGCCACTGGAGGTAGTGCACCAGCGCCCAGTCGTCGCCCGGCTGGAGCTTGATCCACTCCTCGACCTCGCCCTTCTCGTTCGTCTTCTCGTAGACGCCGGCCTCCTTGAGGCGCGGGTCCTTCGTGACGACGGAGAGCTTGACGTCCTT
The DNA here is from genome assembly GCA_020851795.1 of Planctomycetota bacterium. Taxonomy (GTDB): domain Bacteria; phylum Planctomycetota; class PLA2; order PLA2; family JAEUHO01; genus JAEUHO01. Next base: position 10,388 of record JADZCA010000078.1, on the reverse strand, counting down.
GCCGTTGACCTGCACCGGGTTCGAGCGCTTGTCCTGGCGGCCCAGCGACTTGTGCCACTCGAGCTTGGGGTCCTCCATCGACCAGAAGACGTCCCACGTGGCCTTCATGCCCGTGCCCTCGATGCCGTTCATGACCACGCGGTAGAGGTCGGAGGCCGTGACGCCGTTGCGCATGCGCAGGGCGGGCTGGTCCTTCTCCGTCGCGGTGGCCATCCGGACCTCGTCGAGCGGGTCGTCGCCGCGCTTGAACAGCGCTTCGAACCGGTCGCCGAACGCCGCCTTCACCGCGTCCTCGCCGAGGACGTCCCGGACGCGGGCCCCGTCGCCGAGGAGGAACTTCACGAACGCCTGGCGCGTCGCGTCGTCCTTCGGCGCGAGCGCCTTCCAGCCCTCGGCCTGCGAGAGCGTCGTCCACGCGGTCGCGCCCACGAGGCGCTCGAGCTTGCGGCCCATGAGGGCGTAGAGCTCGTCGGCGTCGGCGGCCGTGATGCGCGGCCGGAAGTCGCGGGGGCGGACGACGCCACCCCAGTCCGACGTCGTCGTGTTCCAGCCCGGGCCGTCCGCGCGCCCCTCGAGGCCGTGGCAGTTGTAGCACTGCGCCGCGCTCGACAGGAACACGGCCCGCCCACGCATCACCTCGCGCGACGGCTCGGGGTCGAAGCGCTCGGGCGACGTCGGCGTGACCTTCGTGCGGTCGTTGAAGCCCTTCTCCCCCTCGTAGAGCGACTTGACGTAGTCCACGAGGAGCCAGAGCTGCTCGTCGGCGAGCTCGCGCCACGAAGGCATCGACGAGCCGGGCAGGCCGCGGAAGAGCGCGCGGTAGAGGTCCCCGTCGAGGGGCAGCGTGCCCACCGGCGTGCTGCGGAACTTGAACTTGCCCAGCGTGAAGTCGCGGGGGCGGACCAGCAGGAAGCGGGCCGCGGGGCCGTTGCCGCGCCCCTCCTCGCCGTGGCAGCCGACGCAGTGGCGCTGGTAGAGCTCGCGGCCCTTCCCGATGCGCTGGGCCAGCAGCGGGTTCTCGGCGTCCCACGCGGCGACGGCCTTCGCGTAGGCCGCGCGCGCCTTCACCGCCTCCTCGACGCGCTTGGCGTCGGAGGCGTGGAAGCCGTGCACGCGCATCGCGTCCGACATGCGCGGGCGCGGCGACGCGTCGTCGAAGGGCGACGGGCGCGGCGGGGTCCCGGCGAGGACCGGCTTGCGCCACATGCCGATGGTCGTGCCGAGGCGCTGGAGGTAGGTCACGAGCGCGCGGGCCTCGTCGTCGGGCAGCTCGCCGCCGTCGTAGTCGGTGACGAGGCCGTCGCCGGCCTCCGCCTCCTCCGTGAACGCGTACGAGTCCACGACGCCCTTGCCGACCGGGCGCACGCCGCGGCGGTCGATGCGCGTCAGCGGGTCCTGGTTCTCGACGAGGACGCGGGCCCGGCGCACGCGCTCGGCCAGCGCCTCGGGCGGCGCGCCGCCGTCGTCGCCGATCTTGGTCGAGATCACGCCGTCGCCGTTCGTGTCGAGCAGCGACAGCGCCTCGCGCACGTCGCCGGCCGCGGGGTTGTCGCGGAACAGCCACGTGAAGCCCGGCATCACCGACAGCGGCACCGTGAAGCGCGGGTTGTAGAGGTGCGCGAGGTGCCAGTCGTCGGTGCGCAGCCCGCCCTCGCGGTGGAGGTCGGGGCCGGTGCGCCGCGTGCCGAAGTAGTGCGGCAGGTCCCACGCGTACTCGCCGGTCTGCGACACCGGGCCGAACCGCTTGTCCTCCTCGTTGACGGGGCGGACGAACTGGCTGTGGCAGTGGAAGCAGACCTGCTTGCCGTACGACTCGCGGCCCTTCTGCTGCTCGGCCGTGTAGGCCGGGACGTCGCGCTTGACGCCGTCCACGCCGACGACGACCGGGTCGTCGGCGTTGGTCAGGGTCGCGGGGAGGAAGATCGTGGCCGTGAACGCGAAGGCGTAGCAGACCACGCCCGCGAGGAGGGCCGCGGCGCCGGGGGACTCGAGCTTGGACAGCATGGGGACCTCCGGTTCCTTCCTAGTAGGCCGCGGCGGGGGCGTCCGCCGCGGGCTTGGCGCGCTTGCCGCGCTTGGCCGTCATCGCGAGGTTGAGGGTGTAGAAGGCGAGGCCGACGTCCATCAGCGTCCCGCCGAAGGTGCGCGCGATCCACAGCGGACGGATCGAGTCCACCGTGTCGATCCACGGCAGCTGCCCGTTCTGGAGCATCGCACCCTGCTGCAGGCCCGACACCGACAGCACGCAGAACATGATCGTGAAGCCGAAGATCTCGAGCCAGTACGTCCACGACGCGAGCTTGTTCGACCACAGCTCGCGGCCGGAGGCGCGCGGGACGCAGAGGTAGCCGCTCGCCACGGCCCAGATGGCGAACACCGCGAACACCGCGGAGTGCGCGTGGCCGACGTTGTAGTCGCCGAAGTGCGTGAGCGCCTGCATGCCGCGCAGGGCCTCCGTCGGCCCCTGGAAGCAGGTGATCAGGTACCAGACCGCGCCGAACATCGTCATCTTGATGACGTGGTTGCCGGGGCCGGCGAACTTCGGCCACTGGCCGCGCATCGTGCCCCACATGTTCGCGCAGAACGCCCACACGGGCAGGATGAGCATCATCGACGACGCGATGGCGATCGTCTGCGCCCAGTCGGCGATCGGGCTCCAGATGTAGTGGTGCACGCCGTTCATCGGGTAGAAGAACGCGAGCGCCCAGAAGCCGATGAGCGAGAGCCGGTGGCTGAACAGCGTGGTGCGCGTCGCGACCGGCAGCAGGTAGTACGCGGCGCCGACGCCCGCCGGGGTGATCCAGAGGCCGACCACGTTGTGCAGGTAGAAGCCGTGCATCGCGGCGCTCGTCGTGCCCTTGGCGACGAAGTTGAGGCCGATCACGCCCAGCAGGTAGTTGACGTCGGTCCAGACGAAGGACGCGACCCAGTACCACAGCGCGACGTAGAGCTTCTTCTCCTTGCGCTTGGCGACCGTGCCGAGCACGACGCCCGTCATGAGCACGAAGACGAGGGTCGCCATCGCGTCCACGACCATCGGCAGCTCGCCCGCCTCGACCGGCTGGAGGTAGCCGAAGAGCAGGCACGGCAGGCCGACGGCCAGCGCGAGCGCCATGATCACGAGCGCCGCCCAGGCGGCCCGGGCCCCCACGAGCGGCCGCCCGGTCAGGCGCGGCACCGCGTGGCACATGAGGCCGAACATCGCCGGCGTGAACGCCGCGAAGATCACGAAGTTGACGTGCGCGATGCGCAGGCGCCCGAACTGCAGCCAGTGGATCCCGCCGAGCAGGTCGGGGTCGTCCAGCTTCATCGACGCGAGCACGCCGAGGAGCGGCCCGAGGACCATGCCCACGGCGGAGAGCGCGAACCAGCCGAGGACGAGCTTGTTGTCCACCAGCGGGCCCTCGCCCGCGGGCGCGGGCGGGGCGAGCGGCGGAGACGTCGGACGCTCGTGGGACATCGGGCGGGACTCCAGGGGGCGCGCGGGCGGCTACCGCGCCTCGACGACGAACGTGTGCTCGACGGTGCCGCCCGGCGGCACCGTCACGGTGGCGGTCTGCGTGAACGCGGGCGAGTAGGACACCGAGGTGACCTTGGCGCCGTCGCGGACGACGGTCTCGACGGTCCCCTCGTGCCAGAGCTCGAGCTCCCACGTGCCCGGCGGCACGTCGGTGAGCACGGCCTCGCCCGCCTTGCGGCCGGTCAGCGGGTCGTCGAGCGCGGCGGTCACGTCGAAGTAGGGGTGCGGGGCGGCGACGACGTGGCCGCTCATCCAGGGGTGGATGTCGCACTTGAGGATGTAGGTGCCGGCGCGCTCGAGGAGCGCGTCCTGGTTCTCGAGCTTCGAGCCCGGCGGGCTGCCGAGGTTGAAGGTCGAGTCCGCCATCGACTCGCGGTAGGCGTGGATGTTGTGGTCCGCGGCGTCGCTGTTGAGGACCACGATCTGCGTGCCGGTGCGCACCGCGAGCAGGTGCGGCACGTACACGCAGCCCTTCTGGTCGATCGTCGCGACGCGGTCCTCGGACCGCATCGGCTCGGGCCAGTCTTTGCCCGCGTCGATCTTGACGATGCGCACGAGGCAGTTGCCCACCCCGAGCGAGGCGGCGTCGTAGACGAGCCGTTCGCTGTCCATGGCGCCGTGGCCGTCGTGGTGGCAGCCGCGGTCGGTGTCCTTGGTCACGGGCACCTTCGGCAGCGTCACCGCGGCGGCGAGCTTGCACCGCACGCGGACGGTGCCGCCGCCCTCGACCGCGACGACCTTGTAGGCGCCGGCGCGCACGGGCGCGCTCGGGGCGCGCGCGGGCGCGGGCTTGGGGGCCGCCGGCGCCGGCGTGGGCGCGGCGGCGGGCGGCGCCTCGGCGGGCACCGCCCCCACCGCCGCGGTGGTCGGGCGCGTGTCGGCCGCGGTCGGCGCGTACTTCCACACGCCGCGCTCGTTCAGAGGACCGTTCTGGTCCCCGCAGGCGACGAGCGCGAGGAGCGCGGCCGCCGCGAACCACCCCGCTCCCGAGCCGTCCCCGCGCGCCATCACGTCACCCCTCCGTCGAGCCGGCCTCCGCGCCGACGACGCGCGCGGCCGCGGCCGCCTTCGTCGTCTTCGCGGGCCCGCGGTCCTTCTCCGTCGCCCACGCGGCCACGCTCACCGCGAGCGCGAACATCGCCGCCATCCCGAGCGCCCGGCCCCACCACAGCCACGCGAGCGCGGCGGCGACGACGGCCGGGAACCACGTGCCGTACCCGACGACGAGCGCGACCACGCCGAGGACGGCGAGGCCCGCGTCGCGGCGCACCGAGGGGGAGGGACGCGACATCGCGGTCACTTCCCCGCCGCCGGCTCGGCCGGCGTCGCCGCGTAGTGCCAGCGCAGGTAGCGCGCCAGCGTCGCCATCTGCGACTCGGCGACGTCGTCCTTGGTGGCGTCGGCCTTGCCGCGCGTGCCGCAGAGGAACTGCGGGAACGTGAAGTCGTACGTGTCGCCCGGCTTGCGCTGGCGCTTGGACTTCAGGCCCCAGAACTGGGGCATCTTGGTGCCCTGGATCTGGCGCTGCGGGTCGTGGATCATGTCCGCGATCCACGCGCGGCGCAGGCGCTCGCGCGCCAGCGTGAAGGGCGGCGCGGACGCGCCCTCGTTCGGGTCGGCGCCCGGCGTGCCCTTGGGCAGGTGGCACTTGACGCAGTTGAGCGTCTCGAAGAGGGCCTTGGCCTCCTCGACCTGGCTGCGCACGACGAGCTCCCGCTCGGCGTTGGAGCCGTCGGGCTGCTTGACCTTGACCTTGATCGACACGGGCTCGGGGTAGGGCGTCGCGTCGAGCGGCGCGTCCTCGGGGTCGGTGTCGAGGCGGTCCTTGCGGCCGGCGAGCGCCTGGAAGTAGTCCACGAGCGCCGAGACCTCCTCGTCGGAGAGGCGGAACATCGGCATGCGCTGGATCACGCCCGGGCGGACGTCGAACGGGTGCTTGAGGAAGCGGAACAGCCAGTCGGCCGGCGTGCGGTTGCCCTGGCCGTACAGGTTGGGCGGCAGCATCCACAGCTCGAGGCCCCGGTCGAGCTGCTCGGCGGTCAGCACGCCGTAGCGGCCCTCGAGCGTGTGGCACTGGTTGCAGCCGTAGCGCTCGACCACCGCGCGGCCGGCCGCGACCTTCTTCATGTCGTCGGGCCACGGGTACTTCGCGCCGGGCTTGATCGGCTCCTTGACGAGGCCGAGCACGACCGACGTGACCGCCTGGCGCTCCTCCTCGCGGAGGTTGAACTTCGGCATGCGGAGCTTGTCGCTCCACAGCGGCTTGTAGCGGCCGCGGTCGTACACGCGCGGCTCCTCGAGCTTGCGCTCGATCCACGACCAGCGCGTCATCTCCATGTCGCCGGTCGGGTGGCCCAGCAGGCCGAAGTCGAACATGTGGACGTCGACGGAACCCTCGGCGGTCAGCTCCTTGCCGATCGGCTGCTCGTGCTCGAAGCCCTCGATGTTGTGGCAGCCGAAGCAGCCGCGGAAGCGGACGAGGCCGCGGCCGACGTCGGAGAGCATCCGCGCGAAGCCGTCGGGGTTGCCGCGCAGGCGGCTGGCCTCGAGCGCGGCCTCCTCGACCGACATCGGCACCTTGCGCGTCGGGTCCTTCGGGTCGGGCTTCGTCTTGCCGTACCACTCCATCCAGAAGTCGGTCAGGACGAGGTTGTGCTCCTCGCTCCAACGGACGCCCTTGGCCGGGTCGGGCACGGGACGCTCGAGGAAGGAGGGGTTCTTGTCGGCCAGCAGGTACGCGACGACGTCGGCGCGGAGCTGGTCCGCGGTGCGCGCGACGGTCTTGCCGTCCGCGCCCGTCTCGTCGCGCCAGCGCATGTTGGGCATGCGCGTCGCGGCGTTGTAGTGGCGCGGCTCGGCGAGCCACGCGTACATCCACTTCGGGTCGCGCACGCCGCCGAGGCCCTGCAGGCGCGGGCCGGGCGGGAGCTCCTCGCGCCGCTCGAAGCGCTTGCGCGTGGGCTCGGGCAGCGCGCTGCCGTCGCGGTCGTCGGGCCCGAGGTGGCAGGCGTAGCAGCCCATCGAGTAGAAGAGCTCGCCGCCCTTCTTCGGGTCGCCGGCGGGGACCTCCGGGTACTGCGCCTTGCGCGTGCCCTTCTGGCCGTCGTAGAGGAACGTCGCGAGCGCGAGCTCCTCGACGTCCATCTGCGCGAGGTCGCGGCCCGTCGGGTCGAGGACCACGGTCTGCTCGAGCGGCTTGCCGCCCGGGCCGGGCACCGGCACGTAGTCGCGGTGGACGACGTGCTTGTAGAAGGCCGGCATCCGCGTGTCGATGCGGAACGCCGTCGGCGCCTCGATCCAGCGCAGGACGAAGTCCTTCGAGGTCTTGTCCTTGAGGTGGGAGAGGTCGGGGCCGACCTTGGGGAAGCCCGACGCCGTCACGGTCCCGGGGGCGGGCGTGGCGAAGTCGAAGGTCTGCGGCCCGGTCGCGCGGGGGAAGCCCGGGAGCGCGCGGAAGTCCTTGATCAGGTGGCAGCCCGTGCAGCCCACGCGGTCGATCGTGTGGACGCCGCGCTCGAGCACCTCGGGGCGCCAGCGGCCGTCCACGGCCGACATCGGGCCGTCCACCGGCTGCGGGGCCTTGGCGCGGACGCGCTCCTTCGAGCCGTCCTTCTGCGCGACCTCGGTCCAGCGCACGAGCGGCTCGGGGACCGGGCGGTACTCGACGCCGGGCGCGTGGCACTTCGCGCACTGCCCCTGCACGTGGCGGGAGGGCAGCATCGGGAAATCGACGAGCTCGGCCTCCTGCCAGCCCAGCCGTGCGGTCCAGTCGGCGCGCTGCGCCTCGCTGTCGGGCGAGTGCGTCGCGCGGACGAAGTCGAGGCGGCGGCCGACGCCGTGGTGGCAGGTCGTGCACCCGAACTTCGTCATCGGGTGCGGGCTCTCGGCGCCGACCATGAGCCCGAGGTTGGGGTGCGCCCACTCCGAGCGGCGGACCGCGAACGGCGAGAGCAGGGCCTTGCCGCCGTCCTCGAGGCTCGCGCCGTCGAGGTGGCGGTCGCGGAAGCGCTTCACGTCCTCCTCGGAGCCGAGGGCCTTCGTGAGCTTCTCGGCCGGGAAGAGATCGAGCAGCGACGGCGTGCCCGACAGCCACTCGCGCAGGCGCCGGCCCTGGGGCTCGAGCAGCCACGCCGCGTCGGCCTCGAGGGCGCCCCACGCCTTCTCGCCGAGGCGCGCGCGCAGGAAGCCCGCGAGCAGCGGCCCGACCTTGCGCTCGCTCAGCCCGTCGCGGTCGATCCCGCGGTGGCACGTCATGCACATGTCCACCTTGGGGCTCGTCGCGAAGTTGAAGTCGTCGTGGATCTGGTCGAGGACCACCTTGTCGATGGCGATCGTCGGCGACACGATGTCGAGCACGGGGAGGTTGCGCCACTGCGCCTCCTCGGTCGCGGCGCGCGACGCGTCCTGCGCGGTCGCGGTGCTCGAGACGGCGGAGAGCAGCTCGTCGCGCTCGCGCTGGAGGTCGCGCAGGGGCTTCTCCTGCGCCTCGAGCTCGCCGCGGACGCGGGCGAGCTCGGCGACGTCGGCCGAACGGCGGCGCTCGATCGCCTCCTGCTCGGAGCCGATGCGCTGCATCTGCGAGAGGATCGAGCGGGCGTCGTCGGCGCGCCCGTACCGGACGGCCATCTCGTACTGGAAGCGGCGCTCGGCGTAGCGGCCCTTGAGCGCCTTGATGTCGCGGTCGGCCTCGGCGAGCCGCAACGTCTGCTCGTCGACCGCCGCCTGCCACAGCGCGGCCTTCGACGCCGCCTCGGGCTCGGACAGCGCCGCCTGCGCCTTCGCGATGAGGGCGCCGAGCTCCTTGAGGCGCGGGCCCGACTTCTCGCCCGCGCGGACCGCGGCCTCCTCCTGCTCCTTCTGGATCGCGAGCAGGCCGGACTGGCGGCGGTAGAAGTCGCGCTGGACCGACTTCCAGGGGCGGACGAAGTCGCCGGCGATCATCCACACGAGCGCGCCGACGAGGAGCGCGCTCGTGCCGAGGAACCAGAGGTGGAGCTTGCCCGGCGGGTAGAGCGAGTCCTTGTCCCGGTTGAGCTGCGGCATGGAGAAGGGTCCTGGTCGTTACGCGGGCAGAGGGAGGAGGGCGGCGGCGGGGCACCCGGGACGGCCCGGGCGCGGGAGCGGACCGAGGGGGGCGGAGGCGTCCCCCATCAGACGTTGGCCTGGATCTCCGGCAGGTAGACGACGTACTTCAGGTTGAGCGTCCACCGCAGGATCATCTTGAGCGGGAGCGCGGCCATCAGCAGCGCGAGGTTGACGACCACGCCGAAGCGCAGCGCACCGAGCTCGCGGAACAGCTTGCGCCCGACCGTCAGCGCGATCAGGACCGGCAGCACGCCCATGTAGAAGCCGAGGGCGAGCAGCCCCCAGATCTCGCGCCAGAGCCAGAACTTCGGCTCGCGCCCGCCGAGCAGCTTCACCCACACGATCTCGGACAGGTTGATGTTGTTGAGCTCGGCGACGTAGTTGTGGTCCCAGTCCTGGAACAGCCCGAAGAAGTTCCAGCCCGGGCCGCGCAGGAACGTGCCGATGAACGCGAGCAGCACCCACAGGATGAAGAAGCCGAAGCAGAAGACCGTGATCGCGCACTTGCGCTCCTTCAGCGTGTAGTAGCCGTTCCCCTTCGGGTTGCGGTCCACGTACGGGATCGCGATCAGCCCGAGCATGATCGTGCCGGGGAGGCCGACGCCCGCCCACCACGGGTCGAAGTAGACGAGGATCTCCTGCAGGCCGAGGAAGTACCACGGCGCCTTCGACGGGTTGGGCGTGCGCGCGGCGTTGGCCGGCTCCTCGAGCGGCGCGCGGATCAGCATCGACCACACGACGAGCACCACGACGCAGACGACCATCGCGATCAGCTCGGTGTAGACGAGGTCGGGCCACACGAGGACCTTGCGGTTCTTCTCGGCGGCCTCCTTGGGCGGCTCGCCGGCGTCGATGCGGCGGTCGTTCTCGACGGCCTGGCGCATCGAGAGCCAGTAGAGGAAGCCGAGCGCCGCGATGATGATGACGATCGGGATGTTGTCCGGCTTGGACAGCGTCGTCGCCACCTGGTGCTTGGTGGCGGCGTAGCCGACGAAGCCGACCAGCGCGAGCGCGATCCCGCCCGCGACCTTCGGCTTCGTCCACACCTCGGCGAACTGGACGCTCGCGAGGAAGAGCCCGATCGACACGAGGAAGAAGATCCCCGGGTTCGTCAGGAAGTTGATCGCAGAGTCGAAGAGGTGCATGTCGCGCGCGTCTCCCGTCGCGTGGGCCTGGGCGCCGGCCTACAGGGGCCCGCTGATGCCGCCGTCCTTGCGGACGCGCCAGAAGTGCACGGCCATGAGCACCATCGCCATCACGGGCACGGCGATGCAGTGGAGCACGTAGAAGCGCAGCAGCGTCTGCTCGCCGACGAAGCGGCCGCCGAGCAGCGCGTAGCGGATGTCGTCGCCCGAGTGGACGAGGGCGACGCCGTCCTTGACGAGCAGGTTCGCCGCCGGGCCCTCGTGGCCGATCACCGGGTGCGCGCGGGCCATGTTCGTGCCGACGGTGACGGCCCAGATCGCGAGCTGGTCCCACGGCAGCAGGTAGCCGGTGAACGAGAGCAGCAGCGTGAGCACGAGCAGCACGACGCCGATGCCCCAGTTGAACTCCCGCGGCGGCTTGTACGAGCCGGTCATGAAGACGCGGAACATGTGCAGCCACACCGTGATCACCATCGCGTGGGCGCCCCACCGGTGGATCTCACGCATGATGCCCAGCGGCACGTCCTCGCGCAGCGCCATGATGTCCATGTAGGCGCTGGCCGCGACCGGCCGGTAGTAGAACATCAGCAGGATGCCGGTGACGGCCTCGACGAGGAAGAGGAAGAACGTCAGGCCGC
>JADZCA010000077.1 GCA_020851795.1 Planctomycetota bacterium | reverse complement strand
GCCCCGCCGCGCGGGGCCCGGCCCCGCTGGGCGGGGCCTGGCACCGCGCTGGGGGTCAGACGTCGATGCCGACCTCGAGGAACGGCCCCGTGAAGGTGAGGTCGCCCTCGTTGGTCGTCTCGTCGAAGACGAAGTGGAACCAGCGCCAGCCGAGGTCGATCGTGAAGTGGTCGAGCAGGCGCACGCCCCCGCCGACGGCGAGGTCGAGCGCCCACCGGTCGGCGCCCACGATGCCGTAGGACGCGCGCGCGAACCCGTGCAGCCACTGCCACGTGCCCTCCGCGCTCACGTTCGCGACGGGGAGCACGTGCGAGAAGTCGCGCGACTCGTTCAGGCCCGAGTCGAGGCCCTGCAGGCGCTGCTCGAACGTCCACCACCACGCGGACACGCCGGCGCGCACCTCCGCGCCCTCGCAGGCGAACAGGCCGTAGTCCCAGCCGCCCTTCCACATCCGCAGGTCGAGGTCGCTCTGCACGCGCTCGCCCGACGGGTAGTCCTTGCCGTGGAACACCTCGTCCTGCGGGAGGCGGTTCTTGCCCTCGAAGGAGAGCGCCTCGTACTCGACGAAGACCCGGTGGCGTCCCCAGAACCGCCACGCGATCCCGACGGCGACGCCGGTGCCGTCCTCGGTGTCGAGGTCGTCCTCGAGGTCGATCGTGGTCCCGGTGCCGGGCTCGCCGCCGAGCGTGATCAGCGTGTCGCCGCTCGGCGTCACGAGCCACCCGCGCGCCCACAGCTCGAAGCGCCCGCGGCACGGGTCGCACGGCTCGCAGGGCGCGGGCTCGCACGGCGGCGGCGCGCACCCGGCGCCCCCGCCGGCCGCGTCGGCCCACGACGTCGAGCCGCGCGGGGCCTCGCCCACGACGCGGCGCGGCTCGGAGACGCCGACGCCGCCCGAGAGCGCCGGCCGCGCGGGCGGGCGCACGGCCGCGGCGGTGGGCGCCCACGTCGGCGCGGCGACGACCGTCGGCGGCGTCGCGGCGATCGTGCGGGCGCGCGCGTCGGTCGCGGCGGCGCCGTCGTCGGGGCGCCACGAGCGCGGGTAGCCGTAGGAGGTCCACGACGCGCTGCCCGGGGGCGCGACCGGGTCTGCGGGCGCGGGGCCCGCGGCGACGGCCGGCGCGAGCGCCGCCCACGCCGACAGCGAGAGGACCGACACCGCCGCCGCCGTCACGCCACGCCGCATCGGACCCTCCTGCCCCGCGCCGCGGGGCCCGCTCCGAGACCTCGACCGGGGGACCCGCCGTCGGCGCGCCTACTGGTCGACGCGGACGATGTACCAGATCCCGCCGATCGCCCGGAAGTGGAAGGTGTTGCCCCCGAACTCCGGGTGCGTCGCGAGCACGACAGTGCCGTCGGGCTGCGTCTTCTCCTCGCCCGTGGCGAGCGTCATCTGCAGCAGCGCGTCGGCGTCGGCGCGGGGGCGGTGCTTGCTGCGGGCGAGGAACTCGTCGATGTAGGCCTTCTTGAGGTCCTCGATCGGGCGCTCCTTCGGCCACGAGCCCGCCGAGGTGTCGTGGGCGTACATCGAGTCCCAGTGGAACGCGGCGTCGAGCCACTTGGGCACGGCCATGTGGTAGCCGTGGCCGAACTTGAGGAAGCACGCCTTCCACGTGGTGGCGGGCGCGTCGTCGTCGTGCGCGGCGCGCGGGCCGCCCTTGCCCTTGGGCACGATCCGCGTGCCCGGCGGGCGGCGCACCTCGATGCCGAGGAGGTGGCGGTCCTTCGGGTCGAGGTGCCAGTCGGCCACGCGACCGCCGTGGCGCCAGACGGCGAGCCAGGAGTCGGCGACGTCGGGCTTGGTGCCGTACTTCGCCGCGCCCTTGACCTCGAGGCGCAGCGGCGCCGCGTCGGGCGCCGGCTCGTGCTCGTCGATGGTCGGCATCAGCGCGTCGAGGCCGACGAGGGGCAGGTCGTAGGTGGCGGCGGAGGCCGGGGCGTACTTGAGGAAGAGGAGCACCGCGCCGCGGCCGTACGTCGCGCCCTCCGGCGCGGGGAGGCTGCGCTCGGCCGACGTGCCCGCGCCCTCGAGCGGCCCCTCCTCCTTGTTCACGACGAAGGCGGGGCCGTCGCGGCGGAAGTCGAGCCGCACGCGCCGGTCGGCGGTCGTGCGCTGCCACTCGCCCTTGAGCAGCGCGAGGTCGCGCGAGAGCCAGTAGGACGCCTCGGTCGTCACCTCGGAGCCGCCCCACGCCTGCACCACGGTCTCGGAGACCAGCCAGACCGGGGCGTCGCGGAACGTGCCGACGTCCACGCTCACGTGGACGCGGCCCGCGTTCTCGCCGGCGACGACGAGGTCGCCCTCGAATTCGAAGGCGAGCGAGGGCTTGCCCTCCTCGGGCTCGAGCGGCGTCGGCACCTTCGCGCGCACGGCCGCCGCGGCGGCGAGCGCGGGGTCGGGGGCGTCCGCGGCGCGCGCGGCAGCGGCGGGGAGCGCGAGCAGGACGGCGACGATCGCGGCGGCGGGGCGGGTCGGACGCATGGGCCCGACGTTGTACCCGGCAGCGCGCGGGGCGTCCCCTGCGCCCGCCGGTTCGGCGAAGGACGGGGTCCCGCGGGCGCCTGCCCGCCGCGCCCACGATCGGCGGGGCCCCGCGAACGCGCGACGGGCCCCGGTCGGGGCTCGCGGGCTCGGCCCGGACCGGCCTGCGCCGTGCGCGGGTCCCGCACCCCGCGCGGGCCAAGAGACGCGCGTCGCACGATCGAGCGTCGCGGCGGCGGGGATTCACCTCGTCGGCGTGTCCCGGGCCCACCCGGTCGTCGGAGAAAGCCCGCGCCCGACGGCCCTGCATCGGCCCCGACCGAGGATCGCCGCCCCGTCGGTCCACGAAGCCCCTCGTCCCCCGTGGGACGTCCGGACTCAGCGCACCGACGGGAACAGCTCGTCGAGGCGGTTCTTGTACCGGCCGATCAGGTCGAGCCACTGCTCGGCGGTGCCGCAGGACTGCCCCGTCATGCGGTTGAGCGCGTCCACGAACGCCGGTCCGAGCGCCCCCCACCGGCTCTGCCCCGTCTTCCCGTTCTTGCCCTCGGTGGTCGTCGAGGTGTCCTCGCCGCCCTCGGCGACCTCGACCCCGCCCGCGCCGCCGAAGCTCCCGCCGACGCCGGGGCGGTCCTTGCCGATCGTCGCGGCGAGCTCCTTCACGATCGTGACGCGCGTCTTCTTCGACGCGCCGAAGGCGCCGAGGGCCTTGAGGGCGGCTTGGCCCACCGGCATCGTCTTCGTCTCCTTGACGAGCGCGAGCAGCAGCGGGACCGCGGGCTCGGCCACGAGCAGCGCGCTGGCGTCGATCGCGGGCAGCAACAGCGGCGGCACCGCCTTCTTGTTGGGCTGGGCGAGGAAGGGGCGCACGGCCGGGAACAACGTCGCGTCCTTCGTCGCGCCGATCGCCTCGATCGCGGCCTTCTGCACGCCGTCGTCGGTGCACCCCTTCAGGATCGCGGCGAGCAGCGCCCCGTGGCGCTCGCGGTCCTTGCCCGTCGTCTTGGCGTGCCCGGCGAGGGCGGCCTTGACGTCGGCGGCGAGCAGCTCGAGCGCGCGGGCCTCGAGGTGCGCCTTGACGTCGGCCTCGAGCGTGGCGAGCGCGTCCGCCGCCGGCGCGGCGGGGGCCGGCGGCGCGTCCGCGGCCTCGAGCCGCGCCGGGACCGCGGCGAGGAGGAGCACGACGAGGGTCGGGAGGGCGGAGCGGGTGGCGGTCATGGCCCCGCCCTTGTACCCGCCCGAACCGCGCCTCGCCTCGGACCCGGCCGACGCCCCGGGGGCCCCGCCGGCCCGACGTCAGCGCACGGACGGGAACAGCTCGTGGAGGCGGTTCTTGTACTTGTCCACGAGGCTCAGCCACTCCTCGGCCGACCCGCACGACTGGCCTGTCATGCGGTTGAACGCCTCGACCAGCGCGGGCGCGAGCGACGCCCATCGGTTCTGCCCCTCCTCGCCGGTGCGCGTCTCGCCCTGCGAGTACGTCTCGCCGGTCTCGGCGTCGCGGTCGTACTTGCGGCCCACGCCCGGACGGTCCTTGCCCACCGTGCCCGAGAGCTCCTTGACGATCGTCGCGCGCATGCGCTTGGAGCCGCCGAACGAGCCGAGGGCCTTCATCGCCGCCTGCGCCGCCGGCATCGACTTCGAGTCCTTCACGATCGCGATCAGCGGTGGCACCGCCTCGTCGGCGACGAGCTTGCCGCACGCGTCCACCGCCGCGAGGAGGAGCGGCGGCGTCTCCTTCTTGTTGGGCTGCGCGAGGAAGGGCCGCAGCGGCGGGAACAGCGCGGCGTCCTTCGTCTCGCCGATCGCGACGATCGCCGCCTTCTGCACGCCGTCGTCGGTGCAGCCGCGCAGGATCGACGCGAGCGCGGCGCCGTAGCGCTCGCGGACCTTGCCGTCGGCCTTGCCGTGGCGGGCGAGCGCCTCCTTCGTGTCGGCCACGAGCGCCTCGACCGCGCGGTCCTTGAGGTGCGCCTTCACGCCGCCCTCGAAGGCGGTCACGAGCGCGACCGGGTCGTCGCCCGGGAGCGCCGGGGTCGGGCCGTCGCCCGCGGACGCCCCCCGCCCGAACGCGCACAGCGCCGCCACGGCGCACGCCGCGAGCCGACGATGGGCAGACTTCTCCCGCTCCGACGCGGTCCGTCGCATGGGATCACCTCCGGGCCGCTTCCCGCGCGGCCTCCGTCTCTCTAAGACGCTCGAGACCCCGCTTCGTTCGTCACGGATCGGCCACCTGGACAGGGACTAAAGTCCCGTGTTTTCCATGAAGGCGGCGTGAGTGGGGAGACGGCCGGGCCGGCTCGGGCGGCGCCGCGGGATGGCCTCAGCCCCCCGGCGCAGTCCGGACGAAGATTGACCGACCCGCGACGGTACCGCCTACACGCCCCCCGCGGCACCCCGGGGATCCGCCCCGGGACCGCACGGACCCCCCATGGCCAAGAGCACCTCGAAGAAGCCGCTCGTCATCGTCGAGTCGCCCGCCAAGGCGAAGACGATCAGCCGCTTCCTCGGCCCCGACTACGTCGTCGAGGCCAGCATCGGGCACGTCCGCGACCTGCCCAGCAGCGCCGCGGAGATCCCCGAGGCCGTGCGCAAGGAGCCGTGGGCGCGGCTGGGCATCGACGTCGAGCACGACTTCAAGCCGCTCTACGTCGTGCCCAAGGAGAAGCGCGACCAGATCCGCAAGCTCAAGGCGCTGCTCAAGGACGCCGGGCTCCTCTACCTCGCCACCGACGAGGACCGCGAGGGCGAGTCGATCTCGTGGCACCTCCTCCAGGAGCTGGCGCCCAAGGTCGAGGTCAAGCGCCTCGTCTTCCACGAGATCACGCGCGACGCGATCGAGGCGTCGCTGCGCAACCCCCGGTCGATCGACGAGCACCTCGTCGAGGCGCAGGAGACGCGCCGGATCCTCGACCGGCTCTACGGCTACTCCGTCTCCCCGCTGCTGTGGCGCAAGATCCGCCAGGGGCTCTCCGCCGGCCGCGTGCAGAGCGTCGCGGTGCGCCTCGTCGTCGAGCGCGAGCGCGAGCGGATGGCGTTCCACCGCGCGTCGTACTGGGACGTCGCGGGGCGCTTCCGGGCCTCCGGCGCCGCCTTCGACGCGCCGCTGGTCTCGCTCGGCGGCCGCCGCGTCGCGGGCGGCAAGGACTTCGACCCGGCCACGGGCCGCCTCGCGCAGGGCAAGGAGCCGCCGGTCCTCCTCGACGAGGCCGCGGCGCGCGCGCTCGTCGCGCGGCTCGCGGGCCGTGCGGGCCGCGTCACGTCGGTCGAGAAGAAGCCCTACGTCGAGCGGCCCGCCCCGCCGTTCACGACGAGCACGCTCCAGCAGGAGTCGGCGCGCAAGCTGCGCTTCGCCGCGCAGCGCACGATGCGCGCGGCGCAGCGGCTCTACGAGAACGGCCACATCACCTACATGCGCACGGACTCGACGACGCTGTCGAGCGAGGCCCTGCGCGCCGCGCGGGCGGCCATCGGCACCGAGTTCGGGCGCGAGCACGTGCCGGGCGAGCCCCGCGTCTGGACGACGAAGGTGAAGAACGCGCAGGAGGCGCACGAGGCGATCCGCCCCGCGGGCGCCGCGTTCGTGCACCCGCGCGACCTGCCGGGCGACGTGGGCGAGGACGAGCGGCGCGTCTACGAGCTCGTGTGGCGCCGCACGGTGGCCTCGCAGATGGAGGACGCCCGCGGCGACCGCACGACCGCGCTCGTGGCCGTGGACGACGCCGTCTTCTCGGCGACCGGCAAGGTGGTGACGGCGCCGGGGTTCCGCCTCGCCTACGTCGAGGACGACGCCGAGGACGTCGAGGCCGCCGCGAAGGAGACCGACCGCGTCCTCCCGCCGCTGACGACCGGGCAGGGCGTAGACGTCGCCTCGCTCGAGCCGACGGGCCACGAGACGCAGCCGCCGCCGCGCCTGACCGAGGCCGGGCTCATCAAGGAGCTCGAGGCCCGCGGCATCGGCCGCCCGAGCACCTACGCCGCGATCATCGAGACGATCCTCGAGCGCGACTACTGCTTCAAGCGGGGCACGGCGCTCGTGCCGACGCTGACCGCGTTCGCGGTGGTCCAGCTGCTCGACCGCCACCTCCACGCGCTCGTGGACTACGAGTTCACGGCGCGCATGGAGGACGAGCTCGACGAGATCAGCAACGGCACCAAGGAGCGCGGCGAGTACCTGCGGCGCTTCTACGCCGGCAACGGCAAGCCGGGGCTCAAGGCGCAGCTCGAGGCGGCCGACGGCGCCGCCAAGCCCGAGGACGTCTGCCGCGTCCTGCGCTTCCAGGACGCCGACGGCGAGCTCGAGGTGCGCGTGGGCCGCTACGGCCCGTTCGTGGCCCGGCGCGGCGACGACCGGCGCGCCCCGGTGCCCGACGAGATCGCCCCCGACGAGCTGACCGCCGAGCGGGCGCGCGAGCTCCTCGCCAAGGGGTCGGAGGGGCCCAAGTCGCTCGGCAAGGACCCGGCGACGGGCCTCGAGGTGTTCTCCAAGGTCGGGCGCTTCGGCCCCTACGTCCAGCTGGGCTCCGCCGAGGACGCGGGCAAGAAGGGCAAGCCCAAGGCCGCGTCGCTCCTCGCGGGGATGACGCCGGAGACGCTGACCCTCGAGCAGGCGCTCGCGCTGCTCTCGCTGCCGCGCGAGGTCGGCCGCGCGGTGCCCACCGGCGGCACGGAGCCGGTCGCGGTGGTCGCGGCCAACGGCCGCTTCGGCCCCTACCTCAAGTGGGGCACCGAGACGCGCAGCATCCCCGCGGGCGAGTCCCCCACGACGATCACGCTCGAGCGCGCGCTCGAGGTGCTCGCCCAGCCCAAGGGCGCGCGCGGCGGGCGCGGCGCGCGGTCGGCCAAGGTGCTCAAGGACCTCGGCAAGCACCCGACCGGCGGCACCGACGTGCGCGTGCTCGACGGCCGCTACGGCCCCTACGTGAGCGACGGGACGACCAACGCCAACGTGCCCAAGGGCACCGCGCCCGAGGCCGTCACGATGGAGCAGGCGGTCGAGTGGCTGGCGGCCCGCGCCGCCAAGGGCCCGTCGAAGAAGCGGCCGTTCCGCCGCCGCGGGTGACCGGAGCGCCCCGCCCGCGGCGCGCAACCACGCGCCGGGCGGGGCGCGAAGCCAAACCCCGGCCGCCGGCGCCCTCGGCCCGCGGACGGGTCCCTCGTTGCCGGACCCGGTCCGGGGTGTAGAGAGGGGCGATGGCCGAGCCGCTGGTCCCGCCCTCCCTCGACCCCCTCTTCCGGCCCCGCTCGATCGCCGTGATCGGCGCGAGCCGCACGCCCGGCACGATCGGCAACACCGTGCTGTGGAACCTCGTCTC
Source organism: Planctomycetota bacterium (assembly GCA_020851795.1). Taxonomy (GTDB): domain Bacteria; phylum Planctomycetota; class PLA2; order PLA2; family JAEUHO01; genus JAEUHO01. Next base: position 46,426 of record JADZCA010000077.1, on the reverse strand, counting down.
CAACGGGTTCTCGGGTGCGGTGTACCCGGTCAACCCCGGCGCCGAGGTCGTCCACTCGATCCGCTGCTTCAAGGACGTGCGCGCGATCCCCGACCCGGTGGACCTCGCCATCGTCACCGTGCCCGCGCGGCACGTCGTGTCGGTGGTCGGCTCGTGCATCGAGAAGGGCGTGCGCGGGCTCTGCGTGATCTCGGCCGGCTTCCGCGAGGTCGGCGACGAGGGGCTCGCCCGCGAGCGCGAGGTCGTCGCGCTGTGCCGCGCGCACGGCATCCGCATGATCGGCCCCAACTGCATGGGGCTGCTCAACACCGACCCGACGGTGAAGCTCAACGCGACCTTCGCGCGCACCTTCCCGCGGCCGGGCGGCATCGCGTTCCTGTCGCAGTCCGGCGCGATGGGCGTCACGATCCTCGACCACGCCGAGGACCTCGGGCTCGGCATCCGGATGTTCGCGAGCCTCGGCAACAAGGCCGACGTCTCGGGCAACGACCTCCTCGAGTACTGGGAGCACGACCCCGAGACGAAGGTCGCGCTCATGTACCTCGAGTCGTTCGGCAACCCGCGCAAGTTCATCCCGATCGCGCGCCGGTTCACGCGCGCGAAGCCCATCGTCTGCGTCAAGGCCGGGCGCACCGCCGAGGGCGGGCGCGCGGCGGCGTCGCACACGGGCGCGCTCGCGGGCCCCGACGTCGCGGTGGACGCGCTGCTCGAGCAGACGGGCGTGCTGCGGGTGGACTCGGTCGCCGAGCTCTTCGACGTCGCGCAGGCGCTGATGTCGCAGCCGCTGCCGGCCGGGCGCCGCGTGGCCGTCGTCACCAACGCCGGCGGGCCCGCGATCCTCGCCACCGACTTCCTCGTCGGCAAGGGCCTCGAGCTCGCCACGCTCACCGACGAGACCAAGGCCGCGCTGCGCACGATCCTCGTGCCCGAGGCGTCGGTGGCGAACCCGGTGGACATGGTGGCCGGCGCGGGCGCGCGCGAGTACGGCGCGGCGCTCCCGCTCGTGCTCGGCGACCCCGGCGTGGACATCGTGCTGACGATCTTCGTCCCGCCGATCACGCTCGACCCGGTGGGCGTGGCGCGCGCGATCTTCGAGGCCAGCCGCGGCACGACGAAGCCGGTGCTCGGCTGCTTCATGGCGCGCGACGAGGTGCTCGATGCGATCAAGCGCCTCGAGTCGGCGTGGTTCCCGCTCTACGACTACCCCGAGGACGCGGTGCGGGCGGCGTGGAACCTCGTGCGCGTGCGCGCGCTGCGCGACGACGACCTCGGCGAGCCCGTGCGCGTGGACGCCGACCGCGCGACCGCGCGCCGCGTGCTCGCCGACGCCGCGCGCGCCGGCGGCGGGTGGATCCCGGGGGCCGACGCGTTCCGCGTGCTGTCGGCCTACGGCATCCGGTGCGCGCCCGTCGAGGCGGCCGAGGGCGTCGAGGCGGCCGTGGCCGCGGCGGCGCGCGTCGGCGGCGGGCGCCCGGTCGCGCTCAAGCTCGACGGCCCGGCGTTCCTGCACAAGAGCGACCTCGGCGGCGTCGCGCTCAGGCTCGAGGACCCCGCGGCGGTGCGCGCCGCGGCCGAGCGCCTGCAGGCGATCGCGCAGCGGGCCTCGCCCGACCGCCCGTGGCGGTTCCTCGTGCAGCGCATGGCCGAGCCGGGCACCGAGCTCGTGATGGGCGTGCGCTCCGACCCGGTGTTCGGCCCGATGCTCGTGGTGGGGCTCGGCGGCATCCACGTCGAGGTGCTGCGCGACGTGCGCTTCGGCCTCGTCCCGCTCACCCCCGTCACGGCGCGCCGCCTCGTCACCCGCCTGCGCGCGTTCCCCATCCTCGCGGGCACGCGCGGCCAGCGCGCGGCCGACCTCGACGCGGTCGAGCAGACCCTGCTGCGGCTCTCGGCGCTCGCCGAGGAGCACCCCGAGGTGGTCGACGTCGAGATGAACCCGGTGTTCGCGCGCGCCGACGGGGTCGAGGCGGTGGACGTGCGGCTGCGCGTGGCCCCGATGTAGGCCGGCGCGCGCCCGGGAGCCGGCAGGCGGGCGCCCGGGATCTGCGCCAATCCTCCGGGGGGGAGGCTCCCGTTGCTAGGCTTCGGGGGTCCGGGGTCGCCCCGCGGCCTCGGCACCGATCTCCCCGGGGTGCCTCGATGAAGATCACCGACGTCGCGACGACCGGCTACGAGCGCGTGGCGCGCTGCGAGGACCCCGTCTCGGGGCTGCGCGCGATGATCGCGGTGCACGACACGACGCTGGGCCCGGCGCTCGGCGGGCTGCGGATGTGGCCGTACCGCTCGTGGGACGAGGCGCAGTTCGACGTGCTGCGGCTCGCCAAGGGGATGACGTACAAGTCGGCGGTGGCCGACACGGGGCTCGGGGGCGGCAAGAGCGTCATCCTCGGCAACCCCAAGACCGACAAGAGCGAGGCGCTGTTCCGGGCGATGGGCCGCTTCGTGGACGCCTTCGGCGGCAAGTACATCACCGCCGAGGACGTCGGCACGTCGGTCGAGGACATGGTCCTCGTGCGCAAGGAGACGCGCTGGGTGACGGGGCTGCCGCGGTCGATGGCGTCGTCGGGCGACCCGTCGCCCTGGACGGCGCTCGGCGTGTTCCTCGGCATCAAGGCCTGCCTCGAGGAGGCCTTCGGCGACGGCGAGATGCGCGGTCGCACGGTGGCGCTGCAGGGCGTCGGCCACGTCGGCGCCTACCTCGCCGAGCACCTCGCCAAGGCCGGCGCGCGGCTCGTCGTGACCGACCTCTCCCCCGAGCGCGCCAAGGAGGTCGCGACCCGCTTCGGCGCGCAGGCCGTCGCGCCCGACGCGATCTACGACGTGCCGTGCGACGTGTTCTCGCCCAACGCGCTCGGCGCGGTGGTCAACGACGACACGATCCGCCGCCTGCGCACGAAGGTCGTCGCGGGAGCCGCCAACAACGTGCTGCTGCGCGAGGAGCACGGCGACCGCCTGCGCGAGATGGGCGTCCTCTACGCGCCCGACTACGTGATCAACGCGGGCGGCATCATCAACGTCTCGATCGAGGTCGAGTCGGGCGGCTACGACGAGGGCCGCTCGCGCCGCAAGGTCGAGAACATCTACGGCGCCCTCAAGACGGTGTTCCGCATCGCGCGCGAGAAGGGCGTGAGCACCAACCGCGCCGCCAACGTGCTCGCCGAGGAGCGGATCGCGCGCGGCCGCAAGGCGGCCCCCGTCGGGTAGCCGGCCGCGGCCGGGGCCTTCGCACCCCGGAGCGGGCGCCCCTGCGGGTCGCCCCGGGGGTAGGCTCCATGGGACGAGCCGGCCCGCGGTCGCCGGCCGGGGACCCCCGTGGCCGACGAGCAGCGCCGTTCCGCCCGCCTCCGCGCCGCCTCGCGGTCGCGCACGTGGCTGCTCGCGGGCGGCGTCTCGCTCGTCTGCGTCGTGGCGACGGTGGGCGCGTTCCTGACGCTCGCCTCCGAGGAGGACCGCAGCGCGCGGGCGCGCTTCGCCCGGCGCGTCGAGGCGGTGCGCGCGTCGATCGAGCAGAAGCTCGAGCTCGAGGCGACGGCGCTGCGCGCGGCGGCCGGCTACGTCGCGGGCAGCGAGCACGTCACGCGCGAGGAGTGGGCGACCTTCGTCGAGCGCCAGCACCTCTCGCGCACGCAGCCGGGCCTGCGGACCTTCGCGTTCGTGGCGCGGGTGCCGCGCGACGCGCTCGACGCGTTCGTCGCGCGCATGCGCGCCGAGGGCTCGCCCGACTTCCGCGTGACGCCCGCCAGCCCGACACCGGCCGAGGGCGACGCGATGGTCGTCGCGTACGCGGAGCCGGCGACGTCGGACCGGTCGCTCGTCGGCGTGGACCTCTCGACGGTCGAGGGCACGCGCAACGCCCTCGTCCGGGCGTCGCGCTCGACGAGCCTGCAGGTCTCGGGCCCGCACCCCGGCGGCGAGGGCGAGCCCGGCGACCGCACGGTCGCGATGGCGCTCGCCACCGCGACGGAGTCGCCGCGCGCGCCGCAGGCCGCCGGGTCGGCCGGCTGGGTCGTCGCGCTGATCCAGCTCCGCTCGTTCGTCGAGGAGCAGACGGCGGCCGCGGTGCGCGAGGGGCTCGACGTCGAGGTGTTCGCCGGCGAGGTGGCCACGCCCGCCGCGCTGCTGCTCGACACCGACCGCCACCTCCGCGGCGCCGACGACGCGACGTGGCAGCGCCGCTACGAGGGACGCGCGCACGACGTGACGCGGCGCCTCCACGCGGCCGACACGACGTGGACCCTGCGCGTGTCGGCCACGTCGGAGTGGGGCGACCCCGACCGCCCCGTGCAGGCCCGCTGGGTCGTGCTCGCGCTCGGCCTCGCCGCGAGCGGGCTCGTGCTCGCCACGGTCGTCGCGCTGTCGCGCACCCGCCGGCTCGCGGAGCGCCTCGCCGAGCGCGCGACGGGGCACCTCGCCCGCCAGGCGCGCGAGCTGCAGGAGGCGCGCGACGCGGCGATGGCCGTCGTGCGGGCGAAGAGCGACTTCTACGCCGCGGTCTCGCACGAGGTGCGCACGCCGCTGCACGGCATCCTCGGGATGAGCCGCCTGCTGATCGAGGCCGACCTCCCCGTCGAGCAGGCCGAGCAGGCGCGCGCGGTGGACGCGTCGGCCCGCGCGCTGCTCGCGATCCTCAACGACGTGCTCGACGTGTCGCGCATCGAGGCCGGCAAGCTGGTGCTCGAGGCGGCGCCCTTCGACCTGCGCACCGCGTGCGAGGACGTGCTCGACCTCCTCGTCGGGCAGGCGGCGGCCAAGGGCGTCGAGCTCGTGCTGCGCTGGCGGCGCGACGTCCCGACCACCTTCGTCGGCGACGGGCTGCGCGTGAAGCAGGTGCTCGCCAACCTCGCGGGCAACGCGGTGAAGTACACGGACCGCGGCAGCGTGCTCGTCGACGTCGCCGCGCCGGTGCTCGAGCCGCGGCGGGCGGAGCTGCTCGTGCGCGTCGAGGACACCGGCGTCGGCATCCCGCCCGACAAGCTCCCGCTGCTGTTCCGCCGCTTCTCGCAGGTGGACACGTCGCCCACGCGGCGCGAGGGCGGCACCGGGCTCGGGCTGCGCATCACGCGCCTGCTCGTCGAGCACATGGGCGGCACGATCGAGGTCGAGAGCCACCCGGGGCGCGGCACGGTGTTCAGCGTGCGGCTGCGGCTCGCGCGACCGCCCGAGCCCACCGTCCCGCCGTCGGCGCGGCGGCCCAAGGGCCCGCTCCTCGTCGTGGACCGCTCGTCGGTGGCGCGGTCGGCGGTGCGCGAGTCGGCCGAGGCGCTCGGCTGCGAGGTGATCGAGGCGCGCAGCGAGACCGAGGCGCTCGAGGCGCTCGCGCGGGCCGCGGCGGAGGGCCGCCCGGTGGGCGCGACGGTGCTCGGGACCGACGGCGACGGGAGCCCGTTCGTCGCGGCGGTGCGCGGCGTCCCGGCGACCGCCGCGACGCCGCTGCTGCTGACCTCGCCTCCCGCGAGCGCGTCGGTGGCGGACGCGGCGCGCGCGGCGGGTTTCGACGGGTGGCTGTCGAAGCCGCTGCGCGGGCGGGACCTGCGCGCCGCGCTCGACCGCCTCGCCGACGGGCGGGTCGCGGGCGCGCCGTTCCTGACGCGCGCGGTGCTCGCGGCGGGGCGCCGCGGCACGTCGCCCTCCACCGCGCCGCTCGGCAGCCACCGGGACGTGCTCCTCGTCGAGGACCACGAGGTGAACGTGCTGCTCGCGCGCCGCATGCTCGAGGTGCTCGGCTGCGGCGTGACCGTGGCCCGCGACGGGCACGAGGCGGTCGCGCGCAGCGCCGAGCGCGCGTTCGACCTCGTCCTCATGGACTGCCGGATGCCCGGCATGGACGGCTACGAGGCGACGCGCGAGATCCGCACGCGCGACGCCGGCGGGCGCCGCGTCCCCATCGTCGCGATGACGGCCGACGCGACCGAGGCGGACCGCCAGCGCTGCCTCGACGCGGGGATGGACGACTTCCTCGCCAAGCCCTTCGACCTCGACGCGCTGCGCCGCATGATCCTGCGCTGGTCGCCGGCCGCGCGCCCCGCCTCGCCGCCGCCCCCGCCGCCGCCGCCCGCGTGAGGACGCTCAGCGCGGGCCGTCGGCGGGGTGGTCCTCCCCCGTCCGGACCGCGATCGCCCGCGAGAGCGCGCGGCCCGCGAGCACGAGCGCGACCCACGTCGCGCCGACGTAGACGACCACGAGCACCACGACCCACGCCGGCGCGCCGTCGAGCGGGCCGCGGCGCCACGCGAGCGCGAGGAGGGCGACGTAGCCGAGGCGGCGGCGCCACGTGAGCCCCGCCGGGTGCATGCGCGCCGAGGCGACCGCGGTGACGACGAGCGCCGCCCCGAAGGCCGCGAGCGCCCACGGGAACCACGGGTGGGCCGGGAACGCGCCGCGCACGGCGGCGAGGGCGCCGGCGACGACGGTGCACGCCCCGACGAGGAGGTCGACGACCACCGCCGAGACGAGCGGGGCCGGCGCGCGGACGCCGGGACCGGCCTTGGGCAGGGCGACCTTCATCGCGCCTCTCCTACCGGCGCGCGCGCCGCCGGGCAACGCCGGCGCGGGAGCCGAGCCGACCGGGGCGTCATGCGTCGGCGGTCTCGAGGTCCACCGGGCACTCCGGCAGCGTCTCGAGGAGCGCGCGGCCGTAGGCGCGCGTGACGACGCGCGGGTCGAGGATCACGACGATGCCGCGGTCGGTGGCGCGGCGCACGAGCCGCCCGAAGCCCTGCTTGAGCCGCAGCGCGGCGTGGGGCAGCGAGAGGTGCTCGAACGCGCTGCGCCCCGCGCGCTCGAGCCGCGCCGCGCGGGCGCGCGCCAAGGGGTGCGTCGGGACGTCGAAGGGCAGCCGCGTCACCACGACGTTGCGCAGCGCGTCGCCGGGGACGTCCACGCCCTGCCAGAACGACGCGACGCCGAAGAGCACGGCGTCGGAGGCGCGGAAGCGGTCGAGCATCGCGGTGCGCGGCAGGTCCTCGCCCTGCACGAGCACCTCGAGCCCGTCGCCCTCGAGCGCGTCGCGCACGGCGGCGGCGGTGCGCCGCATCGAGTCGTACGAGGTGAAGAGCACGAACGCGCCGCCGCGCGTGCGGCGCACCGCGGCGAGCACGGCCTCGGGGAGGGCGGCCTCGAAGGCGGCCGGGGCGCGCGCGGGGTCGGGCAGGTCGGTGCGGACCACGATCCGCGCCTGGCGCGCGAAGTCGAAGGGGCTCCCTAGCGCGAGCTCGTCGGCGTCGTCCACCCCGAGGCGCTCGCGCGCGAAGGCGAACGAGGGCGGCCGCCCCACCGCGAGCGTGGCGCTGGTCAAAACGACGGTGCCGAAGGCCCCGAACAGCACCTCGCGCAGCAGCGGGCCCGCGTCCACCGGCGCGCGCACGAGCGCGGCGTGGCCCCGCGGGTCGGCCTCGGCCCACGCCGCGTGCGCCTCGTCGGCGCCGAGCACGGCGTCGCGCACCGACGCGGCGAGCGCGGCGCAGCCGGCGCCGCGGGCCCCCATCTCGAGCGCGAGGTCGCGCGGCAGCGTCGCCGACGTCGCCACGAGCGCGTGCCCGAGGGCCTCGAGGCGCTCGGCGAGCCCCTCGTCGGTGGGCAGCGGGCCCGAGAGCGGCGCGGTCGCGGCGACGTCGGCCCCGCCCGCCACGGCGCGGACGCGCTCGAACAGCGCCCGCGACGCCCGCCGCGCGTCGTCGACGAGGGCGCGCAGCGCGGGGTCGGGGACGCGCGCGAGCAGGCCGGTGGACCGCCGCTCGTTCCACAGGCGCCCGAGCGCCCAGCCCATGCCGCGCGAGCCGACGTGGGTGCCGAGGGCCTCGGAGGCCGTGTCCTCGAGGTCGTGGGCCTCGTCCACCACCACGGCGTCCACGTCGGGGAGGAACGACGCCCCCGAGCGCCGCAGGGCGAGGTCGGCCAGCAGCACGTGGTGGTTCATCACGAGGAGCGAGGCCTCGTGGGCCCGCCGGCGGGCGTCCTGGTAGCCGCAGGAGGCGAACCACGGGCACTGCCGGTGGAGGCAGTTGCCGCTCTCGGCCCGCACGGCGTCCCAGACGTCCTCGCGGGGGACGAAGGGGAGGTCCTGGCGGCTCGTCGCCCCGGCGGCGACGAGGCGGTCCACCTCGGCGAGCTGGCGACGCGGCTCCTCCTCGGGGAACAGCTCGCCGGTGGGCTCGAGCGCGAGCTTGAGCCGGCGGGTGCAGAGGTAGTTGCCCCGCCCCTTGACGAGCGCCGCGGTCACCGGGAAGGGGAGCGCCCGGGCGAGCAGGGGGAGGTCCTTGCCGACCAGCTGCTCCTGCAGCGCGATCGTGCTGGTGGCGACGGCCACCTTGCGGCCCGTGGCGGCGGCGAACCGCAGCGCCGGGACGAGGTAGGCGAAGGACTTGCCGACCCCGGTCCCCGCCTCGACGAGGAGGTGGCGGCCGCCCTCGAGGGCCGCGCCGACCGCCCGGGCCATCCGCAGCTGCTGCGGGCGGTCCTCGAAGCCCCCCATCGCGGTCGAGACGGGCCCTCCGGGGCGGAGGAGGTCGGCGGCGTCGGGGAGGGGCGGGCGGTCGTCGATGGGGGGCCTCTCGGCGATCGCGTCAGGCCCGACCTTGTCCGGGCGTTCGCGGGCGGGCTATCCTACGCCGTTCGCCCCGGGAGGCCTCCGCGCACCCATGTCGTTCCGCCGGAAGTCCTGCGCCCTCGCGGCGCTCGTCGTGCTCGCCCTCGTCGTCCCCGGCTGCGCCTCGCGCCGCGGGTCCCGTGCCCCGTCGCCGGGTTCCACGGACGCGGCCCCGGTCGGCGAGCTCTCGCTCGACCGCGGGGCGTGGCTCGTGGGCACGTCGCAGGGGATCTGGACGGTGCAGGTGCCCGGGGACGCGCCCTCGAGCCCGCCGCGCCGGCTCGGCTACGTCGTCGCGCGTGCGCACCGCGAGGTCCGCGGCGGCCCGTCGTTCACGGTGTACGAGGTCTACGGCCTCGACCGGTCCGAGCAGGTCGGCTTCGTGGACTCGCTGGGCAACGCCAAGCGTTTCGAGCCCCGGCGCAACGGCCACATCGAGGTGGTGGACGCCGGCAACTCGACGCTCGAGCTCTCGGTGCAGGCGATCTTTCAGACGATGAAGCCCGTGACGCTCGACGCCACGACCGAGCGCCGCCTCGCCTTCGAGGCGCTCGACGTGAACCACGACGGCATGCTCGACCGCACCGAGATGCAGGGCATCGGCTCGGCGTACGGCAACCCGGACACGAACCGCGACGGCAAGGTGGACTGGTCCGAGTTCGACGCCGCCGAGCGGCTGTAGGCGGTACCGCGCGGCGGTACCGAGCCGCGTACCTTTTCACCAAGGTCACCCGTCCGCGCGCCTCGCGAACGGGACGCTGTCCTGCCGACGTCGGCGAAGGGACGCGGCTCCTACCTCCGGCGAGGCGGCGACGTGCGCGGCTTGGACGCCGACGACTTCGGCGCGGGCTTCGCCTTCGACGCGGCGGGCTTTCGCGCCGCGGCCGGCTTGGCCTTGCCCTTCGCCGTCGCCTTGCCGGGCACGGGCTTGCCCTTCGGTGCCGGCTTGGCGGTCGCGGGGCGACGCGCCGGGGCCGAAGCCCTCGGGGCCGGGGTCTTCGGCGCCGGGGCCGCGGCGCGCTCGCGCCGCGCCGCCGGGGCGCGCGGCGTCGGCGGGAGCGCCGCCGGGGCCTCCGGCTCCGCCTCGGGATCCGCTGCGGCCGGCGCGGCGGCGGGCGTCGAAGCGGCCGGGGGCGTGAGCCCCCACACCTCGCGCCGCGTGCGCGGGAGCGGCTTCTTGACCTCGGGCTCGGGCTCGTCGAGCGGCGGGCGCGTCCCCTCGGGCGCGTTGGCGGCGTCGGCGTCCTCGACCGCAGCCTTGCGCGTCACGCGACGACGGCGCGGGGTCGCCGGCGTCGGCTCGGCCGCGGGCGCCGCCGCCGCGACGGCGGGCGCCTCGACCGCGGCGACCGCGGGCGTCTCCTCGGCGACGTCGGGGCGCGGCGCGTCCGCCCAGAGCAGCTCGAGGTCGTAGCGGGCGCGCATCTCGGGCTCGAAGACGTGGACGACGACGTCGCCGAGGTCGATGCAGATCCACGAGCCGGTGTCGAGGCCCGACTTCGAGAGCGCGTAGCGGTGCTCGCCCTTCATCGTCTTGACGAGGTGCTCGCCGATCGCCTGGTTCTGGCGCGCGCTCTGCCCCGTCGCGAGGAGGAAGAAGTCCGTGTAGTCCACGAGCTCGCGCACGTCGAGCAGGAGGAGGTCGGTCGCCCGCCGCTCGGCGGCCAGCGTGGCGAGCCGGCGCGCGAGCGCGAGGGAGTCGACGGAGGCGGGCGGGGGGAGCTCGGTCATCCGGGGCCTTCCTTGGAGCCGCCCGCAGCCTAATCGAGCCCCTTCGTTTCCCCACCGTCGGCGCCCCCGGTTGTGGGCGCCCCCGCGGGACCCGCGGCACGCCCGTCCTCAGCGCAGGAGGGGACGCAGCGCCTCCGCCACCCGGTCGTCGCCCACCGTCGAGACGTAGCCGTCGAGCAGCCGACGGGCCTCGTCGAGGCGTGGCGGCCGCGCCTCGACCGCCGCGCGGACCGCCGCGACGAGCGCGAGCCCCCCTTGAAGGACCACCGACGCCGGCACGTAGGGCGGCTCGGGGTCGAGGACGAGCTCGTCGAGCTCGTCGCGACGCGCCTTGAGCACCTCGGCCCCCGCGCGCAGCAGCCCGTCCACCGAGGCGTCGCGCGCCGCCAGCCGCTGCGCCGCCAGGCGCGGGAGCGTGCGCACCAGCAGCTCCAGGTGGATGCGCCCGAGCCGTGGCACGTCGCCCGCGAGGCGCGCGGCCCGCGTGAGCGCGTCGATCGCCTCGCGCTCCCGGTCGCGCCCGGCGGCCGCGAGCGCCGTCGCGACGACCGCGTCGCCCGCGGGCACGACGAGCAGCAGGTCGGCCTTGCGCCACAGGAGCCGCACCGCGTCCGGGTCGCGCGCGAGCCCGTCGTCCACCAACGCCTCGGCGTCGCGCCAGCGCCGCACCCGGACCTCGTCGTCGGGCGCGGCGGCCCGCAGGTCGTGCGCGAGCACGTCGGCGAGGTGGTCGCGCGCGGAGACGGCGTCCGGGTCGAGCGCGAGCATGCGCTGCCAGAGGGCGACGGCCTCGTCGAGGCGCCCCTCGCGCCGCAGCGCCTCGCCGCGCAGGAACATCCCCCCCACCACCGCGGTCCGCAGGCCGCCCAGTCCCGCGGCAGGGTCGCCGGGCGCCGCCGACGGCCCGCCGGGCACGAGCGTCGCGCCCACAAGGCACGCGAGGCCGCCGACGAGGAGGACGCCCGTCGCCTTCACCGCCGCGGCCTCCGGTCGGGCACGAAGGCGAGCAGCGCCGCGACGACGCCCGCGTGCGCGACGGCGGGGAGCAACCGCGCGAACGACGCCGCCGACAGCGCGCGTCCCGCCGCCGCGTCGCCGACCGCGGCGAGCGCGGCGAGGTCGGGCGCCAGCGCCACCGCGCCCCGCAGCACGGCCGCCGCCGCCGCGCCGCCCGCGAGCGCGTCGGCGCCGGCGGCCATCCCGAGCAGCGCCTCGCGCGTCGCGCCGACGAGCAGCAGCAGCGCGGTCGCGACGCCCGCGGTGGCGGCGGAGGTGCCGCGCGCGAGCAGCGCCGCGAGGGGCGCGCCGCACGCGCACGCGAGCCCGACGAGCAGCCCCGCGAGGAGCGCGTTGAGCCACGGCGGGACCGCGGGCCCGAGGCGGCGCGCACCGCGCAGCACGACGTCCACGCGCGGGTCGGCGGCCGCGAGCGTCACCGGACCGCGGGGCTCGCCGACGGCGACCGTGCCGCGCGCGGGCACCTCGAGCGTGCGAGCGCCGTCGGCGTCGCGGACGACGAGGCGCAGCGTGCCGGCGGCGGCCGCGTCCAGCGCGTCCCGGCGCCAGCGCGGGGCGACGTCCACCTCGAACGGCCCGTCGCCTGCGGGCAGCGTCGCCTCCGACGCGGCGCGCCCGGGGGCGGCCGCGACGAGCACCGTCGGCGTGCGCACCGCGATCGGGTGCGCGACCCGCGTCGGGACCGCGAGACCCGTGGCGCCTGCGATCGCCGCGACGAGCCCCGCGCCCGCCGCGGCGACGCCGACCGCGAGGCCGGCGGCCGCGAGCGCGGGCGCCGCGCGGCGCGCCGGCACGGGCGCGCCGGTGGCCGCGAGCCACGCCGCCGCGCCGGCCGCGCGGTCCGCCGGCAGCGACGCGGCGGCACCCGCGGCGACGAGCGCCGCCGCCACCGCGAGCGCGGCCAGCGCGCCCTCGAGCGCCGCGGCGGCGCGGCCGTGCGCCTCGCCCGGGAGCGCGAGCGACGCGACGAGGGCGGCGGCGAGCCCCACGAGGAGCGCCGTCGCCGACGGCGCCCGCAGGCGGCGCAGCCCCTCGAGGCGCACGAGGGCGACGAGGCTAGCCACGCTCGACCCGGCGGAACAGCGCGAGGAGCCCGGGCGTCGCGTCGCCCGCGAGCAGCTCGGCGAGGCGGCCCGACGCGCGCACGCGACCGGCGCCGAGCACCACCGCGCGGTCGCACAGCCCCTCCGCGGTCCCCCGCTCGTGGGTGGACAGGAGCACCGAGGTGCCGGCGTCGCGCAGGCCGCGGAGCAGCGCGAGCACCTGCTCGGTGCCGACGGGATCGAGGCCGCTCGTCGGCTCGTCGAGCACGAGCAGCGCGGGGCGCGAGACCACCGCCGCCGCCAGCGCGACGCGGCGCGCCATGCCGCGCGAGTAGTCGGCGACGGGGCGCCGCGCCGCGTCGGCGGCGAGGCCCACGCCGTCGAGCGCCTCGTCCACGCGGCGGCGGCGCTCGGCGCGCGGCACGCCCTGGATCGCGGCGAAGAGCTCGACGAGCTCGCGGCCGCGGACCGCCGGGAGCCGACGGGCCTCCTCGGGCACGTAGCCGGTGCGCGCGCGCGCGTCGCGGCGCCCGGCCGGCCCGCCGAGCACGCGGGCCGCACCCGACGTCGGCGCGAGGAGCCCGAGCACGACCTTGATCGTGGTGCTCTTGCCGCTGCCGTTGGCGCCGAGCAGCGCGAGCGCCTCCCCGCGCGCGAGCGAGAGCGAGACGCCGTCCGCGGCGCGCACGGTGCGCGTCCCCCGCCCGAAGGTGCGGACGAGGTCGCGCACCTCGACGACGGGATCGGCGTCGGACGGGGGCACGGCCGGATTCTACGGAGGAGGGCGTGACCGCGGGCGGCCCGGCCGCGAGGACCAGGAGACGATGTCGCCCGCGCACGCCCCCGCGCCGCTCCCGCCGCCGCCGCGGGCGGCGACGCCGCACCCCCCGGAGCCGCCGCGCGCCGTCGCCGCGCGTCGCGCCGTCGAGGCGATCGTCGGGCTCGCCCTCCTCGCCGCCACGGTCGCGGGACTGCTCGAGGAGCGGTCCCCGCCCGCGCGCACGCCGTGGACGTCGATCCCCGTGGACGTCGCGCACGACGGGCCGGGGCGGCTGCGCCTGCTCCCCGGGATCGGGCCCGTGCGCGCCGACGCCGTGCTCGCGGACCGACGCGCGGCGGGTCCGCTCCGCGCGCTCGACGACCTCGCGCGCGTGCCCGGCATCGGCCGCAAGACCGTGGAGGCGCTGCGCGCCGCGGGGGCGGTCGTGCGGGACGCCCCGCGACCCGGCGGAGCGCCCACCGACGCGCCCGCCGGCGCGCCCGCCGGCGCGCCCGCCGGCTCGCCCGCCGACGCGCCGGCCGACGCGCCCACCGAAGGACGCGCCGCGGGAGGTCCGACGGGCCCGCCGTCCGCCGCCATGGCCTCGCCCGACGACGGGGCGCCGCACACGGGCCCGCGCGACCGTCGGTAGCATCGCGGGATGCTCGACGTCGCCGCCTTCGCGCCGTTCCTCGCCCGCGCGGTCGCCGAGGACGTCGGCGCCGGCGACGTCACGGCGACGACGCTCGTCCCGGCCGACGTGCGCACGGTGGCCGACCTCGTCGCGAAGGCCGACGGCGTCCTCGCGGGGCTCCCGCTGTTCCTGCCGACGGTGCGCGTCCTCGACCCCGACGCGCAGGTCGAGCCTCGCGCGGCCGACGGGGACCGCGTCGTCCCCGGGCAGGTGCTGGCGACGGTGCGGGCGCGGGCGCGGGCCCTGCTCTCGACGGAGCGCACGGCGCTCAACGTGCTGCGCCGCCTGTCGGGGATCGCGACGCTGACGGCGCGGTTCGTGGCGGCGGTCGCCGGGCTCCCCGTGGGGGTCTACGACACCCGCAAGACGACGCCGCTGTGGCGCGACCTCGAGAAGTACGCGGTGCGCTGCGGCGGCGGCCGCAACCACCGCCTCCGCCTCGACGACGGCGCGATGCTCAAGGAGAACCACCTGCTCGCCGCGTACGGGACCACGGGGCCCGCGGCGATCCGCGACGCGGTGGCGCGGCTGCGCGCCGCGGTGCCGGCGGGGCTGCCGGTGTGTGTGGAGGTGGAGGACCAGGCCGAGCTCGAGGCGGTGGCGGGCGCGGGGGCCGACGTGGTGATGCTCGACGGGTTCTCGCTCGAGGCGCTGCGCCGCGCGGTCGGCTGGGTGCGGGCGCAGCCGCCGCCGCGTCCGGCGCTCGAGGCGACCGGGACGATCACGCTCGCGAGCGTGCGCGCGGTGGCCGAGACGGGGGTGGACCGCGTGTCGGTGGGCGCGCTCACCCACAGCGCCCCCGCGCTCGACCTCTCGCTCCGCCACCGGCCCCACGACGGGTAGCGAGCTTCGTTCATGCGCGGGCGCCCGCGCTCGCGGCGCGACCGGGGCGCTACGCGTCGGCCGCGCCCCCCCACCACGGGAGGCGCACGTCCCGCGAGATCGTGCGGCCGAGCACCTCGAGGTCGGCGCGAGCCTCCTCGATGTCGCCCGCCGTGATGTCGGCGACGCGCTTCCAGAAGCGCGGACGGAGCACGAAGAGGAGGCCCCGCTGCAGCGTGCACTCGACGACCCAGCGCCGCCGCGTCTCGCGGTTGGCCATCTCGAGGCTCGTGAGGAGCCGCTCGAGATGGACGAGGCTGCCCTCCTCGAGGCGGAGGAAGACGAAGGGGTACTCCGCGCGCTCCGGACGCCCCGGCTCGGCCGCGGCCACGCGGAACTTCGGGATCAGCTCGAGCGCGCGCACCAGCGGGTAGACGAGCGGGTCGAAGCCGCGCTCGCGCGCCTCGAGCCGCGTCTCGACCTCGGCGACGAGCACGTCGTCGCCGACCAGCGCGTCGCAGAGCTCGCACTGCTCGATCTCGACGCCCTCGACGACGCGCGGGACCACGCGTCGGCTGCCGCAGGCGTCGCAGACCGAGGGGGCCACGGTCAGCTCCCGATCGGCCACGTGCCGTCGAACACGACGACCGCCGGGCCCGTCTTGCGCACGTGGCCGCCCTCGGGCCACGCGATGCGGAGGTCGCCCCCGCGCAGGTGCACGAGCACCTCGCGGTCGGTGCGGCCGGTGAGCACGCCCGCCACCCCCACCGCCGACGCGCCCGTGCCGCACGCCCACGTCTCGCCGGCCCCGCGCTCCCACGTCCGCTGCACGACCTCGCGGCGCGAGACGACCTCGACGAACTCGACGTTGGCGCGGCGGGGGAACACGGGGTGGTGCTCGAGCAGCGGGCCGTAGCGCTCGACGGGGAACGACGCGACGTCGTCCACGTAGGTCACGCAGTGCGGGTTGCCCATCGAGACCGCGGTGACGCGGAAGGTGCGGTCGCCCGCGACGAGGGGCTCCTCGACGACGCGGCCCGGCGCGCCGAGCATCGGGACCTCGGCGCGCTCGAGGCGCGGCGGGCCCATGTCCACCGACACCGACTCGACGCGCCCGTCGCGCACGTCGAGGTCGAGCGCGAGGACGCCGGCGCCGGTCTCCGCGGTCAGCCGCGGGCGGCGCGGCGCGAGCCCGCGCTCGTAGGCGTACTTCGCCACGCAGCGGATGCCGTTGCCGCACATCTCCGACTCGCTGCCGTCGGCGTTCCACATCCGCATGCGGACGTCGGCCTTGTCGCTCGGGAGGATGACGATCAGCCCGTCGCTGCCGACGCCGAAGCGGCGGTCGGAGACCGCCTTGGCGAGCGCGACCGGGTCGTCCACGCGGTGGTGGAAGCCGTCCACGTAGACGTAGTCGTTCCCGCACCCTTGCATCTTCGTGAACGGCAGGCTCGTGGCGGCCACGTCGCGCTCCACAGGGGACCGCCGTCGATTGTGTCACGCCCGCGGGCCGTCGTCCTCGCGGCGGCACGGACGCCCGGACCCGCCCACCCCGGCCCGCCGGGCGCACGAGCCTACGGGAGGCCCCAGAGGACCCAGGGGGCCCAGTAGGCGGGCGCGCGCCACCGGGGCTCGGCGCGCACGCGGGCCTGGGCCTCGCGCAGCGCGCGCGCGGGCGACACCCCGGCGCGCAACCGCTCGTGCAGCGTGGTCATCAGCGCGCGCGTCGCGTCGTCGTCCACGCGGCGCAGCGACGCGATCACGCGCGGCGCCCCGGCGTGCATCATCGCGCGCGCGAGCCCGACGAGCCCCTCGCCGCGCACCGGCGTGCCGCGCCCGCTCTCGCACGCCGAGAGCACGACGAGGTCGGCCGGCACGCGCCAGGAGAGGAGGTCGCCCACGCGCAGGCGCCCGTCGTGCGAGGCGGTCGGCGCCAGCCGCAGCGCGGACTGCGCGGGGCGCAGCGCGTCCACCTCGCCGTGGCAGGCGAGCAGCACCACCCGCCAGCGCGCGCGGGTCGCGAGCGCGCGCCGCAGCCCGTCCACGGTCGCGTCGGCCCCGACGAGCGCGGTGTCGGCCGACGCGAGCACCTCCGCGCGCGAGCCCGGCAGCGACACGAGCACCGAGCCGCGCGGCGCGCCCGGCGCGTCCGAGGGGACGCCCGTCGCGGGGTCGCCGACGCCGAGCACGCCGTCGCCGGCCGGCTCCGCCTCGCGCTGGAGGAACACGTAGGCGCTCGCCGACGGGAGCAGCACCACGTCGCGCCCGGGCACCACGGCCTGGAACGGGACCTCGAGCAGCTCCTCGCACGGGACCACGAGCAGCCGCCGCGCGTCGGGCGGCATCGGCACGGGGTCCACGAGCGCGCGACGGGCCGCGGTCGGCTCGGGGAGCGGGGCGTCGGGGCCGCCGCGGACCCCGGCGCGCGCCAGCACGTCCTCCACCACGCCGAGCTCGACGCGGCGCGCGCCGTCGCGGTGGACGACGCGGCACGCGAGCGCGCCGCGGGCCCGCTCGTAGGCGAGCAGCACGTCGCCCTCGGCGAGGGACGCGCGCACGGCCGCGAGCGAGACCGGCCGCGGGTAGAACGCCTGGCAGCGCTTCGAGGCGCGCTCGAGCGCGGCCTCGGCCGCCTCCCAGCGCGCGGCCGCCTCGAGCTGCGCGGTGCGCAGCGTCCGCAGCTCGGCGAGCGGCGCGCCGCGCGCCACCGCCGCGTCGTAGCCGGTTCGCGCCGCGGCGTCGGCCTCGCGGGCGGCCTTCGCGGCGTCGGCGACCGCCGCGGGCACGGCCGCGGCCTCGACCGCCTCGCGCCCGCCCAGCGCCTCGAGCAGCGCCCCGGCCCGCGACGCCTCGGCGAACCACAGCCCCGCGTCGAGGTCGCCCGCGACGGCGGCCGCCTCGAGCCCGGTCTCGAACACGTCGGCCCACGCCGACCGCGCGAGCGCGCCGTCGCCGTCGGAGAGCCCGCGGACCAGCGCCTCGACGCGGGTGACCGTGTCGCGCGCCACCGCGAGCGCGGTCGCGGCGTCGCCCTCGTCGAGGTGGACGCGCGCGAGGCCGCCGAGCGCCGCGGCGGCGAGCCGCGCGTCGTGCAGGTGGTCGGCCTCGCGCGACGCCTCGGCGTAGGCCGCGCGGGCGGCGGCGAGGTCGTGCGCGGTGTGGCGCAGCGCGGCCTCCTGGAAGAGGAAGCGTGCGGCGAGCGCCGCGTCGCCGCGCCGTTGCGCCGCCGCGCGCGCCTGCGCGACCTCGCGCAGCGCGGGGGAGGCGTCCTCCGGCCGCGCCGCGAGCACCGCCCGGCGCGCCGCCTCGGCGTCGCGGCCGAGCGGCGAGCCGACCGCCTCCAGCCCCTGCACCGCGTCGCCGAGCTCGCGGGCCCCGCCCGCCGCGTCGCCCGCGGCGAGCATCGCGCCGCCGACGCGGACGCGGGCGAGCGCCTCGGCCTCGCGGTCGCCGACGGCGCGCGCCAGCCGCAGCGCGTCCTCGGCCGCGCTGCGGGCCCCGTCCACGTCGCCGAGGTCGGCGCGCAGCACCGCGGCGCCGAGCACGGCGCGGACGCGGCCCGGCTCGTCGCCGGTGCGGAGGAACATCTCCTCGGCGACGCGCAGGTCGTCGAGCGCCCCGGCGGTGTCGCCGAGGCGACGCCGCGCGGTGGCGAGGTTGACGAGCGCGCGCGCCGCCTGCTCGGCGTCGTCGAGCCCGCGCGCGAGCCGCACCGCGCGCTCGAGCAGGGGCTTTGCGAGGCTCGCGTCGCCCTCGACGAGGCGCACGGTGCCGAGGCCGGCGAGCGCCGCGACGACGGTGGCGGGGTCGGCGGAGGCGTCCGCGCGCTCGCTCGCGCGCCGCAGGGCCTCGCGCGCCTCGGTGAGGCGGCCGGCGCGCAGCAGCACCGCGCCGTAGACGGCCTCGGCGCGCGCCCACGGCCCCGGCTCGCCGAGCGCGGCGCGCAGCGTCACCGCGCGGCCCGCGTCCTCGG
This sequence comes from Planctomycetota bacterium, assembly GCA_020851795.1. Classification (GTDB taxonomy): domain Bacteria; phylum Planctomycetota; class PLA2; order PLA2; family JAEUHO01; genus JAEUHO01. Next base: position 27,802 of record JADZCA010000077.1, on the reverse strand, counting down.
TCGCGCCGTGGACGTCGCCGAAGCGCTCGCGCGCGGTCGCGGCGCCCTCGAGGGCCACGGCCTCGATCCGCGGGTCGCCGGCGGGACGGGCGAGGCGCCCGAGCGCGGCCCAGCGCTGCAGCGAGCGGGCCGGCGACACGTAGAGGGTCGCCGTCGCCTCGAGGTGGCGGGCGCGCACCGCGAGGCCGTACGCGCCCACGGTCTCGGCGAGGTCGCCCGCCGCCGCGGCCTCGGCGACCGCGTCGGCGTGGCGCCGGTCGGCGACGCGCAGGCGCGCGCGCTCGAGGCGCAGCAGCGCGGCGCTCACCTCGGCGCCGCCCGCGTCGGGCACCGCGGTCGCGAGCGCGTCGGCGGCGCGCCCCGCGGCGACGGCCGCACGCAGGGCGCGCAGCGCCTCGCGGACGGGGGACGCGCCGACCTGCGCGTCGCCGACGTAGGCGAGGAGGCGGTCGCGCACCGCGGGCGGCGCCGCCTCGGCGACGCGCACGGCGACGTCGCGGCGGCCGCGCTCGAGCAGCGCCTCCGCGAGCATCCAGCGGTCGAGCGACGCGTCGCCGGGGCCGGCGTCGTCGCGCGCGACGAGCTCGTCGGCCGCGCGCGCGATCGCGTCGCTCTCGACGTCGGCGCGCGCCGCGCGCACCGCTCCCGCGAAGAGCGTGAGCCCCACGAGGACCGCAGTTCGTAGACGAGTCCCCCGCACGTCGAGAGGCTAGCCCTCGACGTGTGCGACGACCTTCATCGAGCCTGAACAGGTCGTCCTTCATCGCTCACCCAACAAGTCCCCATGCCTCCTTCACGGGTCGCCGCGCGGAACTCGCCCACGGCGCCGGAAGGGACTTGGTCCCCGCGGCACGACGGCCGATAGAGGGGCGTGAGCCGGGGTGCCCCCCACGGGGGACGCCGCCGGAGGGATGCGGTGATCGGAGCTCGGGGGGTATGCGCCGCATTCCGACTGCACGGGTCCTGTGGGCCCACGCTTCGCCGATGGCGGTGGTCGTGCTCTGCGCGGCCTTCGTCGTGCGGGCGCTGCTCGCCGCCGCGCCGTCGCGCGCCGACACCGACGTCTCACCGTCCGCGGTGCGCGCGCCCGTCGTCGCGCCGGCGCCGATGCGCCTGCGCGGCGGATCCGTCGCGCGCGACGACGCGCCGGCCACGGGTGGCGACGGCGCCGCGTGGCGCGACGCCGCGCTCGACCTCACGACGCCCTGCCCCGCGACGGTCCCGCCCCGCCTCGGCCCGTGACCTGGGAGCCTGTCGAGGAAACGGCGCGCGGCCCCTCGCTCACGACACCCACCACCGGCCGCTCCCCGCCCGCGGGTACAGCGGTGCCCGGCACGGGTGTATCGATCGCTTGCAAACGGCAAGCGATGGGCACACCGGTGCCCGGCACGGGTGTACCTGTGCGCCGGTGCCTCGACCGCGGTCGCTCGTCGTGGCGGCCCGCTGGCGGCGCCGGTGGGCGCCTCCGCCTCCGCCTCGTAGGAGCCCGTCCGGGGAGCCATCCTCCCGGCAGCTCGTGACCGCGACGGGCTCCGGGTACAGCGGTGCCCGGCACGGGTGTATCGACCGCTTGCAAACGGCAAGCGATGGGTACATCGGTGCCCGGCACGGGTGTACCTCGGCACGGGTGTACCTGCGCGGAGGTGCCTCGACCGCGGTCGCTCGTCGTGGCGGCCCGGTGGCGGCGCCGGTCGGCGCCTCCGCCTCCGCCGCGTGGGAGCCCGTCCGGGGAGCCATCCCCCCGGCAGCTCGTGACCGGGGCGGGCTCCTACACCGGCTCGAGCGCGGGGCCGACGTGGGCGAGGAAGGAGGCCCAGTCGCCGTCGATCCCCGTCACCTCGACGTGAGCGAGGTGCTCCGCCCCCATCGGCGCGACCGCGCGGACGACACCCGCCAAGCAGGTCGTGTCGCCGCCCGGCCAGTCGAGGTGCAGGCGCACGTCTTCGGCAGGGTGCACCGCGTGCGGCGACCGGATCGCGGCGCCGTGGCCGCGGATCTCGAGCGCGACGGCCGGGTGATCGTGCCCGTCCACCTCGAGGCGGACGTGGGAGGGGTCGAGTCGACGCGTGGACATGGGATCTCCGCAGCCCGAGACGGCTCCCGTCCCGACGCGGGCGTGAGCGACTTTCGGCCGACAGCCCGCCCGACCTGAAGTCACCGGGACGAGCGACCGCGCACCGGGCCCCCCCGGGTCCCCGGGCGGGACCGCCCCTCGGGGATCCCCGCGGCGACGGCACCTCGGGAGGTAGCATCCCGGCCCCCTCGGGAACGACCGCGATGCCCCGCCACGACGGCCGCCAACCGGACCAGCTCCGTCCCGTGAAGATCACCCGGGGCTTCACCCAAGCCACCCCGGGGTCGGTGCTCTACGAGTCGGGCGCCACCAAGGTGCTGTGCACGGCGAGCATCGAGGACCGCGTGCCGCCCTGGATGCAGGGGCGCGGCCAAGGCTGGCTCACGGCCGAGTACCTGATGCTCCCGGGCTCGACCCCCGACCGCAAGGCGCGCCCGTCCACGACGGGCAAGTCCGACGGCCGCACGCACGAGATCCAGCGCCTCGTCGGCCGCGCGCTGCGCGCCGTGCTCGACGCGCAGGCGCTCGGCGAGCGCACGGTCTGGGTGGACTGCGACGTGCTCCAGGCCGACGGCGGCACGCGGACCGCGTCGATCAACGGCGCCTACCTCGCCGTCGTGGACGCGCTCAAGAAGCACCGCTTCCACAAGCCGCTGCCGCGCTGGCCGCTCAAGGAGGCCGTCGGGGCGGTCTCGGTCGGCGTCGTCGCCGGGCAGGCGGTGCTCGACCTCGACTACCACGAGGACCACGACGCCGCGGTGGACATGAACGTGGTGATGACGGCGTCGGGCAAGTTCGTGGAGGTGCAGGGCACCGGCGAGGGCCGCCCCTTCGAGGGCGACGAGCTCGCCGCGATGCTGGGGCTCGCCAGCCGCGGCATCGACGCGATCCTCGCCCGCGCCAAGCAGGAGCTGTCGGCGTCGTGACCGTCCGGCGCCGCCGGGTCGTCCTCGCGACGACGAACCGCCACAAGGCACGCGAGATCGCGTCGATCCTCGCGCCCTTCGGCCTCGAGGTCGAGGTGCCCGAGCGCCTGCCCGAGGTCGTCGAGGACGGCGACACCTTCGAGGCGAACGCGCTCAAGAAGGCGCGCTCGGCCGCGCGCGCGACGGGCCGCGCGGCGATGGCCGACGACTCGGGCCTCGTCGTGGCGGCGCTGGGCGGCGAGCCGGGCGTGCGGTCGGCCCGCTACGCCGGCGAGGACGCGACCGACGAGGCGAACAACCGCAAGCTGCTCGACGAGCTCGCGCGGCGCGGGCTCGCCGACCCCGCCGCGGCGTTCGTCTGCCACGCCGTGCTCGTCGCGCCCGACGGCACGGTCCTCGCCACCGCGGCGGGCCGCGTGGAGGGCACGATCCGCGGGCCGGCGCGCGGGTCGAACGGTTTCGGCTACGACCCGCTGTTCCACCACGTCTCCGCGCGCCACCCGGCGCCGGGCCTGCGCTTCGCCGAGCTGTCCGCGGCCGACAAGGACGCGATCAGCCACCGGGGCCGGGCGTTCCGCGCGATCGGCGAGGCGGTCGCCGCCCTCCCCGACGGCGCGCTCTGACCGGCCCCCGGCCCGACGCCGGACCACCCGTACAATCCCGCCCCGATGGCCCGCGGCCCCCTCCAGCACCTGCGCAACTTCTCGATCGTCGCCCACATCGACCACGGGAAGTCCACGCTCGCCGACCGCATCCTCGAGATCACCGGGCTCGTCCGCGCCGGCGACCACGCCGACCAGATGCTCGACGACATGGACCTCGAGCGCGAGCGCGGGATCACGATCAAGGCCCGCGCCGTCTGCCTGCACTACCCCAAGGACGGGGTGGAGTACGTCCTCAACCTCATCGACACGCCCGGGCACGTGGACTTCACCTACGAGGTGAGCCGCTCCCTCGCCGCGTGCGAGGGCGCGATCCTGCTCGTGGACGCGACGCAGGGCGTCGAGGCGCAGACGGTGGCCAACGCCTACCTCGCGATCGAGGCGGGCCTCGACATCGTCCCGGTGCTCAACAAGGTCGACGTCTCGACCGCGAACACCCAGCGCGCGCTCGAGGAGATGCGGACCGTGCTCGGCATCGACCCGGCGACGGTGCTGTGGGCGTCGGGCAAGACCGGGCTCGGCGTGCGCGAGGTGATCGACGCGGTCATCGCGCGCGTCCGCCCGCCCGACGGCGACCCGGCGGCCCCGCTCAAGGCGCTGCTCTTCGACGCCGTCTACGACACCTACCGCGGCGTCATCATCTACGTGCGCCTCATCGACGGCGAGCTGCGCCCGAAGATGCACATCCGCCTGCTCGGCGCCAAGGCCGAGTACGAGGTGCTCGAGGTGGGCGTGCTGCGGCCCGCGCACGAGCCCGGCACGCGGCTGCGCGCGGGCGAGTCGGGCTACGTCGTCGCCAACATCAAGGCGCTCGGCGACGTGCGCATCGGCGACACGGTCGTCGAGGCCGACCGCGCCGAGGGCGTGGTCGCGCTGCCCGGCTACCGCGAGCCGAAGCCGATGGTGTACTGCGGGCTCTACCCGACGTACCCCAAGGACTACGAGAACCTCCGCAAGGCGCTCGACACGCTGGCGCTCAACGACGCGTCGTTCACGTACGTGCCGGAGACGTCGGAGGCCCTCGGCTTCGGCTTCCGCTGCGGCTTCCTCGGCCTCCTCCACATGGAGGTCGTCCAGGAGCGGCTCGAGCGCGACGCCGACCTCGACCTCGTCCAGACCGCGCCCAACGTCACCTACGAGATCCTGCGCACCGACGGCGCGACCACCCGCGTCGAGAAGCCCTCCGACATCCCGGAGTCGAACTTCATCGCGGAGTTCCGCGAGCCGATCGCGCGCTGCAACCTCATCCTGCCCGCCGAGCACATCGGCGCGCTGATGACGATCTGCCAGGACAAGCGCGGCCGCTACGTGCGCACGGAGTACCTGTCGCCCGAGCGCGTGATGCTCGTCTACGACCTGCCGCTGGGCGAGATCGTCTTCGACTTCTACGACATGCTGAAGTCGGCGACGCGCGGCTACGGCACGCTCGACTACGAGATCAAGGGCTACGAGGCCGCCGACCTCGTCCGCCTGCGGATGCTCGTCAACGCGCAGGAGGTGGACGCGCTCTCGATGGTGTGCCACCGCGACGAGGCGGAGCGCCGCGGCCGGCGCATCCTCAAGCGGCTGCGCAAGGCCATCCCGCGCCACCTGTTCTCGGTGCCGCTGCAGGCCGCCATCGGCGGCAAGATCGTCGCCCGCGAGACGATCGCCCCGCTGCGCAAGGACGTCCTCGCCAAGTGCTACGGCGGCGACATCACGCGCAAGCGCAAGCTGCTCGAGAAGCAGAAGAAGGGCAAGAAGCGGATGAAGCAGGTGGGGAGCGTCGAGATCCCCCAGGAGGCCTTCCTCTCGGTCCTCGGCTCCGACGGCGAGGAGGAGGAGAACGAGTGACCTCCGACGGCGGCGAGGACCGGCCGGACGCGCCCGGCGACGCCGCCGGGCCCGTCCCCGCGCCGCCGCCGTGGTGGACCGACGCCGACGCCTCCCCGTCCGCGCCGCCGCCCTCCGACCCGCCGCCCTCCGACGCGCCGCCCGTCGTGGCCGAGCCCTCGCTTCCCTCGTCGCCGTTGACGGACGCGGCGCCGCCCGCCGTCGCCGTCGCGCCGGCGCCCGCGCTCGACGACCCGTCGAAGGGCTTCCTCGCCGTGCTGCGCGACAACGTCGAGGCGGTCGCGTTCGCGCTGATCCTCGCGCTGCTGCTGCGCCACTGCGCGATCGAGGTGTTCAAGATCCCGACGTCGTCGATGGAGCCGACGCTGTTCGGCGACAACAGCGACACCCACCCCGACACGCCCGGCGACCGGATCCTCGTGGACAAGTCGGCCTACGTCGGGCGCGACCCGGCGCGCTGGGACGTGCTCGTCTTCCGCTACCCGCTCGACTGGGCGCGCGCCTTCATCAAGCGCTGCGTCGGCCTGCCCGGCGAGGCGCTGCGCATCGAGCGCGGCGACGTCTGGGTCGGGCCGGCCGACGCGACGCCCGACGCGCTCCACCCGGCGCGCAAGCCGCGCAACGTCCGCGAGCAGCTCTACTTCCGCGTCTACCCGCCCGCCGGGCCGCGCGCACAGGAGCGCCCGGCCGACTGGTGGACGCCGAAGTCCACGACGCCCGGCTCCGTCGACGTCCCGGCCCACGGGCGGGTCGTCCTCGACCCCGGCGCCGGCGGCGGCACCGCGACGGCCGAGTACGCGTTCGCCATCCGCGACACCGACCGCGCGACGAGCGACCCGCGCCTCTCCTCGCTCGACTGGTTCTTCGTCTCCGACGTGCGCGTGCGCGCGACCGTGCGCGCCGCGGGCCCCGCGTCCGTGACGCTCTCGTGGTCGCCCGGCGACGGGCGCCTGCACCGCCTCACGGTCGCGTCGGAGGGCGCCGGCCCGTCGGAGGCGACGACGAGCGGCCGGCGGGTCCCGGTCACCGCGCGCCTCGTCCCGGGTCGCGACCTCGACGTCGAGCTCGAGAGCGTCGACGGCGACCTGCGCGCGTGGGTGGACGGCCACGAGGTCGCCGTGCTCGCCGACGAGGTGCCGGTCGCGGAGGCCGTGCGGATCGAGGGACTGGGCGAGGGCGGGACCCGCCCGACGCTCGACCTCTCCGCGCGCGGGGCGCGCGTCGAGCTCTCCGGCGTCGCCGTGGACCGCGACCTCTACTACACGAACTACCGCTCGACGCTGGAGAACCGCCCGTCGGCGGGCGACGTGCTGCGCACCGGCGACGACGAGTACTTCATGCTCGGCGACAACACCCGCAAGTCGAGCGACAGCCGCCGGTGGGTCGCCACGGGCGTGCGCCTCAAGGACGGCACCGAGGTCCTGTGGGACTGGCAGACGCTCGCCAAGCACTCCGTCGTGGACGGCCGGGCGTGGCGCGAGGTGGTCGACGTCGAGGGCGTGACCCGCCGCTGGCGCACGGAGGACGAGGCCCCCGACGGCGCGCTCTCCGAGCGACGGCCCTTCGTCCGGCGCGACCGCATCGTGGGGCGCGCGTGGTTCGCGCTCGTGTTCTGGCCGCTCGACCAGCTCCTCCCCCGCGTACGCTTCATCCGCTGACCATGTCGCTCCTCCAAGCCCGAGACCTCGTGAAGTCCTACCGCGGCCGCCGCGTCGTGGACCAGGTCTCGTTCCGCGTGGACCCGGGCGAGATCGTCGGCCTGCTCGGCCCCAACGGCGCGGGCAAGACGACGTCGTTCCACATGGTGCTCGGGATGGTGCGCCCCGACGCGGGCAGCGTGCTGCTGCGCGACGAGGACATCACGCGCCGCCCGATCTTCCGGCGCGCGCGGCTCGGCGTCGCCTACCTCCCGCAGGAGTCGAGCGTCTTCCGCAAGATGACCGTCGAGGGGAACATCCTCGCGATCCTCGAGACGCTCAAGCTCTCGCGCGCCGAGCGCAAGGCGCGCCTCGAGGTGCTGCTCGACGAGCTCGGCCTGCGCCCGCGCCGCGCGTCGCGCGCCGACACGCTGTCGGGGGGCGAGCGCCGCCGCCTCGAGATCACGCGCGCGCTGGTGCTCGAGCCGCAGCTGCTGCTCCTCGACGAGCCCTTCGCGGGCGTGGACCCGATCGCAGTGCAGGACATCCAGGCGATCCTGCGCCGCCTGCGCCAGGAGCGCGGGATCTCGATCCTGCTCACCGACCACAACGTCCGCGAGACGCTCTCGGTGACCGACCGCTCCTACATCATCGCGGAGGGGAAGATCCTGCGGCACGGCGCGCCCGCCGAGCTCGTGCAGGACGAGGTCGTGCGCCGCACCTACCTCGGCGAGTCGTTCTCGATGTGAGCGCGCCGGCCGCGCCGCGCGCGCGGCCGCGGCCCGAACCGGACGGGAGCGGTCCGAGCGGGGCCGAGGGCGCCCCGCGCCGTCCGCGCGCCCCGGCCGCAACGGGGGGCGGGTCCCCTCCCGCGCTATGCTCGGCGCTCCTCTCCGGAGCGTCGCCGTCATGGACGTCGTGGTGCTGGTCAAGCGCGTGCCCGACACCGAGACCAAGGTGCGGGTGGCCGCCGACGGGAAGAGCGTCGACCCGTCCGGCGTGCAGTGGATCATGGCGCCCTACGACGAGATCGCCGTCGAGAAGGCGCTGCAGCTGCGCGACGCCGCGGGCGGCGGCGCCGTGACGGTGGTCTCCGCCGGGCCGGCGGAGACGAGCAAGGAGCTGCGCACCGCGCTCGCGATGGGCGCGGACAAGGCGCTGCTGCTCGTCGCCCCGCAGGGCGCCGGCGACGCCGCCGCGACCGCGAAGGCGCTCGCCGACGGGCTCAAGGGCGTGCCCTTCGACCTCGTGCTGTGCGGCAAGCAGGCGACCGACGACGACGACGCGGCGGTGGGCCCGATGGTGGCGGCCCACCTCGGCGTGCCGTGCGTCGCCTTCGTCACCTCGATCGAGGTGGCGGGGCGCACGGCGACCGTCAAGCGCGAGATCGACGGCGAGGTCGAGGTGCTCGAGGTGGACCTCCCCGCCGTGCTGACGGCGCAGAAGGGCCTCGCCGAGCCGCGGCTGCCGGGCCTCAAGGGCATCATGGCGGCCAAGAAGAAGCCGCTCGAGGAGCGCCCGCTCGCGGCGGCCCCGTCGCCGACCGAGACGCGCGCGCTGTCGCTGCCGCCGGGCCGCGCCGCGTGCGTGAAGGTGCCCGCCACGGCCGAGGGCGCGCGCCAGCTCCTCAAGGCGCTGCGCGAGGAAAGGGGGGTCCTGTGAGCCACGACGTCCTCCTCGTCGCCGAGACGCGCGACGGCCAGCTCAAGAAGGGCGCCTTCGAGGGCGCCACCGCGGCGCGCCGCGTCGCCGACGCGCTCGGCGGCAAGGTGACCGCCGTCGTCGTCGGCCACGGCGTGACGGGCGCCGACGCGCTCGGCCGCTGCGGCGTGGACCGCGTCCTCGTCGTGGACGGCCCCGCGTTCGCGCGGTACGCGGGCGACGCGCTCGCCGCCGCGGTCCTCGCCGCGGCCGCGAAGGTGTCGCCGCGCCTCGTGCTGTTCAGCGCGACGGTGGCCGGCAAGGAGACGGGGCCCGCGGTGGCGGCGCGGCTGTCGGCGGCGTGCGTCGCCGACGCGACCGGGCTCGCCGTCGAGGGCGGCGAGCTGGTCGCGACGAAGCCGCGCCTCGGCGGCAAGGCGTTCGCGAAGGTCGCGGTGAAGGCGCCGGTCGCGGTGGTCTCGCTGCGGCAGAACGTCGTGACGCCCGCCGACGCCCCGCGCACCGCCGCGGTCGAGCGGCTCGACGTCGCCGCCCCCGCCTCGCGCGTGCGCCTCCAGCAGGTCGTCGCGCCGACCGCGAAGGAGATCGAGCTCACCGAGGCCGACGTGATCGTGTCGGGCGGACGCGGGCTGCAGGCGCCGGAGAACTGGAAGGTCGTGCTCGACCTCGCCGACGCGCTCGGCGCGGCGCACGGCGCCTCGCGCGCGGTCGTGGACGCGGGCTGGCGGCCGCACAAGGAGCAGGTGGGCCAGACCGGCAAGACCGTGTCGCCCAAGCTCTACGTGGCCGCGGGCATCAGCGGCGCGATCCAGCACCTCGCCGGCATGAGCGGCAGCAAGGTGATCGTCGCGGTCAACAAGGACCCCGACGCGCCGATCTTCCAGGTGGCCGACTACGGCATCGTCGGGGACGCGATGGTCGTGCTGCCCCTCCTCGCCACCGAAGCCCGCTCCTACCTCAAGCGATAGGAGCGGCGCGCGCTGCGACGTGGAGAGGGCGCCCGCGCTCGCTGAGGCCCGGGCCCCTCGGTCGCCCCGCGCTGCGCTGGCTCGCGCGGTGCGTGACGGGACCCGGATCGGGTCCCGTCACCCCTCGGGGAATGCGGTGCCCTCGGCCGCGGCGGCCTCGGGCACCCTCCTCCTCGTCGCAGACTCCTCGTCGTCGGGCCGCGGCTCAGCGTACGGCGGTGCGAGTACGCGGTCGCCGCGGCCGCTCCCGCGGGCCTGAGCGAATCGCGGGCGACGAGTGAGGAAGGGGCCTCGCTGGCGCGCCGGACCGGGACGGGGCCCCGCGATGGGTGGACGGCGAGGACGGGTCTCGATCGAGGGGGCAGGACGCGGGGCCTCGCGCGGGCCCCGGGGTGTCGCGTAGGCTGACCGCGTGGACCGCGAACGCGTCGCCGCCGGGACCCACCCGCCCTCGCGCACCGCGATCATCCTCGCGCGGCTGCGCGCGAGCCCCGTGCTCACCGCGTGCGCCGCGCTCGCGTTCCTCGAGTACGGCGGCCTCGCCATCTGGGGCGTGTTCGGGAGCTCCCGCGCCGAGGGCGCCCCGCGCCTCGGCACCTGGTTCCCCATGGCCGGCTGGCTCGCGATCTGCTCGCTCGGGTCGTGGTTCTTCCTCTTCCTCTGGTTCCCCGCGCTCCAGGCCCTCGCCACCCACACCGCGTCGTCGCCCACCGCCTCCCGCGTGGTCAAGGTGCTCGAGGCCCTCGCCGTCGCGTGCGTCGCGTTCGTCCACCTCCTCATCGCCTGGATCCTCGTCGACGCCGCCCGACGCGGATAGGCACGTGCGTGCCCGGCACGCATGCGCCACCCGGGCGGGAGGGCTTCTTGGGCCCCCGGGCGCGCGCGGGGGAGCGGGCCCGCGCGCCGCCGCGGTATCCTCGCCGCGCCGAGGAGGTCCCCCGCATGCGCCGCTTGCTCCCCGTCGTGCTCGCCGTCGTCAGCGCCGCGATGACCGCGGTCGCGGGCCCGCCCGCCTCGGGCCCGGCCCCCACCTCGGGCACCTCGATCGGCACCGTCGCGAAGGAGCACGGCGTCGAGGTCGAGGGCGGCCGGCAGGCCGTGCGCCTGACGATCCCGGTGGACACGTTCGGGATGAAGGGCCGCACCCTCGCCGTCGTCGTCTTCTTCCACGACGCCGCCACGGGCGCCCCGATCCGCGCCGAGCTGCCCGCGTGGGGCGACCCGGCCACCGGCCAGGTGCGCGTGGTGTCGCAGGACGCGGTCGTCGGCAGCGACCGCGAGGGCCTCGACTTCGCCCTGCGCGTCCCCTACCTCGCGTTCCCCTGCCGGCCGACGTGCCCCCACGAGGTCGAGGCGCGCATCCGCCTCGTCGAGCGGACCGGCCCCAACGGCCGCGCCCTCCTCTCCACCGCGCTCACCCGCTTCTGGGTCGGACGGTAGGGCGCGTCGCGCGTCACGTGCCGAGCGGCGCGCCTGCGCCCGCGCAGGCGCGGGACCCGCGGGCGACGCGGGAGGAGCGCGCCCCGCGCGGCGCGGTTCAGCCGCCCGCGGGGCGGAACTTGTAGCCGGTCCCGCGCACCGTCTGGATCCAGACGGGGTTGGTCGCGTCGGGCTCGAGCTTCTGGCGGAGCTTGTTGACGAAGTTGTCGATCGTGCGCGGCGTGCCGTCGTAGTCGAAGCCCCACACCTTGTTCAGGATCTGGTCGCGCGAGAGCACGCGCCCGCGATTCTGGATCAGGTAGCGCAGCAGCGCGAACTCGCGCCCCGTGCACTCCTGCGCCTTGCCGTCCACCGTGAGCGTCTGGCCGCCGAAGTCGATGCGGAGGTTGCCCTCCTCGAACACGTCCACGCCGTCCTCGGCGCTGCGCCGCCGTCGCAGCGCCGCCTTCACGCGCGCCGTCAGCTCGCGGATCGAGAACGGCTTGGTCACGTAGTCGTCCGCGCCGAGCTCGAGCCCGAGCACCTTGTCGCCCTCGTCGCCCTTGGCCGAGAGGATCACGATCGGGATGTTGGGGTCGTACTTGCGGATCGTCTTGCACACCTCGAAGCCGTTGACCGTGGGCAGCATCAGGTCGCGCAGCACGAGGTCGGGCTTGCGGTCGAAGGCGCGCTGGATGGCCTCCTCGCCGTCGCGCGCGACGTCCACCGCGTAGCCCTCGAACCCGAGGCTGCGCTGCAGCCCGAGCCGGATCGACGGGTCGTCCTCCACCACCAGGATCCGCGCGCCCATCGTCGTCGTCCTCCTCGGGAGCCTAGGGGTGCCCTGCCGTCGCCCGCGCGGCCGACGGGGCCGGCGCCTCGCGCGGGCCCTCCGCCTCGGACGGGGCGGGACGCGGCGCGCCGCGCGCGGCCGGGAGCCGCACGCGGAACGTCGTGCCGCCGCCCGGCGTCGCCTCGACGCGGACCCGGCCGCGGTGCACGCGCACGATCGTGCGCACGAGCGCGAGCCCGAGCCCCGTGCCCGGCACGGTGCGCGTGAGCAGCGACTGCGCCCGGTAGAACATCTCGAACACGCGCTTGCGCTCGCGCCGCGGGATGCCGATGCCGTCGTCGGCGACCACGAGCTCGACCGCCCGCCGGCCGACCGCGCGCGTCGCGACGCGGACCCGCGCGGCGTCGCCGCGGCGGTACTTCCACGCGTTGGTGAGCAGGTTCGTCACCGCGTCGTCCACCGCGCCCGCGTCGAGCGCGACCGGCGCGAGGCCCGACGCGAGGTCCACCTCGAGCGAGAGCCCCGCGTCGCGCTCGAGGCGCCGGAAGCGCTCGCAGGCCGCGCGCACCGGCGCGTTGAGGTCGCCGGGCACGAGGTCGTAGCCGACCGCGCCCGCCTCGCGGCGCGCGACGTCGATCATGCGCCCCACGATGCGCTGCAGCCGGTCCGTCTCCTGCCCGACGACGCCGAGCGCCTCGGCCTGCTCCGCCGGCGAGAGCCGCCCGTCGCGGAGCATCTCCGCGAACATCGAGATGCTCGTCAGGGGCGTCTTGAGCTCGTGGGAGAGGTTGCTCACGAAGTCGGTCTTGAGGCGCGCGAGGTGGACCTCGCGGCGGAGCACGCGCACGAGCACCGCGCCGGCGGTCGTGACGCCGAGCGCCGCCAGCCCGAGGATGGTCCAGTAGAAGGACTCGTTGGGCCCCACCGCGGCCGCGGCCCGCGGCGGCGGCACCGGGACGACGACGTCGAGCGCGACGTCGAAGTCGCCGGCGAGCAGCGGCAGGCGGTACGCGCGCGGGTCGGGCTCGCGCGGCGCCTCGCGCTGCACGACCCGCACCCCCGTCGCGGCCCCGGCGGCCTCCGCCTCGACGACGCGCGACGCGGCCACGCGGTCGATCCGCGCGAAGACGCACTCCGCGACGCGCCCCGCGCCCGACCCGACGCTGGGCACGTTGGCGAAGCCGACGACGACGACGTCGGGCCCGCTCTCGCGGAGCGGGAACACGCGCGTGGGCGCCGGGTGCGCCGCGGCGTCGCGGGCGAGCGCGAGCGCGTAGTCGCGCACGCGGGCCAGCCCCGCGCGGGCGCGGTCGAGCTCGGCGAGCCGCGCGGCGACGGCCTCGCGCCCGGGCGCCGCCGCGAGGCGCCCGAGCTCGGCGCGCACGTGGGCGAACGGCAGCCGCGCGGCCGCGGGGCGGTCGTTGACCGCGGCCGTCTCGTAGGCGACGCGCACGGCCGCGAGCAGCGCGGCGGGGTCCGGGTCGGCCGAGGCCGCGACGTCGAGCGCGAGCCGCAGCGCCTCGCCGACCGCGGTGCCGTAGCCCGCGCCGTCGGTGGCGAACGGGAACTCGCGCACGAAGCGGCGCCGCGCCTCGAGCCCGGCCGGGTCGCTCGGCGGCAGCGACGCGAGCGCCTTCTCGGCCCGCTCGAGCAGCACGCGGTCCACGCGCTGCTCGGCCGCGGCGATCACGTCGGGCGGGACGTGCAGCAGCGTGCCGTCCGCGGCCGCGCGGACGCGGCCGTCGGCGTCCACGACGAAGAGGTCGAGGAACGCGCGCGCCCACGGCGTCGGCGCGGGGAGGCTCGCCTGCGGCATCGACCGCGCGGTCGAGGCGGCGTCGAGCGCACGCAGCAGCCCCGCTCGCGCCCGGTCGAGGACCGCGTTCGCGTCGGCCTGCGCGCGTGCCTGCGCCTCGTCGCGGGCGATGCGCGCGCCCTCCTCGCGGTCGCGAGCGATCGCGCCGAGCCCCAGGACCGCGACGACGATCACCTGGAGCAGCACCACCAGGATGACGATCGCGGCGGTCTTGGATCCGCGGGAGAGCCCACGGAGGTCGCTCATGCTCGGGTCCGGCGTCCCATCGACCCGTCGAAGATACCTCCCCCCGGGTCACGGGCGGATCACGGTCGCGCCGGCCGCAGCTCCCGGACGTGGGCGGCCGCCCACCAGGTGGACACCCCCCCGGTCGCCTCGACGAGCAGCCCCCGCGCGAGCGACACGTCGCGCAGCACGCCGCCGTGCACGACGTCGCCGACGAGGAAGCGCACCGGCTCGCCGAGCAGCGCGAGCCGCCGGCGGTACGCGTCCTCGAGGGCGTCGCGGCCGGCCGCGGTGGCCAGGTCGAGGCGCCGCGCGTCGAGCCGGCGCAGGAACGCGGTGAGCAGCGCCTCGCGCGACACCGGGTGGCGCGCATGGAGCGCGAGCGCGGTCGTCGTCGCCGCCACGTCGGGCGGGAGCGTCTCCGGGACGCGGTCCACGTTGACCCCGACGCCGACGACCACCGGGACCGCGCGTCCCGCGACGGCGGACGCCTCGAGGAGGAGCCCCGCCACCTTGCGGCCGTCGATCCAGAGGTCGTTGGGCCACTTGAGCGCGACGGGCACGCCCACGAGCGCCTCGACGGCCTCGCCGAGCGCCACGGCGGTGGCGGCGACCGTGGGACCGGGCAGGTCGTCGGGAGGCACCCGCAGGACGAGCGACGCGTAGAGCCCGCCCGGCGGCGAGGCGAAGCGGTTCCCGCCCCGCCCGCGCCCGGCGGTCTGCGCGTCGGCGACGACGACGACGTGGTCCTCGCCGGCGTCGCGCCGCCGCGCCGCCTCGTCGCTCGTGGACGGCAGCGCGGCGTACGCGGCGACGCGCCAGCCGGTCGCCGCCTCCACCTCGGCCGCGCGCAACGACGCGAAGGGATCGACCATCGCGCTAGCGTCTCCGCCGGGGAGCCGACGGGCCGGTGGAGCTCGTCATCGCCCCCGCCCCGATCCGCTACGCGCGCCCGACGGGCGGCGGCGGGAGGATCGAGCTCGCCGCCACCGGCGCGGCCGAAGGAGGCGTCGCGGCCGGCGTCCGCCCGAACAGGCGGGCGAGCTCGGGGCCGACGAGCGGCGCGACGGAGACGTAGAACCCGCTCGCGAACAGCGCGACGCCCAACGTCGTGGACCAGAAACCGCTGTCGGTCCCGAGGATCACGAGGTCCATCGAGCGCAGCAGGGCGTCGAGCGTCAGCCAGCCGCTCGCCACGAGCATCAAGAGGTGTCCGCCCGACCGGGAGCGCCGCCAGACGAGGAAGTTGACGAGCCCGAGCACCCCCCACGCGGCGGTGAGGAGCAGGCCGGTCACGTAGAAGGCGGACAGCACGAGGCCCATGACGACGTCTCCGACCGGGGGAGGGGCTCTCCCATCATCCCCGGATCGGCCGACGGGGCGGCCCAACACAAGCCCCCCCGGGCAGGACCGAAACCTGCAGGGGCCGGCCGGGTTGAATGGGACGTCCCGCCGCGGCGCCGACGCCGCCCTCCCCGGACGCACCGCCCATGCTCGACCGCATCGCCCGTCTGCCTCGCCGCGCCCTCGCCGCCGCGGTCGCGGCGGTCCCGCTGGGCGCGGTCGCGATGGCGGCCTTCGTCGGCGCCCCCGCGGCGCAGGCGGCCGACCCGGTCCCCGACCTCGCGTTCTTCCGCGAGAAGGTCGAGCCGGTGCTGATGGCGGTGTGCGCGCAGTGCCACGCGGGCAAGGGCAAGGGGCAGCTCGGGCTCGTCGTGCACGCCCCGGGCGCACCGGTGCCCGAGGCCGACAGCAAGAAGAACCTCGACACGGTGTCGAAGCTCCTCGTCCCGGGCAAGCCCGAACAGTCGAGGTTCCTGCTCAAGCCGCTCGCCGAGCGCGACGGCGGCGTCAAGCACGAGGGCGGCGACCGCATCTTCAAGGGCACGCCCGCCTACCGCGCGTGGACCGACTTCATCCGCGGCGAGAAGGGCAGCGCGAAGCCCGCGGCCCCGGCCGCGAGCAAGCCGGCGGCGCCCGCGCCCGCGCCCACGGCGACCGGCCAGCCCGACTTCGGCTTCTTCGTCGCCCGCATCGAGCCCGTCCTCATGGGCGTGTGCGCGCAGTGCCACGCCGGCACCGGCAAGGGCCAGTTCGCGCTGATCACGCACGCGCCCGGGACGCGCTTCCCCGAGGCCGACCATCGCCGCAACTTCGAGACGGTGCTGCGGCTGCTCGTGCCGGGCAAGCCCGAGCTCTCGCGCTTCCTCCTCAAGCCGCTGGCCGAGCGCGACGGCGGGATGAAGCACGAGGGCGGCGACCGGATCTCGAAGGGCGACGCGAACCACAAGGCGTGGACCGACTTCATCCGCGGCGAGAAGGGCCCGCCCCCGCCGGTGGACGAGCCCGACCCCGACGAGGGCGTGCCGGTGGTCCCGATGACGGGCCTCGTGCTCGAGGCCGAGGACGGCCCGCTCGAGGGCGGCGCGACCAAGGGCCCCGCCGACGGCGCCAAGGGCGCGGCCGTGCTGCCGGGGCCGGCGGGCGGGCGCGTGTCGCTGCGCGTGCGCGCGCCGCGGCGCGCCGACTACCTGCTCGCGCTGCGCGCGGGGCCGGGCGCGAGCGGCTTCCGCCTGCGCGTGGACGGCGGCGGCCCGCTCGACGTGCCGGCGTCGGCGGAGGGCTTCGCCGAGGTCGGGCCCGCGGTCCCGCTCGACGGCGGGCGGCCGCTCGAGGGGCGCGTGGGCCGCGTGGTGGTGGACGGCGAGGCGGTCGCGATGGACGGTCGCGAGGGCGTCGCGCGCTGGCTCTCCCCCGCCGACCTCCCGCACACGAAGGTCGCCGCGGTGGTCAACGTCCCAGGCACCGACGACCCCGGCCGCGACGACGCGTGGCTGCTCTTCGACGCCCTCGACGCCGAGAACGGCAAGTTCTTCGGCCTCTCCGACGGCGGTCGCCGCCTCGTGATGGGCGTCGTCGAGGCGGGCCGCCCGCGCATCGTCAAGAGCGCGGAGGCCCCCGAGGTGGGCGGCAAGCGCCCCGTCGCGCTCTCGGTGGACCTCCTCGACGGCGTGGCCGTGGGCCGCGTGGACGGCAAGCCCCTGCTCGCCGTCAACTTCGACCGCAACCTCGGTGCGGCGCGCTTCGGCTTCCTCACGCACGGGGTCGTCGTCGTGCGGTCGATGATCGCGGCGCGCGGCGGCGAAGAGGTCTACCGCTCGAAGTTCGCGACGGGCGGCGTGTTCCCCTGGTCCAAGGGCGTGCACGTCGTCGAGGTCGAGCTGCTCCCGGGCGGCGCCGCGCTGGACGCGGTCGTCGTGCGGGAGGCCACGGAGTAGGCGGCCGCCGCGACCGCGGTCGCCGGACGCACCCATCGAACCGACTGGAGCTGGAGCCCTGCCCATGAACGTCCGCACGTCCCTCCCCGCGACGGGCCTGTTGCTCGCCGCGCTCTTCGCCGCGCCCGTGCGCGCCGACGACCCGACGATGGCGCCCGGTGGGGCGCCGCCCGCCCCGCCCGCCGGCGCCGACCTCCCCAAGGGCCGGTTCTTCGACACCTACGACGCCAACCAGGACGGCAAGGTGACGAAGGACGAGTTCAGCGGCGACCCGGAGGTCTTCGTCCTGCTCGACGTGGACAAGGACGGCGTCGTGACGCTCGTCGAGCTCGGGCTGCCGGCCGACTACCGCCCGCGGCCGATGCCCAAGGTCGAGGAGGGCCCGTCGGGCAAGGACGAGAAGCGCGCGGGCCGCTTCGCCGAGCGCGCCGAGAAGTTCAAGCAGCAGCTCGCCGAGTGGGACACCGACAAGGACGGGAAGGTCACGAAGGAGGAGTACAAGGGCAAGATCCCCTTCGAGACGCTCGACCGCAACAAGGACGGCGTGATCAACGGCGACGACCTGCGGGCCGCCGGCGGGCCGGGGACGCCCGGGACGCCGGGGATGCCGGGCAGCCCGGCCGAGATGGCGCAGCGCTTCAAGGAGGCCGACAAGAACGGCGACGGCAAGGTCACGCAGGACGAGTTCCCGGGCCCCGCCGAGCGCTTCGCGATGCTCGACCGCAACAAGGACGGCGCGGTCACGCCCGACGAGATGGAGGCCGCGATGCGCGAGGGCGCGGGCAAGGCCGGCGGCAAGCGCATGTTCGAGCGCTTCGACAAGAACGGCGACGGCAAGGTGACCCGCGACGAGTTCCCGGGCGGCGACGACGGCTTCCAGAAGGCCGACAAGAACGGCGACGGCGCGCTCACCCCCGACGAGATGCAGGCGCCGGGCGGCGGCAAGGCGTTCAAGCCCGGGACCCCGCCCGGGACGCCGGGCACCCCGCCCACGACGCCCGCGGCACCGGGCGGCGAGGCGACCCCGCCCGCGGGCGGCGGTGCGTTCGGCGGCCTCTTCGCCGCGCTCGACAAGGACCACGACGGGCGGCTCTCGCGCGCCGAGTTCCCGGGCAGCGACGACGACTGGCGCCGCCTCGACCGCGACCAGAACGGCTGGATCACGCCCGACGAGGCCAAGTAGGCCCGACGCCGACGTCCCGTCGGCTCGACGCGCGGCGCGGGGTTCCCGTCGGGGGCCCCGCGCCGCGCGTGTTTCCGGGCCCCGCGTGTTCGCGGGCCGGGCGGCGCGCGGCCGCGTCCGCCCCCGCCGGCGCGCGCGCCGCGACGGCTCAGCGACGTCCCGCGACGGCGGCGCCCCAGACGACCGTCCACCGCTTCGCGAGGATGTCGTGCACCGCGCCGCGCACCTTGCCCTTGAGGAAGAAGGGCGGCGAGGTGTCGCTGCCGAGCGAGACGAGCTCGCGCACGACCGTCTCGCGGCCGACGGGTTCGAGCGTCGCCACGCCGGTGAACCACGTGACGCGCTCGCGCGGCGCGTCCTCGACGAGGTCGTAGCGCAGCCACACCGAGCCGTCGGGCCGGTCGGTCCGCGCCACGCGCAGCGACCAGCGGAAGTCGTAGCGGAACGGGCCCTCGCCCTTGCGCAGCAGGGCGACCCGCAGCACGCGCTCCTCGCGCACCCCGACGCGTGCCCGGCCGACCTCGACCACCTCGTCGGCGTCGAGCGCGGTCCGCTCGGTCGCCGCGTCGAGCGCGGCGTCGGCGACGCGCGCGGGCGTGGTCGGGAGCCGGGCGGCCTGCCCGAACACGAAGAAGGTCGGGACGGTGCGGCGCGTCGCGGGCGCGAGCGCGTCGAGGAGCTCCGCCTCGGCGTCGGGCAGGCGCACCGGGGCGATCGTCAGCGTCCCGTCGGCGGCGCGCGCGGCGAGCGGGAGCGTCGGCAGGCGCGCGACGAGCGGCGCGAGCCCGCGGAGGAACGGGTCGGCGGCGGGGTCGCTCGTCGCCGGCGCGGCGTCCGCGCCCCGTTCGCGGGCCTCGCAGGCGCACGCGGCGGCGACGCTGCCGGCCACCTCGGCGCGACGGGCCCGCGTGCAACCCGCGAGCAGGCTCGCGAGGCCGAGCGCGACGAGCGGGAGGGAGCGCGACGTGGGGGTCACCCGCGCCAGCGTACTCCCCCGCGCGGCGCTCCCCCGCGCTGCTCCCCTGCGCGACGCCCCCGCGCTACTCCCCCGTGGAGGCCGCGAGGCTGCGCTCCTCCTCGGACGGAGCCGTGCCGAAGCGCCGCACCCGGTCGGCCTCCGCGTCCCAGCCCGCCGAGCAGCGCACGGCGAGGAACGTCGCGAAGCAGACGTCGAGGTCGTCGTAGGCCTGGCGCACCGACGCGAGCGAGGCCGCGAGCCGCTCCTCGGCCTGCTCGCCCTCGGGGGTGGGCGGCTTGACGCCGGAGAGGTCGAGGTCCTCCGCGCGCACGGTCAGCGCGGTCTCCTCCTCGCCGCGGGCGAAGAGGAAGCGCGCGGCCGTCACCACCTTGCCGTGGCGCAGCGCGACCTTGCCCTCGGCGCTCGCGCCCGGCATGCCGGCGCGCAGGCTCGTCTTGCGGGCCGCGGCGCGCTCGCCGCGCAGCTCGAGGTACTCGTCCACGTGCACGAAGAAGGCGTCGCCGGCCGCGTCGGTGAACTCCGGGGCCACCGTCGAGCGCCACCACAGCCACGTGAGGAACTCGGGGCCGAGCCAGTCCATCCCCCCGCGCTCGTCCACGGGGCGGTCCTTCGGGCGGATCATCGCAGCACCTCCGGGCGCGCCGCGCCGCGCGCGGCGACGGCCGCCGGCACGTCCGTCGCGGGCGCCTCGAGCAGCGACCGCCCGAAGTCGGTGCGGCGGATCGCGGCCAGGGACTCGCTGCCGCTGCGCTCGCCGAGGAGCTCGAGCGCGCGGTGGTAGGGCGTCAGCGCGGACAGCGTGACGTCGAAGGTCTCGGAGAACAGCGCGCGGAACACCTCGTTGGCCGGGCGCGAGAGCGCCCCGAAGAGCACCATCCGCTCGCGCGGGTACACGAGCACGGGGTGCACCTCCATCGACGGCGGCGTGTTGCGCAGGAGCTCCTCGGTGATCTGGCGGCGCACCTCCGCGCGCTCCTCGCGCGACACGCGCCCCGGGCGCTTCGGTGCGCCCTCGGCCCCCTCCGCCGCGCGCTCGGCGTCCTTCTTGCGGCCGCGCATCTCGAGGTCGAGCATCGCGCGCAGCAGGCGCCCGTTGACCCGGCGCTTGTCGAGGCGCAGGGCGAAGACGGCGCAGGGCCCGCGGGCGGCCGACCCCGCCTCGAACCGGGCGTCGAGGCAGTTGTCGGCGGTGACCCAGCCGAACGTGCGCTCCTCGTGGGGCGAGAGCGGCTGGAAGCGGCGGTCGGTCAGGCGCGCGGCGAACGCGGCGTCGTTCACCGAGGGGAGCGCGCCCTCGATCCGGTAGCGCCGGGCCGAGAGGGAGCGGAGCGAGAACGTCATGGGCGGGGACGGTAGCGCCCGGGGGGGACGCCTTCGCGGCCGCGGCGGGCGGGCCCGCCCCGGCGCGGGGCGGCGTCGATCCCGGCGCGGCGGGCGCGTGGGCGCGGGCGGTGCCAGGGCCCACCGCATGAAAACAACTTTCCTGGCACCGCGGCACCCGCGCGTGGCGCGCTCGCGACGTCCACCGGGCCGCCGTCGCCCCGGGACCCGCGTCGCGCGCGCGCCCTCAGCGCCGCTCGTGCTCGTGGCGGCGGCGGCGCGCGACGACCTCGCGCGCGAACGGCGCGAGCCGGCCCTCGGGGCCCGCGTACGCGCGGAGCACGCGCAGGCGGTCGGTGCGCGGCAGGCGGTCGCGCAGGTCCACGTCGAGCGTGGCGAGGTCGTCCACGTACTTCCAGCGCAGCGAGGGCGGCCCGCCCCGACGGCAGTCGCAGAACCACACCGCGGGGCCGTCCTCGTCCACGCGCACGAGCACGTTGCGCGGGAAGAGGTCGCGGTGCGCGAACGCCTCGCTGTGCATGCGGTGCACTTGGCGGCCGATCAGCTCGCACGTGCGGCGGCGCACCGCCGGGTCGTCTCGCACCGGGTCGCCCGGCGTCGCGAGGCGGCGCGCGAGGTCGATCGCGTCGGGGACGTGCTCGGTGAGCAGCGCGTGCGCGACGAGGCGCCCCGAGGCCGTCACCGAGACCGCCGCGACCGGGCGCACGGCCGCGACGCCCTTCTCGCGGAGGAACGCGAGGTTCTTGAACTCGGCGACCTCGGGGGCCGTCCCGAACAGCGTGCCGCGGCCGAGCAGCCCCTTCGACGTGCCCCAGCTCGCGTAGCGGTACCGCTTGAGGTGGAAGCGCCCGACCGTCCCGTCCACCGGGAGGTCCACGACCGTGACGACGCTCGTGGCCTGCGGGTCCCCGCCCAGCGCGAGGATCGCCTCGGGCGACCGCAGGCCGGCGGAGGCGAGCGCGGGGGCGAGGGCCTTGTCGAGGAGGAGTCGGACGCCCATGGGGAGGGGGATTGTAGGCGGGTCCGCCCGCGCCGCCCCGGTGCGGCACGGCGCGTGCGCACGTCCGCGCGTCCGGCCGCCCCGCGCCCGCGCGGCGGCGCCGGAAACCCTTGTGCAGGAACGGCTTCCCGCGACCATGGCGGGCTGCGAACCGGTGCAACGGCCGGTCGCGCCCGCGGCCCGTCGCTTCCCGAAGGGAACTCCCATGCGCCTGACGCGTATCGCTGTGGTGACGCTCGCCCTCGCCTCGCTGTCCGCACCGGCCCGCGCCGGCGCGCTCGAGGACGGGCGCGCCGCCCTCAAGGACCGCCGCTGGGCGCAGGCCGCCGACGCGTTCGCGACCGCGCTGAAGGCGTCGCCCGGGTCGCGCGAGGCGGTGGTCGGGCTGGCGACGGCGGCGACCGAGGGCAAGGTGACGGCGCAGTACGAGCTCGCGACCTCGTCGCTGTCGGCGTGGCTGCGCGAGAAGGCCGACGACCGCGAGGCCCGCCTCGCCTACGGCTACCTCTTCCTCGCGCGCGCCGCGGTGGACGAGCGCTACCGCGCCGACGCGCAAGAGCAGTTCCAGCGGCTCCTCAAGGCCGACGCCGGCGACGCGGACGCGACGGTGGGCCTCGGCCGCTACTACTACTTCGGCGGCGACTACGTCCGCGGCCTCGAGACGCTCGACGCGCTGCTCGCCAAGAAGCCGACGTTCGCCCCCGCGCACTACTGGCGCGGCCGGCTCCTCTACGACGAGGCCGAGCAGGCGGTGCGCGGCGGCATGACGCCCGAGGTCCAGGCGAAGTTCGTCAAGGCGGCGGACGCCTTCGAGGCCGCGGCGAAGGCCGACCCGGCGATGCACGACGCGTGGATGCGCCTCGCCTACGCGTCGCAGTACCTCTCCGGCGCGGACGCCTCGCGCGCCGCGACCGCCGAGCACGCCTACCTCAAGGCGCTCGACATCGACCCCGCCGACGACGCGCCGCTGCGCGGGCTCTCCTCGCTCTTCGCCAACGCGTCGGGCCGCTACGTCGAGCTCCTGGGCAAGCTCGCCAAGGACAAGCCGAAGTCGGCGGCGGTGCTCTTCCACTGGGGCTGGACGCTCAAGGGGCAGGGCAAGATCGACGAGGCGCTCGCGGCGTGGAAGGCGCACGTCGCGGTCGCCCGCAACCCTTCGCGCGGCTGGTTCGAGATCGCGCAGGCGCTGCGCGAGCAGAAGAACGACCTCGAGGGCGCGCGCAAGGCCTACCGCGCCGCGCTCGAGGCCGACCCTCGCTTCCGCGGCAGCGAGCTCGCGGTGTACTGGCTGCTCCAGCCCATCGAGGAGCGGTCGCGCGACGCGGTGACGAGCCTCGCCGCGGCGAAGGCGCTGCTCGCGGAGTTCGACGAGGTCGCGCGGCTCGCGCCCGGGAGCATCAGCGCGCGCAACGACGCCGCGTTCTTCCTGCGCGAGGCCTACGGCGCGACGAAGCAGAAGCACCGCGAGCTGCTCGACGGCTGCATCGAGCGCTACGTCGCGGCGTCGGCGCTGGTGGGCGAGTTCGTGCCCGGCTACGAGCGCTCGGTCCCCTACCCGGACCGCCACGGCTTCGCGCAGGTGCTCAACGACACGGGCCTGATGTTCCAGTACTACCCCGAGACGCGCGACCTGCGGAAGGCGGAGTCGTACTACCGCAAGGCGATGGACTGGACCGAGTACGGGTACTGGGACGCATACGGCAACCTGCTCAAGATCCTCGAGGCGGAGAACCGGCTCGAGGACGCGGCGATCTGGGCGGAGAACTGCGCCGAGGGCGTCAAGAAGGCGGACGGCTCGCCCGAGGAGACCTTCCGCAAGATCTGCGCGGCGGACGCGGAGCGCCTCAAGAAGTCCCTCGGGCGGTAGGAGACGGGTCGCCGGGAGGTGCGCTCCCGGGACGGGCTCCTGTGCGGCAGAGACGGAGGAGGCCGTGTCGGCCTCTCCGCGGCGGAGCGACTCGGTCGGCAGGCCGAAGGGCGGAGGAGACGGCACGGGGCGGCGAACCCGCCCGTCCGACGGCGTGCGGAGCCGGTCTCGACGGCCGAGGCGACGCGGGCGCGCGCGGAGCCCGCACGCCGACCGAGGGGAGCGTCCGGGCTCAGGGCGCGACGGGGGGCTCGGCGGCGGCGGCCGCCGCCCGCGCCGCGACGGCACGTCGGCCGAAATGGTCGCGGTAGACCCGCAGTGCGGCGAGGACGAAGGCCACGAGCAGAGGCCCGAACACGATGCCGCTCGGGCCGAAGACGCCGATGCCCGAGATCACGGCGAAGAACAGCAGCAGCGGGTGGATCCCCGTCGCACCCGCACGGCGCATCAGCCAAGGACGCAGGATGTTGTCGCACGTCGAGAGCACGCCGACGCCGAACGCGACGAGGAACCACCCGCGGACGGGGTCGCCGGTGGTGAGGAAGTAGACCGCGACCGGCGCCCACACGAAGGCCGTCCCGCCGACCGGGAGCAGCGAGAGCACCGCCATCACGAAGCCCCACAGGACCGGGGCCGACACGCCGGTGGCCCAGAGCGCCACGCCGCCCAGCGTGCCCTGGGCAAGCGAGGTCAGCAGTCCGCCGACGATCGCCGCGTACGCCGTCGAGCGCAGCGTCTCGAGGATCGCCTTGGTGTCGCCTTCCTTCATCGGGACGACGTCCACCACGATCTGGCGGATGGCGTCGCCGTCGCGCAGGAGGACGTAGTACGTCGCGAGCATCAGGAGGAAGCCGAAGGCGAGCGAGAACACGCCTTGGAGCACGTTCACGGCGCCGCGCGCGAACGGCTGCCCGAGCTGGCCCAGCGCCGCGTCGGCGAGCGCGCGCAGGTCGGTGTCGAACGCGCGGAGCCGGTCGTCGACGCGCTGGCGCCACTCGTCGAGGTCGGGATGGTCGGCGAAGAACTGGTCCCACCGGTCCGTGGACGCCGCCGGGGCGGCGGGCGGCGCGGCGGGCGGCGTCCCCGGGGACGGCGGCGGCGCCTTGGGCGTGGCGCGGGCGGAGAGCGCCAGCGCCTGCTGGGCGATCGCGGTGCCCACCACCGCGAGCGGCACGATCACGCCGAGCGCGACCCCCACGGTGAGCACGGCCGCGGAGAGCCGGGGCCGCCGTGACCACGACGCGAGCCGACGGTACATCCCGCCGGTGACCGTCACGAGGCACGTCGCCCACGCGATCGGGACGAGGAAGGGCCAGAGGATCAGCGCCAGCGCCCACACGGTGAGGACCGTGGCGGCGAAGAGCAGCAGGCCGAGGTAGACGGCGCGACGGTCCACGGAGGTCCCTCGGGGGGATTCGTACCACGGCCGCCCCGGCGGCGTCCAAGGGTCCGCCGCCCGGGCGCTATCGTGGGGCGATGCGCGCGATCGTGATCCCCCGCCACGGGCCCCCCGACGTGTTCGAGGAGCGCGACGTCGAGGAGCGCCGGCTCTCGCCCCAGGACGTCCGCGTGCGCGTCGAGGCCGCCGGCGTCAACTTCGCCGACGTCATGGGTCGGGTCGGTCTCTACCCCGACGCCCCGGCGCTCCCCTACGCGCCGGGCTACGAGATCGCGGGCGTCGTCGAGGAGGCGGGCGACCGGGTGCCGCCCTCGCTCGCGCCGGGGACGCGCGTCGTCGCGGTGACGCGGTTCGGAGGCTACGCCGAGCGGGTCCGCGTGCCCGCGTACGCGGTCGCGCCGCTGCCGCCCTCCGTCCCGCTCCCGGTCGCCGCCGCGCTGCCGGTGAACTACCTCACTGCGCACCTCGCGCTGGTCCACGTCGGCAACGCGAGACCGGGCGACCGGGTGCTCGTGCACGGCGGCGCGGGCGGCGTCGGTCTCGCGGTGCTCGACCTCGCGCGGCCCATGGGGATCGAGCTGTACGCGACGGCGGGCAGCGACGAGAAGTGCCGGCTCCTCGAGGCCCGCGGCGTCGTCCGCGCGGTCAACTACCGGACCACCGACTACGAGGTCGCGCTGCGCGAGGCGACGCGGCAGCGCGGGTTCCACCTCGTCCTCGACCCGCTGGGCCCCGAGTCGTTCGCCAAGGGACTGCGGCTGCTCGCGCCGCTCGGGCGCATCGTGTGCTACGGCTTCTCGCAGCTGGTCACGGGGCGGAAGCGCAACCTGTGGCACGCCGTGACGACCTACCTCTCCAAGCACAAGGTCAACCCCGTCACGCTGATGAACGCCAACGCCGGCGTCTTCGGCCTCAACCTCGCGCACCTCTTCGACGAACGCGAGCTGGTCACGCGAGGGCTGGCCGAGCTCGTCGCGCGGGCGGCCGACGGCACGGTCGCTCCGACGATCGCCGCGACGTACCCGCTCAGCGCGGCGGGCGCGGCCGCGGCCCACACCTGCCTCCACGACCGCCTCAACGTCGGCAAGCTGCTGCTCGTCCGCGGGGCGTGACGCCCCCGTCAGGCCGTGCGCGCCCCCTCGAGGACGAGCAGCGCGCGCTTCCACCGCAGGTCGCCGGCGAACCCCCCGAGCCCGCCGTCGCTGGCCACGACGCGGTGGCAGGGGATGACCAGCGGGACCGGGTTGCGGCCGCACGCCTGCCCGACCGCGCGCGCCGCCCCCGGCTTGCGCAGCGCCTTGGCGACGCGGGCGTACGAGCGGACCTCGCCGCGCGGGATCTTCTGCAGCTCGCGCCAGACGCGCGCGCTGAAGCCGTCCTCGGGGAGGACGACGCGCAGGTGGCTGGGGTCCGGCCCGCCCTCGAGGTAGGCGCGCAGCGTGCGCCCCGCCTCGCGCAGCGCGGCGTCGGCGCCGACGATCTCGGCCTCCGGCCAGCGCTCGCGCACCTCGCGCTCGAGCCGCGGCATCTCGTCGCCGAGGTGGACGCGCACGAGGCCGTAGTCGCTCGCGGCGAGGCAGACGGCGCCGAGGATCGGCACGGGGACGCGCAGGACGTGCAGCCGCATGGGCCGCGCGTTCTACCGCCCGGCCGCACGCGCTGCAACGCGGGATCGCGCGCGCCGGCCGATCCCGCGCTGGGCCCACCCGCGCCCCCCGTCGTCTGCCGAGCGCGGGCCCGTCGAGCGTCGTCTCGCCGTCGAGTCCCCGTCGTGGCGCAGGTCGGAGCCGACTTGGATCGGGAACCGAGGGCAGACCGGACGCAGGACGAGCCCTCCGTCGCGCCCGGCCGCCGATCGTCGCGGGTCGCCCCTCGGCACTGGCGCTGTGGCAGCGCCGCGCCCAAAGACTGCGGGCCGGCCCTCTCGGGCCGGCCCGCAGCGAGAACGCAGTCCGTGCAGCCGAGGCGCTGCTACAGCGCCAGCTGCCACTGCAGGCGGACGAGCATGCCGTCGTCGTTCCACGTCGGGTTGTAGCCCGCGTAGACGTCGCCGAAGGCGTTGCCGTTGTCGTCGCCCTGGATGAACGCCACGTCGGCCGTCACCTTGTTCGAGTGACCGTCGATGTAGTAGTTCACCGCGAAGCCGTACTCCGTCGCGACGTCGTCCTCGGACGCGCCGTAGTGGTTGAACTGGAACGCGCTCCAGCGGGCCGCGATCTCCCAGGCCGTGCCCGGGAAGAGGTAGCCGGCCTGCACGAGGTAGGAGTACCCGTCCTCGATGAACGGCGTGATCACCGAGTCCTGGTCGTCCCAGGAGACGGCGCTGTAGGCCGCGGTCACCGAGAGGCCGCCCCAGACGAACGCGGCGTCGAAGCCCCACGTCAGGCGGTCGGCGTACTTGCCGTACGGACGGTGCTGCAGGGCGTCGGCGTAGTAGTGCGCCCAAGCGCCGATGGCCAGCGCCCACTCGCACTCGTGGGCGTTGAGGGCGCCCTCCTCGTAGCCGATGTGGCCCTTCACGTCCCAGTTGATGCGCGCGCTGAAGGCCAGGTTGTCGCTCGTCGTGCCGTCGAGCACGTTGCGCTTGACCGGGCCGTCGCCGTTGGTCACGGTGACCATGTACTGCCACTCGCCGTCGCAGCCGAGCGCGCCGTGGACCATGAAGCCGTAGTCACGGTTGCGGTCGCTGTAGCCGGGCATCGTCTGGCCGATGAAGGCCGAGGCGAGGCTGATGTCGGCG
>JADZCA010000076.1 GCA_020851795.1 Planctomycetota bacterium | reverse complement strand
CTCCTCGGCGTGGTGCCAGAACACGCTGTCGTCGCGTCCGACGCGCGCCCGGGCGCAATCCGCGAGCCCCGACGGCGGCCTGACGTGCGATCGGCGCCCGACGGGCCTCGTCTTTCGTGAATTCGGCAGGCTAGTCGGGGAAACGGGCGCTGCGCGCCGCTTCCCCGACAGGCGCCTGGGCTCGGTTCCGCCCGCGCGACGCCGCGGCGTCGCTTCCCCACGACGGCCCCGGTCGCGTAGGCTCCGCGCGCGGGTGGCTCGCGCCCGCGGGAGCGGCTCATGGACCACCCGGTCTGGGACGTCGGCGTCGGCTACGGCCTGTGGATGGCGCTGTTCGGCGTCGTGCACGTCTTCGTGTCGCATTTCGCCGTCGGGGGCGGCCTCGTGCTCGTCCTCGCCGAGCGTCGTGCGCGCCGCACCGGCGACGCCGCCGCGCTCGCGCACGTCCGGCGGCTCTCCGGCTTCTTCGCGCCGACCACGCTCGTCGTCGGCGCGCTCACGGGCGTCGGCATCTGGTTCATCATCGGTCTGCTCAACCCGTCGGCGACCGGCGTCCTGATCCGCACGTTCGTCTGGGCGTGGGCCGTCGAGTGGACCTTCTTCGCGGTCGAGATCCTCGCCGCGATCCTCTACGCGAAGGGGTGGGACCGCCTCCCCCCGCGCGCGCACGAGGCGCTGGGCTGGGTCTACTTCGTCGCGGCCTGGCTCTCGCTGGTGGTCATCAACGGCATCGTCACGTTCATGTGGACGCCGGGCGCGTGGACGACGACCGGCTCGTTCTGGGACGGCTTCCTCAACCCCACCTACGCGCCGTCGCTCGTCCTGCGGACCGCGATCTCCCTGCTCCTTGCGGGCCTCTTCGGCGCCGCCGTCGCGGCGCGCGCCCCCGACGCCGAAGCCCGCCGCCGGCTGGTCCGCGGCCACGCGGTGGTCGGCGCCGTGGGGCTCCTCGCCTCGCTCGCCGCGTTCCTCTGGTACCGCGCCGCCCTCCCCGCCGACCTCCTCGCGGCCGTCGGCGAGCGGCTGACGATCCCGGCGCGCGCGCTCGACGCCTTCCACGCGACGTCGGTCGTGCTCGGCGCGGCGCTGCTCCTCTTCCTCGCGCTGCCGCGGGCCGCGCGCCGGCCGGTGACGGTGGCCGCGCTCGCCGTGGGCCTCGTGTGGTTCGGCTCCTTCGAGTGGTGGCGCGAGGGCGCCCGCAAGCCGTGGGCGGTCGCAGGCGTCGTGTACGGCAACGGGGTCCACGCCGACCACCCCGCCGCCGCGGCCAAGACCGGGCACCTCGCCCCCGACGGCCTCTCGACCGGCGACCGAGGCCGCGACCTCTGGCTCTCGCAGTGCCGCGCGTGCCACACCCTCGACGGCTACAACCCCGTCCTCCCCGCGTTCGCCGGGACCGACGAGACGTTCGCCGCGGGCGTGCTCGCGGGCCTCCACACGATGCGGGGCAAGATGCCGCCGTTCTCGGGCGTCGAGGCCGAGCGCAAGGCGCTGGCGGCGTGGCTGGTCGCCCGCGCCGACCGCACGCCGCTGCCCGAGCGGGCCCGGCGGTCCGGCGAGGACCTCGGGGCGCTCGTCTACGCGCAGCGGTGCGGCCGCTGCCACGTCGACGGCGGCTGGAACGACAAGCGGAAGTCGTTCGAGGGGCTCGAGGAGGCCGACGTGCGCGACGCGATCGAGAGCATCTCCTTCGACGAGATGCCCGCGTTCTCCGGGACGACCGAGGAGCGGGACGCGCTCGCCCGCCACCTGCTGCGCCGCGCGGGCGGGGGCGGTGCCAAGTGACGCTCGCCGCGCTCCCCGACACCGACGCCGTCCCGGGGCCCTTCTGGCTCCTCTCGGCGCTGCACCTCCTCACCTTCGTGCTGCACCTGCTCGCGATGTCGGCGCTGGTCGGGACGACGTCGGTGCTGCTCGCCGTCCGCGCCCCCGACCGGTGGGCGCGGCCCGCCGTGCGCCGGCTCCTCGCGCTGCTGCCGACGCTCATGGCCGCGACGGTGACGCTGGGCGTCGCGCCGCTGCTCTTCCTCCAGCTCTCCTACGGCCGTGTCGCCTACGCCGCGGCGATCACGTCGGCCGTGCCGTGGATCCTCGTCCCGTTCCTCGCGATGGCGGCCTACGGCGCGCTCTACGCGGCCTCGCGACGCCCGGCGGGCGACGCGCGCGCGGGCGCGTGGCTGCGCGTCGCGCTCGGCGGGCTCGTCCTCGTGTCGCTCGTGTACGCGTCCACGTTCGCACTCGCCGAGCGCCCCGACGCCTACGCTCGGCTCTACCGCGCGACCGCGTCGGGCCTCGTCCTCAACCCCGACGTCGCGACGTGGGGCCCGCGGTGGCTCCAGGCGTTCGCGTCTGCGGTGGCGCTCGGCGCGTTCGTGGCCGCGCGCGTGGCGCGTGCCGACGACGCGGTGGCCGCGGCGGCGCGGCGCACGCTGCTCGGCGCGGTCGCGGTCGCAGCTGTCGCGGCGCTGCTGCGCGTCGGCGTCCTCGACCCGTCGTTGCGGGCGGCGCTCGGCGGTGCGGGGCTCGGCGTCTTCGTCGCGGGCGCGCTCGCCCCGCTCGCCGCGGCCGCGCTCCTGCGCCGGGGCGCCGCGGTCGCGGCCGGCGCGCTGCTCGTCGTCGGCCTCGTGCTGTCGGTCGTGGCGCGCCACCTCGCCCGGCTCGGCGCGCTGTCGGGCGCCTTCGACCCGGCCGCGCCGGCGGTGCGACCGCAGCACGACGTCTTCGCGATCTTCGTCGTGTGCCTGCTGGTCGCCGCAGGCGTCATCGCGTGGATGCTGCGGCTCTGGTCGCGGGCGGAGCGCCCCGACCGCGTCGGCCCGTGAGCCCGGCCGGCCCATTGCGCGCGACGCGGGGCGCGCCGTACGCTCCTGCGGTGCGCCCGGACCGCCGCCTGCCGCTCGTCTGCCTCGCGATCACGTTGGCGGGCCTCGTGGTCACGGCGATCGACCCGTTCGACGTCCCGACGTGGTGGCTCGAGGTGTTCCCCGTGCTCGTCGCGGTCCCCGTGCTCGTGGCGACGGCGCGGCGCTTCCCGCTGACGCCGCTGCTGTACGTGCTGCTGACGGTGCACGCGGCGATCCTCATGGTGGGCGGCCACTGGTCGTACGCCCGCGTGCCGTTGGGCGACTGGGTACGCGACGCCTTCCACCTCGCGCGCAACCCCTACGACAAGCTCGGCCACTTCGCTCAGGGCTTCGTGCCCGCGGTGCTCGCACGCGAGCTCCTGCTGCGGACCTCGCCGCTGCGGCGCGGGGGCTGGCTCTTCGCGATCGTGACGTCGATGTGCCTCGCGGTCTCGGCGCTGTACGAGCTGCTCGAGTGGGCCACCGCGCTCGCGTTCGGCGGCGGCGCCGTCGAGTTCCTCGGCACGCAGGGCGACCCGTGGGACGCGCAGTCCGACATGCTCTTCGCGTGGATCGGCGCGACCGCGGCGCTCCTGCTCCTCCCGCGCCTCCACGACCGCCAGCTCGCGGCATTGCGCGCGTGACCGACGCGGGCGCGCGCGCCGGGGACTCCGCGCGGCGACGCCGGCGGCCGGGATCGCCGACCCGGAGCCCCCTCCACGACCGGGAGCCCGCCCTGCAACGCGGGGGCGCGTCGCCGGAAGGAAGGGTGCCATGACCCACGCCGGTGCCCCCGACCCCGACGCGACGCTCGCCCGGTTCCGCGCACGTCGAGACCCGAAGGACCTCGCCGCGCTCTTCGACGCGACGGCTCCCGATCTCCACCGGGTCGCGGTCGCGACCGCACCGGACGCGGCGGCGGCCGAGGACGCGTTGCAGGAGACCTTCCTCGCGGTCATCGCGGCCGTGGAGCGATGGGACCCCGCGCGGCGCGCGATGCCGTGGCTGCTCGGCATCCTGCGCTTCAAGGTCGCGCGTCAGCGAGAGCGCGCGCGACGGCTCGCGCCGACGCCCGCGTCCGACGTGGGCGACGCGCGCGGAGCGTCGCCCGACGCCGTCGGCGACGCCGAGGAGGCCCGGCGCGCGTGGGCCGAGATCGAGCGGCTCGACGAGCCCTACCGCGGGGTCGCGCTGCTGCGCTGGCGCTACGGGCTGTCGCCCGCGGAGATCGCGCACGTTCGGGGCGAGCTCCCGACGACGACGCGGTCGATCCTCTCGCGCGCGCTCGATCGCGTCCGACGCGGGCTGCGCGCCCTGCCCGCCGTGTTCGGGCTGGGCGAGCCGGAGCGCGGCCTCGGGGCCGTGCGACAGACCGTGCTCGCCGCGGCGCGCCCCCCGCGGGCCGCGCTCCCCGTGCGGGTCTCGCTCGTGGCCGGCGCGGCGGCGGCGTTGTTCGTCGCCACGACGGTGATCGTCGTCGAGCGCGGCCGCGACGGACCTCGGGCACGACCCGAGACGACGCTCGACCCGCTCCGCGCGACGACCGCGTCGACCGCCGACGGTCGTCCGCTGGCCGCTCCAGCCTCGGGCCCGCGTGCCACGACGGCCTCCGTGCGTGGGCGAGCGCGGGGGCGCGTGGTGGACACCGACGGACGGCCCGTCGTCGGCGCGACGGTCGCCAGCGCCCGAGATGACGCGGTCGCCTTCGTCACGGTCCGAGGACCGGTCGAC
Organism: Planctomycetota bacterium; assembly: GCA_020851795.1. GTDB lineage: Bacteria > Planctomycetota > PLA2 > PLA2 > JAEUHO01 > JAEUHO01. The sequence continues at coordinate 15,710 of JADZCA010000076.1, read as the reverse complement.
GCCCGTGCGGCAGGGGCGATCGGCACGACAGACCGCGACGGTCGATTCGACGTCGCGGCGGACGGCGAGGGGCCGGTGATCGTCTTCGTCCTCGCCGACGGCAAGGCCCCGGCCGTCGTCGGCCCGGCCCAGCCCGGCACCGAGCTCGCCGCGACCCTGCTCGACGGCGAGACGTGGGCGGGGCACGTGCACGACGAGCGCGGCGCGCCCGTCGGTGGCGCGGCGGTCCGCGCACACGTCGCCATGCCCTGGTTCGCGTTCGAGCGCGCGACGACCACCGACGCGGACGGCGCGTGGCGTCTCCTGGCGATGCCCGGGCCACGCGCGCTGCGACCGGGGCTCATGCCCCCGTCGGCCTGGGTGCAGGCGCGCGTGGACGGGCGTCCCCCCGCGACCCTCGACGTCCCGCTGGCACCGGGCGGACGTCGCGACGCGCTCGACCTCGTGCTGCGCCCGGGCGTCCGGGTCGTCGGCCAGGTGACCGACGGGGACGACGGCGCGCCCGTCGAGCGCGCCCGCGTGCGCGTCGTGTCGCACGAGATGGGCAGCGGATGGCTGGTCGAGACCTTCGAGCTGCGGCCGGTCCAGAGCCCCTTCGCCAACGCGGTCCTCGCCGAGGCGGCGACGGACGACGACGGGCGCTTCACGATCGAGGCCGTCCCCGGGCCCGACGGGCGGTCGTGGCACGTCGAGGTCACCGCGGACGACCGCGCGCCGACGGTCGGGCGGCCGCCGCCACCCGACGCCGTCGGGACGGCCCACATGACCTTGACCGTCTGGCGGTCGACGACGGTGCGCGGTCGCGTCGTCGCGCGCGACGGGACGCCGCTCGCGGTCGCGACCGGCACCGTCGGGTGGGAGGACGACCCCAGCCGCGTGTGGTCGTGGCGGACCGACACGCGGGGCCGGTTCGAGCTCGGCGACGTCGCGGTGCGCGCCGGCGGCTCGGACCTCGTCGTGCGCGTCCTGTTCCCCGGACGCGGCGAGTCGCGGGCTCGCGCGCGGAGCGGGGTGGTGTGCCTGCTGGACGACCTCGTGGTGGACCCACCGACGAGCGCCAGCGTGACGGTAATGCCGGTCCGCGCCGAAGACGAGGCGGGCCGGGCGGTGGCGGGCGCGCTCGTCCGCCCCGTCGGCGGCCACGGTCGTGCGGCCCGCACGGACCGCGACGGGGGCGCGACGCTTTCGTGCTTCCCGCAGGACGCCGACGCCGAGGGACGCATCGCGGTGGCCGCGACCGCGCCGGGCTTCGCGCGCACGATCGCGTGGCGCGGACCCACGGAACCCGCCGACCGGGTGCTCGTGATCCGACTGCCGCCGGGCCGCGACCTCGAGGGCATCGTCCGCCGCCGCGACGGGAGTCCCGCGCCCGGTGCGTTCGTGTGGGCCCGCCGCGCCGCCGACGCGCCGGACGCCGGGCCGTCTCCGGGGAGCCCCGACGTCCCGCTCGCCGTCGCCGACGCCCGAGGCTCGTTCGAGCTCTTCGACCTCGACGTCGGGCCTTGGACGCTGAGCGCCTCCGCGACGGCACCCGACGGCACGCGCAGCCCGCCGACGACGACCTCGCCGCCCGTCGAAGCCGGAAGAGGGCCGGTGGTGCTGGTGCTCCCGGGAGAGGAGGCGGAAGCGGCGACCCCGCGCGCGTCGGTCGCGGTCCGCGTCGTTGACGACGCGACCGGGGCGACGGTGCGGAGGGCGGTCGTCCGCCTCCGTCGTGGCGACCGCGAGTCGCACTGGGCGAAGGACGACGGTTCGGGCGTCTACGTCGCATCCGACGTGCCCGAGGGGACGTGGACACTCCGCATCGCGGCGGACGGATACCCGTTGCGGTTGGTGTCCGACGTCGTCGTCGCGCGCGGACGCGCCGACCCGATCGAGGTCCGCCTGCGCCGCGGCGTGAGCGTCGTGCTGCACGCGCGAGACCTTCCGGGCGACGTCGACGCGTCCGAGCGTGTCCTGCGCCTCTCCCGCGTCGAGGAGGGCGCGGGAGCGCAAGTCCCCCTCGACGAGGACGGCCGAGGCGAGACGCAGGCGCTCGAGGTCGGCCGCTACCGAGCCGTGCTCGGCTCGCTCGGCGCGCTGTTCGGAGGCGACGAGGCGTCGCCGGTGCGCGCGTGGGCGGCCGCGGAGGGCGTCATCACCGTCGCGCCCGGCGCGACGACACTCGACCTGCGCCTCGTCCCGGCGGGCAGCATCACGGTGACCGTGGACGACCCGCGGCTCGCCGACCCGCGCGAACCCGCTCCCGGCGCGCCGCAACCGCGGCCCGCGGGCCGTCTCGTGCTCCTCGACTCCCGAGGTGAGACGGTCGCCGCGACGACGTCGGTGCGTGCCGGGACCCTGGGTGGCCTCGTCGGCATCGTCGTCCCACCGGGCCGCTACCGCGCTCGCTGGACCCCACCCGACGGCACGACGAGCGAACGCGACGTCGACGTCGCCGCGGGTCGTCGCGAGACGGTCACGCTCTCCAAGCCCTGACGCCGCCCACCCCCGTCGCTACTCCGGCGGGCGCGGGCGGGTACCAAGGGGGGACCCGCTCCCGTCCGGAGGGCCTCCGTGCCCGCACACCCCGCGCTCGCGCGTCTCGCGTCCGTCGCGCTCGCGCTCGTCGTCGCCGCCGTCGCGGGCGCCGACGCGCGCGCGCAGGACGCGGTCGGCCCCGCGCCGGCGCCCGCGCCGCCCGTCGCCCCGGGCCCCGCGCCGTCGGCGTGGGTGCGCGACCTGCGCGACGTCGCGGTGCCGATGCGCGACGGGGCCACGCTCGCCGCGAACGTGCGGCTGCCCGAGGCGCCCGGCCGCTACCCCGCGATCGTCGTGCAGACGCCCTACGACAAGGACCGCATGGGACGCGAGGTGGGCGACGCGGCGGCCGGCGGCGAGGCGGCGCGCGGGAGCGCGGCCGCGTGGGCGCGCTTCGACCGCGCGCACTACGCGTACGTGTTCGTGGACTGGCGGGGCTTCCACGCGAGCCGCGCCGCGCAGGCGACCGTGGACCGCCGCAAGTGGCGCCGCGGACAGGACGGGTACGACGTCGTCGAGTGGGCCGCCGCGCAGCCTTGGTGCGACGGGAAGGTGGGCACCTGGGGCGGCAGCGCGCTCGGCAAGCAGCAGCTCGACACGGCGGCGGAGCGGCCGCCGCACCTCGTGTGCGCGGTGCCGCTGATCGCGTTCATGGGCCAGCGCGCGGAGGGCTACTTCGAGGGCGGCGTGCCGCTGGAGGCGCACACGCGCGCCCTCGACGCGCTGGGATTCGGCGTGGGCACGTGGGTCGAGGCGAACCCGTTCCCGACGTCGCCGGCGTGGGCGCTCGCGCGACGCCTGACCGACCGCCCCGAGCGCATCGACGTCCCCTGTCTCTTCGTCAGCGGGTGGTTCGACCTGTTCCCGCGCGAAGTGATCGAGACCTTCGAGGCCGTCGTCGCCCGCGGGGGCGAACGCGCACGCGCCGGGTCGAAGCTCGTGATGGGGCCGTGGGCGCACACCGCCGTGGACCTCGCCGCGCAGGGCGAGCTCTCGTTCCCCGCCGCCGAGGGCGTCTCGACCGCGCTCACGCTGCGCTTCTTCGACCACCACCTGCGCGGGCTCGACGTCGGGTGGGACGCCGAGCCGCGCGTGCGCCTCTTCCAGACGGGCGAGGAGCGCTGGGTGACGGGGGAGAGCGTCGCGGCGCTCGCGGGGACGCCGGTGCCGTGGACGCTGACGGCCGACGGCGGGCTCGTGCGCGCCGACGGCGCGGGGCCCGTGGCGACGGGGGGTCGCCCGTCGCGGGTGCTGCGTGACGACCCGTCGGTGCCGACGCCGACGCGGGGCGGGCGCAACCTGCCGCCGCTCGCGTTCGGCCCGCGCGACCAAGCCTCGCCGACGGGCGCGGCCGACGAGCTCGCGTTCGGGTCGGCGCCGCTCGCGGCGCCGTGGGCCGCGCGCGGCGACGTGACGCTGTCGCTCGTGCTGCTCTGCGACCGGCCCGACGCCGACGTGGTCGCGCGACTGTGCGACGGCTTCCCCGACGGACGGTCGATGCTCGTGGCCGAGACGGCGGTCCGGGCGAGCCTGCGGGACGGCCGCACCCGGCGCCTCCTCGCCCCGGGCGAGCCGGTGCGGGTCACGCTGCGCTTCCCGCCGACCGCGTGGACGTGGCCCGCCGGGCACCGGATCGTCCTCCGGCTCTCGGGGAGCAGCGCCCCGCGCTACGAGCGCAACCCGCACACCGGGGCGGCGCGATGGGACGGGACGAAGGCCGTCCCGGCGACCATCGAGGTGCTGCTCGGGCCGGACGCCGCGTCGTTACGCCTGCCGGGGGGCGGCGAGGTCCCCAGCCCCGGGGCCGGCGGCGATCCCGCACGCTGATTCTCAGGCTGCGTTGACGCTTCCGCCGGGCGGTTCTATTCTCAGGTTGAGCAGATCGGGTCCGCCTCCGCGCGGCGCCGGCCTTGGAGAGGCCTCGCCGACTCCCGACGACTCGACGAGCGCCCTGCGATGCCCCCCGACCTTCCCCGCGACCCGTCACCCACCGCGCCCGCCGGCACGGCGAGCGACCCCACGGCGGCGCGCGTGCTCGCGATCGACGACGACCCGGCGTTCCTCCGCATCGTCGGGGCGCTCTTGGCGCGCCACGGCGTGCGGGTCGACACCGCGACCGACGTCGTCACGGCGCTCGCGCGAGCGCCCACCTTCGACCCCGACGTGGTGCTGCTCGACCGCGAGCTCGGGTCCTCCGACGGGCTCGACCACCTCCCCGAGCTGCGCCGCGCCGTGCCGACCGCACCCGTCGTCGTGGTCACCGCGCACGACGAGGTCGCCGAGGTCGTGCGCTCGATGCGCGCCGGCGCGTTCGACTTCCTCGGCAAGCCCCTCGACGAGGCGCGCCTCGTCGCCTGCCTCTCGACCGCGCTCGCGCACGGGCGCCTCTTGCGCGAGGTCGAGGCGCTGCGCTCGTCGGGCGACGACGTCGGCGCCGAGGAGCTGCTCGGGACGTCGCCGTCGGTGCGCGCGGTGCGCGACCTGCTCACGCTCGCCGCCCCCACCGACGCGACGATGCTCCTGCTCGGCGAACCGGGCACCGGCAAGGAGGTCGTCGCCCGCGCGATCCACCGTCGCAGCGCGCGCGCCAAGGGCCCGTTCGTCGCACTGGCGCTGACGGCGGTCCCGCGCGAGCAGGTGGCCGCGGCGCTGTTCGGCGAGGAGGGCGGGAACGGCCCGGAGGCCGACGGGCGGCGCGAGGGCGCCGTCGCGCGCGCCACCGGCGGCACGCTCTACCTCGAGGAGGTGATGGCGATCCCGCTCGACGTGCAAGCCGACCTCCTGCGCGTGCTCGAGGACCGGACCTTCCGCCGCGTCGGCGGCCACCAGGTGCAGCGCGCCGACGTGCGCCTCGTCGCGACGTCGGCGCACGACCTCGTCGAGGCGACGCGCTCGGGCCGGATGCGGCTCGACCTCTACTACCGGCTCGCGGTCGCCCCCGTCCGGCTCCCGCCGCTGCGCGAGCGCCGGGCCGACGTGCCGCTGCTGGTCGCGCGCATGCTGCGCGAGCTCGCCACGGCCCACGGGCGCTCGTTCGCCTCGGTCGCGCCCGACGCGATGGCCCGGCTCGGCGCGGCGTCGTGGCCGGGCAACGTCCGCCAGCTCCGCCACGTGATCGAGCGGGCGGTCGTGCTCCACGCCGGCCCGGTGCTCGAGGCGTCGATGCTCCCCGAGGACCTCGACCTCGACCCGACGCCGGCGACGAGCGAGGCCGGCGACGCGCCCGGGAAGGACGCGGGCGACGAGACGGTGCCGCTCGCGACGCTCGAGCGGGAGGCGATCGAGCGCGCGGTCGCGAAGTACCGCTCGCCGGCCGTGGCCGCCCAGCACCTCGGCCTCTCGACCGCGACGATCTACCGCCGCCTCGCCGAGTACCGCCGCGACGGCTCCCCGCCCCCTTCCGCCGAGACCGGACCGGAATAGGCCGCGATCGCGACCGTTGTGTCGCTCGGTGGCCCCGCAGGCCCCGGGCGTGTCCGGGGCTCCTGCGTCGGCTCGGGTGGCCGGACTCTGCGTCCGGACCGGGAGGCTTGCGCATGCGCGCGATCTCGTGGGCAGTGGGTGTGGCGGTGGCGGCGGCGACGGCGGGCGTCGCGCGGGCCGACCCGGTCGGGACCGCGATCGAGACGCGGCCGTCCGCACGCGAGGTGCACGCGGCGGTGGACGCGTACCTGGCCGACGCGAAGGCCGACGCGACGCTCGTCGGTGGCGCAGGGGCGGCCGGCTACGACAGCGGGTTCTGGATCCGCGGCGGGGCGTTGCTGCTCAAGATCAACCTCACCCTGCAGACCCGCTACGAGGCGTTCCGCTGGGACGACAACGACGACGAGGCGCAGCCGGGCGGCGACCTGTCCGGCTTCTCGCTGCCGCGCGCGACGCTCAAGCTCTCGGGCGAGGCCGCGTGCAACATCTCCTACTACGCGCAGCTCGAGTTCGGGCACGCGGCGAAGGTGATGCCCGCGATGATGGACGACGAGATGATGATGATGGGCTACGAGCCGGGCATGGTGGAGTTCATGCACGACCCGGGCATCCTCCGCGAAGGGTGGATCGAGTACACGCTGCGCCCGGAGCTCGCCGTGCGCGCCGGCCTCGTGCAGACGCCCGCGACGCGCCAGCTGATGGTGCCGCCCGAGCTGCAGCAGTTCGTCGACGTCGGCATGGCCGCCGCCGACGTGGGCGGGATGATGCCGGGCTGGACGGACCGCAACCGCGACTACGGCCTCGCCTTCCACGGGGCGCTCGGCTGCGACGGCCAGGTCCAGTACCTCGTCACGGTCACCAACGGCGACGGGCCCGTGCACCGCAACGTGCTCGACGGCACGACCAACGACAACCTCGCCTACGCCGCGCGCGTGAACTGGGACGTCATCGGCCACCAGGGCTACTCCGAGTGCGCGATCGGCTACGGCGAGTGCGAGTGGCGGCTCGCCGTCGGCGCGTGGGCGCATGCGTACACGCACGTCGTCAGCGACCGGCCGCACGTCACCGCGTCGGACGACCTCAACTGGGGCGTGGACGTCGCGGGCGGCTACGGAGGCTTCTCGTTCTGCGCGGCCTACAGCGGCAGCGACATGGACTCGGACGACCCGGCGATGGACACGTGGGCGGGGTGCTGGTGCGTGCAGGCCGGCTACCTCTTCCCCGGCACCGCCTGGGAGATCGCGGCGCGCTACGCCGTGATCGACATGGAGATGGGGACGGGGGCCACGAAGATGACCGAGGGCGCCACCGAGATGGCGTTCGCGGTGAACTACTTCATCGACGGCCACGCCGACAAGCTCACCGCCGACGTGTCGTTCATCTCCGCCAACGACGACGGCAACATCTTCGGCAGCGTCTACCCGGGCTACGAGCCCACGGGGACGGGCGACGGGATGCTGATCCGTCTCCAGTGGCAGCTGGCGCTCTGACGGGGTCCGACGCGGCGGGGACGAACCCTCCCCCACCGGTCGGTCCTGCGCGGGCCGGGCGTTCGAAAGGACGCCCGGCCCGTCGCGTTTGCCGCCCGGGGACTCGTCCCCGCGCCGCGCGTCGTGTCATCCCTCCGCGCCGGGCGGGGGCCCGCCGGAGCGCGCGACCTGGTCCGCCTTCACCTTGGCCGCGTCGAAGGCCCGCGCCGCCGAGAGCATGCGGTCGAGCGTCGCGTCGAACGGCGCCGAGGGCGCCTTCGAGAAGCGCAGCGGGTTGACGCGCGCGACGACGAACGCCTTCAGGTAGGGGCTGTCGAGCCCGCGCGCCTTGAGCGCGGCGACGGCCGCGACCACCGCGTCGTCGAGCTCGAGCAGGCGCCGGGCGCGCACCTCGCGCACGGCGAGCGCCTCGCGCAGCGGCACGTCGAGGAAGGCCTCGGTGCGCTTGAGCACGGGGTGGTACGCCCCGCCCGAGAAGCGTGGCCGCGCCTCGTAGCACAGCCCCAGCGTGACGAACGCCGGGTCCTCGAACGTCACCGCGTAGCCGGTCTCGGGCGCGTCGTCCACGCCGGCGAGGTCGCGCGCCATCCGCACGGCCTCGAGCGCCTTCTCGCGCAGCGTGTGGGCCTTCTCCGTGTTCAGCGCGAGGATGCGGTAGGCGACCTCGCGCTCGGGCACGACGAGCGCGACGACGCTGCGCGCGCCCAGCCGCGCGAGCGCCGCGGTGCGGTGGAGCCCGTTGGGCGTCCACCACCCGGCCTTGCGGTCGAAGACGGCGACGATCGGGTCGAGGAAACGGCCGACGCCGTCGATGGCCCGCGCGAGGCGGTCGGCGTGCGGCTCGGAGAGGTCGCGCTGGAAGGGCGTCGGGTGGACCCGCGCCAGCGGGAGGGCGGCGAGCAGCAACGGGTGCCCGCCGTACGGGTCCCGCCAGGCCCCGAGCACCGCACCGCCGTCGGCCTCGACCTGTGCCCGCATCGCGTCGAGCCCCGTGTCGCGCCCGACGTCGGCGACCTCGGCGCACGAGAGGCCCTTCGACCCCGGTGCCGCGCGCGGCTTGCGGGCCCGCCGCGTCCGCGTCGCCTTGGGCTTCTCGGGCCCTTCGCCCGTCCCCGTGCGCTTGCGCTTGGCCATGGCGTCCTCCGCGGGCCCGTCCCGCCCCGGGGGCGGCCGCGGGGCCCGCGCCCGCCCCGACGGTCGCACCGACCCACGGGGATGTCGAGGGGGCTCGCGGCGGCCTCGGCCCGTGGCGTAGAGTCGGGGCATGCCCGAGATCGCCAACGACCGCGTGGACCCGCGCATCCGTCAGGTCGCGTTCTTCCTGCCCAACCGCCTCGGCTCGCTGCGCCGCGCGATCCAGATCCTCGAGGAGAAGGACGTGCGGATCGGCGGCATCTCGGTGCTCGAGGCGGCCGACCACGCGGCCGTGCGCCTCGTGGTGGACCGGCCCGACGGCGCGTTCGAGCTGCTCACGGAGGCCGGCTACGGCGGATGCATCACCGAGATCCTCGGCGTGCAGCTCCCGCCGGGCCCCCGCTTCGGCATCCAGCGCGTGCTCTCCGTGCTGCTCGGGGCCGAGGTCAACGTCTGGTACGTGTACGGCCTCATCGTGCAGGCCGACGGGCATCCGGTGCTCGCGCTGCAGGCCGACGACCTCTCGATGGCCGGCCGGGTGCTCGTGAGCAACGGGTTCCCGCTGCTCGGGCAGGACGACCTCCACTGGCCCGACCCCGAGTGAGGGAAGGAGACGAGGACGGCCCGCGCGCCGTCGCGGGCACGCGGGCCGTCGGAGCCCTGCCGCGGAGGCGGCGGGCGAGACCGACGTCAGTCGGCGCCGTCGGAGGCCGCGACGAGGTTGGCGAGCGTGCCGATCGTGCGGCCGAGGTCGAGGCCCGCGTCGTTGTCGAAGACGAAGTGGATGCCGCCGAAGAGGCGCGAGTCCTTCGCGTCGCCGGCCCAGTCCACGAACGTCTGCGCCATGTCGGGCAGCAGGTAGGCGAGCACCGTGGACGCCGCACCCGACGTGGACGAGTGGCCCGACGGGTACGACGGGAACGGCGGCGTCGAGATCCAGGGGAGCCAGGCCGCCTGGCCGCCGACGTCGCGCCGGATCACCGTGACGGGGCGCTCGATGTCGTAGTGGTACTTGCACTCCCAGCACGCGACGAACGCGTCGCTCTGCGCCGTGTTCACGTAGGCGAGCACGCGCGCCGTGCGGCAGTCGTTGAGCGCGTGCGCGACGCAGGCGTCCACCGCGATCTCGGCCCAGTGGCCGGGCGGGGTCGCCGTGCCGCCGCCGTCGGCCCAGAAGTCGGCCGTGTCCTTCTGCGCCTGCGACAACGTCTGGTTCACCGCGAGCACGTAGTCGCGCGCCTGGTTCCACTCGGCCGAGCCGTACGCGGGGGGAGCGCCGGGCCGCAGGTCGGAGCCGTCGGCGAGGAACCAGCACCGCACAATCCCCCAGCCGGGCAGCACCGGCGGGAACTGCGGCGGGTTGCCATTGTTCTGCGGCGTGCGCACCCAGCGGCCGGGCACGCCCGACTCGGTGTACGTGGGCTGCGCGTCGTCGCCGTGGTCGGCCTGCGCGCGGGCGACCGCGAGCGCGCCGACGGCCTCGCCGATCTGCCGACCGGCCTCCACGTCGCTCGGGAAGCACGCACACGAGTCGAGGTCCGCGTCGAAGGCCGACTGCTTCTTCGTCTCGATCGCCGCGGCGTCCAACGGGAAGAGGTAGGTCAGGATCGCCGCCGCCGCCGCCGACATCGCCGCGCGGTCGGAAGCGTAGCCGGGGCAGTCCGCGACCGGTCCGTACGTCGTCGGGCCGGCGGGCCACTCCGAAGGACGCGCGCGCCGGTAGGCGTACTTCGCGTCGAAGGCCGCGACCATCGCGTCGTACATCGCCGTCGAGAGGAGCGCGAGCGCGCGGGCCACCTTCGGGGGCGGCGGCTTGCGGTTCTTGACGACGTCGACGACGAGGTCGGTCCACTCGGCGCAGGTCCCCTCGTCGTTCCAGTCGTCGATGTTGGCCATCTCGGGCGCGCCGCGGGCCGCGGCCCGGGCGACGAGCTCGTCGCGCTCGACGAGCGTCGTGTCCGAGAACGACGACGGCGGCGCCGGCGGCCGGACGGCCGACGGCGACGCGAGCAGCCACGTGCGCCACGTGCCCGCGGTGGGCTCGAAGGGGGTGGCGCTGGCGAAGACGATCTCGTCGTCGCCGCCGCTCCCACCGCACGCGGGGAGGACGGCGAGCGCGAGCGCGGCGAGCGCGAGACGCACGGGGGGACGGGCCAAGGGGGAACCTCCGGTCGTGGGCACCGGCGGTGGAAACGGACGGGAACGGTCGTCATTCCCGGCACGTCCGCCGCACCGGGGGAACGCGGGGCGCGGGATCGTGTCCAATGGTCGTCGTGGTCGATCGGAGGCCGCCGATGCGCCGTGCCCTGCGATGCCTGCCGCTGCTCCTCGTCGCTGCGTGCACCCGCACCGGCCCCCAACGGAAGCCGAACCCGCCGGAGGGCGCTCCGCCGGCGTTCCCGACCTCGGCCACGCTGGCGGGACGGGAGATCGCGACCCTCGACGCGGGCCCGTGGACCGTGCGACGGGTGGCGGTCCGCGACGCGGAGGCGGCCAAGGGCGACGCCCTCGGCTCCGCAGGGCGGCGGCACGGAGGCGGCGCCGCGCCCCCGGCCGGCGGGCCGGTGCCCGCGCCCACGACGGCCGCGCCCTCGGCGCCCCCGCCGCCCACGTCCCCGATGCCGGCGCCGCGCGACGCGGCGGAGGCCGACGGCGGCCGGAGCGTCGCCCCCGCGAGCGGCGCCGACGCGAAGGCCCGGCCCGGCGAGACCGCGCGCGGCCGGCAGGGGACGCCGCTGCGCGCGGGCAGCACCGACGACAACGAGGACTTCGACGCGTTCCTGAAGTTCCTCGCCGCGTGGGGCGACCGCCCGACCACGGCGCCCAAGCACGACGTGCTCGACGTCTCCGACCGGCGGTTCATCGCCGTCGTGGACGCGCAGGGACGCCCTTGGCCGGGCGCGCGCGTCCGCGTCGCCGACGAGTCGCGAGACCGCGTGGCCTGGACCGCGACCACCTACGGCGACGGTCGCACGCCCTTCTACCCGCGCGTCGCCGACCGCGACCTGCGGACTGCGCTCGCGGGCAAGGCGCCGTCGGGCGGGTGGGTCGTCGAGGTCGAGGCCGGCGGCGCGCACGCGTCGGCGCGGTGGGACGGGACCGGCGACGTGCTGACCGTCCCGGTGGCGGCGACGCGCCCCGAGGGGGCGGTGCCGCTCGACGTCGCGATCGTGCTCGACACGACGGGCTCGATGGGCGACGAGATCGACCGCATCAAGGCGACGCTCGCGTCCGTCGTCGCACGCGTGCGCGAGGCGGGGCCCGGCGTGGACCTGCGTTTCGGCGCCGTCGTCTACCGCGACCTCGGCGACGACTACGTGACGATGCGCCACGGGTTCACCGGCGACGTCGCGGCGTTCCAGCGCGCGCTCACCGCGGTGTCGGCGGCGGGCGGGGGCGACTACGCCGAGTCGATGAACCAAGGCCTCGCCGAGGCGGTGGGCCGCCTCGACTGGCGCGCGGGCGCCGCCAAGGTCGCGTTCCTGATCGCCGACGCGCCCCCGCACACGGACTACGCGGGCGACGTCCCCTACGGCACGAGCCTCGTCGCCGCGGTCGGGGAGGGCATCCGCGTCCACGCGGTGGCCGCCAGCGGGCTCGACGACTTCGGCACGCTCGTGTTCCGGCAGGCGGCGCAGCTCACGCGCGGGAAGTTCGTCTTCATCGAGTACGGCGACCTCGCCTCGACGGCGGCGTCGCACGGCGTCGGCGGCCGCGTGCAGGGCAACAACCTCGACGACATCCTCGTCGGCGCGCTGCGCGCCGAGATCGAGGGCTGGGGCCGCGCCCCGACCGCGCCGTCAACCGCCCCGGCGCCCGAGTCCGCCGCGCCCCGGGGACGCTGAACCGCGCTGGCGCCGCCCGGCGCGGCGGGCGACGATCGCGTCGGAGGTCCCCGTGCCGTTCCCGCGCGTCGCCGAGGGGTCGCTGCTCGTCTACCGGCTCTTCGAGGTCGCCGACGACATCGACCTCGCCGCCGCGGAGCGGGCGCTCGCCGGCGTCGCCGAGCGCACCACGCTGCGCGCCGGGCGGGCGGGCTTCGTGGACTGGCCCGACCGGCCGCTCACCGTCGGGCTGGGCCCGCGCACCGTCGCGCTCGAGGACGGCACGCGGCTGTCGGCGGCGGCCCACGTGCGCCTCTTCGCGCACGGCGTGGCGAGCGTGCGCTACGACGCGGCGCTGCCGGCGGGCGCCGACGCGGAGGCGCTCGCGACGGCGGTCCGTCGCGTCGCGCAGAGCGCCGCGCTCGAGGCCGCCGCGCGGAGCGAGGTCACGGTCGCGTGCCGCCGCATCGCCGCCGCGCTGGACCACCCGATCGAGTCGCGGCTCTTCGAGACGTACGCCGTCGTCGCCGTGCGCCGCCTCGCCGACGGCGGGAGCCCCGCCGACCTCGGCGGGGAGGCGCTGGCGCGCGTGCTGCTGGGCGAGCCCGCGGGTACGCCGCTCTCGCCGCAGACGGTCGAGGACGTGACCCGCCACCGCTTCGCCTACACGACCGAGGACCTCGTCGTCCTGGACTGGGACACCGCGCTGGTCGTGGACGCCGAGGACGACCGTTCCGTCGCCGACGTGCTCGAGGTCGCCTCGGCCCAGCTGCTCGAGCTGCGGTACTACGACGACCTCTTCGAGCGCGAGCTGCTCCACGTCACCGGGCTGCTCTCGAGGCCGCGCGCCGGGCTCGCGTGGCTGTTCCTGCGCCGGTACGGCAAGATCCTGCGCCGGGTCCAGAACCTCGTCGTCGAGAGCGCGGAGGTCTTCGAGCGCGTGGACAACGCCCTGCGGGTCGTCGGCGACCTCTGGCTCGCGCGCGTCTACCGCGCGGCGGTCGAGCGCTTCCGCATCCCCGCGTGGCAGGCCGACGTCGCGCGGCGCCAGCGGGCGGCCGCCGACGTCGCCGGGCTGCTGCGCGAGGAGGCGTCGTCCATGCTCGGGCACGTCCTCGAGACGAGCATCGTCGGCCTGATCGTCTTCGAGATCCTCATGGCGGTGCTGCACCGATGAACGTCGCCCGCACCCTCCTCCGCCGCGCGGCCGCGGTCGCCCTCGTCGTCGCCGCCGTCGCCGCGGGGCCCGCGCCGTCGCACGGGGCCGGTCCCGACCGCAAGGCGCTCGAGGCGCTCGCCACGGCGTTCGCCAAGGCGCGGCCGAAGACGAAGTTCTCGGCGTGGGACCCCGCCGTGCGCGCCGACCTCCTCGCGAAGGCGAAGGCGCTCGGCCCGCTGCCCGAGGGGTCGCTCGCCGAGGTGCGCGACGTGTTCTGGCGGGCGATGCGCAAGGAGGCGCCCAAGACCGACGGCACGCTCGACACGCCCTACGGCCCGGCCACGTGGCTGACGAAGGGCAAGGGCGGCCCCAAGGCCGGTCTCGTGCTCGGGCTGCACGGCGGCGGCGAGGGCGCGGGGAGCGCGAGCGAGGCCGCGGGCGCGTGGACGATGCCCGGCTGCCTCGGCCTCTACCCGCAGGGCATCCGCCTCGTGCACGACACGTGGAACACCGTGCACGGCGAGCGGTTCGCGCTCACGCTGATCGAGCGGGCCAAGCTGCGCGACGAGATCGACCCCGACCGGGTCTACGCGTGCGGGTTCAGCATGGGCGGGACGGGCTCGTGGTTCCTCGCGGGTCGTCACCCCGACCTGCTGGCCGGCGCGATCCCCGGCGCAGGCGTGCTGATGGCGGCGCCCAAGAGCCAAGTGGCCACGAAGGAGGAGGTCACGGAGCTGCAGCACGGGTTCGTGCCCAACGTCCGCAACCTCGCGATGAGCTGGTTCATCGGGCTCGCCGACCGCAACTGCATGCCGGGCACGTTCCTCTACGCGTGGGACCGGCTCCAAGAGTGGAAGGCCAAGGACCCGGGGGGCTACGAGCTCCAGCGCTTCGCGACCTACCCGGGGCTCGCCCACACGTTTCCCCCGGGGGAGCCTGCCAAGTCGCTCGATTGGATCGGGAAGCAGCGGCGGAACGCCCTGCCGGACCGGCTGGTGTGGGAGCAGGCCGAGGCCCCGTTTCCGCAGCCGGAGGACGATCTAGACCGAACGGTCGGTCGGCTCGGCAAGACGGACTTCTACTGGCTCCACTGCGACCGCCCGGCCGACCGGGCGCTCGCCGTCGCGCAGCGCAAGGGCAACGAGTTCGAGCTGACGGTCACGGGCGGCGACGTCCGGGACTACACGATCTGGCTCCACTCCGGAATGGTGGACCCGGCCCAAGAGGTCGTGGTTCGCGTAGGGCCGACGGAGGTGTACCGGGGGAGGCCCACTCCCGACGTCGTCACGGTGCTCGAGACGCTGGACGCACGCGCCGACCGCACCCTGACCTTCGATCGACGCGTGCGCTTGGAGCCTGAGGCCTCCCCCCGGTAGAACCGGGGGAGATCTTGAAGGGGCGTTGATTCTGGCTTGATCCCTTCGCGACGGCCGGTAGAAGGGAGGATGAACCCGCGCCGGGAGGGCGCCGGGACGGTCTGAGGTCGGGTTCGCCCGCCCTCCAGGAGGTACTTCATGCGTCATCTCGTGTTGGCGGCGGCGTTCGCCGCGAGCGCGTGGGCTGCCCCCGCGTTCGCCGCGCCGGCCTCGATCGACTCCGCGCCGTCGGCGCGCGAGGTCCAGTCGGCGGTGGACGCCTACCTGGCGTCGGCCAAGGCGGACACGTCCCTCGTCGGCGGCGCGGGCTCGGCCGGCTACGACGGCGGGTTCTGGATCCGCGGCGGCTCGTTCCTCATGAAGATCAACCTGACGCTGCAGACGCGTTGGGAGTGGTTCGACTGGAGCGAGTCGAGCAACGAGCCGTCGCCGGGCGGCGACCTCTCGGGCTTCTCGCTGCCGCGCGCGACGCTGAAGTTCTCGGGCGACGCGACCTGCGACGTCCACTACTACGCCGAGCTCGAGTTCGGCCACGCCGGCTCGTACTTCGACAACGAGTTCCTCGCCAACAGCGACTCGGCGGAGCTCGGCTTCGTGTCGTGGAACGGCTTCAACCAGCCGACGTTCGAGCAGCCGTCGATCGACTACGGCATCCTGCGCGAGGGCTGGATCGAGTACGAGGCGGCGCCGCAGGCCGCGTTCCGGATGGGCCTCATCAAGACGGCGGCCACCCGCCAGCTGATGGTCGCCCCCGAGATGCAGCAGTTCGCCGACATCAGCCTCG
>JADZCA010000075.1 GCA_020851795.1 Planctomycetota bacterium | reverse complement strand
CGTCGGGCGCGGGGTTTCACCGACGACCGCGTGTTCTTGGGACACGCCGAGGAGGTGAAACCCCGCCGGCACGGCGTTCGCTCGCGCGACGCGCGTCTCCTTGCGCCCGACGGCCCGGCGCGGCCCCGACCTCGTCGGCTCGTGGGAAATCCGGGCTCAGGCCTCGTCGGCGCGCGAGCCCTTGCGCCGCGTCGCCGACGCCGCGGGCGGGGGCGGCGCGGACGCCGGCCGCAGCCGGCGCACGTCCTCCTCGGCGATCGCGACGACGCGGTCGCACATCACCGCGCAGAGCCGCTCGGCGGTGTCGTCCTTGAGCGCGTAGACGGCGCGGTTGCCGTCGGGCGTGCGCACGACGAAGCCCGCGTCCGCGAGCACCGCGAGGTGCTTGCTCGTGTTCGCGTGGCTCTGCCCCGCGATCTGCGCGAGCTCGCCGACGCTGCGCGGTCCGCGGCAGAGCGTGTCCATCAGCCGCAGGCGCACCGGCTCGGACAGCGCCCGGAAGCGCTCCGCCACGGCGCCCAGCATGTCGTCGGTCATGGGGGGGTGGTCTTTGGGCTTCGGGCTCATCGGGACGGCGCCTTCGACGACGGGTTCGCGGCGGGCAGCTCGGGGTGAGCGGCCCACTCCTTCCACGAACCGTCGTACCAGCGTACGTCCTTGGCGCCGAGGAGGTAGGTGAGGGTGAACCAGGTGAGGCTCGCCTGGTGGCCGGTCCGGCAGGACACGACCACCGGGGCGTCGGGGCGGATCCCGAGGCGCGCGTAGGCGGCCCGCAGGTCGCTCAGCGGGCGCCACCAGGTGCCCGAGGGGTCGGCGAGCACGTCGTCGCGGTGGTCGCGGTGGAGCGAGCCGGGGATGTGCCCCGGCCGCGCCTCGGTCGAGACCTCGCCGCGGAAGGCGTCGCCGGGGCGCACGTCGAGGATCGCGGGCGCGCCGGCGCGCTGCGCGGCGGCGACGGCGTCGAGGCGGACGGCGAACGCGTCCGCGCCCGCGACCGGGACGTACGTGCGCGGCGCCCGCGCCGGCGCCGCCGCCGTCTCGACGGGCAGGCCCTGCGCCTTCCACGCCTTCCAGCCGCCCTCCATCACCGCGACGCGGCGGTGGCCGAGCAGCGCGAGCACGAGCGCCGCGTGCGTCGCGTCCTGCAGCTTCTCGTCGGCGTAGGCGACGACCTCGGTGTCGGCGTCCACGCCGAGGCCACCGAAGATCGCGGCGAGCTCGGCCACGGGCCGGACCTCGTCGGCCACGCCGTCGCGGGTCGTGCGCACGGCCCCGATGGGCAGGTGCACCGCCCCGGGCACGTGGCCCGCGGCGAAGCTCTCGGGCTTCTCACGCGTGTCGAGGACGACGACGTCGCGCCCGCGCCGCGCCACCCACGCCGCCGACACGACGGTCGGGGCGCTCAGCCGCGCGGGGTCGGTGGCGAGGCGGGCGGCCGTGGGCACCGCGGGCGTGGGCGCCACTGTCGCGGGCGCCGCGGGCGTCGCGCGCGGCTCGAGCAGCACGCGCACCGCGAGGAGGTGTTCGTCGCGCGCGGCCTTCGCCGCCGCCTCGGTGGTCGGCCCGCGCAGCGTGGGCGGGAGCAGGAGGCCGCGGCGCAGGCCCTCGAGCCCGTCCTCGAGGAGGCGGACGCGGGTCCGACCGCGTCGCGCGAGCTCAGTCCACGCCTGGCCCGGGTGCGTCATCCCGTCGGAGACGAGCACGACGAGCGCGTCGGGGCGCGCGTCGAGGAGCGCGGCCCCCTCGGGCCCGAGCAGGCGGGGGAGGGGCAGGTTCACCGCGCCGCGCAGGTGCCACGCGGCGAAGTCGTCGGCGGGCCGCACGTCCACGAGCAGCACGCGCGCGGGGTCGGCGGCGAGCGCGGCGACGAGCGCGCGCGCGTCGAGGTGGTCGGCCCCCGCCTCGACCGCCTCGGCCCACGCGGGGGCCGGGCCGTCGGCGGCGGCGGACGGGGCGCTCGGGGCGCGGTCGAGCGCGGCGACGACGAGCGCGCCGAACAGCGCGAGGCCGGCGGCGGCGACGGGGACGCGGGAGGCGTTCATCGGAGGCTCCGGGGTCACGACGACGCGCGGGCGCGGGCACGCGCCTCGAGCCGCTCGGAGAGCACGAACGCGCCGAGCGCCATCGCGGCGACGGCCGCGACGACGAGGCCGGCGGGCATCCCGAGCGTCTCGGGCAGCGCGCACACGCCGCACGCGCCCTCGCGCGCGAAGGACGAGAGCGCCGGCCACGCGGCGGCGAAGCCGAGGCTGCCGAGCCCGGCCGCGGCGAGGAAGGCCAGCGCGTCCGCGCGGCCGGAGGCGGCCCCGACGAGCGCGGTCCCGGGGCACCAGCCGCCGGTGACGAAGCCGACGCCGAACAGTAGCCCGCCGACGACCTGCGGCGCGAGCACGGTCTCGAGCTGGTGGACCTGCGAGAGGTCGAGCAGGCCCGCGGCGACGAGCACGCGCAGGCCCACCGCGGCGGTCACGATCGCGGACATCATCACCTTGAGGACGGCCATGTCCTGCAGGTAGAAGATGCCCGTCAGGCGACGGCTGCTGCCGAAGCCCGCCTGCTCGAGGAAGACGCCGAAGGCGACGCCGAGCAGGCCCGCGACGACGAGCGCGGAGGCGGAGCCGAGCAGGTCGGCGCCGAAGAAGGTCGAGAGGATCATCGCCACTGCCTCCGCACGAGCGGGGCGGCGGCGAAGCCGCCCGCGAACGTGGCCATCGTGAACGCCCACGAACCGTCGGAGAGCAGCGCGCCGCCCGTGAGCGCCTGCCCCGACGTGCACCCGCCGGCCATGCGCGACGCGAAGCCGGCGAGCAGCCCGCCGACCACCGCGTAGACGAGGCGGCCGCGCGCCGAGACGCGGGGCCCGCGCTCGACGTGGACGCGGGCGCGCCGCGCGAGCAGCGCCGAGAGGCCGCCGCCCGCGAAGACGCCGACCGCCATCCACACGAGGTAGTGCGCGAGCGGGGACGTGCCCTGGAACCAGGGCCCGAGGTAGCCGTTGCCCTCGACCGCGGCCGGGGCCACCGCGTGCGCCGCGGCCGCCGCGCCGCGCGCGATCGCGCCGGACGCGCCGAGCCCGGCGCCGAGCGTGACGAACGCCGTGAGCAGCGTCAGGCCGAGGCCGATGCCGGCCACGTAGGGGTTGAGGTAGGGCGCCGAGCGCGGCGCGGGGAGCGGGGGAGCGTTCATCGGTGGGGGCCCGGAAGGGGGAGGGGGATCAGCAGCCCGCGGGACGCTTGCGCGGCGCGGGGGCCGGCGCGGGAGGGGGCGTGGGGACGGGCGCGGGGGCCGCCGACGGGGTCGCGGGCGCGGCGGGCGCGCCGCCGCGCTGCTCGACCTCGACATGGAACTGCGCGGTCCCGCCGACGAGGAAGCGGACCGACCGCGCGGGGTCGGACAGCGTCGCGGCCAGCATCCCCGCCGCGGCGGCGGCGACGGTGCCGTCGCGGTCCACGACGACGACGCGCACGCCCGGGGCGAGCCCGCGCACGTGCGCGGCGAGCCCGGCGACCTCGACGCGCACGGCGCCCGGCACGTGGTACTCGTCGAAGGCGAACGCGGGCCGCACGTCGAGCACGGCCCACGCGCCGGGCTGGTCCTGCAGGCCCGCCGCGAGCGCGCGCGCCTCGACGGGCTCGGGGAGCGGGACCGCCGCGGACGGCGTCGCGGACGGCGCGGGCGCGGGGCAGGTTGCCGCGCCAGCGAGTGCGGCCGTGCCGAGCGTCGGGAGCCCGGCGGAGATCCACGCGTCGAGGCCGCCCTGCAGGTTGCCCAGCTCGCGGAAGCCGAGCCGCTCGGCGAGGCCGACGGCCATGCTGCTGCGGTAGGAGGAGTTGCAGAGGAACAGCACCGGCGCCGTGCGGTCGAGCACCTCGCCGAAGTGGGGCCACGCGTCGAGCGGGAGGTTGGCGTAGTCGCCCACGCGCACGTCGGCGTGCTCCGAGGGCGCGCGGACGTCCACCAGCACCGGCTCGGTGCCCGCGGCGATCGCCGCGGCGAGCTCCTTCGGCGTCCACAGGCGGGTCGTGCGGACGGCGAGCCCGCCCTCGCGCCACGCGTCGGGGCTCGGGTCGAGGCGGCCCGCGACGGTGTCGAGCCCGATGCGACGGAAGCGGAACGCCGCCTCGCGCGCCTCGTCCTCGCTGCCGACGAGCACGATCGGCGCGTCGAACGGGACGACGATGCCCGTCCACGTGTCGAGGCGCCCGCGCACCGCGATGTTGACCGCGCCCTCGACGTGCCCGCTCGCGTACGCGGTCGCGTCGCGCAGGTCCACGAGCCACGCGCCGGCCGCGACGCGCGCCTTCACGTCGGCGGCGGACAGCCGCGGCGGCGCGTCGGCCGACGGCTCGACGACGGGCGGGCCCTCGCGGTTGATCCGCACGTTGTGCTTGAAGTACGCGGGGGCCACGGGCAGCCCGGTCACGACGCGCGACACGAACTTCGCGCGGCTCATCGGCGCGAGGTAGGGGTTGGTCGCCTTCTCGCGGCCGATCGTCGAGGTGGTCTCGGGCGAGAGGTGGGCGCCGCACAGCGAGCCGGCGCCGTGCGCGGGCAGCACGACCGTCGCGTCGGGGAGCGCGCGCAGGCGCTGCATCGAGTCGTACGCCTTCGCCGCGAGGACGACGGGCGTCGTCTCGCCGCCGACGAGGTCGGGACGGCCGATGCCGCCGACGAACAGCGTGTCGCCGGTGACCGCGTACGCGGGGTCGGCGGCGGCGCCGGGCACGCGCACGAGGAAGGTCATCGAGTCGAGCGTGTGGCCCGGCGTCGCGACGGCCTCGAGCTCGGCGGGGCCGACGCGGACGCGGGTCCCGTCGCGCAGGGGCTCGAAGGGGAACTTCGAGCCGCTCTCCGCCGACACGTAGACCTTGGCGCCGTCGCGCGCGAGCTCGGTGTGGCCGGCGACGAAGTCGGCGTTGGTGTGGGTGAGCAGCACCGCGGTGATCCGCAGGCCCAGCGCCTTCGCGTCGCGCTGGTAGTGGGAGACGTCGCGCTGGGGGTCCACGACCGCGGCCTCGCCGTCGCCGCCGAGGAGGTAGGTCAGCTGCGAGAGGCAGCCCAGCTGGTACTGGCGCAGCACGAACGTGCCCTGGTGGGCCTCGAAGGAGACCTGCGGGGTCGCGGCCTCGTCGCCGTGCGCCGCCTTCTCGGCGTCTCCGCCGGCGACGGCGGACGGGGCGAGGGCGGCGACCGCGGCGGCGAGCGTGGCGGCGGCGAGCAGGCGGTGGAGGCGCATCCGGGGGTCCTCAAATGAAACTGTATGCCGACGTAGTTACACCCTCGCCGAGGGTTCGTCCAGCCTCGGCCGCCCTCCCGGGGGGGCAGCGCGCGGTTCCCCCGGGGGGCGGCGCGACCTCCGTGGCCCCGCGGCCGCAGCGGCGACGTCCCGCCGGACGCGCGCGGCGACCGTCGCAAGCGGCTACGGGGCGGCGACGTGGCGGAGGAGGAAGGTGCCGACGGCGCGGACCCACCGCACGCGGTTCTCGCGTCGGCTGAAGCCGTGCCCTTCGTCGGGGAAGATCAGCGCCTCGACGGTGCGCCCGCGGGCCTCGAGCGCGTCCACGATCTGCCGCGCCTCGCCGACCGGGACGCGCGGGTCGTTCTGCCCGTGGCCCACGAGCAGCGGCGCGCGGATGCGGTCCACGCGGTGGATGGGGGAGATCGCGCGCAGGAGCGCGCGGTCGGCGAGCGACCCGTACTCGCTCTCGCGGTTCGCGCGGCGGTACCCGGCCGTGCGCTCGAGGAAGGTCTCGAAGTTGGCGATGCCGACGGCCTCGACGCCCGCGGCGAAGTCGTCGGGGTGCTCGGTGAGCAGCGCGAGGACCATGAAGCCGCCGTAGGAGCCGCCGTGCGCCGCGATGCGGCGCGGGTCGGCCAGCCCCTGCGCGACGAGCCAGTCGCGCGCGGCCTTCGCGTCGCGCACCGCGTCCATCCGCCGCGGCCCGTCGTCGAGGTCGCGCCACGTGCGCCCCGAGCCGGTGCTCCCGCGCACGTTGGGCGCGAGCACGCCGAAGCCCAGCGACAGGAGATACGCGCGCTCGGCCGAGAAGGTCGGGCGCTCCTCGACGGCGGGGCCGCCGTGGAGGTGGAGCACGAACGGCAGGCCCTTGGGCTCGCGGCCGGGCGGCAGCCACAGCCACGCGGGCACCCGACGGCCGTCGAAGCTCTCGATCGAGACGGCGCGCGTCTGCACGGCGAGCGAGGCGGGGTCGAGCCCGGCGCGGTCCGGCACGGTCAGGGGCACCGCGGGCCCCGCGCCGTCCCACCGATGCACGACGGGCGGTGCGTCGGCGCGCAGGACGGTCAGGAACAGCGCGCCCTTCGTGTCGAGGCGGGGGGAGGCGACCACCGCGTCGCCGAGCGCGGGCCCGGGGCGCACCGTGCCGGCGGCGAGGTCGAGGAGGGTGACGCGGCTGCGGCCGGCCACGTCCTCGACGACGACCGCCTGCGTGCCGTCGGGGCCGACCTCGAGGGCCTCGACGTCGGCCTCGCCCGCCGCGTCGCCGGCGCGCGGGAGCGGCTCGACGCGGCCGTCGGCGGCGTGCCAGCGATAGGCGCGGCGCCACTCGCCGTCGCGGTCGGAGACGAAGACCACGGCCGTCGCGTCGAGCGCGAAGTGCGCGTCGCCGGGCAGGACCTCGCGGCCCGTCGGCGGCGGGTCCACGTCGGTGAGCGTCCCGTCGGCGAGCGAGAGGACGTGCAGCGTGCGGGCCCGCGACGACACCTCGCGCGAGACGAGCAACCGCCGGGCGTCGCGGTCCACGTCCTCGATCGACCACCGTCCCGGGCGGGCGAGGACGCGCGTCGCGGAGCCGTCGGCCACCGCGAGCGACCAGAGCACCTGGTCGGCGCCGCCGTCGGGGTTGGAGCGGAAGAAGAGGCGGTCGCCGGCGCGGCTCCAGTGGACGTCGCCGTGCTGCACGCCGGGCACGACGGCGAGCGGGCGCTCGGGTCCGCCGTCGGTGGGGCGCAGGAACAGCCCGTGGTTCTCGTCGCCGTCGCGGTCGTAGCCGAGGACGAGCCACCGTCCGTCGGGCGAGGGGACGGCGAAGTCCACGCCCTCCGAGCGGAACGTGAGCCGCACCGGCCAGCCGCCGTCGCGCCCGACGCGGAACACCTGCGTGGCGCCGGCGTAGGTCATGCGGAAGAAGACCGACGACCCGTCGAGCGCGACGCCGGAGAGCGAGGCCCCGGCGACCTCGAGCCAGGGCGCCGGGTCCGGGGCGGCCCGGGGCGTCGCGGCCGGGGGCGGAGGCGCGGCGGGCGCCCCCGGGGCGGGTCCCGGGGCGGGGACGCGGGGCGGCGCGTCGGCGGCGCGCGCGGCCGCCGCCGGGGCGAGCGCGACGAGCAGCGCGAGGGCGGCGGCGCGGGCGGCCGGGGACGGGGGGCGCATGGGCGGTCGAGGGTACCTTCGCGCCGTCGCAGGGGGGCGGTAGAACCTCGCCCCGATGACCGCCAAGCAGCCCGCGCTCCTCGTCCTCGCCGACGGCACCACCTTCCGCGGCACCGCGTTCGGCGCGGTGGGCGAGCGGACGGGCGAGGTCGTGTTCAACACGTCGCTCTCCGGCTACCAGGAGATCGCGACCGACCCCTCCTACACCGGGCAGATCGTCTGCCTCACGTACCCGCACATCGGCAACTACGGCGTCAACACCGAGGACCCCGAGGCGGGGCGGCCGTGGATCGAGGGGCTCGTCGTGCGCGAGCTCTCGCCGTCGGTGAGCAACTACCGCGCGACGGCCGACCTCGACGGCTACCTGCGCGACGCGGGCATCGTCGGCATCGAGGGGATCGACACGCGCCGGCTCGTCCGGCGCCTGCGCATCGACGGCGCGGTGAACGGGATCCTGTCGAGCCGCGACCTCGACCCCGCGAGCCTGCTCGCGAAGGCGAAGGCGGCGCCCGACATGAACGGCCTCGACCTCGTCAAGGTCGTGACGACGAAGGCGTCGTCGCGCTGGAGCGAGGGCTACGCGAGCGACTACCCCTCGGCGCCGCCGGTGGCGGCCTCGGCGAAGCGCTACTCGGTGGTCGCGGTGGACTTCGGCGCGAAGCGCAACATCCTGCGCAGCCTCGTGGCGGCGGGCTTCGACCCGGTCGTGGTGCCGGCGACGGCGACGGCGGCGGAGATCCTCGCGCACAAGCCCGACGGCGTCTTCCTCTCGAACGGGCCGGGCGACCCTGCGGCGGTGACGTACGCGATCACGGCGATCCGCGGGCTGCTCGACAAGGTGCCGCTGTTCGGCATCTGCCTCGGCCACCAGCTCATGGCGCTGGCGGCGGGTGCGAAGACGTACAAGCTCAAGTTCGGGCACCGTGGCGGCAACCAGCCGGTGCAGGACCTCGACACGGGCCGCGTCGAGATCACGAGCCAGAACCACGGCTTCGCGGTGGACGTGGCGACGCTGCCGAAGACCGGTTTCCGCGCGACGCACACGAACCTCAACGACGGCACCAACGAGGGGATCGCGAGCGAGGCGCGTCGCGCCTTCGCGGTGCAGTACCACCCCGAGGCGGCGCCGGGCCCGCACGACGCGGTGCACCTCTTCCGCCGCTTCCGCCGCCTCATCGAGACCGGCCGCATCGAGCCGACGCTCTCCGGCGCGCCGACGCCCGTCGGGTAGCGCGGGGGGGCGGGGCGGGGCCCGTGGCGTCCTCGAGCTATGCCGTGGACGGATTCCGGCGCACGATCTTGAGGCCGTACCCCTGCAGCATCGCGGGGATCGCCCGGACCGCGTCGAAGTCGTAGGCTTGGACGTCGTCGGTCAGCTGGTTCCACGGAACGAGCGACGGATTCAGGCGTTTGTCGTCGTTCCTTTTGCCCTGCGTGTGACGCCACCCACCGAGCAGGCGCTCGGCGTTCCATCGCGCGTGCTCGAGCTCGGCCAACGTCCGGACGTCGGCGTCGGCGATCGTCGCCTCCGGTCGGGGATCCGACTGCGGCGCCGCCTCGAGCCCGAGCCTAGCGAGCTTCCACGGGATGTGCAGCGCCTGGGCGCGCGACGACGCCTTGAGGTCCGGCCTGAGCTGCTGCCACTCGACGATCGTGGGGGGCGGGTCGGCCTTGCCCGCGGCGAGATCGCGCGCGTGCTTGGCCATCGTCGTGTTCACGTACGTCTGGTGCGCCGCGGCGTCGATCGGGGAAGCGTCCACCCAGTCCGCCGCGCAGACCTCGTCGAGCACCGCGATCGGCCGCGCGTGCGGGATCCCGAGCGCCCCGATGCCGCACCGGCCGATCGCGTCCGCGCACCCGCCCTCCTCCGACATCCGCAGCAGCACGGTCACGCCTTGCTTGG
The DNA here is from genome assembly GCA_020851795.1 of Planctomycetota bacterium. Classification (GTDB taxonomy): domain Bacteria; phylum Planctomycetota; class PLA2; order PLA2; family JAEUHO01; genus JAEUHO01. Next base: position 12,531 of record JADZCA010000075.1, on the reverse strand, counting down.
CCTCCGCGGCCAGCGCGTGCGCGAGCGAGAGCCCGAGCCGCTCGTTCCGCAGACAGATCGCCACCGCGGTCGGCATCCGACGGTCGAGCGGGCCCAACAGATCGCGGACGAGCTCGGCCGCACGATGGCCGTCGGTCAGATCGAGGGCCCTCGCCTCGAGCGTCACGAGCGGCCCCTGCGTCGTCGGATCGACGCCGCCCGCGAGCGGCGGATATCGATCCTTGAGGCGCGCGAGCTTGGACGCGGCGTCGCGGTCCACCACCGTCACGCGCAAGCGACCGGTCGCGGTGCTCGCGGGGGAGCGGGCCGCCTCGAGGATCAAGGCCTCCCCGAACCGGCCCAGACCGACGACGATCAGGTGGGTCGGGCCGTCGCTCGAGCGTCCGAGGGCCGTGGCGAGGTGGTCGGTGCATGCGAGCGTCGCGGCGCCCTCGGCGACGCTGACGTAGCACAGGTCCACGCCGGCGGCGACCGCCTCGGGGGTCTGCGCCGAGCGCACTCGGTCTCGCAACTCGCCGTCTTCGACGCGGACGGCGCACCGGACCCGCGCGTGCGCGCGCTCGTCGGCGTCGGCGCGGCCGCCCGCGCCCCGCGACGGACGTTCGTCCGGCGACGCTGGCCCGGTCGTCTCCCGCGACCCGTGCGCCGCAACCTTCCTCGCGCGGGCCACGACGCGCACGAGCTGTCCGGCGACGGCGATGTTGGTGACGTCTCCGCCCGCGAACACGGCGACGAGGCCTGCGCGCTCCGGCCTCACCGAGGCGAGCGCGTGCTCGTCGCGGGGGTCGCCTTCGAGCACGACGGCGCCGACGGCGCGCGCGCGGTCAGCCAGCGGGCTGCGCGCGTCCTGCACCAGCACCGCCACGCGGCGCCCGCGCCGCCGTAGGTCGGCGACCAACCGGACGGAGACGTCGTCGAGCCCGAGGACGACGGCGTGGCCCGTCCACCCGCGGACCCGGACGTCCTGCCACCGGTCGCGCGACACCGCGAGCACGGTCGCGATGGCCGCGTACACCGGGATCGCGGGCGCGAGCAGTCGCGCGACCTCCGTCTGCCAGGGCAGGCAGCCCGAGGACGGCCCGTTGAGGAAGAAGTGCTTGAGCGCCGTGGACAGCGGGTGGAGCCCCTTCGTGGAGAACGCCGGGTCCTGCGGACCGATCGACGCGCCCCACCAGCCGAGTCCGAGCGCCACGATCGCGAGGACCCCGACCACCGGGCGGTCCCACCGGCGCCACGCGGACCCGAACGACCGGCGGCTTCGCGCGGGCGGCGGGGCCGCCGCGCGGCGCAGGAGCGCGGTCCAAGGCTCGGATCCCGCCACGTCTCGATCCTCCTCGGTCCGCGACCCACGCGGACGCACTGCGAGCGTACCGACCCTTGGTGCGCACGGCCACCGCGCGGTTTCCGGCTCCCTCGGCCTCCCCACCTCGGCCGGACGCCGTGGGGCAGGGGCGCGATCCCGGGGTATCCTCCGGCGTCAACCGGAGGCCTTGTCCGGCCATGCCTGCGACGGTCGTGTTCGGGATGCAGTGGGGCGACGAGGGGAAGGGACGCATCGTCGACGTCCTCGCCGCCGAGAGCGACGTCGTCGTCCGTTACCAGGGCGGCGCCAACGCCGGTCACACCGTGATCGTCGGGGACGAGAAGTACGTCCTCCACATCCTGCCCTCCGGGGTGCTCCACCCCGGGGTGCTCAACGTGATCGGCAACGGCGTCGTCGTGGACCCCTGGGTCCTGCTCGAGGAGGTCGAAGACCTCCGCCGCCGCAACGTGGATCTCACCGGCCGCCTGCTCGTCTCGGACCGGGCCCACGTCGTCCTGCCCTACCACAAGCTCATGGACCGGGCCCTCGAGGCCCTCCGCGGCGACGCCTCGCTCGGCACCACGTCGCGCGGCATCGGCCCGGCCTACGCCGACAAGTACACCCGCGACGGCCTCCGCGTCGGGGACCTGCTTCGCCCCGACGACCTGCGCCCGTCGCTGCTGCGCAACGTCGCCTCCCGCAACGAGATCCTGCGCCGCGCGGGGATGGAGCCCCTCGACCCGCAGCAGGTGCTCGACGACGCGCTGGGCATCGGCAAGCGCCTCGCGCCGTTCGTCGCCGACACCGTGGCGCGCCTGCACGAGCTCTGGACCGGCGGCCGCCGGCTGCTCTTCGAGGGCGCGCAGGGGTTCATGCTCGACGTGGACCTCGGCACCTACCCCTTCGTCACCTCGAGCAGCACCGGGAGCAACGGCGTCGGCCCCGGCACCGGCCTGCCTTGGCGCGCGATCTCGAAGGTGCTCGGCGTCGTCAAGGCCTACACCACGCGCGTCGGCTCGGGCCCGTTCCCGACGGAGGACGTCGGCCCCGCCGGCGAGCACATGGGGTCGCGCGGCCGCGAGTTCGGCGCCACGACCGGCCGCAAGCGCCGCTGCGGGTGGTTCGACGCCGTCGTCGCCCGCCACGCGGTACGCACGCAGGGCGTGGACGCCGCCGCGCTCATGAAGCTCGACGTGCTGTCGGGGCTCGACCAGCTCAAGGTCTGCACGGCCTACGAGATCGACGGCCGCAAGGCCGACGCCCCGCCCGCGGGCGTCTCGCAGTGGCGCAACTGCCGGCCGGTCTACGAGACCTTCAAGGGCTGGCGCGAGGACCTCTCCGAGATCCGCCGCTTCGACGACCTCCCGCGCGAGGCCCGCACCTACGTGCGCTTCCTCGAGGCGCAGATGGGGGTGCCGCTCGACACGATCTCGGTGGGCGCCGAACGCGCCCGCCTGATCCGCCTCGAGACCCAAGGCACCGCGCGGTAGGCCCGCACGCGACGACGTCGCGGTCCGGGGATCTCGAGGTCAGGAGCGTTCCTCGCGACGCCGGGATCTCGGGGTCCGGTGGCGTGTTCGCGCGACCGGGTGCGAGGTCGGGCTCGGCCCGCGCGGCCCCGCCCGGTCCCCCGGCGACCCGCCCTCGCGGGCGAGCGCCCGTTGCCCGCCCCGGTGGACCGGGGTAGGGTACGCGTTCCGAGGAGTCGTCTCGTCGCCCATGTCGTCCCTGCCCCGGCACGTCGCCATCATCATGGACGGGAACGGGCGGTGGGCGGAGGCGCGCGGCCTCCCCCGCATCAAGGGCCACCGCGCCGGTGCGGAGAGCGTGCGCGCCGTGACGCGCCACGCCGCGCGGCGCGGGCTCGAGCAGCTCACGCTGTTCGCGTTCTCCACCGAGAACTGGAAGCGCCCGCGCCGTGAGGTCGGCTACCTCTGGCGCCTGCTGCGCCGCTACCTCATCGAGGAGCGCGGCGAGCTCATGGAGAACGGGATCCGGCTGATCGCCTCCGGGCGCATCGCCGAGATCCCGCCGTTCGTGCAGGACGCGCTCGCCGAGACCCGCCAGCTCACCGCCGCCAACCGCAAGATGACGCTCTGCCTCGCGCTCAACTACGGCGGGCGCACCGAGATCGTGGACGCCGCGCGCCGCCTCGCCGCCGACGTCGCGCGCGGCGCCCTCACGCTCGAGCAGGTGGACGAGGCCGCGCTCGCCGCGCGCCTCTACCAGCCCGAGGCCCCGCCGCTCGACCTGCTCGTGCGCACCGCGGGCGAGCACCGCGTGTCGAACTTCCTCCTCTGGCAGCTCTCCTACGCCGAGCTGTGCACCGTGGACACCCCGTGGCCCGACTTCCGCGAGGAGGACCTCGACGCCGTCCTCGCCGACTTCGCCACGCGCGAGCGCCGCTTCGGCGGGCTCGTCCGGAAGTGACGCGTGGCTGACGCCGCCACGGCTGCGAAGAAGAAGGGGCTGCTCGTCCGGCTCACCGTGGCGCCCACGGTGCTCGCCGTCGTGTGCGGGCTGCTCGCGTGGCACCACGCGAGCGGCTCGAGCCTGCCCACCGACGTCGTGCTCGCCCTGCTCGCGGCGGGGGCCTCCTACGAGGTCGTCGCGATGGCCGGGCGCGGCGAGACGCTCGGCGGCGTGGCCGTCGTCGCGCTCGCCTCCGCCGCGCTGGCCGGGCTCGGGGCGGTGTTCCCCGACGCGCCCGCGGCGCGCGGCGCCGCGCGGTCGCTCGTCCTCGCCGCCGGCGTGCTCGGCGTGTTCGCGCTGCACTTCCGCCCCGTGCGCGACGGCGACCTCGCCCGCCTGCTCGCGGCGGTGGTCGCGATCGTCTTCGTGGGCTACCTCTTCGGCCTGCTCCGCGAGCTGGGCGACGGACCCGACGGCGCCAAGCAGCTCGTCTTCGTCGTCGTCGCGTCGAAGGCGAGCGACATCGGCGGCTGGGTGGTCGGGAAGACGCTCGGCCGCCACAAGATGATCCCGTCGGTCTCGCCCGGGAAGACGTGGGAGGGGACCTTCGGCGGCCTCGCGTTCTCGGTGGGGGCGGCCCTGCTGCTCTTCGCGCTGCTCGGCCCGCTCCCGGCCTTGGTGCGCACCGCGCCGGCCGCGGGCGTGCTCGGCCTCGTGCTCGGCACCGCCTCGACGCTCGCCGGCCTCTGCCACAGCGCGCTCAAGCGTCGCTGCGCCGTGAAGGACTCGTCGGCCCTCCTCCCCGAGATGGGGGGCGTGCTCGACATGGTGGACTCGATCGTCCTCGCCGCGCCCGCGGCGTGGCTGTGGGCGTGGCTCGCCTAGGAGGTGCGCGGATGGCGGAGCGGTTCGTCGCGATGGAGGACTCCGAGGAGCAGCGCCTGCTCTTCGGCTCCATGGACCGCAACGTCCGGGCGATCCGCGACCGCTGGCACGTCTTCGTCAGCGCGCGCCGCGGCACCCTGCGCATCGTGGGCGACGACGAAGGCCACGTGAAGGAGGTCGCGCGGCGCGTGCAGGGCGCGCTCGCGCGCGTGCGCGACGGCGACGACCCGCCCTCCGACGGCGAGATGTACGCGCTCCTGCTCGACGAGCCGCCCCCCGGCCGCGGCGAGGACCCGCGCGCCGCCCGCGAGGCCGCCGAGGGGGCCCGCGGGACGAAGCCCCGCCTCCTGCCCGCGGCCGCGACGACCGACGTCCGCCCGATGACGCCGCGCCAGGCGGAGTACGTCGAGGCGATCCGCCGCTCCGACGTCGTCTTCGGCGTCGGGCCCGCGGGCACGGGCAAGACCTACCTCGCCGTCGCCGAGGCCGTGGCGTCGCTGCGCGCCGGCCGCCACCGCAAGCTGATCCTGACGCGGCCGGCCGTCGAGGCGGGCGAGAAGCTCGGCTACCTGCCCGGCGACTTCCACGCCAAGATCAACCCGTACCTGCGCCCGCTCTACGACGCGCTCGAGGAGATGCTGCGCTTCGGCGAGCTGCAGCGGTCGATCCACAACGACGTGATCGAGATCCTGCCGCTCGCCTACATGCGCGGCCGCACGCTCAAGCACGCGTTCATCATCCTCGACGAGGCGCAGAACACGACCCCGGCGCAGATGAAGATGTTCCTCACGCGCATGGGCTCGGAGTCGAAGATCGTCGTCACCGGTGACGTCACGCAGGTGGACCTGCCCGAGGGGATGACCTCGGGCCTGCTCGACGCGGTCCGCGTGCTGCGCGGGGTCGAAGGGCTCTCGGTCGTCGAGTTCGCGGGCACCGACATCATCCGCCACCCGATGGTGCAGCGGATCGTGGACGCCTACGAGCGCGTGGACGGCGCCCGCGAGGCCCGCGCCGCGGGCGGCGGGCCCCGCGCCGACGCCCCGCCCGCGGCCGGCGCCGAGCCGCCCCCCGACCCCGCGGCCGCGCCGTGACGCCGCGCGCGCGGTCGGCGACGCGCCGGGCCGCCGGGCCCCGCGCACGGGCCGGAGGTCCCCCTTCGGGGTTCGCGGTGGTCGGGTCGCTGCGCGGGCTCGCGCCGCGCCGGCGGGTGCTCGAGGACCTCCGGCGCCTCGCGTCGGTGCTCGCCGCGCGGCACGGCGGCCCCGTCGAGATCGAGGTCGCCACGATGTCGGACGCCGAGATCCGCCGCGTCAACCGGCGCCACCTCGGCCACGACTGGGCCACCGACGTCGTCTCGTTCCCGTTGTCGGCGCCCGGCGCCCCCCGGCTCGTCGGCACCCTCGCGGTCAGCCGCGACACGGCGCGACGGGAGGCGACGACCCGGGGGCATTCCCCGTACGATGAGTGGATGCTGTACGTGGTCCACGGGTCCCTGCACCTGCTCGGCCTCGACGACGGCGCGCCGCGCGAACGCGCGCGGATGCGCCGGGCGGAGGCGGCGGTGCTCTCGGCCCTGGGCCGTCCCCACGTCTACGGGCGCGAGGAGGAGCGGTGAGCCAGGATTCCGATCCCGAGGTCCAGCGGATCCTCGACCTCGGCATGACGACGCTCGACCGGGTCGAGGAGGCGCGGGCCGTCCGCGCCAAGATGGTCGAGATGGGGCTCAAGCCCCGGTCGCTCGGCCAGATCCTCTACGAGAAGGGCTACATCGAGGAGGAGCAGCTCGAGGCCCTGCGCCGCGAGGACCGGCGCTTCGAGGGCAAGGAGCAGATCGCCGGCTACCGGCTCCTCGAGCGCCTCGGCGGCGGGGCGATGGGCACCGTCTACAAGGCCCGCCAGCTCTCGCTCGACCGCGACGTGGCGATCAAGATCCTGTCGGCCGAGCTCGCGCAGGACCCGACCTTCGTGGCGCGCTTCGAGCGCGAGGCGAAGGCCGTCGCGCGCCTCAACCACGCCAACATCATCTCGGGCATCGACGTCGGCGACGCCGACGGCGTCAAGTACTTCGTGATGGAGTACGTGGACGGGAGCACGGTCGCGTCGCTGCTGCGGCGCGGCGGCCCGCTCGACGAGGAGCGGGCGCTGCTCATCGCGCAGCAGGTGTGCCGCGCGCTCGACCACGCCTACAAGAACAACCTCGTCCACCGCGACCTCAAGCCCGACAACGTCCTCATCACGCGCGACGGCATCGCCAAGGTGTGCGACCTCGGCCTCGCCAAGCTCGAGGACCTGCCGCCCTCGGCCGACGGCGCCCGCCGCATGGGGACGCCGGACTACATCAGCCCCGAGCAGGCGCGCGGCGACGCCAACGTGGACATCCGCAGCGACCTCTACGGCCTCGGCGCGACGCTCCACCACATGCTCGTCGGCCGCCCGCCCTTCGACGGGGCGACGCCGCAGGCGGTGATGGCGAAGCACCTGACCGAGCTGCCGACGCCCGTCCGCAAGCTCGACGCGACGCTGAGCCCGCTCACCGAGGTGATCGTCCTGCGCCTGATGCAGAAGCGGCGCGAGGACCGCTACCAGACGCCGGCGGAGTGCCTCCAGAAGCTCGACGAGGCGGTCCGCGGGCTCCAGGCCGAGCGCGGTGTCGGCGCGGCCGCGCCCGCTTCGGCGCCGGCGGCGGCTCCCGCCGCGGCGGCCGCGAGGCCCGCGCCGGTCGTCACGCCGCGTCGCCGTCGTCGCTGACGCCGGGCGCGTCGCGACGGGCCCGCCGAGGGTTCGACCTCGGTGGGCTCGCAGTCCGTGCGACGCACGGGCCCCGCGCGATCCGTGGAGGCTCGGTCGGGCGCGGCCGCGGTCCGTGGAGCGTCCGCGGCGCGGCGCGCGTGCGACGCCTGCGGCGGACGTGCGACGCCTGCGGCGGACGCTACTTGGCCGCGGCGGCCGAGGCCTCGGGCTTCCAGGTCCGCTTGAGCGGCTTCGCGACGATGCCGCGCGCGAGCAGCTTCGCGGCGACGCGGACCCGCACCACGCGCCCGTCGATCACGGCGCGGACCTTCTGCAGGTTCGGCTTGAACACCCGGAGGTTGTTGCCCGTGATCTTGCGACCGACGCCGCCCTTGCGCTTGGCGAGACCGCGGCGGGTGTAGGAGCGACCGCGGACGGTCTTCTTGCCGCTGAAGTGGCAGACGCGGGGCATGGGACGAGACCTCCGTCGATCGAGCGAGCGAGGGGGAGAAGGTAGGGGAGGCGGGCGCCGGCGCAACGTTGCGGCCGACCGCGCCCCCCGGCGACGCCCGGCGTCGTCGGGAGGCCGCGCCCGGGGGGCGGTCGCCGCCCGCGCTCGGCGCGCGGTCGGCGGGGACGGGCGCCCGCGGGGGCGCCGACGCACTTTACAATCGCGCCGACGATGTCGTCCCCGCTTTACATCCCCGGTGGCGGCCCCCCGGGCACGGTCCTCGACGAGGAGAGCGTGCTCGCCGGGCTCAACGACGCGCAGCGGGAGGCCGTGACCGCGCCGCCCGGCCCGCTGCTCGTCGTCGCCGGCGCCGGGACGGGCAAGACGCGCGTCCTCACCCGCCGCGTCGCGTGGCGGATCCTGCGCGGGGTGTCGCCGCGCTCGGTGCTCGCGATCACCTTCACGAACAAGGCGGCCGACGTCCTCAAGGAGCGGCTCGCGGGGCTCCCGGGCGGGGCCGGCGTCACCGCGGGCACGTTCCACGGCTTCTGCGCGAACCTGCTGCGGCGCTTTGCCGACCGCATCGGCGGCACGCGCGACTTCACGATCCTCGACCAGGAGGACCAGTCGCGGCTGCTGCGCGACCTGTGCGACGACCTCGGGGTGGACACGACCGCCCACCGGCCCGACGCGTTCGCGTCGGTGATCTCGTACCGCAAGAACGGCGGGGCGGGCCGGACGCCCGCGGCGCTGCGCGACGCGCGCTTCGTCGTGGCGCTCGGCCGCGTGGAGACGGCCTACGCCGAGCGCCTGCGCGCGTCGGGCCTCTACGACTTCGACGACCTGCTGCTCGAGGCGCTGCGGGTGCTGCGCGAGTCGCCGGAGGCGGCGGCGGCGTGCCGCGAGCGCTGGCGCGTCGTGCTCGTCGACGAGTACCAGGACACCAACGGCACGCAGATGGAGCTGCTGCGGGCGCTGGTGGGCGACGCGCCCGACCTCACCGTGGTGGGCGACCCCGACCAGAGCATCTACCGGTGGCGAGGCGCGTCGATCCGCAACATCCTGCGCTTCCCCGACGACTTCCCGGGCACGCGCGTGGTCAAGCTCGAGGAGAACTACCGCTCGACGCGCCGCATCCTCGCCGCCGCCGAGGCGGTGATCGCGCGCAACGCGCAGCGCTTCGACAAGCGCCTGCGCACCGCCAACGACGACGGGCCCCGCGTCCGCGAGCTGCGCTCGCGCGACCCCGTCGAGGAGGCCGGCGCGGTCGTCGCGCAGCTCTCGGCGTGGCGCGCGGAGGGCATGCCGTGGGCCGAGATGGCGGTGTTCGTGCGCGTCAACCACGCGGCGCGCGCGACCGAGGTCGCGCTCCGTCAGGCGGGCGTGCCGTACGTGGTCGTCTCGGGCGTCGAGTTCTTCCAGCGGCGCGAGGTCAAGGACGTGCTCGCGTGGGCCCGCCTCGTCGTCAACCCGCGCGACGAGGCGGCGTTCTCCCGCGCGGTGAACGCGCCGCGGCGCGGCGTGGGGGACACGTCGGTCGCGCGCGTGCGCGCGGCCGCGACCGCGCGGGGGGTCTCCGTGCCCGAGGCGGCCTTCGGCGCGGTGCCCGGGCTGCCGCCCAAGGCGCGCAAGGCTCTCGACGCGTTCGGGGCCACGCTCAACGCGCTGCGCGCGATGCCCCGCGCGCCCGTCGGGCCGCTGCTGCAGGCGGTGGTCGTGGAGTCCGGCTACCGGCGCGAGCTGCTGGCCTCCGAGGACGAGCTCGCGCGCGCCCGCGTCGAGAACGTCGACGAGCTCGTGGCCGCCGCGCACGAGGCCGACCGCGCGCGGCCCGGCACCACGCTCGAGGAGTTCCTCGAGCGCACGGCCCTCGTCGCCGACCAGGACGGCTTCCAGCAGGGCGACGACCGCGTGAGCCTGATGACGACGCACGCCGCCAAGGGCCTCGAGTTCGACGGCGTGGTGGTCGTGGGCGCCGAGGAGGGGTGGTGGCCCCACGCGCGCAGCGCCGACCGCGACGACGACGTCGAGGAGGAGCGGCGGCTCTTCTACGTGGCGATGACGCGCGCCCGGCGCCGCCTCGTGCTGACCCACGCCGCGCAGCGCGACTCGTGGGGGGGGCTCGAGCGGCGCCAGCCGAGCCGGTTCCTCCTCGACGTGCCCGACGACCTCGTCGAGGTGGTGGACCGTTCGGGGCTCTACGGGCGGGTCCGGGCGCGCAACGAGGCCGCGGCGCGGGCGCGGAGCGCGTCCGACCCCGTCGGCGACGAAGACCTCGAGGCCGGCGGCGACGACGCGGGCGGGGCCGGCGAGGCGGTCTACCGCCGCGAGGGCTCGTCGCCGGGCGCGGGCGACCGCGTGGTCCACCCCTACTTCGGTCGCGGGCTCATCGTCTCCACGTCCGGGTCGGGGGCGTCGCTGCGCCTCGTCGTCGCGTTCGACGAGGCAGGCACGCGGACGCTGCTCCACTCGATGTCGAACCTCGTCCGCGAAGGAGGTCCCGCGTGACCCCCGTCCTCGTCCTCGAAGGCCCCGACGGCACGCAGCGGTTCCCGCTCGCCGACGCGGCGACCCTGCTCGGCCGCGCGGCCGACGTGGGGGTGCGCATCGACGACCGCAGCCTCTCGGCCCACCACTGCCGCTTCGACCCGGTCCCGGGCGGATGGAAGGTCGTCGACCTCGGGTCGCGCAACGGCACCTTCGTCAACGACGTGCTCGTGGCGCAGAAGCGCCTCGAGGACGGCGACCGGCTGCGCGTCGGCCGCGTGCTGCTGCGCTACCTGACCGAGACCGAGGGCGTCGAGGACGAGGCGTCGATGGACGACCTCGTGGACCGCCTGCACCGGCGCCACGGCGCGGCCGGCGTGCGGCGTGCGGCGCGCGCCTTCGCCGAGGCCGCGGCCAAGCGCTCGATGCCGGGCCTGCTCGCCGGGGCCGAGGAGGTCGCGGCGTCGGCGCGGTTGCAGTCGGTGGCCGCCGCGCTGGTCTCCGAGCGCAGCGAGCGCGCGATCTTCGACCAGATCGTGGACGCGCTCATCGACCTCACGGGTGCGGAGCGCGGCTTCCTGCTGCTCGCCGGCGAGGACCGCTCGCACGAGCGCCACGTCGTCGCCGCGCGCAACTTCGACCGGGAGGCGGTGCGCGACGCGCTCGCCAAGGTGAGCAAGACCGTCGAGCGGCGCGCGTTCGACACGGGCGACCCGGTGATCGTCACCGACGCGACGATGGACGAGCGTTTCGCCGCGACGGAGAGCGTCGTGAGCCTGCGGCTGCGCTCGATCCTGTGCGTGCCGGTGCGCGGGCGCGAGGGCCCGATCGGCACGATCTACCTCGACAACCGCTTCGAGAAGGCGGTGTTCGAGGAGCGCCACCTGCCGCTGATCCGCGCGTTCTCCGACCAGGCCGCGCTCGCAGTCGAGAACGCGCGCCTGCACGCCGAGAACGGGCGCCGTCTCGAGGAGCTCGAGAAGAGCAAGGCCGAGGTGGAGGAGCTCAACCGCCTCCTGTCCGACCGGATCGCCAAGCAGAGCGTCGAGCTGCAGGAGGTGAAGGAGCACGTGCTGCGCGAGCGCGCCGAGGCGCCGCTGAAGTACTCCTACGCGAACATCGTCGGCAAGTCGCGGCGGATGCTCGACCTCTTCCACCTGCTCGACAAGGTGACCGACAGCGACGTCCCCGTGCTGATCCAGGGCGAGAGCGGGACCGGCAAGGAGCTCGTCGCGCGCGCGATCCACTTCAACGGCCCGCGCAAGGACCGGCCCTTCGTCAGCGAGAACTGCGCGGCGATCCCCGAGACGCTGCTCGAGAGCGAGCTGTTCGGCTACGCGCGCGGCGCGTTCACGGGCGCCACGGCGGACAAGAAGGGGCTGTTCGAGATGGCGGTGGGCGGCACGATCTTCCTCGACGAGATCGGGGACATGCCGCTCGACATGCAGAAGAAGCTGCTGCGCGTCCTGCAGGAGAAGGAGGTCCGCCCGGTCGGTGGCAAGCGGGTGATCCCGGTGGACGTGCGCATCCTCTCGGCGTCGAACCAGGACCTGCGCCGGCTGGTCTCCGAGGGGCGCTTCCGCGAGGACCTCTACTACCGGCTCAACGTGATCACCGTCGAGCTGCCGCCGCTGCGCGAGCGGGCCGACGACATCCCGCTGCTCGTGGAGCGCTTCCTCGACGACATCGCCGTGGCGGGGGGGCAGCCGCGCAAGGCGATCACCGAGGAGTCGCTCGCGCTGCTCCAGCGCCACGCGTGGCCGGGCAACGTCCGCGAGCTGCGCAACGAGATCCACAAGGCGCACGCGCTGTCGGACAAGGTGATCCTGCCGATGGTGCTCTCCGAGCCGATCCGGCGCGCGGTCACCGCGGCGGTCCCGGTTCCCGACCTCGGCAACAAGCCGCTCAAGGAGATGGTCCGGGAGATCTCGGACGACCTCGAGCGGCGGGCGATCCTCGAGGCGCTCCGCCGCACGCGTGGCCGCAAGGCACAGGCGGCGCGTCTCCTCGGCGTCTCCCGTCCCACGCTCGACGCCAAGCTCGAGACGCTCGGCATCGACGTGCCCAAGGTCGCCGGCGACGACTAGCCCGCCGAATTCACGAAAGACGAGGCCCGTCGAGCGCCGATCGCACGTCAGGCCGCCGTCGGGGCTCGCGGATTCGGCCCGGGCGCGCGTCGGACGCGACGACGGCGTGTTCTGGCACCACGTCGAGGAGCGGACGACGCGCCGCGAAGCGCATCGAATGGCCGACGGGCCCTGCG
>JADZCA010000074.1 GCA_020851795.1 Planctomycetota bacterium | reverse complement strand
GCGTGACGCAGGGCCCGTCGGCCATTCGATGCGCTTCGCGGCGCGTCGTCCGCTCCTCGACGTGGTGCCAGAACACGCCGTCGTCGCGTCCGACGCGCGCCCGGGCCGAATCCGCGAGCCCCGACGGTGGCCTGACGTGCGATCGGCGCTCGACGGGCCTCGTCTTTCGTGAACTCGGCGGGCTAGTTGCGTTCCGCGGCGGCGCGCAGGAGCGCCCGGCGCACTCCGTCGAGGGGAGACCGCGGGTCGGCGGGCGGCTCGACGGCGAGCACGCGTCCGAGCGCCCGCGCCGCGGCGCCCGGCCGGCCCAGGCGCGCGAGCAGGAACGCGCGCTCGCGCAGCGTGGCGACGTCGAGCGGGTCGAGGTGCAGGGCGCGGTCCACCGACGCGAGCGCCATGTGCAGGCGGCCCGCGCCCTCGTGCAGCGCCCGCAGGTTGCGCAGCATCCGCGCGAGCACCTCGCCGGGGCGCAACGGGCGGAACGCGCGCGCCGGCAGCGTCACGTCGCGCCCCGCCGCCTTCGAGACGAGCCGTCGGCACCCGTCCTCGTCGAGCACCGCGCCGTGGAAGGCGTCCACGAACACCGGGCCGTCCGCGCCCTCGCACCGCGCCACGAAGTGCAACGGGAGCCCGACGCCCGACGACGGCAGCCCGAGGCGGCGCGCGACGGTCATCCACACGACGGCGAGCGCGATGGGGAGGCCCGTGCGGCGCTCGAGCACGTCGGGGAGGTAGGACGAGCGCGGGTCGCCCGAGCGCGCGGCGTCGCCGTGGAAGCCGCGCTCGCCCGACCACCACGTCGTGAGCGCGCGGGCGCGCGTCTCGGGCGGCGCGTCCGACGGCACGGCCCCGCGGGCCGCGTCCACGAGCGCATCGAGTCGTCGGTCGAGCGCCGGCGCGTCGAGCGTCGGGTGCCCCTCCGCCGCGATCGCGACGGCGCCGGCCCAGAGGTCGGGCGCGTCGGGGTCCACGCTCGCGCGGAACGTCCGCACCGCGCCCTCGTGGAGGAGGCTGCCGAGCAGGTCGGCGGCGCGCGAGCGCAGCGGCTCCGGGACGTCGTCGTGGGTCGCGAGGCGCGCGAGGGCGTCCACGCCCGTCGGGCCGGCGGCCCGCAACCGGTCCTCCGCGGCGAACCGCACCCGCGGGTCGTGCGACGCGAGCAGCGCGAGGTCGCCGAGCGGGTCCATCCGGCCCAGCCTACCCCGCGCACCGGCGCCGGCGGGCGGCCCTCCGGCCGCCCCGCCGGGCCCGCGCGCGACGTCGGGGCCCGGCCCGCGCACGGGGCCCGCCCGTCGCGCGGCCCCGCGCCGTCGGATATCACGGGCGCACCGGAGGGCTCTCCCCATGGCCTCGACGCGTCGCCCGTTCCTCGTCTGGCTCGGCGACGTGCTGTGCGGCCTCTCGGCCTACACGCTGTCGCGCTGGCTCTGGCAGCGGCGCGGCGAGGGCGTGTTCGCGCACCTCGGCGAGGAGCTCGCCACCTTCGCCGGCGCGTACGTGCTGCTCAAGCTGCTGGGCAAGCTGATCGCGCGCGCGTGGGGTGCGCGCAAGGCGGCCAAGCCCGCCTGACCCGCGCCCGGCGCCGTCAGGGGGCGGTCGCCTCGTCGAGGTCGAGCATCCCCTCGCCGAGCTTTCCTTGGTGGAGGGGGTTGACCGCGTCCACGTCCACCGAGGTGGACTCGAGGCGCTGCAGCAGCGACTCGCTCGACGCGCCGCCGTCGGCGCCGCGCAGCAGCGCGAACCCGCCCGTCACGATCGCCGTGCTGAAGGACGTGCCCGACCAGCGGGCCAGCCCGGTGGGGGAGCGCGGATGGGCGCCGAGCACGTCCACGCCCGGCGTGCACAGGTCCACCGCCGAGCCCCACGACGCGAACGGCGCCTTCGCGCGGGCGAGGGTGACCGACGTCACGCAGAACGCGTCCGACGCCGACGCGGGGAAGTCGGGCGAGGAGAGCGCGCGGTTGCCGGCGGCGGCGATCACCGGCACGCCGGCGTTCTTCGCGTTCGCGATCGCCTGCTGCACCGAGAGCAGCTGGACCCGCAGGCCCGCGGAGAGGTTGACGACGTCGGCGCCGTTGGCGACGGCCCAGGCGATCGCACGCGCGACCGTCGAGGCGGTGCCCACCGCGTCGCTGTTGAGCGCGCGCACGGGGAGGATCGACGCGTCGGGCGCCACGGCGAGCACGAGGCTCGCCACGAAGGTGCCGTGACCGACCCCTTCGTCCACCGCGCCGTCGCCGTCGTCGTCGGCGCCGTTGGCGACGTCGGCCGGGTTCGCGTCGCCGTCGACGAAGTCGAAGCCGGGCAGGAGGTGCCCGGCGAGGGCGGGGCTCGACGCGTCCACGCCGGTGTCCACCACCGCGACGACGACGCCGGCGCCGCGGCGCCCGCGCGCCCGCGCCTGCGGCACGCCGACGGCGTCGAGCGTCGCCTGGGCGGTGATCGCGTCGAACCCCTCGTCGACGAACACCGGCACCGTGGTGCCTTCGCCCTCGGGGAAGCCGACGCCTTCGTCCTTCTCGGCGTCCTCGACCTCGAGCTCGTCGTCCATGTCCTCGAGGAAGTCGTCCGCGTCCACGCCGTCGGGGATCTCGACGAGGTAGTACGAGGTCCCCTCCACCGGCCCGATGACGCGGGCGCCCTTGTCGTCGCAGAGGTGCTCGAGGTCGTCGAGCGACGCCGCGGACACGAGGATCTGCGTCGTGCTCGCGGGCGGGTCGCCGCCGCCCGACGAGCCGCCGCCTCCGCCGCCCCCGCCGCCGCAGGCGGCGAGGAGCGCGGCCGAGGCCGCGAGGGCGAGACGAGCGAGCGAGGTGGGCTTCATGCGGGGGTCCCCGACATTCGAAACGACAAGACGGCGCCGGGGTGTCCGACTTCCGCCGCCGCGCGGGCGAGCGCGGCGCCGAAGGCCTCCCGATCGTCGCAGGAGCGGCGGGTCTCGTGGAACGCGACCATGACCCGGGCCGCGGCGCCGTCCTCGACGTCGTCCGCGGTCCAGACCACGCGCCCGGCCCCCCGGGCGAGCAGGGCCGACACGAGCCCGCCCCACGCGAGGACCGCGGGGCCCGCGGCCCTCCCGGTCCGGCAGGCGGCCAGCACGACGAGGTCGGCGGCGACGACGTCGGGCACGTCGTGGGCGGAGAACCACCCGTCGGCGAGCCGCACGCCCGCCAGCGGCGGCGCCTCGGAGGCGTCCCAGCCGTGCCCGGCGACGTGCACGACCGAGGCGGTCCGCAGGCCCTGCGCGAGCACCGCGCGCGTCGCGTCGGCGCCCGCCACGAGCCGCGCGTCGGGCAGCACGCGCGCGACGTCCTCGACCTCGCGCCCGACGCCGGGCAGGTCGGGCGCGCCCACGCCGACGACGAGCGCCCCGGTGCCCGCGGCGCGCGCCGCGGGCGCGGTGCGGCCGGCGGGGGCGCGCAGCAGCGCGTACGACTGCCCGAGGCGGCGGCCCCGGCAGGGCAGCAGCTCCCACGGGAGGTCGGGCAGCGTCGGGTCCGCGACGATGCGCACGTCGCGGGGCCAGCGTCCGACGCCGAGCGGGGCCAGCGTCGCGTCGGCGACCTCGGCGAGCAGCGCCTCCACCGCGACGGCGTCGCGCGCGGCGGGGTCGGCGTCCTTGACGAACGCCCAGCGGTGCGCGCGCAGCCGCAGCGCCTCGCTCCACGCGAAGAAGCGCGCCGCGGGGCCGAGGTCGGCGGCGTCGCCGACGTCGGCGCCCACGCGCGCGAGCCCGACGACGCGGTCGTCGCGCCGCGCGACGTGCACCCACGCCACGTCGGGCGCGGCGGGCACGGTCGCGCCGCGGGCGGGGGCGGCCTCGCGGGCCACGCGCCGCTCGGCGCGCCGCCACGACGAGGCGAGCGCGCGCTCCCACGCGCGGGCGCGCCGCTCGAGCGCGGGCGCGGCGTCGCCGCGCGTCGGGCCGTCGCCGCGCGCGAGGCGGTCGTAGATCGACTCGAGGCGGGCGCGGATCCGCGCCGCGGCGCGGCCGCCCGCGGGCGCGCGGGCGCCGAGGAAGCGGCGCGCGGCGAGCGCGTCGAGGACGCGCTCGGCCTCGTCGCGGTCGCGGGCGGTCCCGCGCGCGAGCAGGACGTCCACGCGGGCGAGCCACGGGTCGAGGCGGTCCGCGGCGAACGACGCGCGCAGCCACGCGCCCGGCAGGTCGGCGCGCACGGCGTCGGTGGCCGCGGCGACGCGACGCAGCCGCGCGAGCGCGCTCCCGACGCGCGCCGGCTCGAGCGCGTCCGCGGCGGCGAGCCCCGCGTCGGCGGCGAGCCGCAGGATCGGGCGCCCCGCGGCGGCGCGGCGGGCCGCGCCGAAGGCCGTGCGCGCGGCGCGGCCGTCGGCCCGGTCGAGCGCGCACGCACCCGCGAGCAGGTGGCCCTGCGCGACGAGCTCGGCGTGGCGCAGCGCCGCCGCGCGGGCCGTGAGCGCGCCCGAGGACGCGGCCGTCGGCGCCGTGCCCGCGCGGCGGGCCAGCTGGGCGAGGACGAGGTCGGCGCGCAGCGCGACCGCCTCGCGCCCGGCGGCCGCCGCCGCGGTGGCGGCGGCGCGGGCGTGGACGCGGGCGCGGCGCACGTCGAGCGCCACGGCCGCCTCGGCGGCGACGACGAGCGCCTCGGCGCGTTCGGCGGGCGCGCCGGCGGCGTCGAAGCGCGCGGCGGCCGCGGCGGCCTCGCGTTCGGCCGCGACCGCGTCGCCCGCACGGCGCAGCGCGTCGGCGAGGTCGGCGCGGAGCGCGCCCTCGCGGCGCGCGAGCCCCGCGTCGCGGTGCTCCCGCGCGAGCCGGTCGAGGCGGCGGATGCCGTCGCCGAGCGCGCCCGCGTGGACCAGCGCCCACGCGAGGTTGGCCTGCGCCTCGCGCGCGAGGTCGGCCTGGCCCGCGGCGGCGAGCGAGGTTGCGACGCGCTCGAGCTCGTCGCGCGCCGCGACCGCGTCGCCGGCCTCGACGGCCGCGACCGCGGCGTTGAGCCGCGCGACGTCGCCGCGGACCCGGTCGCCGGCGGCGTCGAAGGCGCGCGCCGCGCGGGCGTAGGCGCGGCGCGCGCCGTCGGCGTCGCCGAGGAGGCGCAGCGCGTTGCCGCGGTGCACGAGCAGCCCGGCGCCGCGTCGCACGTCCCCGCGCGGGACCGCGGGGGCGAGGCGGTCGGCGAGGCGCAGCGCCGCGGCGGGGCGGCCCGCGCCCGCGAGCGCGTCCACGCGCACCACCGCGGTCGCGAGCGCCTCCGCGGGCAGGCCGGCGCCGCGCAGGTCCCGCTCGGCGCGCGCGTACGCGGCCACCGCGTCGTCGAGGCGCCCGGCGCGGTGCACCGCGTGCCCCGCGTAGGCGGCGAGGCGGCCGGCGAGCGCGCGGTCGCCGCCGTCCTGCGCGACCGCGGCGAGCGACTCGAGCGCCGGGAGCGCCGTGGCCGGGTCGGCGACGACGGCGCCGGCGAGCGTGCGACGCAGCTCCTCCCACGGCGGCGCGGACGCGAGCACGCGACGCGCCGCGGCGCGCCGGCCCGCGGCGCGGGCGGCGAGGAGGGGGCCGAGGAGGGTCGCGCCGGCGGGCACGGGGTCACTCCGCCGACCGCGGGATCCTCTCGGTGCGGGCCACGGTGCGGCGCCCGACGCGGACCGCGAGCGAGAAGGCGCCGGTCGCGGCGGGCACGGTGGCCTCGAACGCGCCGCCGGGCGACAGCTCGACGTGGCGGGGCTTGCCGTGCTCGCCCTCGATGGCGATCGACGTGTCGGCGCGCGGCCCGTCGAGCGTGCCGCGCAGGTGCAGCGCGCCGCCCTCGACCGGGGCGACCTCGACGTCGAGGCTGCCGTTCTCGCCGGACCACCGCAGGAACCGCGGCCGGCCGGCGCCGCGCAGGGCCGGCGCGAGGCCGCCCCACGAGTCGAAGAGCAGCCGCCAGAGGACCGCGGGGCCCGTCGCCCGCGGCGCGCGGAACAGCGCCTCGGCCCGGGCGAGCACCGCCGGCGGGCACCGCGGCGTGGACGCCACGAGGCGGCCGAGCGCGACCACCTTGCGCGCGAGCGCGACGACCTCGCCGGGCAGCGCCGCGGCCTCGGCGGCGGGCGCGCGGCCGACCGCGACGTCGCAGGCGAGCGTGAACAGGTCCGGGGGAGGGGTGGGCGTCATCGGCGGGGGAGGTCGGCTCTGCTCAGGCAGAGAAGGGCGGGGCCGCGTCGGATACGTCCCCGCGGACCCCCCGGGCGGCGAGGTCCTCGCGGAGGGCGTCGAGGCAGCGCTGGCGGGTGGGGCCGAGCGAGCCCCGGGGGACGCCGAGGCGTCGGGCGATCTCGTCGTAGGTGAGGTCGGCGGGCTGGAAGTAGAGGAGCGAGAGCAGCTCGCGGCAGCGTTGGCCGAGGCCGGCGAGCGCCTCCCGGAGCGCCTGCTCCTCTTCGACGCTCCCGGCGGCCTCGGCGGGGGACGGGGCCTCGGCCACGACGTCGCGCGCGGCGGCCTCCTCGTGCGTGGTGCGGGTGCGCTCGCGGCTCTTGGCGCGCCAGGCGACGCGGCGGGCGGTGGTGCCGATCCACGATGCGAGCCGCTCGACGTCGCGCAGCTGTTCGAGGTGCTTCCACAGCTGGACGGCGACCTCTTGGAACGCGTCGTCGGCGGCGGCGTCGCCGAGCCCCGAGCGGCGCAGCAGCGCGTACGCGAGGTCGGCGTAGCGCGCGAGCAGCGTGGTCCACGCGACGCGGTCGCCCGCGAGGCACCGGCGGACGAGGGCGGCGTCGGGGGAGGTCACGGGCGAGGCACCGTGTCCGATCGTAGCCCACCCCCGGGCGCCCCGGACGTGTCGCCCTCCCCCGGCACCGATCTGCGGCTACGGCAGCACCCGCAGATCGGTGCTAGGCACCCCGGCACCGATCTGCGGCTACGGCAGCACGAGGACCTTGCCGACGTCGTCCTTGCGGGAGGCCGCGTGCTTGAACGCCTCGGCCACCTGCTCGAGCGGGAAGCGGTGCGTGACCAACTGCGCGAGCTCGATCTCGCGCTGGAACACCACCTCGTCGGCCTCGTCGGCCTCGTCCTCGCTCCACGAGTGCGAGCCGATCAGGTGCTTCTCGTCGAGGCAGACGTCGCCGATGTCCACGGCGGTCTCCTCGCCCTTGGCGACCTGGCCGAAGAGCAGGATCTTCGCCCGGGCACGCGTCGCGCGGATCGCGTCGCGGACGGGACCCGCGCCCACGGCCGCCACGATCGCCGCGTCGGCGCCGCGTCCCTCGGTGAGCGCGCGGCAGGCCTCGTGCATGTCCTCCGACCGCGGGTCCACCGTGCGGACCGCGCCGAGCTCCTTGGCGACCTTGAGGCGCCCCGGCACCGGGTCGGCGGCGACGACGCTCGCGCCCTCGCGGATCGCGAGCTGCTGGAGGATGAGCCCGAGCGAGCCGACGCCGGCGACGAGGACGACGTCCTCCTCGTCGAGGTCGAGCAGGCGGATGCCGCGCAGGCACGTGTTCACGGGCTCGAGGAAGATCGCCTCCTCGAGCGAGAAGCCGCGGGGCACCTCGACGAGGTCGTCCACCCACGGGCCCTCGACCTTGACGTACTCCGCGAGCCCGCCGCCGCGCGGCTCCTCGCCCGGCTCGCCGCGCGTCGTGCGCACGACGACGCGCTCGCCCGGCCGCCAGCCGTCCACCGCGTCGCCCACGCGCGCGACCGTGCCGGCGATCTCGTGGCCGAGCACGCGGCCGAACGGCTTGAGGCCCAGCTGCACGCGCTTGACGTCGGCGGGGGAGACGCCGCACGCGCCGACCTGCACGAGGACCTCGTCCTCGCCGACCTCGGGCACGGGCACCGTCTCGAGGCGGAGGTCGCCGGGACCGCGGTAGACCGCGGCCTTCATCGTCGGGGGGATCGCGCGCGTGGCCATGGGGAGGAGAGCGTACCCGACCGGCGGGCGGGGCCCCGAGCGGAAGCGGCCCGTGCGGCGCGCGACGCCGCGGCGCGCTCTCCCGTAGACTCCCGCGCCGTCCACGGCCGCGAGGGTCCCATGCGCGTCGTCCGCATCCGAGAGCACGGCGGGCTCGAACAGCTGCGCTTCGAGGAGGCCCCGGTCCCGGCGCCGGGGCCGTGCGAGGTGCGCGTCGCCGTGCGCGCGGTCGGCCTCAACCACCTCGACACGTGGGTGCGCCGCGGGGTGCCGGGGCACACCTTCCCGCTGCCGATGATCCCCGGCTGCGACGGCGCGGGCGTCGTGGACGCGGTCGGGCCCGGCGTGACGTCGCGCAAGGTCGGCGACCGCGTCGTGCTCGCGCCCGGCTTCTCGTGCGGCGCGTGCCCCGCGTGCGCCGCGGGCCGCCAGAACCTGTGCCGCCACTACGGCATCTTCGGCGAGATGCGCGACGGGACCTGCGCCGACTTCCTCGTCGTGCCCGAGCGCAACGCGCTCGCGCTCCCCGAGCACGTCCCCTTCGAGGTCGCGGCCGCGTTCCCGCTGGTCTACCTCACCGCGTGGCACATGCTCGCCGACCGCGCCGAGCTGCGCCCCGGCGAGACGGTGCTCGTGCACGCGGCGGGCGCGGGCGTCTCCACCGCGGCGATCCAGATCGCGCGGCTGCTCGGCGCGGGCCGCGTGATCGCGACCACCTCGACCGCGGCCAAGGCCGCGAAGGCGCGCGAGCTCGGCGCCGACGACGTCGTGGACTACGTGCGCGAGGACTTCGTCGCGCGCGTGCGCGACCTCACGGGCCGCGCGGGCGTGGACGTGGTCGTGGACCACGTCGGCCGCGCGACGCTGCCCGGGTCGCTCAAGTGCCTCGCCAAGGGCGGCCGCGTCGTGTCGTGCGGCGCGACGTCGGGGCAGGCCGTCGAGGTCGCGATGAACCTCGTCTTCTTCAAGTCGCTCTCGCTGCTCGGCTCGACGATGGGCGGGCTCGGCGAGGTGCACGAGGTGCTCGGCCACGTCGCCGCGGGCCGCCTGCGCCCCGTGGTCGACAGCGTGCTGCCGATGTCGGCGGTCGCCGAGGCGCACCGCCGCCTCGAGGCGCGCGACGTGTTCGGCAAGATCGTCCTGGTCCCGGAGGCCGTGTCGTGAGCGCTCCCGTCCGCGTCGAGCACGAGGGCCCCGTCGCGACGATCGTCCTGTCGCGGCCGGAGGTCCGCAACGCCATCAACCTCGAGATGGTCGAGGGGATCCACCACGCGCTCGCCGCGCTCGAGCCGCGGGAGGACGTCCACGCGCTCGTGATCCGCGGCGAAGGCGGCAAGGCGTTCGCGTCGGGCGCCGACATCGCCGAGCTGCGCGAGCGCCGCCGCGACGACGCGTGGCGCGCGATCAACGGGACGCTCTTCGCGCGCGTCGAGCGCTTCCCGCGGCCGACGGTGGCCTCGATCACGGGCTTCTGCCTCGGCGGCGGCTGCGAGCTGGCGCTCGCGTGCGACTTCCGCGTCGCGGGCGCGTCGTCGCGCTTCGGGCAGCCGGAGGTCACGCTCGGGATCATGGCCGCGGCGGGCGGCACCCGGCGCCTTCCCGCGCTCGTCGGGCTCGCGCACGCGCGGCGCCTGCTCTTCGGCGGCACCGTGATCGACGCCGCGGAGGCGCTGCGCATCGGGCTCGTGGACCGCGTCGTCCCCGACGAGCAGGTCCCCGCGGCGGTGGCCGCGCTCCTCGCGCCGATCCTGTCGGCGGCGCCCGAGGCGGTGCGCTGGACGAAGGCCGCGATGCTGCTGTGGGCGCACGGCGGCACGGAGGACGCGCTCGCGCGGCTGGACCGCGAGGCGCAGGGGCTGCTCTTCGAGCACCCCGACAAGTTCGCGCGGATGGACGCCTTCCTCGCCCGGCGCAAGGCGTCAGCCTCCCCCGGGGGTTAGCACACCGGTGCCTGGCACGGTTGTATCGATTGCCTGCAAGCAGCAAGCGATCGGTACACCGGTGCCGGGCACGGGTGTACCGATTGCCTGCGAGGTGCGGGGCTCTTGCACGACTCGGACAGAACCGCCCCGCCGCGAGCGGGTCGGATGGGGGCGAACCCACCCGGAGCCCCTCCCATGCGCCGTCCCCTCCTCCGCCCCGTCGCGCGCCCCGCCGCGCTCGCCCTCGCCGCCCTCGCGCTCGTCGCCGCGCCCTCGCGCGCCGACGACGTCGTGGGACCGCCGTCCCCGCCCAGCGCCGGCCGGCCCGCCGCCCCCAAGGCGATCGACCTCGCCATTTGCCTCGACACCTCGGGGAGCATGGCCGGCCTCATCCACGCCGCGCGCGTCAAGCTCTGGGAGGTCGTCAACGAGCTCGCGACGGCCCGACCGATGCCCGCGCTCCGCGTCGCGCTGCTCACCTACGGCTCCGCCGGCAGCGAGGCGGACGGCTACGTGATCGTCCAGACGCCGTTCACGACCGACCTCGACCTCGTCTCCGAGCGGCTCTTCGCGCTGGGCACCGCCGGCGGCACCGAGTACGTCGGGCGCGTCGTCAAGACCGCCGTGGACAAGCTCGGCTGGGGCGGCCCCGACGCCGCCAAGATCCTCTTCGTCGCCGGCAACGAGTCCGCCGACCAGGACCGCACCGCGCCGTTCCGCGACGTCGTCGGCCACGCGTTCGGGCTCGGCGTGCGCGTCAACGCGATCTACTGCGGCGGCGCCGACGACGGCGACGCGGGCGGCTGGCGCGAGGTCGCGCTCCTCGGCCACGGGCGCTACGCGAGCATCGACCACGACCACGGCACCGTCGCCGTCGCGACGCCCTTCGACGCCGACCTCGCCGCGCTCTCGAGCCAGCTCAACGGCACCTACCTCGCCTACGGCGACCGCGCCAAGGACGCGCTCGAGCGCCAGGCGGCGCAGGACCGCAACGCGGCCGCCGCCCCCGCGGCTGCGGCCGGGCGCGCGGTGAGCAAGGCCGGCGGCCTCTACGACGCCGGCAGCTGGGACCTCGTGGACAAGAGCCGCGAGGAGGGCTTCGACCTCGCGAAGGTGCCGGTCGAGCAGCTTCCCGAGGCGATGCGCGCGATGACCCCCGAGCAGCGCGCCGCCCACCTCGAGGCCAAGAAGGCCGAGCGCGCGGCGCTGCAGGCCAAGGTCAAGGAGCTCGACGCCAAGCGCGCGGCCTTCGTCAAGGCGGAGATGGCCAAGCAGGGCCTCGACGACTCCAAGGCCTTCGACAAGGCGGTGCGCGACGCGGTGCGCGAGCAGGCCGCCGAGAAGGGCTTCGAGTTCCCCGCGAAGTGACCCTCCCGCGGTCGGGTGCGCGTGCGGGCGGCGGCCACGAGGTCGCCGCCCGCCGCCGTTTCGGTCCCGTTCGCGCCGCGGGCCCCGCGCGGTCCGCGCCGACCCTGCGCGCGGCGCTACGATCGAACGGGTCCCGACCGGAGCCCGCTCCCATGAAGACGCTCGCGCTCGCCCTGCTCGCCGTCTCCTCGCTCGCCGTCGCCGGATGCCGCGCGGGGCCCGGCCACACGCGCGCGTTCGGGACGATCGCCGGCACCGCCGCGGGCGCCGTGATCGGCGGCGCCGCCGCCGGTCCCGAGGGCGCGCTCGCCGGCTCGATCGTCGGGCTCGCCGCCGGCGCGATCGCCGGCGACGCGGTCGCGCAGGACCAGGAGCGCTGCGCCACGCCTCCGTGCGCGCCGCCGCCGCCCGCGCCGTGCGACCCGCCGTGCGCGGCCCCGTGCGACCCGCCCTGCGCGCCCCCGCCCGTCGTCGTCTACGGGGCCCCGCCGCCCGTCTACGTCTACCCGTACCCGTACGGCTACTCCTACTACGGCCCCCGTTGGTACCGCGGCGGCTCGTACTACGGCCCGCGCGTCTACCGCCACTACCGCTGACGTCGGCGTTCGCGCCGCGGCGGCGGACCCGCGGGGCCCGCGCTCCGCGTCCGCCGCGCTTGCCGAGCACGCGGCGTCCCGGCCCGGCCCCGACCTCGTCGGCGCGTGAGCTCGGCGGGCTACGCGCTCGCCGCCGCGGCGAGCGCGAGCAGGCGCGGGCGCAGGTCGTCGGGCACCGGCACGGGACGGAACGTGGTCATGTCCACGCACACCGTCGTCACCGTGGTGCGGAAGCAGACCGTGCCGTCGGCGCGCGCGCCCTCGAAGCGCCAGGTGACGCTCGTCGTGCCGACCTTGAGCACCGAGACGGCCACGCGCAGCACGTCGGCGTAGCCCACCGTCTCGAGGAAGTCCGTCTCGATGCGCACCGCGGGGAACCCGCGGCGGCGCTTCAGGAGCAGGTCGGGGTACGTGACGCCCAGCACGTCGGCGAACGTCTGCTCCATCGCGACGTGGCCGTAGTGGAACAGGTTGGGGTAGTAGACGATCCGGGCCTGGTCCACGTCCCCGAACCGGACGGGCACCTCGACGACGTGCGGCGGCATCGCGGCATCGTCGCCGCGGCCGCGCCACGAGGGAAGCGGGGCCCGCCCGCGAGCCGCCCGCGTCCCCGCCCCCGCGGGCGATGGCGCGCGGGCGCGGCGCCCCGTACGCTCCCGCCTCCCCCGTCCCCGGAGCGCGAGCCATGGACATCCGCGAGGTCCTCGTCGTCGGCGCCGGCACCATGGGCCACGGCATCGCCCAGGTCGCCGCGCAGTCGGGCTGGTCGGTCACGATGTACGACGTGGACGAGAAGGCCGTCGCCGCGGGGCTCGCGCGCGTGCGCGGCAACCTCGACAAGGGCGTCGAGAAGGGCAAGGTCGCCCCGGCCGACCGCGACGCGACGCTCGCGCGCCTGCGCACGAGCACCGACCTGCGCGCCGCCGCCGCCACCGCCGACCTCGTCGTCGAGGCCGCGCCCGAGCGCATGGAGCTCAAGCGGCGCATCTTCGGCGACGTCGCCGCGGTCGCGCCCGCCCACGCCGTGCTCGCGAGCAACACGTCGTCGCTCTCCGTCCAGGAGATCGCCGAGGCGTCCGGGCGGCCCGCGCGCGTCGTCGGGATGCACTTCTTCAACCCGGTGCACCTCAAGCCGCTGCTCGAGGTCGTCCGCACCGACGTCACCTCGCAGGACGCCCTCGACACCGTGCTCGAGGTCGGCCGCCGCATGGGCAAGACGTGCGTGGTCGTCAAGGACTCGCCCGGCTTCGCCACGAGCCGCCTCGGCATCGCGCTCGGCCTCGAGGCGATCCGCATGGTCGAGGAGGGCGTCGCGTCGCCGCAGGACATCGACACCGC
Organism: Planctomycetota bacterium; assembly: GCA_020851795.1. Classification (GTDB taxonomy): domain Bacteria; phylum Planctomycetota; class PLA2; order PLA2; family JAEUHO01; genus JAEUHO01. The sequence continues at coordinate 60,553 of JADZCA010000074.1, read as the reverse complement.
GATGGAGCTCGGCTACGGCCACGCGATGGGGCCCCTGCGCACCACCGACCTCGTCGGCCTCGACGTGCGCCTCGGCATCGCCGAGTACCTCGACCGCACGCTGCCCGGCGGCCGCTTCCGCCCGCCCGAGCTGCTGCGGCGCATGGTCGCGGAGGGACGCCTCGGGCAGAAGTCGGGCCGCGGCTTCTACGACTGGGCCGCCAAGAAGTGACCGCGGCCGCGCCGGTCACCGACGTCCACGTCCACGTCCAGCCGTGGGAGATGATCCGTCCCGCGGTGCTCGAGGCGATGCGCCGCGGGCGCGACGACCTCGACACGATCCGCCGCTGCTTCGACGACCCGGGCGCGCTGCTCGCCCACCTCGACCGCGAGGGCGTCGAGCGCGCGGTGCTCATCAACTACGAGTCGCCCGACGTGATGGGCTTCTCGACGGCGACCAACGAGTGGGTGCTCCGCTACACGCAGGGGCACCGCGAGCGGCTGCTGCCGTGCGTGGGCGTCAACCCGCGCTTCGAGCCGGACGTGCGCGGGCGCGCCGAGCGGCTCGCCGACGGCGGCGCGCGCCTCTTCAAGGTGCACGGGCCGCACATGCTCGTCTCGCCCAACGACTACCTCGGGGCGTTCCCCGCGCTGCGCGACCTCTACGAGGTGGCGCAGGCGCGCGGGATCCCGGTGATGTTCCACACGGGCACGAGCATCTTCCGCGGCGCGCGCAGCAAGCACGGCGACCCGCTGCAGCTCGAGGACGTCGGCGTGGACTTCCCCGACCTCGACGTGGTCATCGCCCACGGCGGGCGTCCCTTCTGGACCGAGGAGGCGTTCTTCCTCCTGCGCCGCTTCCCGCGCTTCCACCTCGACCTCTCGGGCATCCCGCCCGCGCGCGTGCTCGAGTGGTTCCCGCGCCTCGAGGAGATCGGCGACCGCGTGATGTTCGGCACCGACTGGCCCAGCCCGGGCGTCCCGTCGGTGGCGAAGAACCTCGCCGGGCTGCGCGCGCTGCCGCTCGCGCGGGACCTCGTCGAGCGCATCGTCGGCGGCAACGCCCTGCGCCTGTTCCCGCGGCGCTGACGCCGCGCGGCGCCGCGCCGATCGACCCGTCGCGTGCGCGCCGGCGGGCCGTACGTCGGGCGGGGTCGCATGCGCCCGCCTCCGGCCCCGGTGCGGTCGCGGCGACGGCGCGGGTCCCGGGGCCCCCCGGAAGCCCGGGCGCCGTGCCCGCGGCACTCCGTCGCGCGCCGCCCCCGGGTTCCCCGGTCCGCCCGGGGACCGCCGGGGCGTGCGACTTCGGGTAGCGTTCGCAGTCCTGTCCTCGGAGGGAGTCGCCCATGGGTCTCGGACTGTCCCGCCGCGCGCTCGTCGCGGCCTTCGCGTCGTTCGCCGTCTGTGCCGCCGTCGTCGCCGCGCCCGTCGCGCGCGCCGAGGGCGAGGAGGAGATGCCCGCCGAGCACTCCGCCTACGACATGGCGTTGGCCGAGGGCGGGATGCCCGAGGGCTGGACGCTGCTCAAGAGCGCCGACGGCGCCGCCGACGAGAACGCGCTCAAGGACGCCGTGCTCGCGCTCGCCAAGGAGAAGGGCGCCGCCGCCGACAAGCTCCACTTCGTCACGCGCAGCGCGACCGCGGCCGAGGGCAAGGCGGTGTTCGCGCTCATCGACCTCGACGAGCGCGCCGACGCGTTCTCGATCGCGCTGAAGGACGCCGCGGCGGGCAAGGGATGGGCGTTCCGCGCGATGGGCGCCCCGACCCGCCTCCTCGTCGTCGCGGCGCCCGAGGCGCTGCGCGAGAAGGCCGTCGCGCTGCAGTCGTCGTGGGCCGCGAAGATGCTCGCGGTGAAGGCGACGAGCGCGCTCGAGGCCCGCAACGGCCCGCGCGCGGTGCTGATGGCGAAGACGGCGATCGCGATCGACCCGAAGTCGGCGGGCGCCAACAGCGTGATCGGCCGCATGATGTCCGGCGAGGCGATCCAGGCGGCGCAGCACCAGGGCGAGGACGCGCCCGCGATGCTCAAGAAGGCGATCGACATGATGAAGCTGTCGGTCAGCAAGGAGGCGACGGGCGGCCTCACGCCCGGCGAGCGCGCGTCCACGCTGGGTGAGCTCGGGCTGACGCTCCTCTACGTCAAGACGACGAAGGCCGACGAGGAAGCCCGCGACGTGCTCAAGGAGGCCGTCGGGCTCCCGTTCGACGAGCCGCGCACGGGGATCGTGGCGCGCTACAACCTCGCGTGCTCGTACGGGCGCCTCAAGGACCTCGACAGCGCGTTCAAGGAGCTCACCGCGACGCTCGAGGCGAACGCGAAGTCGCCGGTCGAGGGGATCGGCAACGGCTGGCGCCAGGACGCCGACTTCGAGAACCTCAAGGCCGACCCGCGCTGGGCGGAGCTCGAGAAGAAGTACCCCGCCACCGGCGGCGACATGGGCGGGTACTGACCCGCCGACCGTAGGTCTCCGCCCCTCACGCACCCCGCTCGCGGCGACCGCGGGCGGGGTGCGGTCGTCTTCCGCGTCGGCGAGCGCGTCCGGCCGGAGGAGGCGCGTCCGCGCGGTCCCTCGCGCCTCTCCGCCCGCGGTGGCGCACGCCCCCGGGCGGGGCCACACTAGGGGGACCCCGTGGCCGCCGCCCCTCCCCACGCCGCGCCGGCGAACCCGGCGGCCCCCTCGCGCGCCCGGCGGGCGAGCTGGATCCTCGCGGGGATCGTCGGCCTCGCGCTGACGGGGGTCGCGTGGGTCTTGATCGACCAGCGCGAGGCGCAGCGCCACGAGACGGCCTTCGAGCGCGGGGCCTCGCGTCGCGCGCACGCCCTGCAGGCCGCGTTCTCCGTGCACGGCGCGATGCTCGCGACGGCCCAGGGCTTCTTCGACGCGCAGGCGACCCCGTCGTGGGGGGAGCTCTCGGCCTTCCTCGCCTCGCTCCTCGGGCGCGAGTCCGGGCACGCCGTCGTCGGCTGGGCGCCCCGCGTGACCGACGAGGGCGTGGCGGCGCTGGTCGAGCGGCGGCGGGCCGACGTGCCGACCTTCGGGCTGCGTCGCCACGACCCCGTCGCCGGATGGCTCCCCGCGCCGCGCGGCAGGGAGCACGCGCCCGTGGTCGTCGCCGCCCCCGGCTGGGGCACGGCGGTGCTCGGCTGGGACCTCGCCACCGAGCCCGAGATCCTCCGCGCGCTCGAGGCGTCCCGCGACGCGAGCCAGCCGCGCGTCGCGCTGCTCGGGCGGTCCTTCCCCGTCGGCCCGCTCGCGGACGGGCGCGGCTCCGACGCGGTGCTGGTGCAGGCCGTCTACGCGCGGGGCCAGCCCCGGGGCACCGTCGAGGAGCGGCGCGCGGCGACGACCGGCTGGGCGTTCGTCCTCTTCGACCCCGGCGCGCTCGCCGCCAGCGCGCTGCTGCCGCTCGAGCCGCTCGGCCTCGACGTCTACATCTTCGACGACCGCGCGCCCGCCCGGCTCGTCGCGTTCGTGCCGACGCGGCTGGGCGCCGACGACCGCGACGAACAGGCCCCGCCGCGCGGGCCCCGCGTGGACCACGCCGCGCTGCGCACCGGGCTCCACGCGGACGCCGACGTCGCCTACGGCGGTCGGACGTGGGACGTGATGTGCGTGCCGGCCCCCGCGTTCCTCGACAGCCGCGCCCGCTGGCCGGCGGGGCTCGCGGCCCTGGCGGGCCTCCTGCTCACGGCCCTCGTCGCCATGTCGGTGCGCGCGTCGCAGGGGCGCGAGGCGGCCGTGCGACGCGCGGTCACCGAGCGCACGGCGGCGCTCTCCGTCGCCGTCGAGGACCTGCGCCGCGAGAACGCCGAGCGGCGCCGTGCGGAGGCCGACCTCGCGGCGCAGACCGAGCGGCTCGACGTCACGCTCGCCAGCATCGGCGACGCGGTGCTGACCGCCGACGCCGACGGGCGCGTGGACTACCTCAACCGCACGGCCGAGGCGCTGTGCGGCGTCCGCGTGGACGCCGCGCGCGGGCGGCCGCTCGCCGACGTGCTCCGCTTCGAGGACGAGCGCGGCCGCGCGCCGCGCCCCGACGTCGTCGAGGAGATGCTCGCCGCCGAGGCCGCCACCGAGACCGCGATCCCCGTCGTGCTCGTCGGCGCGGGCGGGCGCGAGCGCGTCGTGTGGCCGCGGTGGGCGCCGACCACCGACGAGGCCGGCGGCCGCCGAGGCGTCGTCGTCGCGCTGCGCGACGTCACGGAGGCCCGCCGCGCCGAGCAGGCGGTGCGCGAGCGCGAGGAGCTGTTCCGCGTGCTGTCGGCCGAGCTGCCCTACGGCCTGTTCCTGCTCGACTACGACGACCTCGGCTCGCCGGGGCGCATCGTCCACGCCAACGAGGCGGCGGCGCGCATGCACGGCCGCACCGTCGCCGACCTGCTCGGACGGTCGGTGGACGACCTCGCCGCGCCCGACGTGGCCGAGCACGTCGCCGACCGTCGCCGCCGCGTCCGCGCCGGCGAGACGCTCGTCTTCGAGGACCCGCACCGCCGCGCCGACGGGACCGTGTTCCCCGTCGAGGTCGCGATGCGCGAGATCGCGTGGGGCGGGCGCCGCCTCGTGCTCGCGCTCGAGCGAGACATCACCGAGCGGCGCCGCGCCGAGGCCGAGCGTCGGCGGCTCGACGAGCAGCTGCAGCACGCGCAGCGCCTCGAGAGCCTCGGCGTGCTCGCGGGCGGCATCGCCCACGACTTCAACAACCTCCTCATGGGCGTGCTCGGCAACGCCGACCTCGCGCTGCTCCAGCTGCCGCCGGGCTCGCCCGCGGCGGGGCGCGTCGAGGACGTCAAGCGCGCCGGCCAGCGGGCCGCCGAGCTGACGAGCCAGCTCCTCGCCTACGCCGGCAAGGGGCGCTTCGTGGTCGCGCCGCTCGACCTGAGCGCGCTCGTGCGCGACACGGCGAAGCTGCTCGAGGTGTCGGTGGGCCGTCGCGCGCGCCTCGTGCTCGACCTCGCCGACGGGCTCCCCGCCGTCGAGGCCGACGCGGCGCAGCTGCGGCAGGTGGTGATGAACCTGCTCACCAACGCCGCCGAGGCGCTCGGCGACGTGGGCGGGACGGTCACGCTACGGACGCGCGTCGCCGAGGTGGACGTCGCGTGGCTCACGTCGTCGTACGGCGGGGCCGACCTCGAGGCCGGCCGCTACGTGGTCCTCGAGGTCGAGGACACCGGGGTGGGCATGGACGAGGCGACGCTGCGCAAGATCTTCGAGCCGTTCTTCACGACGAAGTTCACGGGACGCGGGCTCGGGCTCGCGGCCCTGCTCGGGATCGTGCGCGGCCACGGCGGCGCGGTGGGGGTGCGCAGCGCCCCGGGCCGGGGCACGACGTTCCGCATCGTGCTGCCGCCGAGCGCGCGGACGGCGCCGGTCGCGCCGTCGTCGTCCGCGCCCGCGGTGGCGGCGTCGGGCCGTGCGGCGCTGCTCCTCGTCGTGGACGACGACGACGCGGTGCGCGAGGTGGTGGCGCGGATGCTCGCGGGGGCGGGCCACCGGGTGCTGCAGGCGGCCGACGGCGCCGAGGGCGTCGCGGCCCTGCGCGCGCACGCCGACGACGTCGCGCTCGTGGTGCTCGACCTGACGATGCCCGGGATGAGCGGCGAGGAGACGTTGCGTGCGCTGCGCGAGGTGCGCCCGGACGTGCGCGTCGTCGTGACCAGCGGCTACACGCAGCAGGACGCCGCGGCGCGCTTGCGCGGCGCGCCGCCCGACGGCTTCGTGCAGAAGCCCTTCGACCGCGCTGACCTCCTCGCCCGCATCGACGCGGTGCTGCGCGCGGCGGCGCCGGGCGCGCCCCGCCGCGGGACCGCCACGGCGAGCCCGTGAGCGGGCGTCCCCGCGAGCTCCTTCGATGACTTGGTCGGGTCGGTATGCGTCGATCGCGCCGGAGCCGCGTCCTCCCGTCCGCGCCGAGGGCCGTGCGGACGGGGCGAGCGCGGAGGTCTGCGGCTCGTGACCTCCCCCGCCCGCCGGTCGGAGGATGCGTGCGCCCTGTGCGGTGGGCCGTTGCTCGACGAGGGACCCCTCCGTCTCCCGTTTCGCTGTCACGGTCGGTCGGGCCCGCTCTGGCCGCTCAACGAGGCCACCGTCCACGCGCGCTGCCTCACGGAGACCCCGCTGGGACGACGGTGGACGGCGGCGATGCGTCAGGTCGAGGCGGGGCAGCGTGGGTGGCCTCCGACCTGCGACGCGTGCGGCGCGCGCATCGAGTCCCGCCCCGAGCGGTTCGGCGCCGTCGGCTTCCTGACGAGCGACCCGGAGTCGCCGGCTTTCGCGTTCTCCGGCATCTGCGCCCACCGAGGCTGCCTGCCGCGCTGGCCTCGACGCGCGGCGCTGCGCGAGGCGCTCGCCCGGCTCCGCGACGACACCCGGGTCGTCGCGACCGACGGGGCGCGCCCCGCGCGCGGGCCGCTCGATGCGTCGATCGACGAGCTCGACGCGGTCGCGCGCGGGGTGCCGGCGGACCGCCCGCTCGCGTGGCTCGAGGTCGGCGTCTGGGCCGTGGCCGTGGTCGGGCTGGGCCTCTTCACGCTCCTCGTCGTCCTGTTCGCGCTGGCGAGCCGCGCGATCGGAGAGATGTGAGCGTCGGGGCGCCGCCGCGGCGGCCCGACGCTCAGACCCGCTCGACGAGGACGGCGAGCCCGAGGCCGCCGCTGATGCAGAGCGTCGCGACGCCGCGCCGCACGTCGCGCTCGGCCATCGAGTGGAGCAGCGTCGTCAGGATCCGGCAGCCCGTGGCGCCGATCGGGTGCCCGAGCGCGATCGAGCCGCCGTCCACGTTGAGCCGGTCCTCGGGGATCCGCAGCTCGCGGTTGCACGCGATGACCTGCGCCGCGAACGCCTCGTTGAGCTCCCAGAGCCCGACGTCGTCCACCGCCAGCCCGGTCTGCGCGAGGAGCTTGCGCACCGCGGGCACCGGGCCCAGCCCCATCACCTTCGGGTCCACGCCCGCCTGCGTCGCCGCGACCAGCCGCGCCACGGGCCTCGCGCCGTGGCGCTCGACCGCCTTCTCGGAGAGCACGACGACCGCGCTCCCGCCGTCGGTGATGCCCGACGAGTTGCCCGCGTGCACCGTGCCCGTCTTGGAGAACACCGGCGGCAGCGACGCGAGCGCCTCCGCCGTGACGCCGTCGCGCGCGTGCTCGTCGTCGCGGAACGGCTTGCTGCCGCCCTTGCCGCCCACCTCGACGGTGACCTTCTCGGCCTCGAAGCGCCCGCGCTTGCGCGCCGCCTCGCAGCGCTGCTGGCTGCGCGCGGCGTACGCGTCCTGCTCGGCGCGCGTGACCTGGTACATCGGCACGAGGTTCTCGGCCGTCTCGCCCATCAGCTGGTTGGCGAGGAGGCACTGGAACCCGTCGCGGTACATGCCGTCGACGACCTGGTCGTTGCCGAGCCGGTAGCCCCACCGCGCGCGCGGCAGGAAGTACGGCGTGTTCGACATGCTCTCCATGCCGCCGGCGAGCACCACGTCGGCCCGCCCGGCCTGCACGTCGTCCGCACCGAGCATCACCGCCTTGAGCGACGAGCCGCACGCCATGTTCACGGTGTAGGCCGGCGCCTCGACCGGCACGCCCGCGCGCACGCTCACCTGGCGGCCCGTCCCCGGGCCCTGCCCCGCCTGGCGGCCGTGGCCGAAGATCGTCTCGTCCACCGCCGTCGCCGGCACGCCGGCCCGCTCGAGCGCCGCCTTCGCCGCCGCCACGCCGAGGTCGGGGGCCGAGAGGGGGGCGAGCGTGCCCCCGAAACGGCCGATGGGGGTGCGGACGGCGCCGGCCAGGAACACGGGAGCGGGCATCGCGGCCTCCGAAGAGGGCCCGGCGCCCACAGGGGGGAGGCGAGGGGGCGCGGGGGGCCGAGGGGGGCGGATCGTACCGGCGCCCCGCCGCACCGGGTACGGCGCGACCCACCCGGGTGCTGCGGCCCTTGCTCCCCGGCAGCCCCCGCGGGCGGTAGCCTTCGGGCCCTTCCCCCCGGGGACCCGCGCCGTGGCCAAGAAGTCGAGCAAGTCCGCCGAACCCACCTCCGCGGACGCCGCGGCGAAGAAGCCCGCCAAGGCCGCCAAGCCCGCGCCCGCGGCGGCGAAGCCGGCGCCGAAGAAGGCCGCGCCGGCCGCGGAGAAGCCCGCGGAGAAGCCCGCGGCGAAGACGCCGGCGAAGGCGCCGGCCAAGCCCGCCGCGAAGGCGGCGGAGAAGGCCGCCGGCAAGCCCGCCGAGCCGGTCGTCGCCGCGCCCGTCGCGAAGGCGGCGCCGAAGCCGCCGGCCGCGCCCGCCGCGTCGTCGCCCCCGACGCCGAAGGCGAAGGCCGCCAAGCCCGCCAAGGCGCCCGCGGTCGAAGCCGCGGCGGAGGCCGTCGCGTCGCCGCCGAAGCCGGCGCTCACCGACGACGAGGACCTCGCCGAGGGCGGCGACGCCCTCGTCGCCGACCTCGAGGCCGCCGTGCTCGACGAGCCCGCCGCCCCGCCCGCGCCCGTCGCGAAGAAGCCGGCGACCGCGAAGAAGGCCGCCGCCGAGCCGCCCCCCGAGGCGCCCCCGCCCCCGCCGCCCCCGCCGGTGCCGACCGACCTGCCGCCGCGCCGCGCCGACGGGACGATCACCGTCGCCCACAGCCCCGACGCCGACGACGCGTTCATGTTCTACGCCCTCGCCGCCGGCCGCGTGGACACGGAGGGGCGCCGCTACGAGCACGTGCTCAAGGACATCCAGACGCTCAACGAGGAGGCGAAGAAGGGGACCTACGACGTCACGGCGGTCTCCTTCCACGCCTACCCCTACGTGCGCCAGAACTACGCGCTGCTCACGTGCGGCGCGTCGTTCGGCGACATGTACGGCCCGATCCTCGTCGCGAAGTCGCCGATCCGGCCCAACGAGGTCGAGGGGCTCACGGTCGCGCTGCCGGGCGCGCTGACCACCGCGGCGCTCGTCACGCGCCTCTGGTTCGGGCGCGCCAAGATCCGCGCGGCCAACATCCCCTTCGACAAGGTGACCGACGCGGTGCGCGCCGGCATGGTGCGCGCGGGCGTCATCATCCACGAGGGCCAGCTCACCTACCGCGAGCAGGGCCTCGTCCGCGTCGTGGACTTCGGGCAGTGGTGGGGCGACCAGACCGAGGGACTCCCGCTGCCGCTCGGCGGCAACGGCGTGCGCCGCGACATCCCCAAGGAGCTCGCGACGAAGATCGCCCTCGACCTCAAGCGGTCGATCGCGTACGCGCTCGGCCACCGCGAGGAGGCGCTCGCCTACGCGATGAAGTTCGGCCGCAACCTCTCCAAGGAGAAGGCCGACAAGTTCGTGGGCATGTACGTCAACGACCTCACGCTCGACTACGGCGAGCGGGGCCGCCAGGCCCTGCGCGTCCTCTACGAGCGCGCCAACGCCGCGGGCCTCCTCGCCGAGCGCGTCGAGCCCGAGTTCATCTGACGCCGTCGTCGCGGGCGCCCCGGGGCCCGCGTCCCGCCGCGCGACCGGCCGCGCTCGCGTAGGCTGGCGGCGCGCCGATGACGACCGCCACGCCCGCCGACCTGCCGCCGCCGTGGATCCAGTGCCGCGGGTTCCGGCGCGTCGAGGAGCTGCGGCGCCTGCTCGGCCGCGAGCACGCCGCGCTCGTGCACGGTCGTGGCGCGCCGCCGCGCGGCACGTTCTTCCACGCGCCGGTGGACGGCGACCTGCTCGTCACGGGCGGCGCGCTCGGGGCGCCGCTGCGCAGCGACGGGCTCGTGGCCGCCGACACGGTCGTCGCGATCGTCGTGGTGGACGACGGCGCGGGCGGCGGCCACCTCGACGGGGTCGCGATCGAGCGCGACCGCGTGATCCTGCTGCGCCCCGGCGCGGTGTTCTCCGGCTGGTCGCCCGCGGGGTACCGCTGGCTCGCGTTCCACGCGAGGCCCCGTCTGCTCGCCGCGCTCGCGCACGGGGTCGGCGCGGGCCTGCGGACGCTGCGCGAGGCGGGGGTCGCCTCGGCGCCGCTGGACGCGGAGGAGGCCGCGTGGGCCCGCGGGGCGCTGCGCCGCCTCGGGCTGCTGGCGCCGCGGCCCGGGCGCGAGCCCCTGCCCGTCGCCGCCGCCGCCGAGCTGCGCCGGCACGCCGCCGCGATCCTGCGCGCGGCGCTCGAGCGTCCGGTCGGACGGCGGGCCGAGCGCGGGCTCCCGTCGGCGGGGCGCGTCGCACGCGCGGTGGACCGGCTGGTGCGGGAGGGGCCGCGCCGCCTGCGGCTCGCCGACCTGTGCGCGGCGACCGGCGTGCCCGCGCGGACGCTCCAGCACACCTTCCGTCGCTGGTTCGCGGTGCGGCCGATGGAGTACGTGACCACGGTCCGGCTCGTCGCGGTCCGCCGGGCGCTCGTCGCCGCCGCCGCGTCGCACGGGACCGTCGCCGACGTGGCCCGCGCGCACGGCTTCGGGCACCTCGGTCGCTTCGCGGCCGCCTACCGCCGCGCATTCGGCGAGTCGCCTCGCGACACGGTGGCCGCGGCCGCGGCGAGCCGTCCGGGACCTCCGTCCGCTCGCGGGGCCGCCCCGCGCCGGCCCGCCGCCCGCGTCCGCTGACGCCCCGCGACCGCACGGGCCCGCCGGTGGGGCGGGCGGCCGGGCGGCCCCGCGGGATGTCCGGTTTCCGCAGCCTGGTCCCCCGGTCGGTTGCACAACCCGCCGGTTCGCGCACCATCGTCGGCTCGGTCCCCTCCCCGGAGCCCTGCATGCGTCGTCGGTCCGCGTTCGCCGCCCTCCTGTCGCTCGCCGCGCTCGCGGTCGTCCCCGAGGGCGCGCCGCGCGTCGCCCACGCGGACGCGCCGCCGCGGCCGCACATCGTCCACATCGTCGCCGACGACCTCGGCTGGAAGGACGTCGGGTTCCACGGCGCCGAGTTCGCGACGCCGCACATCGACTCGATCGCGGCGGCGGGCGTGCGCCTCGAGGGCTTCTACGCGCAGCCGTTCTGCACGCAGACCCGCGCGTGCCTCATGACGGGCCGCTACCCGTTCCGCTACGGCCTGCAGACGGCGGTGATCCTCTCGGCGCACGGCTACGGCCTCGCCACCGACGAGCTCACGACGCCGCAGGCGCTCGCCGCCGCCGGCTACTCGACGGCGCTCGTGGGCAAGTGGCACCTCGGGCACGGCGACCGCAAGTACTGGCCGGGCGCGCGCGGCTTCCAGCGCTCCTACGGCCCGCTCATCGGCGAGATCGACTACTTCTCGCACGAGCAGCACGGCGTCCTCGACTGGTACCGCGACGGCAAGCCGGTCCGCGAGGAGGGCTACTCGACGACGCTGCTCGGCGACGAGGCCGTCCGCACGATCGAGGGGCACGACCCCAAGTCGCCGCTCTACCTCTACCTCGCCTTCAACGCGCCCCACGCGCCCTACCAGGCCGAGAAGGCCGTCGAGGACCGCTTCCCCGCGATCGCGGACCCGACCCGTCGCACCTACGCGGCGATGGTCGCGGCGATGGACGACCAGATCGGGCGCGTGCTCGCCGCGCTCGAGAAGAAGGGCATGCGGGGCGACACGCTGATCGTGTTCCACAGCGACAACGGCGGCACCCGCGACTCGCAGTTCTCGGGCGAGGTGGACACGTCCAAGATCCGCATCCCGTGCGACAACGGCCCGTACCGCGACGGCAAGGGCAACTACTACGAGGGCGGGACCCGTGTCGTCGCCGCGGCGTGCTGGCCCGGCCACATCCCCGCCGGCAAGACGGTGGACGGCGTGATGCACGCGGTGGACATGCTCCCGACCTTCGCGGCCGTCGCGGGCGCCTCGCTCGCGTCGAGCAAGCCGCTCGACGGCCTCGACATGGGCGCGGTGATGGCGGGGACCGCCCCGTCGCCGCGCACCGAGGTCGTCCTCGGCGTCGAGATGCAGCGCGCCGCGCTGCGCCAGGGGCCGTGGAAGCTCGTGTGGCGCGCGACGCTGCCGTCGAAGACCGAGCTCTTCGACCTCTCGAAGGACCCCTACGAGAAGGAGGACCTCGCGGCCTCGCAGACCGAGCGCGTGCTCGCGATGAAGGCCCGCGTGGACGAGCTGGCCCGTGTTTCGGTCCCGTCGCTGCTCGTGGGCACGGAGATGAACGAGGTCCGCGCGCGGCTCAAGCGCCCGCCGGTGATCGCCGGCGAGGACCCGTTCGCGATCGACGACGACGAGCACGGCGCGAAGTAGCCGTTCCCGCCCGCCCCGCGAGCCGCCCGCCCGGCGGCTCGCGGGCGCCGCGAGCCCGTCCGCCGCGACGGGCGCCGCGTGCGGCGCCCGGTTCCCTACCGGACGGTCTCGAGGGCGCGGCGGAGGGCGGCGACCTCGGGGTCGTCCGCCGGCCGCAGCGCCGCGAGCCGGTCGAGTGCCTGGCGTGCGGCGCCGCGGTCGTCGAGGCGCAGGCTCACCTCCACGAGCGAGGAGAGCGCGCCGTCGTGCCAGGGGTGGCGCGCGAGCAGCGCGTCGAGCGCGCGCCGCGCCGCGGCGGGCTGGCCGGTGCTCGCGAGCGCGACCGCGTGGACCCACGCGAAGCGCGCGTCGTCGGGCGTCAGCGCCGCCGCCTTCTCGAGGTGCGTGAGCGCCTCCGCCGCCCGCTGGCGACGCACGAGCAGCAGCCCGAGCGCGTGGTGCACCGCGGCGTCGCGCGGCGAGCGCGCGATCCCGTCGCGCAGCACCCGCTCGCCCTCCTCGTCGCGACCGGCGGCGCGGAGCACGTCGGCGAGGTTGACGCGCGAGGGCCCGTGCGCGGGGTCGAGCGCGACGGCCCGGCGCAGCTCGCGTTCGGCCGTGGCGGCGTCGCCGAGGTCGAGCGCGAGCGCCGCGAGGTTGCCGTGCGCCTCCGGCCACTCGGCGGCGTGCTCCTGCGCCTGCCGGAACTCGAGCAGGGCGGCCTCGAGGCGGGCCCGGCGCTGCGGCGTCGGCGCCGCGTCCCGTGCCGCCGCGAGCGTGCGCGCGGCCTCGATGCGGACCGCGAGGCGAGGGTCGTCGAGCAGCGCGTCGAGGGCGGCCCACCGCGCCGCGGCGTCGAGGCCCGCGCCGCCCTGCGCCGCGCCGAAGCGCACGAGGTCGTCCGTGTCGCCCGCCGCCTCGCGCAGCGCGGCCGCCGACGCCGGGCCGCCGTAGCGCGAGAGCAGCGACGCCGCCGTCGCGCGCACGACGGCGGGGGTCGCGCGGTCGCGGACGCGGGCCACGAGCCGCGTCTCCGCGCCCGGCGCGCCCTCGCGCCCCGCGTGGAGGTCGGGGCCCCACGTCGGGAGGCGGCCGCGCGGGTCGCCCCACCAGCGCGCGTACGCCTCCGCCTGCCACGGGAGGCCCTTGTCGGCGTGGCACGCGTCGCAGGCGTTGGGCGTGCCGAGCTCGACGGAGAGGTCGGGTCGCGGCACGCGGATCGAGTGGTCGCGGCGCGCGTGCACGGCCATGTAGGTGCGCGTGGGCATGTGGCACGCGACGCACGACGCGCCGGCCGACGTCGGGCCGTGGTGGTGGTGCGCGGGCGTCCGGAACCGCTCGTTGAGGTGGCAGTTCGAGCACGCCTTCGACGCGCCCTCGGTCGCGGCGTGGGAGCGGTGCCGCTCGTGGCAGTCGGCGCAGGTGATGCCCTTCGCGTACATGCGGCTCTGCAGGAACGAGGCGTGCTCGAACACCTCCTCGAGCACCTGCCCGTCGGCGAAGTAGAGGCCCTCCTCGAGCAGCGCGGGGCGGTAGCCGTCGAGGAAGGGCGCGCCGGGCTCGGTGTCGGCGATCGCGCTGCGGCGGGCGTGGCAGCGCGCGCACGTCTCGACCTCGGTGCGGGAGCGCTCGACCGGCGTCCGCTTCCAGATCCCGTCCTTCCAGTCGAGGTTCCACGCCGCCGGGGCCGGGTCCTTGAGGAGGACCGTGAGGCCCTTGCGCGGGCCCCACGCGCGCTCGAGCGCGTCGTCGGCGCCGCCCGCCTCCTTCGCCCGCGCCCAGCCGACGTGGCGCTCGCCGGGCCCGTGGCAGGCCTCGCACGAGACCGCGATCTCGCTCCACGTCGTCGCGAACGTGTCCGTCGCGGGGTCGTAGCCCTTGCGCAGCGCCGTCGAGTGGCATTCGGCGCACATCGAGTTCCACGTCTGCAGGCGCCCGGTCCAGTGCAGCGCGTCGCCGGGCGGCAGGGGGCCCTCCTCGGGACGCAGGCGGAACCAGCGTGCGCCCCCGGCGGCCCCGGGGCGCGTGTCCCAGCACACGTCGAGGGCCTGCAGGCGTCCGCCCGGGAACGGGACGAGCAGCTGCTGCAGCGGCCACACGCCGAACGTGTGGGTCGCCGGGTAGTCGGTGGGGCGGCCGTCGGGCCCCTCGGCGCGGACGACGACGCGGTCGCCGTCGCGGCGGAAGCTCGTCGTCGCCCCGAACGCTTCGAAGGTCGCTCCGTCCACGTTCCCCCGCACGGTCTCGCGCGTCGCCACGGCCATCGCGCGGGCGTGGTGGGAGTCGCGCCAGAGCCGTTCCGCCCGCCGGTGGCACGCCGCGCAGGCCGGCGCGCCGACGTACCCGTCCCGCGTCGTCGCCTGCGGGGGGCGGCCCGCGTCGGCGGTCGGGGCCCGCCCCCGGCGCGCCACCGCCGCGACCACGGCCGCCGCGGCCACGAGCGCCCCGACGGCGACGAGCGCGACGCGGCGGGGGGGCCCGGGCGGCATCGCGGCAGTCTACGGGGGGGCGGGTCGGCCGGCGGGGTCGGGGGCGGCGCGGTCGATCCGCCCGACGGAGACCGCGAGCATCCGGAAGTCGCAAGAAGGGCGGGGCGCCCATGGCGGGCGAGCGGTGGCGGCGGCGACAATAGGGGGCTGTCGCGCCGCCGGGCGGGCCTGCCCGCCGGGGCGCGCGACGTCCTCTCTCCTTGGAGCCCTCCCGATGCGAACTCTCGCCGCGCTCGCCGCCCTCGGCGCTGTCGCGTGGATCGCCCCGTCGCCCGCGGCGGCCGACGATCCCGCGCCCACCGTCGATCGCACCGTGCTCCCGATCCAGGTGCCCCCGCGCCCGACCTACACCGAGCTCGACGCGCGCAAGGCCAAGATGCCGGCGCCGTTCCCGGTCGGCGCGCCGGCCGGCGCGCCCAACGTCGTCATCGTCCTGCTCGACGACGTCGGCTTCGCCGCCTCGAGCCCGTTCGGTGGCCCCGTCCCGACGCCGACGCTCGAGCGGCTCGCCGCGGGCGGGCTTCGCTACAACCACTTCCACACGACGGCGCTCTGCTCGCCGACGCGCGCCGCGCTGAAGTCGGGCCGCAACCACCACACCTGCAACATGGCGTTCATCACCGAGATGGCGACCGGCTTCCCGGGTGCCACGGGGCAGATCCCCGACTCGGTGGCGCCGGTGGCCGAGATGATGCGCCTGAACGGGTGGAGCACCGCCGCGTTCGGCAAGTGGCACGAGACCGCGGTGTGGGAGACCAGCGTCTCCGGTCCCTTCGACCGCTGGCCGACGCGCCAGGGCTTCGACCACTTCTACGGCTTCATCGGCGGCGAGACCAACCAGTGGGCCCCGTTCCTCTACGACGGCGTGACCCAGGTCGAGCTGCCCGCGGACCCGAAGTACCACTTCCTCACCGACATGACCGACCGGACGGTCTCGTGGCTCCGCTTCCAGAAGGCGATCACGCCCGAGAAGCCGTTCTTCGTCTACTACGCGCCCGGCGCGACGCACGCCCCGCACCACGTGCCGGAGGAGTGGATCGCGAAGTGGAAGGGCAAGTTCGACGCCGGCTGGGACGTGCTCCGTGAGGAGTCGCTCAAGCGCCAGCTCGCGCTCGGCGTCGTGCCGCCCGGCACGAAGCTCGCGCCCAAGCCCGAGGCGATCAAGGACTGGGCGGCGCTCTCGGCGGACGAGAAGCGCCTGTTCGCGCGCCAGATGGAGGTCTACGCGGCGTTCCTCGACATGACCGACCACGAGGTCGGTCGCATCGTGGACGCCATCGACTCCGTCGGCCAGCTCGACAACACGCTGTTCTTCTACGTCGTCGGCGACAACGGGGCGAGCGCCGAAGGCGGCATGAACGGCATGTTCAACGAGTACACCTACTTCAACGGGGTGCAGGAGAAGGTCGAGGACATGCTGCGCCACTACGACGCGTGGGGCGACCCGCACACGTACCCGCACATGGCCGCCGGCTGGGCGGTCGCGCTCGACACCCCGTTCACGTGGACCAAGCAGGTCGCGTCGAGCTTCGGCGGCACGCGCAACGGCCTCGTGGTGCACTGGCCCAAGGGCATCCGCGCCAAGGGCGAACTCCGCACGCAGTTCTCCCACGTGATCGACGTCGCGCCGACGATCCTCGAGGCGGCGGGCCTCCCCGAGCCGAAGGTGGTCAACGGCACGCCCCAGATCCCGATGGAGGGCGTGAGCATGAAGTACTCGTTCGACGACGCGAAGGCCCCCGAGCGCCACACGACGCAGTACTTCGAGATCGCCGGCAACCGCGCGATCTACCACGACGGGTGGCTCGCCAACACGATCCACCGCGCCCCGTGGGAGCAAGTCGTGCGGCGGCCGCTCGCCGACGACGTGTGGGAGCTCTACGACGTCCGCAACGACTTCAGCCTCACCAACGACCTCTCGGCGAAGCACCCCGAGAAGCTCAAGGAGCTGCAGGCGCTGTTCCTCAAGGAGGCGGAGGCCCGCCACGTCCTGCCGATCGACGACCGTCTGCTCGAGCGTGCGATCGCCTCGATCGTGCAGCGCCCCGACCTCATGCACGGCCGCACGTCGGTCACGCTGGGCGACGGGATGACGGGCCTGCTCGAGAACACGTTCATCAACATCAAGAACCGCTCGTTCTCCGTCGTGGCCGAGGTCGAGGTCCCGGCGTCGGGCGCGAACGGCACGGTGATCGCGCAGGGCGGCCGCTTCGGCGGCTGGTCCCTCTACGTCAAGGACGGCGTGCCCGCGTGGGACTACGTCTTCCTCGGCCTGCAGCGCACGTCGGTGGCGGCCACGAAGCCGCTCGCGCCGGGCAAGGCGACGCTGCGGCTCGAGTTCGCCTACGACGGCGCGCCGCGCGAGATGGGCAAGGGCGGCACCGCGACGCTCTACGTCGGCGACGAGAAGGTCGCCGAGGGCAAGGTGCCCCACACGCAGGCCGCGATCTTCTCGGCCGACGAGACGGCCGACGTCGGCATCGACCTCGGCACCCCGGTGGTCGAGGCGATCGGCTCGGAGGCGAAGTCCCGCTTCACGGGCAAGATCCCGAAGGTCACCGTCTCGGTGAAGTGACCCGACGGCTCGACCCGACGCGGCGGCGCCCCTCGAGGGGCGCCGCCGCGTCTCCGTTTCGGAGACCCCCATCGCGGTGCCTGGCACCACACTGCGGTGCCTGGCACCGCACTGCGGTGCCTGGCACGGCGCTGCGTGCGCGCTGCGACCGTCAGCGCCGCGCGAGGACGTCCTCGTAGACGGCGAGCGTGCCCTCGACCATGCGGTCCACGCGGAACTCGGCGTCCACGCGCGCCGCGCCCGCCGCGCCCATCGCGCGCCGCGCGACCGGGTCGCGCAGCAGCGCGACCACCGCCGCCGCGAGCGCGCCCGCGTCGCCGGGCGGCACGAGCCGGCCCTCCACGCCGTCGCGCACCATCTCCGGGAGCCCGCCGGCCGCCGACGCGACGACCGCGAGCCCGGCGGCCATGCCGTCGAGCACGCTCGTCCCGAGACCCTCCTCGGTCGAGGGCATCGCGAGCACGTCCACGTCGGCGAACCAGCCCGGGAGGTCGCCCACCTGCCCCGCGAGCACGAGCGCGCCCGCGACCCCGAGCGCGCGCGCCTGCGCGAGCAGCTCGTCGCGCAGCGGGCCCTCGCCCGCGACCACGACCCGCGCCTCGGGCACCGCGGCGACGACGGCGGGGAGGGCGTCCACGAGGTGGCGGTGCCCCTTGTGGCCGACCAGCGCGCCCACCGCGAGCACGACCGGCGCGCCGGCGGGCAGGCCGAGCCGCGCACGGACGTCCACGCGCGCCGCGCCGCGCACCCGCTCGGGGTCGATCGCGCTCCGGACCACCGCGAGCCGCGCGGGGTCGAGCCCGTCGTCGAGGAGCACGCGGCGGATCGCCTCGCTGACGCACACGATGCGGTCGAGGCCGTGGCGGTACTTGAAGCCGTTGAGCCCGAGGAACGAGCGGCGGTAGATCGAGAAGTCCACGCGGCGGCTGACGACGACCGCCGGGCGCGGGCGCCCGGCGAAGCGCGCGGCGAGCGCGCCGAGCGCGTGCGCGTGCGACGTGTGCAGGTGCACGACGTCGGGCCGCCACGCGCGCATCCGCCGCGCGAGCGCCACGACCGAGAGCGGGTCGGCCTCGCCGCGCATGCGGCACCGGTCCACGTCGAAGCCGGCGGCCTCGAGCCGCGGCGCGGCCTCGCCGTCGGGCTGCACGACGAGGCGCACCGCGTGCCCGCGCCGGCGCAGCCCCTCGGCGAGGTAGGCCATCTGCTGCTCGCCGCCGCGCCATCCCCGCTCCGTGTTCACGTGGAGGGTGCGCAGGGGCGGCATCGGCGGGAGGCTACCGCGCCCGCCGCGCCGCCGGGAGCGGGGCCCGCGCCCGAGGCGCGCCGCACGCCCTCGCGGGCGCGACGTCGCGGGGACGGCCGCCCGTCCGATCGTGACCCGTCGCGCGGCCCGCGCCTCCCCGGTACCCTCCCGGGGTGACCGAGCCCTCCGCCGCCGCACCGTCCCCCGGCCCCGCGCCCGCGCGCGCGCCGGGCAAGGCGCCGCCGGGGAGCAAGCGTGCGCGCCACTACCGGTGGGTGCGCATCGCCGCCGCGACGACCGTCGTCGCGCTCGTCGGGTTCGCCGCGTGGATGGCGCTCGCCTTCCGCGGCGACGACTCGCCCTACACGTCGCAGGAGGCGGGCTGCCTCGGCTTCCTCGACGGCATCGCCAAGCAGGTGCGGGGCTTTTCCGAGCGCAAGGGGCGTCTGCCGACGACGCTCGCCGAGCTGCGCGACCCCGAGTCGCCCTCGCCCTACGACGCCGAGCCGTGGGACTGCTGGCAGAAGCCGATCGAGTACCAGATCGTGGACGCGGACCGCCGCCGCTTCCGCCTGCGCTCGTACGGCCCCGACGTGAAGCCCGACACCGCCGACGACCTCCTCTGGCCGGCGGGGGAGCCCTGGCGCTGACGGGCCGGCGGGGCCCGCGCCGTCCGCCGGGCGGCTTAGACTCGAGTGCTCCCGAAGCGGGGGGCGGAGGACGCCGGGCCGATCCCGCTCGGGGCGACCACGATGAGGCTCATCCACACAGCGGATTGGCACCTCGGCCACGTCCTGCACGACCACCCCCGGACGTTCGAGCACGAGCGCTTTCTCGCGTGGCTCCTCGACCTCGTCGAGTCGGAGCGCGCCGACGCGCTCGTCGTTGCGGGGGACGTCTTCGACGTCGCCAACCCGCCGACCTCGGCGCTCGATGCTTGGTTCGGGTTCCTCGCGTCGTCGCGCGCGCGGTTCCCGCGTCTCGAGCTCGTCGTGGTCGGCGGGAACCACGACTCGCCCTCGCGGCTCGACGTCACCAACCCGCTGCTCGCGGCGTTCCGCATCCACGTCGTGGGCGGGCTCCCTCGCCGGCCCGACCGGTCGCTCGACCTCGACCGGCTCGTCGTGCCGCTCGAGGCGGATGGCCGGCGGGCCGCGTGGTGCGTCGCGATGCCGTTCCTGCGTCCGTCGGACCTCCCCGTCGTCGCACCGGCCGCCGATCCGCTCGTCGAGGGGGTGCGCGCGGTGTACGCGGAGGCGCTCGAGGCCGTCCGGGCGCGCCGCCGAGCGGGTGAGCCCGTCGTCGCGCTCGGACACTGCTACATGACGGGCACGCGGCTCTCCGAGCTGTCCGAGCGGCGCATCCTCGGCGGCAACCAGCACGCCCTGCCCGTCGACGTGTTCCCGGACGACCTCGCCTACGCCGCCCTCGGGCACCTCCACCTCGCCCAAGCCGTGGGGGGGCGCGAGACCGTGCGCTACAGCGGGTCCCCGATCCCGCTCTCGTTCTCCGAGACCGACTACCGTCACCAGGTGTGCGTCGTGGACCTCACGCCCGACTCGACACGGGTGCGCTCAGTGCCCGTGCCGCGGGCGGTGCCGCTGCTGCGCCTGCCCGAGGGCGGAGCCGCGCCGCTGCCCGACGTGCGTGAGCGGCTGCGGGCGCTCCCCGCCCTCGACGGGCCCGAGTCGGATCCGCGACGTCCGCTGCTCGAGGTCCGGGTGCGCTGCGACCGCCCCGAGCCGAACCTTCGCCGCGAGGTGGAGGAGGCGCTGGCGGGGCGTGCGCCGCGGCTGCTCCGCATCGGCGTCGAGCTGCCGGGTGACGCGCGCGCCCTGGCGGAGGCCGCACCCGGGGCGACGCTGCGCGACCTCTCGCCCGAGCACGTCCTCCGACTGCGGTGGGCGCGCGACCATGAGGGGGAGCCGCCCGCCGAGCTGCTCGCCGCGTTCTCCGAGCTGGTCGAGTCCGTCTCCCGCGGGGAGGCGCCGTGAAGGTCCTCGCGATCCGCGGGAAGGACCTCGCGAGCCTCGCCGGAGCGTTCGAGGTCCGCCTCGACGAGGCGCCGCTGCGCGACGCGGGCGTGTTCGCCATCGTCGGCCCGACGGGAGCGGGCAAGAGCACGCTGCTCGACGCGCTCTGCCTCGCGCTCTACGACCGCACGCCCCGCCTCGACGGCAACAGCCGCGTGCAGGTGGGCCGCGCCGCCGATGACGACGCGACGCGCGTCGGCGACCGCGACACCCGCGCCCTGCTGCGGCGGGGGGCGGCCGAGGGGCACGCGGAGGTCGACTTCGTCGGCGCGCAGGGACAGCGGTGCCGCGCGACGTGGTCGGTGCGGCGTGCGCGAGGCAAGGCCGACGGCCGGCTGGTGCCCGTCGAGGTGCGGCTCGTCGACCTCGACACGGGGCGGTCACTGTGCGGCGGCACGAAGACGGAGACGCTCGCGGCGCTGGAGCGGCTCGTCGGGCTGTCCTTCGAGCAGTTCCGGCGCAGCGTGCTGCTGCCCCAGGGCGACTTCGCGTCGTTCTTGCGCGCCAACGCGGGCGAGCGCGCTGACCTCCTCGAGCGCATGACGGGCACCGGGGTCTACGCCGACCTCTCCCGCGCGGCGTTCGCGCGCGACGCGGCGGAGCGCGCACGCCTCCAGCAGCTCGAAGCGAGGATCGGCGAAGCCGTGCCGCTGGGCGACGCGGAACGGGCGGCGCTCGGAGCCGAGGTGGACGTTCTGCAGGCCCGGGCGCCCACGGTCGCCGAGGGCCTCGCCGCGGCGCGCCGCGCGCTCGCATGGCACGAGCGGCGGAAGGCGCTCGCCGGCCGGGCGCAGGCCGCCGCGGACGCGGCGGCGCGGGCCGAGGCGTCGTGGACGTCGATCGGCGGGGGCGCGGGGCTCGCTGCGCCGGCCGCACGCGACGCGGCCGAGGAGGCCGTGCGCGCGCTCGAAGCTCTCGACCGGCGCGTCGCCGAAGCGCAGTCGGCCGCCCGCCTCGCCGACCGGGAGGCCGCGCGCCTGCACGCGCTGGCGGAGTCGGCTGCGACGGGGGCCGTCGCCGCGGACGCCGCGCTGCTCGAGGCGGACCGGCGCATCGCGGACGGCGAGGCCTCGGTCGCGCGCGAGGCGGCGCTCGTCGCCCTGCTGCCCACGTGGCCCGCGCTGCGGTCCACGGTCGAGGCCTACGGCCGCACGCGGGACGAGGCCGCACGCGCCGCCCGCGAGGTCGCGCGGCTTGAGGCCGAGGTCGCCGACCTCGACCGTCGGCGCGAGGCCGCGGCGGCGACGGTGGCCGCGGCGCGGGCCACCGAAGGCCGCGCGCGGGCCGCCGCGGAGACCGCGACGGCTGCGGCCTCGGCCCCCGAGCTCGCGGGCGCGGCCGAGGCCGCGGCGCGCGAAGGCGGCCGCGCGATCGCGGCGGCCGAGGCGCTCGCCTCTGCGCGCGCGGCGTCGCAGGCGCGCGCGGACGGCGCCTCCGCGCGCGCGGAGGGCGCCGCGGCGTCGCAGGAGGCGGTCGTGGCCGCGGCGGCGGCGGAGGCGGCGCGCGCGACGGCGGTCTCGACGTCCGCCCGTCTCGACGAGGCGCGGCGCGCCCTCGAGGCGACCCGCGCGGCGCTCGGGCTCGCGGCGCGCCGGGCCGAGCTCGTCGAGGGGGAGCCGTGCCCGCTGTGCGGCGCCATTGCACATCCGTGGGCGCACGGCGGCGCCCCGGCGGACGTCGCGCTGAAGGCCCTCGCCGACCGCGTCGCCGCGCTCGAGATCGCGCGCCGCGCGGCGCTCGAGGCGGGGGCGACGGGGGACGCGAAGGCCTCGGGCGCCCGCGACCGTGCGGAGGCCGCAGGCGCGCGCGCGACGACCGCGGCCTCTCGTGAGGCGGAGGCGGTCGCGCGTGTCCGTCGGGCGCTCGACGGTCTGCGCGACGTGACGTCGCTCGACGGCGGCGCCGCCGTCGAGGCAGTCGAGCGGCTCGCGTACGAGGTGCAGCGCGCGGCCGACGGCGCGCGCGCTCGGGCGGCGGCCGCCGAGAGGGCCCGCGCGACCGCGGACGAGCGGACGCGCGCCCACACCGCCGCCCTCGTCGCGCTCCACGCGGCCGAGCAGGCCGTCGCCGCGCTCGACGGGCCGCGCACCGAGCGGCGCGAGGCGCTGCGCGCGGCGACGGACGTGCGCGGTCGGGCGACGGGCGAGGCCGCGCACGCGCTCGACGCGGCCGCGACGGGCCTCGCGCCGCTCGGGATCGAGCGCCCGGCGCTCGAGGGCGGCCCGCTGCGCGTCGTCGCCTCGGTCGAGGCGCGCATCGAGGCCCATCGGGCGACGGCGGCGGCGCTCGAGCGCGACCGCGGCGGGCGCGCGGGGCTCGCGTCGGCCGCGGCCACGACGCGCGATGTCGCCGCCGACCGCCGCCGCGATGCCGACGCCGCCCGCGTCGCGGCGCAGGAGGCGCGCACGCGGGCCGAGGCCGCCGCGGCGGAGCGCGTCGCCCGATTCGCGGGGCGCCCGACCGACGACGTGCGGCGCACGCTGCGGGCCGCCGTCGAGGCCGCCCGTTCGCACGCGGAGCGGGCCGCGGACCTCGCCGCGCACGCCGCCGACGCGCCGCCCGACCTCGACGAGGGCGCCGCCCGCGCACGGGCCGCGGCGGGCGAGGCGGAACTCGCCGCCGTGCAGCGGCGCATCGGGGCCGCGCAGAGCCGCCTCGCCACCGACGACGCGACCCGCGCGCGGGTCGCGCGGCTGCAGGAGGAGCTCGTCGCGGCGCGCGCGCAGGCCCGGGTCTGGGCGGACCTGTCCGCGCTCGTCGGGTCGGCCGACGGGAAGAAGCTACGCGTCTTCGCGCAGAGCCTCACGCTCGACGCGCTGCTCCTGCATGCGAACGAGACGCTCGCCGAGCTGCGTCCCCGCTACCGCCTCGAGCGCGTGCCCGGCACGGACATGGACCTGCAGGTCTTGGACCACGACCTCGGCGACGAGGTTCGGGCCGTCACGAGCTTGTCGGGCGGCGAGACCTTCCTCGTGTCGCTCGCGCTCGCGCTCGGACTGTCGTCGCTCTCGGCGCGGGACGTGCGCGTCGAGAGCCTGTTCGTCGACGAGGGCTTCGGGTCGCTCGACTCGGAGTCGCTCGAGGTCGCGCTGGGCGTCCTCGACAGCCTGCAGGCACGCGGCTGTCAGGTGGGCGTCATCTCGCACGTAGGAGGACTTGCCGAGCGCCTCGCGAGCCGTGTGGAGGTGACCCCCATGGGAGCTGGTCGGAGTCGGGTCGCCGTCGTCGGGTCCTGAT
Organism: Planctomycetota bacterium; assembly: GCA_020851795.1. GTDB lineage: Bacteria > Planctomycetota > PLA2 > PLA2 > JAEUHO01 > JAEUHO01. Next base: position 36,866 of record JADZCA010000074.1, on the reverse strand, counting down.
GCGACCGGGGGCGCCGAACCGTCGTGCGGTCGACCTCGCGTTCTGGCGCCACGGCGAGAAGCGGAGCACACGCAGCGATGAGCGCGTCGTGGCCGTAGCCCTCGCTCGTCGTCCCTCCTCCGGCTCTCCCGCGCCGTGCAGAGTCGCTCGCCTGCTGCAGCGGCGCTCAGCGGAGTCGGGCCTCGTCGGCATGCCGATCATCGCCGCCCATTCGGGTTCCCTTCGCCGTCCGGAGTCGCTTGCCCGCTGCACCGACGTCCCACTGCACGAGCTGCTCTCGGGAGCAGTGCCAGCACGGCGATCGCGATGCAATCCGCGACGATGATCGGTGCTTCCGCGGCCGTCTTTGAGACGCGCAGTCCCTCAGGAATGACGCGTGAGAACAACAGGGCGGGCAGCGCACCGACGCACAGCACGAACAGTACAGAGTGCACGACCACCATCAGCCGAACGCCCGCACGAGCGAGTCGGGACGGTCCGCCAACACCTGTGCGGCACAACCACGTCCACTTGGACTCGCTCACGGCGCGCCCCACTCGCTCGCCGCCCCTTCGCTCGTCGCGGCACCCGGGGGTGGGAGCGGCGGGCACGGGAACGGCGGCGGTGACGGACGGAGCAGGCGAGGCGGACTCAGACGGGACGGAATCGGACACGCGCACGGGGAAACCTCCCCACCCTCGATCCTAAGGTCCGGAGCGTGGACGTCTCACCCGACGTTGGCCGAGAGGGGCTGGTCGGCTGTGCACCACCCGCGGGCCGCGTCGGGGCGGGGGCTTCGGCGGTGGTACCGTGGGGCGGGTGCGCCGCTTCGGAGCGGGGGCGGTCACGACGGGCGCGGTGGCGATCCATGAAGATGACCGCATGCTGGTTCCTCGCCGGTGTGCTGCTGGGTGGCGCCGGCGTCGTGCTCCTGCGCCCCGGCGCGGGGAGCCCGCCCGCCTCGAGTCCGGCCGCGACGCCGGACCCCGTCGCGCGCGCACCTCGTGAGCTCGCCGCGGCCGCCCCGCGCCCCGCAGACGCCGACGGCGTGCTCGCCGCGCGGCTCGCGGCGGTCGAGGCGTCGCTCTCGCGCCTCGCCCTCGCGGTGGACGCGCTCGCGACGCGCGCCGCCGAAGGCAGGGACGCCGCGCGCCCCGATGCCGGGTCCGCGCCGCGCCCGCCGCCGCTCGACGTCGAGGCGGTCCGTGTGCGGTGGACCGCGGTGCTCGACGCGCTCGAGGAGCGTCTGCGTGCCGCGGGGCCCGAGCCGTCGCCCCGCGAGGACCTCGTGCTGTGGTCGCGCTGGGACGACGCGCGCAAGGCCCGTGCGGCCCTCGAGTCGGCGCGCACCGAGGACGACCTCCGTCGCCTCGCGGCGGGCGAGTGGCGGGCCACGTTCACGCTGCCGTAGCGCGCGGCGCCTGCGGCGAAGCGCTTGCGCTCCGCAAGCGTCCTCGCCCCGGCGCGCCGCGCCCGCCGCACACGAAGCGCGCGGGCCCCGCGCCCCCGCGTCGGGGGGCCCTACCCGCGCTTCGTGACGCCCATCGCCGCGCCGACCTTCGAGAACGCGGCGATCGCGCGGTCGATCATCGCGAAGTCGTGGGCCGCCGAGATCTGCACGCGGATGCGCGCCTGCCCCTTGGGCACCACGGGATAGGAGAAGCCGATCACGTAGATGCCCTCGCGCAGCATCGCGTCGGCCATGTCCACCGCCAGCTTCGCGTCGCCGAGCATGATCGGGCAGATCGGGTGCACGCCCGGGCGGAGCTGGAAGCCCGCCTTCGTCATGCCCTCGCGGAAGCGCTTCGTGTTCGCCTCGAGGCAGTCGCGCAGCTCGGTGGAGGCCTCGAGCATGCGCAGGCACTCGAGCGAGGCGGCCGCGATGGGCGGCGCGACGGTGTTGCTGAAGAGGTACGGGCGCGAGCGCTGGCGCAGCAGGTCCACGACCTCCTGCCGCGCGCACGTGAAGCCGCCCGACGCGCCGCCCAGCGCCTTGCCGAGCGTGGACGTGACGATGTCCACGCGGCCCTGCACGCCGCAGTGCTCGGGCGTGCCGCGCCCCGTGCGCCCGACGAAGCCCGTCGCGTGGCTGTCGTCCACCATCACCATCGCGCCGTAGGCCTCGGCGACGTCGCAGACCGTGCGCAGGTCGGCGATGTCGCCGTCCATCGAGAAGACGCCGTCGGTCGCGACGAGGATGCGGCGCGCGCCGACCGCCTTGGCCTCCCCGAGCTTCGCCTCGAGGTCCTTGAAGTCGAGGTGCTCGTAGCGGAAGCGGTGCGCCTTGCACAGGCGGATGCCGTCGATGATCGAGGCGTGGTTGAGCGCGTCCGAGACGATCGCGTCGTTCTCGCCGAGCAGCGTCTCGAAGAGCCCGCCGTTCGCGTCGAAGCAGGACGTGTAGAGGATCGCGTCGTCGAACCCGAGGAAGTGGGCGAGCTCCTTCTCGAGCGTCTTGTGCAGGTCCTGCGTGCCGCAGATGAACCGCACGGAGGCCATGCCGAAGCCGTGGGTGTCGAGCGACGCCTTGGCGGCCGCCACCAGCCGGGGGTGGTTGCCCAGCCCGAGGTAGTTGTTCGCGCAGAAGTTGAGCACCTCGCCCTGCGCGACCCGGATCGTCGCGCCCTGGGGGCTCGTGATCACCCGCTCGCGCTTGCGCAGCCCCGCCTCGTCGATCGACCGGAGCTCGGCGAGGAAGCCCTCCTTCACGTGGGTGAACATGCGGCGAAACCCTCCGGCCCGACGGTGGAGCGCGGGAGAATACCCGCCGCCCCGGATCCGGCCGCGCCCCGCGCGGCCCCCGGGAATCCCGGTGCAACAGGTGCGTTGCGCCGGGGTGCCGGCGCACGCGGGTGAGCCCCCGTCCCCCGTGCGCCGAACGCCTCGCCCCGGAGCCCCCGCGTGACCACCCCGCCCCCCTCGACGAAGTCGGCCCCGGTGTCGGTCCTGACGCCGTGGCAGCGGCCGGTGGTCCGGCTCCTGACGCTCGGGACCGTGCTCGTCGGCGGGACGGGCCTCTTTCTCGGCGCGAGCACCGGGGCCTCGCCGGGTGCCGCGAGCGCGTTCGTGGCGCACGTCGTCGTGGGCGCGCTCCTCGTCCCGCTGCTCCTCGCGTTCGCGGTGCCCCACGCGGTCACGCAGACCAAGCGCAAGCCGCTCATCGCGCTCAGCGGGGCCGTGGTCCTGCTGGCCGCCCTCGCCGCGACGGCGAGCGGGGTCTCGCTGCTCATCGACCCCCCGGGTGCCCGCGGGAGCGTCGGGCTGCTGCACACCGTGACGGGGCTCGCCGTCCTCGCGCTCTACCTCCTGCACCGTCGCTTCGGCAGCAACCCCGCGCCGTGGGCGTCGCTCGGGGCCGGCGTGGCGGGCGTCGCGGTCGTCGGGCTCGGGCTGCTGCTGTGGGAGGCGAAGGACGGCGGGCCCACGTCGGTGTTCGAGACGGGCTCGGCCGAGGCCGCCGAGGCGGCGCGCGTGCACTTCTTCCCCACCGCGGCCACGTCGGGCGCCGGCGGGCTCACGCTCACGTCGGACGAGATCCGCGACGTCGCGAGCTGCGCGAGCTGCCACCGCGTGATCACCGACGAGTGGAAGCGCAGCGCCCACCGTCACGCGTCGATGACCAACCCCGTCTACCGCGCGACGATCCACGACCTGCGCGACCGCTTCCCCAAGACGGACGCGCGCTGGTGCGCGGGCTGCCACGACCCGGCGCTCCTCTACCGCCAGGACGCGGCGTCAGGGCTGCCGCCGATCGCGGCGCCCGAGCTCGACTTCGAGTCCGACGACGCGCGCACCGGGCTCACCTGCGTCATCTGCCACTCGATCGAGCCGCAGAGCACCAACGGCAACGCCGACTTCGTCGTGCGCGGACGCAAGGTCTACGCGTGGGAGAAGAGCGGCTCGGAGGCGCTGCGCAAGGCGCACGACATCCTGCTGCGCCTCAAGCCCGCGGCGCACGCGAAGAGCCTGACGCCCGACAACATCCAGACCTCGGCGTTCTGCTCGGTGTGCCACAAGGCCGAGCCGCCGCCCGAGCTGACGCGCTGGCGCTGGGCCCGCGCGCAGGACGAGTACGACGCGCACGACGACAGCGGCGTCACGCTCAACAACGTGCGGTCCTTCTACCACCCGAAGGACGCGAGCCGCTGCCAGGACTGCCACATGCCGCTCGTCGCCGACCGCGACGACCCGGCCGCCGACGGCGCCGGCATGGTGCGCAGCCACCTCTTCGCGGCCGCGAACACGATGCTCCCGCACCTGCGCGGCGACGAGGACATGATCCGCAAGATCAAGTCGTTCCTCGCGACGTCGTGCCGCGTGGACGTCTCCGAGGTCGTGCTGCCGGGCGACCGCCGCTTCGTGCTGCCGTGGCAGAGCAAGCCCGCCGTCAAGCCCGGCGAGGTCGTCGAGGCGCACGTGGTCGTGCGCAACAAGGGCGTCGGCCACCGCTTCCCCGGCGGCACGGTGGACAGCAACGAGGTGTGGCTCGCCTTCGAGGCGTCGGTGGACGGCGAGCCCGCCTTCTACGCGAGCGGCCGCCTCGACCCCGCGACGGGGCGCGTGGACGAGTCGGCGGAGTTCTACCGCGCGTACTGGATCCGCAAGGACGGCACGCGGTTCGTCTCGCGCGTCGCCAACGACCTCCACACGCTCGTGTACGTGACGCGCATCGGGCCGGGCACGGCCGACGTCGTGCGCTACCGCTTCCGCGTCCCCGAGGGCGCGAAGGGCAGGCTCGAGCTCAAGGCCACGCTGCGCTACCGCAAGTTCGCCCCGGACGTGCTCGGCAGCGTCTACAAGTACCTCGGCGTCGGCGGCACGAAGATCCGCCACGTCCCCGAGAAGGACTTCCTCGTCAAGGCCGACCCGGTCGTCGTGGACATGAGCCTCCTGCCGGTCGTGGACATGGCGTCGGGCTCGCTCTCGCTCCCCGTGACGGCGGAGGGCACGCCCGGCGCGCCGCCCGAGGTCACCTCGCTCCCGCTCGGCCCCGACGACCGCGACCGCGTCAACGACCTCGCGATCGCGCACCTGATCCAGGGCGACCCCGACCGCGCGCGCGAGCTGTTCCGCCTCGTGACGCGCATCGACCCGAAGTACGCCGACGGCTTCGTCAACGTCGCCCGCGCCGCGTTCGCCAAGCAGGACTTCGACGACGCCACGGTCGCGGTGGGGGAGGCGCTGCGCCTGCGCCCCGGCTTCCCGAAGGCGCTGTTCTTCCGCGGGATGGTCCGGCGCAACAGCCCCGGCGGCGACTTCGCCGGCGCCGAGGCCGACTTCCGCGCGGTGCTCGCGACGTGGCCGCGCGAGCGCGAGGCGCACCGGCGCCTCGCCGACGTGCTCTTCCAGCAGGACCGCTTCGCCGACGCGCTCGAGGTGCTCGGGCGCTACAAGGCGATCGACCCCGAGGACTGGGAGGCGTGGTACTGGGAGATGCGCTGCCACGAGGCGCTCGGCGACGTCGAGCGCGCGGCCGCGGCGAAGACCGCGTTCGACAAGTACCGCCCCGACGACGACATGCTCCACCGTCGCGGGCCCTACCTCCTCGACGACCCCAACCTCCACCGCCTCGCGCAGCCGATCCACGTCCACGAGCAGCCGGGGCTCGCCCCGCCGAGCGAGCCCGCCGCGGGACGGTGAGCGGAGGTCGAAGGCGCCCCGCGGGGGCCGGTCGGCGGCGGGCGACGCCGCGCGGTAGGCTGTCGCGCCGTGGACCCCGCGCGCGCCTACGCCTCGCTCGTCGCCCGTGCCGGCCGCGGCGCCGTGCCTGCGCTCGTGGGCGCGCTCGGGCTGCCGCGACGCGCGGCGGCGGAGGCGTTCGGCGCCGCCGCGGGGCTGGTCCTCGCGGGGCTCGCGCGCCACCGCCGACGTCGGGCCGACGACGCGCGGGCCGCGGCGGGGGTGGTCGAGAAGTACGGTCGGCCCGCCGACGTGGACGCGCCCGCGATCGCCGTGGGCGCGCACCTCGGTCGGCCCGCGCGCGAGGCGCGCCTCGGCGGCCTCCTCGGTGACGCGGGCCCGCGCGCCACGGCGTGGATCGCCACCCGGACGGGCGCGGCGGCCGACGTCGTCTCGCGAGCCCTGGCGGCGAGCGCGCCGATCGCGCTCGGGGCGCTCAAGGCCGCCGCCGGCGACGAGCGTCTCGAGGCGCTGCTCGACCGGGCGGGCGAGGCGCCGCTCGAGGCGCCGGAGCGCCTCGCGGCCGAGCGGGGCCCCGCGGCCGCGGCGTTCCGCGCCGGGCGCCGCGCCGGCCGCCCCGCGTGGCTGCGCTGGCTCCCCTGACGCCCGGGGGGGCTTGAGCCGCGCCGCTCGGGGCGTCGATAGGGACTCGCTCCCTCGTCGGCGCGCGCCGCCGTCGGGCGAGCGTGCCCCGGGGGGTTCGTGACCGCCGCACCGCGACCTGCCGTCCGCGCCAGCTCGATCGCGCCCGCTGCCGCGGGCGACGACCTGCTCGAGGTGTTGGCGCTGTTCCTGCGCACGGTCGCGATCTACCCCGACGGCCACAACCGCGTGGTCGCCGTCGCCGAGCGCTTCGTGCAGGCGATCGCCCCGCGGACGCAGGCCACCGTGCTCGAGGTCACGACGACGGGGCTGCGCGTGGACGGCGCGGACCGCGAGCCGCTCGGGCCGGGGCCGAAGGCGCTGCGCGACGCGCTGCTCGGCACCGGCGTCGCGCGGCTGACGATCGAGCCGGCGACGCCGCCGACGTCGGCCGTGCGTTTCGCGCGCCGGCTCCAGACGAACGTCCGCCGCGCGCAGGCCGGCGGCACCGCGTTCGCCGACCTGTGGACGGAACGCGAGCCCGGGATCACGGTCACCGAGCAGTCGTTCGGCGTCACGTCGTTCGGCGCGGGGGCCGGCGGCGAGACGGCCGCGGCGCCGGCGCGGACGCTGCGCGCCGACGGCGCCGAGGCCGGGTCGGTCGAGCCGGTCTCGCCCGTCGCGGGCGCGGCCTCCGACGGTGCGTCCTCGCCGTCGTCCGGGCGTCGTCCGGCGGCGCTGTCGAGCACGCCCGTGGCGCGGCCTCGCGAGGTCGCCCCGGCGCTGCGCGACGCGGCGCTCGCCGACGACGACGTGCGGGCGGGGCTCGCGCAGGTCGAGGCGCTGCTGCTGGCGACCGAGGGCGCGGCGGCCGACGGCGGTGCGATGGGGGCCGCGGACGTCCTCGAGCACGTGCTGCGCGTGCTGCCGCTCGAGGCGCGCCTCGACGTCCGCCGGGGCCTGCCGCTGCTGCGGACGGTGCTCGGGCGGCTCGTCGCGTCGGTGGACGCCGAGCTCCACGGCGCGGACCGCCACGACGTCGCGCCGAGCGACCCGACCGCCGCCGCGCTGCTCCGTGGCCTGCAGCAGGTGTTCCCCGACCGCCTCGAGGACCCCGCGCGCTTCGCGGCGTCGGCGGGCGCATCGGGTGGCGCCGACCGCGCGCGTCGCCACGAGGCCGTGGACGACGGCATCGACGACGCGCGCTGGATGGGCGACGCGAACCTCTCGGCCCTCGCGCTCGACCCCCTCGACGACGCCCACGGCATCCTCGACCTCGCGGGCCTGATGACGCACGCGCTCGTCGTCGAGCCCACCGCGATCCGCCGCGAGACGCTGCGCCGCCAGCTCGTCGAGGTGCTGCGCGAGCGCCCCGCGTTCGCCCGGCCGCCGTGCATCCTCCGCCACCTCAAGGAGGCGCTCGCGCTGCCGCCGGAGCGGCGCTCCGCCTCGGAGGTGGCGCTGCTCGCCGGGGTCGTCGAGGAAGCGCAGCTCGGCGCGGCCCTCGCCACCGACGGCGGCCTCGACCCCGAGGACGTCGTGCGCGCCTTCCCGCGCCTGCTCCGCACCTTCGTGCTCTCGGGGGGTGCGCCCGGCTTCGTGGCGCGCCGCGTCGGCCGCGAGGCCGTGCTCGCCGCCCACGTGACGTTGCTCGCCGCCGGCGGGTACCTGCACGGCGACGACCTCGTCGAGCGGCTGCTCGGCGACCGCAGCGTGGACTCGCTCCCGTTCCTCGAGGTGCTCGTGGACACGCGCGACCCGTCGCTGCGCGCGCGCGTCGCCGCGTCGCTGCGGCGCCGCGAGCTGCCCAGCCGCACCGCCGCGGTGCTGCGCGTCGTGCCCGACGACCGCGTGCCCGCGTTCCTCCTCCACGTGCTCTGCGAGGACGGCTTCCGCGGCGCCGACTCGGGGCGCGCCGAGAGCGAGGCCGTCGGCGCGATCGCCGGCGTCGCCACCGACCGCGCCGCCGACGCCGGGGCGCGCGCCTACGCGGTCGCCGCGCTGGCGGCGTTCCCGCGCACGCTCGCCGAGCCGGTCGTGCGCCGCCTCGTCGGGCGCGGGCTCCTCGACTTCTCGTGCCCGCGGGCCGTGCGGCGCGCGGCGCGCGACGTGATCGCCCGATGGGACGCGCAGGACGCCGTCGCCGCCGCGCTGGCCGCGAGTGCGGCCCCGGACGTGCCGGCGCCGACGGAGGGCGCGGTCGCCGCCGCGGCGGTCGCCGTCCCCGAGCCGCTCCCGACGCCCGGCCCCGTCGCGGTCGGGGGGGCGGTGCCGCCGGAGCCCACGGCGCCCCCGCCCGAGACCGCGGTCGCGCACGACGTCGCCGCGGCGTTCGAGCGGCTCGGCATCGACGACCACCTCTGCCCGCCGACCGACGAGCCCGGGAGCCTGTCGTGAGCACGATGTCGGCCCTCTCGGTCCCCGCGGCCTCCTACGTCGAGCGGCTCCTCTTCGCGCTCGTCCACGCCCAGCTCTACGGGCCGGGCCACGCGCGGGTGCGCGAGGCGGCCGCCGACGTCAGCAAGGCGGTTCGCGAGCGCTGCGAGCGCGAGCACACGTCGGCCACGCTGCTCGGCGTCGTCGCCGGCCAGGTCGTCGTGGACGGCAAGCCGCTGCTCGGCGCCAGCCTATCGGCGCGGCGCCTGCTCCAGCGCATCGAGGCGGTGGGCGCCGGCGGCGTCGAGCTGGGCGCCACCACGTCCGCCGACGACGTCACGACCCTCGTCGAGGTGCTCGCGCGGCGTGCCCCGGTCGCCGACCTCCGCGCGGCCAACGCCGACCTGCTGCAGCGGCGCGCGCGCGCGGTGCGCTTCGTCGCGCCGTGGGACGGCGGCGACGCGGCGCCCGCGGCGCCCGCCGCCTCGGGCGACGAGCGCACCGCCGTGCTGCTCCACCAGGACACGGTGGACCTGCTCCAGGGCCTCACCATCGCGGCGTGCCACGGTCGCGAGCTCGACGTGTCGCAGGTCGAGGGCGTCGTGGACCGCATGGTCGAAGGGCTCGACCGTGACGCGGGGGTGCTCCACGGCCTCGCGCGCTACCCCGAGTACGACTTCTTCACCTTCGGCCACTCCATCCGCGTGGCGCTGCTCTGCCTCGAGGTCGCGCGGCGCACCACGACCGACCGCGCGCTCCTGCACCGGATCGGGACGGCCGCGCTCCTCCACGACGTCGGCAAGGCGCTCGTGCGGTGGGAGGTGCTGCACAAGCAGGGGTCGCTCTCCGCCGAGGAGCGGCGCGAGATGCAGCGCCACCCCGTGCTCGGCGGCGGGATCCTGCTGGCGAACCGCGACTCGGACCCGCTCGCGGTGGCCGCGGCGTACGGGCACCACTGCGCGCCGGGCGGCCACGGGTACCCGCGGTCGTGCGACGAGTTCCACCAGGGCGTCGTCACGCGCCTCGTGCGCGTCTGCGACGTGTTCGAGGCGCTCACGGCCGTCCGTCCGTACAAGCCCGCGATGAGCCCCGCGCGCGCGATCCGCACGATGCTCGCGATGCGCGAGGGGCTCGACGAGGCCCTGCTCGGCACCTTCGTCCGCGTCGTCGGCCTCCACCCTCCGGGCACGCGGGTGCTCCTCGACGACGGCAGCGTGGGCCGCGTCGTCTCGCAGACCGACGACTTCCACCGTCCCTTGGTCGAGGTGGTCGCCGTGGACGGCGTCGCCCTCCCCCTCGAGGCGCGACGGCGGGTGGACCTGCGCGTGCCGGGCGAGGAGGACCCCCGTCGCGTCGTCGGGTCGGCGCCCGAGCTCGAGGTCTCGACCTCGTTCGACTGAGCCGCCCGTCGCCGTCCGGTAGGATCCGGCGATGGCCCCCTCCCGCCCGGTCGCGTCGGCCCTCGCCACGGCGCTGCTCGCGGCGTGCGCGCTGGTCGTCGGCGCCCGCCCGGCGCGCGCCGACTTCGAGAGCGCGAAGAAGTACTTCCTCGACAACGTCAAGAGCCCCGAGTGGAAGGCGCGCCGCAGCGCCTACGGGGCGTTCCAGGACCACGACGGCGGTCCCGCGGCGACGCTGCTCCTCCAGCAGGTGGGGGCCGAGACGCACCCGGCGGTGATCGAGGCGGCGGCGTCCACGCTCGCGGGCATGCGGTCGTCGGAGGCCCGCGCCGCCGCGATCGCGTCGGCGAAGAAGCCGAAGTCCTCCGAGCGCATCGTCGCGCAGACCGCGCTGCTCGCGATGCGCGGCAACGACGTGGACGCCGCGCTCGTCGAGGCCGTCGCCTCGCCCAACGCGCCGGTCGCGACCCTGGCCGCGCTCGCGCTCGGGCAGGGCACGCGCTCGGGCGCGTCCGAGGCGCTCGTGAAGGTGCTCGCGCACCCGGCCTGGCAGGTGCGCGGGGCCGCGGCGCGCTCGCTCGGTGCGCGCGGCGACCGCGCGGCGCTGGCACCCCTCGTCGCCCGCCTCGAGGTCGAGAAGGGACGCGCGCGCGCCGAGGTCGTCGGCGCCCTCGAGGCGATCTCGCGCCAGCGGCTCGGCGACAGCCCCAAGCGATGGGCGGCGCTCGCGGCGGGCGGCGACCCCTCGACGGTCGAGGAGGCGGCGGTGCTCCCGCCCACGTTCTTCGGCGTCCCCGTGACGGGCGAGCGCGTCGTCTTCGTGCTCGACCGCAGCCTCCACATGCGCGACGCGCACCCGTGGGTCGCCCCGGAGCAGCGCGAGCGGCTCGAGGAGCTCTGCTCGCCCAAGGACGGCGAGCGGATCCCGTGGCGCCAGGTGAAGACGAAGTGGCAGCTCGCGGTCGCGCACCTGCGCCACGCGGTCGAAGGGCTCCCGTCGGGCGCGCGCTTCGAGGTCTTCTACTTCGCGGCCGACGTCAAGTCGGTGTTCGCGGGGAAGGGGGCGCCGGCGGGGGCCGCGGCCCGCAAGACGCTTGACGAAGTGCTCGCGACGATCGAGACCGACGACGGCATCAACCTGTGGGACGCCCTGCTCGGCGCGCTCGACATGGCGGGTGCCGCCGAGGACAAGGCGTTCAAGGCGGGCCCCGACCAGGTGCTGCTCGTGACCAACAACATCCCCACGCGGGGCGACGTGGCCGACGCCGACGTGATCGCGCGCGCGATCGGGCTCCGGGCGCGCGCGCGCTTCGTGCCGGTGTCGGTCGTCGGGATCGGCAACCACCCGTTCGCCCTCGCGGAGACGCTCGCGAAGACCTCCGGGGGGGTGTACGTCAACCTGACGAAGTGAGCGGCGGGGCTCCGGGGCGGCGGCGGCCGCGGGGCGGTGCTACGCTCGGTGCCTCGGACTCCGGGAGACTCCCGTCGTGACGCGCGCCCGCCTCTCGCTCGCCCTCCCGATCCTCGTCGCGCTCGCCGCGCCCGCCGGCGCCGAGGACGGCAAGCCGGCCGCGCCGCCTGCGGCCCCGCCCGCCGCCGGGGCGCCGGAGAAGGCGCCCGAGAAGCCGATCCCGCCGCTCGCCACGACGGCCGCGGCGAAGGACGCGATCGCGAAGTTCAAGGCGTCCTTCAAGGGCAAGGACGTCGGCGTCAAGGCGGACGCGGTGGACACGCTGGGCGTCGTCAACCACCCGTTCGTGGTGGACGAGCTCCTCAAGGTCGTCAAGCACAAGGACGCCGAGCTCCGTGCGGCGGCGTACTTCAACCTCGGGCGCCAGCGGGCGATCCCCGAGCTCGTGGCGAAGGCGCTGGTCCCGACGGCGGACCCCAAGTCGAAGGACGTCGCCCACCTGACCGAGGTGATCGACACGCTCCGGCTGGTCGGCGCCCGCAGCGCGACCCCGACGCTCCTCGCGCTGTGCCGCCACGAGGACCACGGCGTCGTCCGCTGGGCGCTCGACGCCATCGGCGACCTCAAGGACGTGCGCGCGCTCGACGAAGTGCTCGCCCTGATGAAGGAGCTCAAGGTCGAGGAGGGCGTCAAGTGGGACGGCGCCGAGGCGTCCGTGGACACCGGCACGTCGGGCGACGGCGACCAGCAGGCGGCGCAGGCCGCGGCGACGGCCGCGGCGGCGGCCAACGCCCGCAAGGGCAAGTCGTCGGCGCGCAAGATGCGCTCGGCAGGGGAGATCCTCTACTCGGTGCTCGAGGACCTGACCGGTGAGAAGTTCGGCTCGGGCAAGGAGGCGCGCGCCTGGCTCGAGAAGCACAAGGACAAGGTCGCCGAGCGCTGCAAGGCGCTCGACGAGGAACAGGCGAAGCAGGAGGCCGACGCGAAGGCCGCCCTCGCCGCCGCCAAGGCCGGCAAGTAGCCCCGACCGGGCGCGCGGGCCCCGACGACGCCGGGGCTGCGTCTTCGGCCCGGGCGAGACGTGGGGCCTGCCCGCGACTCGAGGCGCGTCGCCGCGCGGCGTCCGCTCCTGGCGTGGTGGCGGGACACGCGGTCGTCGCGTCCGACGCGCGCCCGGGCCCGCGAGCCCCGACGGGGGCCTGCGGTGCGTCGGGCGCTCGCTCGTCCGCGCCTCGCGAGCCCTCGGCGGGTCCGTCGCGTCGGTTCCTCCTGCCTTCGGGAGGCGAGCGGGGCCTGTTCGCGATCCGGCCCTTGGGTTCGGGTCGTTCGGGTCGCCGATCTCGGCGACGGCCCGCGGACGACGCGGGTGGACCCCTCCGCCTCTGCCCTCGAGGAGCCCGCGACCGGGCCTGCGCCCGTTCGCGCCCCGCCTCCGGGGCGGGCTCCTACCCGTCTTGGCCGATGGCCTCGACGGGGCACCCTTCCATCGCTTCGAGGCAGAGGCCCTTCTCGTCGTCGGTCTGCGGCTGGCGGTAGACGAACGAGTAGCCGCGCTCGTCGTTGCGCTTGAAGAAGTCCGGCGCGGTCTCGCGGCAGGCGTCGCAGTCGATGCACTGGTCGTCGACGTAGAAGGCCCCGGGCACGTTCTCGGCGAGCTTGTTCTTCTTGTCGGCCATGGCGCGGTCCCGATCTGTCGAGCGGAGTGGGCAGGAACCTACGCCCCTCGACGGGGCCCGCCGAGCGCTTTCCGGGCCGGATTCGCCCCCCGGGGCGCGCCGCGTCGCGCGACGCTGACGCCGCGCCCGGCGCGCCGAGCGCGGCGCGGCGTCGCGGCGGGGGCGCGCCCCGGGTAGGCTCCGCGCATGGCCGACGCCCCGCTCCCGACGCCCCGTCCCGGCCGGTCGCTCGCGTGGCGCGGCGGGATGGCGCTCACGGGCGCCCTCTGCGTCGGCACGGGCGTCGCGCTGGTGCTCTGGCCCGCGATCCTCTCCTACGTCGTCGCCGCGGGCTTCGCTTCGCTCGGCGCCTTCCTCGTGCTGACCTCGGTCGCGGCCCGCTCCCGGGATGCCGGGGTCAGGTGATTTTCCCGCAATCTGGGGATGCCGGGGTCAGGTGATTTTCCCGCAATCTGGGGAATTCGCGGTCAGGTGACACGCGTCCGCGCACGCCGACGGCGCCCCGGTGCCGGTCGTGCCGCGTCGCCGTCCTGACGCTACGCCAGGACCTCGGCGAACAGCGCGCGCTGGATGTGGAGACGGTTGCCCGCCTGGCGGATCACGAGGCTCGACGACGCGTCGATCACCGCGTCGTCGGCCTCCACGTTGCGCCGGATCGGCATCGAGTGGAGGAAGCGCCCGCTCTGCGTGCGCGCCATCAGGTCGGCGGTGATGCGCCGCTCGGTGTGGCGGCTGCGCAGGTGGCGCTCCTCGTCGGGGCGACCGTGGAGGTTCGTGCTGCCCCACGACGCCGCGTACACCGCGTGCGCGCCCGTCGTCGCCTCCGTCAGGTCGTTGGTGACACGCACCGTGCCGCCGGTCTCCGCCGCGGTGCGGTGCACCACGTCGAGCGCCCCGTGGTCGAGCTCGTACCCCTCGGGGTGGCAGATCGTCAGCTGCATCCCCATCTTCGCCGCCATGATCCCGACGGCGTGCGGCACGGCCAGCGGCCGCGCGTTGGGGCTGTACACCCACGTGAGCGCGAGCTTCTTGCCGCGCAGGTCGCCGAACTCCTCCTCGAGCGTCAGCGCGTCGCCCCACGCCTGGCACGGGTGCTCGAGCACGCTCTCCATGTTGAACAGCGGCACGCTCGCGTGCTTCTGGAAGGAGACGAGCACGAGGTCGCGCCGCTCGGTCGCCCAGTCGTCGTGGCGCGCGAGCGAGCGGATGGCGATCGCGTCCGCGTACTCCGAGAGCACGCGCGCCGCGTCCTTGGCGTGCTCCTCCGCCACGCCCGCCATCACCGCGCCCTCGCGCAGCTCGAGGTTCCAGATGTCGCGCTCGGCCGTGAGGTCGACCACCGTCCCGCCGAGGCTCGAGAACGCGATCGCGAACGACGCCCGGGTGCGCAGCGACGGGTTGAAGAACACCATCGCGAGCGCGCGGCCCTGCAGCGGCGTCCCGTGCCCGTCGCGCTTCATGTCCTTGGCGCGGTCGAGCACGAAGCGCAGCTCTTCGGGGGAGAACGTCTCGAGCGTGACGACGTCGCGGCCCTGGATCATCGAGGCGCTCCGGCGGGGGCGGGAGGAAGCCTACGCGCCCGGTCCCCGGTCCCGGCACGCCGCTCCGACCCCCGCCCGCCACCGCGCCCGCCCCGCGCCGGTCCGGCGTCGCCGCCCGGCCGCCGGGGCCCGCGCGGGGCCGCCGTCCCCGCCGCAGCCGCCCGGTCGCGACGTCCCCCGGGCTCCGGGGCGCGGGCCGGGCTAGAATCGGGGGTTCATGCTTCCTGACGCCTCCGAGCCCGGCGCGTCGTCCCCCGCCCTGCGCGCGGGGGTGGACGCCTACCGCCGCGGCGCCTTCGGCGACGCAGTCCGGATCCTCTCCCGCGCCGTCGCGCAGGACGGCGGTGACGCCGCGGCGTGGCGCCAGCTCGGCCACGCGCGCTGGCGTCGCGGCGACCGCGACGGGGCCATCGACGCGTACCGCCGCGCCGTCGCCGAAGACCCGTCGCACGCGAAGGCGTGGCAGAACCTCTCGACCGCGCTGCTCGCCGCGAACCGCCTCGAGGAAGCCGCGGCCGCGGCGACCAAGGCCGTCGCGCTGGGCCCGGGGCGCGCGAAGGCGTGGAACAACCTCGGTGCGGCGCGCCACGGGCTGGGCGACCTGCGCGGCGCCGAGACGGCGTTCCGCCGCGCCGTCGAGAGCGACCCGACGCTGGCGGTCGCGCTGGGCAACCTCGGGCGCCTGCTGCTCGACCTCGGGCGCGTGGACGACGCCGAGGCCGCGCTCGTGCGCGCCGTCGGGGCGGGCGACACCTCCGACGGCACGCGGGCCGCGCTCGCCCGCACCCGTGCGCGTCGCGGCGACGTGCAGGGCGCCGAGTCGATGCTCCGCTCCGGCGTCGCGGCCTCGCCCGGCGCCGTGGACGTCTGGCTGGCCCTGGGCGACGTGCGCCGGGCCCGTGGCGCCCATGCGGAGGCGCTCGAGGCCTACGAGGCGGCGGCCGCGGCCTCGGCCGACCTCGGCGCCGACGCGCGTCGTCCCGCCGTCGTCCGTCGCGTCGTCGGCGCGCTCGCCCTCGTGCGCGAGCGGGCTGGCGCCGTGGACGCGGCCGGCTTCGCCTCCGCCGTGGACCGCGTGAAGGCCGCGCTGGCCGACGGCGACGCCGAGGTGCGCGCCGACGCGCGCGTCGAGGCGGCGCGGCGCGCGGCGTCGGTCGCGGTCGTCGCGAGCGGGCTGCCGCTGCCGTGGGCCTCCGACGTGCTCGCCGGCGCCGTGCGCGCGCCGCGCACCGACCCGCCGCGGACGGGTCCCGCCCCCTCATGAGCGAGCCCGTCGTCCCCGCCCCCGGCGGCGCGGCCTCGCCGGTGGCCGACCCGCGCCTCGACGTCGAGGCGCTGCGCCTGCTGCTCGACGTGTCGCGGCGCATCAACGCCGAGCGCGACCCCGACGCGCTCCTCACCGCGGTCGTGGACAGCCTCGTCTCCGTCACGAAGGCCGACCGCGGCTTCCTCATGCTCAAGGAGGCCGCGGGCCTGCGCTTCGCGCTCGCGCGCGACCGCAAGGGGATGCCGCTCGAGGCGGGCAAGTTCCGCGTGAGCCAGTCCGTCGTCGGCGAGGTCGCGCAGACCGGCGAGACGCGGCTCATCGACGACGCGGCGACGAGCGCGGCCTACCACGCGCGCATGTCGATCGTGAACCTGTCGCTGCGCACGATCCTCTGCGTCGCGCTCAAGACGTCGCGCGGCGTGCTCGGCGTCATCTACGTGGACAGCAACGCGATCACCCGCCGCTTCTCCGAGCGCGACGTCCCGCTCGTCGAGGCGTTCGCCGCGCAGGCGGCCGTCGCGCTCGAGCGCGTGCGCCTGCAGGAGGCCGAGCTCGAGCGCGACCGCATGCGCCGCCAGCTCGAGGTCGCGGCGGAGATCCAGCACACCTTCCTCCCCGGCACCTTCCCCGACTCGCCCGGGCTCTCGGGCGCCGTGGCGACGGTCCCGGCGCTGCAGGTCGGCGGCGACCTCTACGACGTCATCCGCCTGCCCGACGGCCGCACCGGGCTCGTGGTCGGCGACGTGTCGGGCAAGGGCGTCCCCGCGGCGCTCTTCGCCGCGCGGATCCTCTCCGACGTCCGCTACGAGGCGCTCTACCACGGCGAGGTCTCGGCCACGCTCGCGGCGGTCAACGACATCGTCGCGCGGCGCAGCACGCGCGGGATGTTCGTCACGCTGCTCTGCGCGTTCTACGACCCGCGCCGGCGCGAGGTCACCTTCGGCAACGCCGGGCACGTCGCGCCGCTGCTGCGCGACCGCCTCGGCCGCGTGACGCGCTGGGAGGAGGCGACGCACGTCCCGCTCGGGGTGCTGCCGGGCACGACCTACCCCACCGCGACGCGGCGCCTCGACGCGGGCGACACGCTCGTCGTGCTCACCGACGGCTTCCTCGACGCGGTGCGCGCCGACGGCGAGCGCTTCGGCGACGAGCGCCTCGGCGCGGCGCTGGCCGCGGCGCCGAGCGACCCGTCGCCGCTCGTGGCCGCCCTCGTCGCGGAGACGACGCGCTTCACCGGCAACCAGCCGCAGGCCGACGACCTCACCTGCCTCGCGGTCACGCCGGCCTGAGCCCGGTCCGACCGAGGCGTCCGGCCCGGCTTGGCCGCCCCCGCGCCGGACGTAGACTGCGGGCGAGGAGCCCGTGACCGACGCGCGCCCCGCCCCCGAGACCTGCATCGACGTGCGGGACGTGCACGTCTCGTTCGGCGAGAAGAAGGTGCTGCGCGGGATCACGCTCCGCATCGCCCGCGGCGAGACGGTCTCGGTGCTCGGCGAGAGCGGCGGCGGGAAGACGGTCCTGCTCAAGGTGATGCTCGGCCTGCTGGCGCCCGACGCCGGCGACGTCTCGCTGTTCGGCGTCCCGATCCGCCGGCTCTCCGACGACCGGCTGATCCCGATCCGCAAGCGCTGCGCCGTCGTCTACCAGGGCGGCGCGCTGTTCAGCGGGCTCAACGTCGGCGAGAACGTCGCGCTCGAGCTGGCCGAGGTGCTCCACCTCCCGCGCGCCGAGATCGAGGCCCGCGTGCGCTGGGCCCTCGACGCGGTGGGGCTGGGCGACGTCGCGTTGACGCTCTCGCCCGAGGAGCTCTCCGGCGGCATGCGCAAGCGCCTCGCGGTCGCGCGCGCGATCGCGCCGCGGCCCGAGGTGATCTTCTACGACGAGCCGACGAGCGGGCTCGATCCGCTCAACTCGGCGCGCATCCTCGGCCTCATCGACACGCTGCACAAGCGCCTCGGCGTCACCAGCGTCGTCGTCACGCACGACGTGCGCGGCGCGTGCACGATCTCGGACCGCCTCGTCCTCCTCGGCGGCGGCAAGGTCGCCTTCGACGGCCCGCCCAAGGCGTTCGAGGCCTCCGACGACCCCACGGTCGTGGCGTTCCGCTCGTCCGCGCCCGGCTTCTCGGTCCCCTCGGGCACCGCGCGGTGAGCACCGCCCGCGCGCTCCTCCTCGTCGGCGCGGCCGCCGTCGCGCTCGCCTGGGCCGCGCCGGCCCGCGCCGCCGACGCCCCCTGCGCGGCGCCGTGCGCCCCGCCGGAGCGGCCGCGGGCGCTGGGCACCGCGGGCTTCCTGCCCGGCGTGCCGCTCGAGGACGACCGCGGCGACGTCTCGGTGGCGCGCTACGCGCTCGACCTCGAGGGCGAGCACCGCCTCGGCGCACGGTGGAAGGCGACGTGGGGCGTCGGCGTGCAGCGCGCCGACTACCGCTTCGAGGACGCCGACCGCCTCGTGCCGGGCGACGGCCGCCTCCTCGACGAGGCGTGGCGCGTCAGCGTCGCGCCCGGCGTGTCGTGGGACGCGACCGACGACTGGCGGCTCTCGGCGGCGTTCGGCGTCACCGCGACCTTCGCGCCCGGCGCGGACGTGCTCGACGCGACGACCGGCAGCGTGCTCGCGACCGTGCGCCGGCGCCTGTCGCCGTCGCGCGGCGTCACGGTCGGCGCCGTCGTCGCGACCAACCTCGAGGACTCCGCCACGATCGTGCCCGTCGCCTGGGTGGACGGCGGCGACGGCCCCACGGGCGCCGTGCGCGTCGAGTTCCGCGGCGCGGGCGTGCGGGTGCTCTTCGACGTCACCGACCGCCTCGCGCTCGGCGCGTCGGCGCGCTACGACCGGCTCGACGTGCGCCTCGCCGAGCACGACCGCGTCCCCGACGGCGTGTTCCGCGACGTGCGCGTGCCCGTGGGCGTCGAGCTGGAGTGGCGCGCGTCCGCGCGGGTGCGCGTGGGCGGGGCGGTGGGGCTCGACGTGTGGCGCGAGGTCTCCGTGGACGACCGCCACGGCCGCACGATCGTCGAGGCCGAGCAGGCCGAGCCCGGCGTCTGGTTCGGCTTCGGGGTCTCCGTGGACCTCTGACCGGCGGCGCCGCCTCCCGCGTGCGGACGGGGGGGACGGCGCGGGTCCCGCGCGCCCGGTGGGGGGGCCCGGGGGGCGGCGGTATCCTCCGGCCCCATGGCCCTGCGCGAAGACATCCGGCCCGACCGTCTCGTCGCCCTCGAGGAGGAGGTCCTCGGGCTGTGGGCGTCGGAGAACACGTTCCTCCGCAGCCTCGAGGCCCGCCGCGGGGCCCGGGCGTTCCACTTCTACGACGGCCCGCCGACCGCGAACGGCAAGCCGGGGATGCACCACCTCATCTCCCGCAGCATCAAGGACCTCGTCTGCCGCTGGAAGACGATGCAGGGGTTCTACGTCGAGCGCAAGGCGGGCTGGGACACGCACGGCCTCCCGGTCGAGGTCGAGGCCGAGAAGAAGCTCGGGCTGGCGGGCAAGGACGCGATCGAGAAGCTCGGCGTCGCGGTGTTCAACAAGGCCTGCCGCGAGTCGGTCTTCACCTACCTCTCCGCGTGGGAGGAGTTCACCCGCCGCACCGGCTACTGGGTGGACCTGCAGAGCGCCTACATCACCTGCAGCAACGAGTACGTCGAGAGCCTCTGGGCCCTGCTCGCCGAGTTCCACCGCAAGGGGATCCTCTACAAGGGCCACAAGGTGCTGCCGTACTGCCCGCGGTGCGGCACCCCGCTCTCGTCGCACGAGGTCGGCCTCGGCTTCAAGGACGTCCAGGACCCGAGCGTCTTCGTGCGCTTCCGCGCGCTCGACGCCGCGGGCGACGACCTGCCCGAGGCCTTCCTCGTCTGGACGACGACGCCGTGGACGCTCCCGAGCAACGTCGCCCTCGCCGTCCACCCCGACGTGGACTACGTCAAGGTCCGCCTCTCCGAGGGCGGCGGGAAGACCGAGGTGCTCTGGCTCGCGCAGGCCCGGCTCCACGCCCTCAAGGCCAAGCCCGACCAGGTGACGGTGCTCGCGCAGGCCAAGGGCTCCGACCTCGTCGGGCGCCGGTACCGCCGCCTCCTCGACCTCTACGACGTCGCGCCGACGCCGAACGCGTTCACGGTGCGGCCCGCCACCTTCGTGACCACCACCGACGGCACGGGCATCGTCCACATGGCGCCCGCGTACGGCGAGGACGACGCCGCGGTCGGCCGGCGCGACGGTCTGCCCGTCCTCCACCCCGTGGACGCGCGCGGCTGCTTCGTCCCCGGGCCCCGCGCCGCGCTCGTCGCGGGCAAGCCGGTGAAGGCGGCCGACAAGGACGTGCTGCGCCACCTCAAGGAGCAGGGGCTGCTGTTCCTGCAGGAGACGCTGGTCCACTCCTACCCGCACTGCTGGCGCTGCGACACCGCGCTCCTCTACTACGCGCGCGAGTCGTGGTACCTCGCCACGACGAAGTTCCGCGAGCGGATGATCGCCCTGAACCGCCAGGTGGCGTGGTACCCCGAGGCCACCGGGGCGGGCCGTTTCGGCCAGTGGCTCGAGAACAACGTGGACTGGGCCGTCTCGCGCGACCGCTACTGGGGCACCCCGCTGCCGGTGTGGGTCTGCGACGGCTGCAAGCGACAGGAGGCGGTCGGGTCGGTCGCGCAGCTGCACGAGCGCGGCGGCCGGCTCCCCGAGCCGCTCGACCTCCACCGCCCCTACGTGGACGAGGCGACCTGGGCGTGCGGCGCGGCGGGCTGCCGCGGCACGATGCGGCGCACGCCCGAGGTCGTCGACTGCTGGTTCGACTCCGGCGCGATGCCCTTCGCGCAGTGGCACTACCCCTTCGAGAACCGCGACAAGGTCGCCGTCGGCCACCCGGCCGACTTCATCTCGGAGGGCGTGGACCAGACGCGCGGCTGGTTCTACTCGCTCCTCGCCGTCAGCACGATGCACGCGGACAAGCCGGCCTACCGGGCCGTCGTGTCCAACGACATGGTGCTCGACGCGAAGGGCAAGAAGATGTCGAAGAGCCGCGGCAACGTCGTGGACCCGATGGCGCTCGTCGCGCGCTTCGGCGCCGACGCGAGCCGCTGGTACCTGCTCGCGTCGCGCCCCGTGTGGCTGCCGGTGCGCTTCGACGAGGGCGAGCTGGTCGAGCTGCGCAACCGCCTCTTCGGCACCCTCGCGAGCACCTACGCCTTCTTCGCGCTCTACGCCAACGCCGACGGCTTCGACGTCGCGACCGCCGCCGACGCGTCCCCGGCGCGCGTGCGGGGCGTGCTCGACCGCTGGCTGCTCTCGCGCACGCACCGCCTCGTGCGCGACGTGACCGCCGACCTCGAGGCGTTCGAGACCTCGCGCGCGGGCAAGCGCATCGCCGACTTCGTCGTCGAGGACCTGTCGAACTGGTACGTGCGCCGCAACCGGCGCCGCTTCTGGAAGGGCGCCCTCACCCCCGACAAGCGCGAGGGCTACGAGACGCTGCGCACCGCGCTGCTCACGGTCGCTCGCCTCATGGCGCCCTTCGCGCCGTTCCTGACCGACGCGATGCACCGCGCGCTGCTCGGGGGGGCGCCGGGGGCCGACGCCAGCGTCCACCTCGCGCGCTGGCCCGTCGCCGACGCGGCGGCGATCGACGACGCCCTCGAGTCCAGGATGGACGCGCTGCGCACGGTGGTCTCGCTGGGCCACGCGGCGCGCAACCGCGCCGGCACGAAGGTGCGCCAGCCCCTCGCGCGGCTGACGACCGGGCACGCCGACGCGGGCGTCATGGACTTCCTCGCGGCGCAGCGCGACGTCGTGCTCGACGAGCTCAACGTCAAGACGCTCGACCTCGTGCGTGGCTTCGAGGCGAGCGCGGCGATGACCGCGTCGCTGAACAAGAAGGACGCGGCGAGGAGGCTCGCCGCGCTCACCCAGCCGACCGAGGAGGCGATCGCCCGGCTCGACGCCGCGGCGGCGCGCGACCTCGCGACGCGCCTCTCGCGCGACGGGTCCGCGCGGCTCGCGCTGGGCGGCGGGCGGGAGGCCGAGCTGCTCGCGGGCGACGTGCGGTTCGTCGCGGCCGACGTCGCCGGCGGGACGTCGGAGTTCGCGGCGGGCATCCTCGTGCGCCTCGACACCACCGTCACGCCCGAGCTCGCCGCCGAGGGCCTCGCGCGCGAGGCCGTCCACGCGCTGCAGGGCCTGCGCAAGGACCGCGACCTCAAGGTCACCGACCGCGTGCGGGTCCGCTGGGCCGCCGACGGGGCGCTGGCCGCCGCGCTGCGCGCGCACGCGGCGTTCGCGGCCGAGGAGCTCCTCGCCGTCGAGCTCGTCGAGGACGCCGTCGCGGCGTCGGCGCCGGGCGCGGCGGCCCTCGAGGTGGCCGGCGCGTCCCTGCGCGTGGCGATGGAGCCGGTCGCGCGGTGAGCGAGGCCCCGTCGCCCGCGTCCGTCCCCGCGCGCGCGCCCGCGACGCGCGGGGCGGCGGGGCGTGCGCCCGGGCCGCTGGCCTGGCTCGTGCGCAACCCTCGCCGCGTGATGCCCGCCGTCGTGGTGCAGGCGCTCGTGACGGCGCTGGTGCTCGCGGTCGTGACGCCCCTGACGGGCTTCGAGGCGACCGTCGAGGCCAACATCGCGCCGCTCTCGCACTACACGGGCGTGACGCCCTCCGAGCGCAACGACTTCGACCCCGCGCTCTCGGCGCTGCTCGACGCCAACCCGGCGATGCAGCGGCGGGTGCGCGCCAAGGCGCTGTGGATGCAGACGCCGATGATCGTCGGCGAGTCGTACGCGATGCTCCTCGCGCTCGAAGGGGCCGACCAGGCCGACTTCCTCGCGCGCATCGGCAACCGGCTCGTCGCGGGGACGCTCCCTGCGCCCGGCAGCGACGGCGCGGTGGTCCCCGCCGACGTCGCCCGCGCCCGCGGCCTCGCGCTCGGGAGCCGCTTCGGGCGGCTCGTGGACCCCGAGGACGTGACGCCCGGGCGCTTCACGGTCGTGGGGCTCGTCGAGGGGCCGGCGCGCGTCGGGCTCGTCGACCTCGCCTACGCGACGGTCCCGGACTTCGTGCTCGCCCGCATCGAGTCGTTCCAGGTCGTCTACGCGCGGCCCGGCCGCAAGGCGCAGAGCGACGCGTACCTCCACGCGGCGACGAACGCCGAGGGGAAGAAGGCCTTCAAGGTGTGGGACGAGGCGTACTGGCGCGCCCGCACGAAGAAGATGCTCGAGAACCTCCCGACGCTCGTCAACGCCGTGGTCGGCGCGGTGACCGCGATCGTCGGGCTGGTGGTCGTGCTGCTCCACCTGATCGCGTTCCAGGCCCGCAGCGACGAGTTCGCGCTGCTGCTCGCGCTCGGGCGCACGCGGCGCTCCCTCGCCGCCCGGCTCGCGGCCGAGAGCGGGCTCGCGGCCGCCGTCGCGCTCGCGCTCGGGCTCGCGCTCGGCTACGGCTTCCTCGCCGTCTGGGAGGCGCAGGTGCTGCGGCCCCGGGCCATCCTGCTCCGCTTCTTCGACCCGTACGCGCTCGCGCTGTCCGCGGCGCTGCCGCTGGCGTCGGCGGCCGCCGGGGCGCTCGTGCTCGCGGCCCGGCTGCGGCGCATGGACCCCGTCACGATCCTGCAGCGGAGGAACGCGTGAGCGAGGCGCCGGTCCTCTCCGCCCGCGCGCTGTCGCTCGTCTACGGCGACGGCGCCCGCCGAACGACCGCGGTCGAGGCGCTCGACCTCGACGTCGCCCGCGGCGAGTTCGTCGGGCTGGTGGGCCCGTCGGGCTCGGGCAAGTCGAGCCTGCTCTTCCTGCTCGCCGGGCTGCGCCGGCCGACGACGGGGCGGGTCCTGCTGCTCGGGCGGCCGCTCGACGCGGCCCCGGACCGCAACGCGGCGCTGCGCCGCCGCCACGTGGGGTTCGTGTTCCAGGAGCCGTTCCTCGTGCCCTGGCTCTCGCTGCGCGAGAACGCGCTCGTCCACGCGACGGGGCCGGGGGCCGCGGCGCGCGTCGAGGACCTCGCCCGCCGGGTCGGCGTGGCGCACCTCCTCGACGAGCGCCCGCACCGCGTCTCGGGCGGCGAGCGCCAGCGCGCGGGGCTGCTCCGCGCGCTCGCCAACGACCCCGACCTCGTGCTCGCCGACGAGCCGACCGCCTTCCTCGACCACCCGACGGGCCACGCGGTGATGGACGTCCTGCGCGCCTGCGTGGGCCGCGCCGCGCTCGTCGTCGTCACGCACGACCCCGAGATGCTCGCCGGCGCGCACCGCGTGCTGCACCTGCGCGACGGCCGCCTCGAGGCGACGACCGCCGCGGGCTCGCCGCCCGCTACCGCCGCAGGAGCGTGAAGGGCATCGAGCCGGCGGAGTCGGAGAGCGTGCCGACGAGCTTGCCGTTCTCGACGTGGGCGTCGATCGAGCCCGAGCCGAGGTCCTGCGTGTAGCCGTCGGAGAGGCGCTTGGCCGTGCGCGAGATCGAGCGGAGCGAGAGCCCGCGCGGGGTCGTCGGGCCCGCGTACACCGACGTGATCTCGAGCCGCACCGGCCGGCCCGCGTCGTTCGTGACGCGCACCGTCGAGCGCAGCGTGGCGCGCAGGCCGTTCGACGTCGTCTCGACGTCGATCGTCAGCGTCTCGACGAACACGCCCTGGACGGTCGAGTCGATGCGGCCGCCCCAGCCGCCGAGCGTCGGGTTCGGGGCCGGCCGCGGCGCGGTGCGCACGGGCGGCGCGTCGCCGCTGCGCTTGAGCGTGAAGTTGAAGCCGTCCGAGCCCTCGAAGATGCCCTTGAGGCCGCCCGGGGCCGGCGTGAGGAGCAGCGGATTCCCTTCGATGGGCGACTTCGCGCCCGTCGCGGTCACCGTCCGCTCCCACGGCACCTTCGGGAACCGCAGGGACTCGCCGTCGGGCTGGCCGTCGGTGCAGTGGACCCGGATCACGATGGGCGTCCCGCCGCCGGCCGACACGGTCATGTTCATCCGCACCTCGGCGGTGTAGGAGCCGTCGCCGGCACGGGCCACGTCGATGTACATCTCGTCGAGCTTGACGCCCGAGCCGAGGTCGGCGCCGCCCATCCCGCCGCCGAACGCGCCGAGCAGCGCGCCGTGCGTCTCCGCCTTCGGCGCGTCCCCGCGCCGCGCGAGCGTGAACGTCCACGCGCCCTCGAAGGCGCCCGCGAGCCCGCCCTCCTTGGGCGTGATCGTCATCGGGTAGCCGGCGAGGTCGTCGCGCTGGCCCGTGCTCGGCACCGAGCGGTGCCACGGCGTCTGGGGGAACTTGAGCTCCCCGCCGACGACGCGGCCGCCGCGGTACTCCGTCTCGATGTCGACGTGGAGCCCGCCGTCCTGCTCGACGGTCACCGCGAGCCGCATCGTGGCCGTCCACGACCCGTCGGCCGCCTGGGCGAGGTCGAGGTACATCTCGTCGAGGAGCACGTTGCTCTCGACGCGCGACTTGCCCATCGCGCCGCCGTAGGAGCCCACGAGCGAGGCGAGCGGGCCCGACGGCTGCGGGCCGCCGTCCTCGGCGCGGCGCAGCGACACGGTGAAGCCGCCCTCGCCCTCGAACACCGCGCGGATGCGCCCGTCGTCGAGCATCGTGAGCGTCAGCGGGTTGCCGTTGAGCGGGCCCTTCTCGCCCGTGGCGACGTCGGTGCGCTCGAGCGTCTGCGCCGCGAAGCGCACGCCGCCGCCCTGCGCGGCGCCGCCCTCGTAGATGCCGGAGCCGACGACCTTTCGCTCCTGGCCGTCCTTCTTGACCGTGAACTCCATCCGCACGCCGGCGCGCCACGTCCCGCCCTGGCGCTCGACGCCGAGCTTCATCGCGTCGAGGAACAGCTCGTCGTCGATGCGCGCCTCGTCGAGCACGCCGCCCCACACGCCGAGCAGCGCGTCGAGCTCGGCCGACGGCGCGGGGCCGGGGCCGGGGCCGGGACCCGGGCCGGGGCCCGGCGACGGGCCTCCCTTGCCCTCCTCGGACAGGCCCCAGCGCTGGAGGATGTCGGCGGGCAGGTCCTCGAGCTCGGGGTTCGAGATGCCCTGCGACCACAGCTCGCGGACGTCGATCAGGTAGATGCGGCCGTCGGCCTGCGCCTTGGCGAACTCCTGGTCGCCGTACGCCTGCACCTGGTCGAACGAGGCCGAGCCGACGCGCAGGCCGCCCTGCACGCCCGTCGTCTCCACCGCCGCCATGCGCCCGCTGGGCAGCTTGACCACCGGGAAGCAGTGGCCGGGGATCAGCGCGAGCACGGGCTGGAGGCCGATCGCGTTGACCATCGCGGCGTAGAGGATCGCGAGGTCGATGCACGTGCCCGAGCGGTCGCGCATCGTCTCGCGCGGGAACTTCACGTTCTGCACGCCCTTCGCGTCGAAGGACACCGAGCGGTCCGTCAGCGTGGGCGGGTGCTGGTACGTGAAGTCGTTGCGCTGCATCAGCTCGTAGCAGGCGCGCAGCACGCGCAGCGCCGACGCGTCGTCGGAGCCGGCGCCGAGCCCGCCCGCGTTGCGGTTGGCCATCGCCGCGAAGTGCTTGACGGCGCCGTCGTTGCGCGAGACCCACGCGGCGAGCAGCGGCGCGTTGTTGAACTCGTCGTGCCAGCTGCCCGACGACTCGCCCTTGGTCAGGTTGCCGAACACGTACTCGTTCACGCCGAGGATCACGACCTTGCGCGCGTCGTCGTCCTCGACCTTCCTGCCCGTGCCGTCGTCGTAGGTCCACTCGAGCAGGAGGTTCGCGGGCGTGTTCGACTTCAGGCGCGCGATCGAGGCCTCGAGCACCGGGTGCAGGACGCTGACCACGGTCTGGCCGGGGACGACCTCGGGGACCTTCTCCCACGGCGTCCACTCGCCGTAGCCCTGCAGGCGGTAGCGCACGCGCAGGTTGCGCGCGACGCCGCTGCCCTCGTTGCGGAACACGGTCTTGGCGATCCAGAACCCGGGCAGCTCCGACCCGAGGCCGTAGACCTTGTAGATCGTGGACATGATCCGGTCGCGGGCGCGGAAGTCCGCCGTCAGCCGCGCGGCGCCGGTGGCGGCCGCCGGGCGCAGCCGGTAGGAGAGGATGCGGCGGGCGGGGTCCCAGCCGGCCTCGGTGGCGCCCGCGGGCAGCGTCACGACGATCTCGCCGGCGTAGGGCGTGCCGTTGAACTCGCCCTTCGTCGTGAACCACGCCGTCGGGCGCGCCGCGCCCTCGGGGCTCGTGCGCGACAGCGTCGCGTCGAACTCGAACTCGAGCTCCCAGCGTCCGTCGCCCCGGTTGTGGACGAGCCCCTTCTGCTGCATCGCGATCACGACCGCGTGGAGGGCGTCGTCGTAGCGCGCGGTCGGGTTGACCGTCTCGAGGTTGGAGCGGTTGGGCGCGAGGTCCTGGATCCAGCGCCGCGGGTCGGGCGCCATCTCCTTGAGCTTCCCGTACACCGCCGCCGGCATCGACAGCGTCGCCGTCGCCGTGCCGTCGCCGACCGCGCTGACCTCGCCGACCATGGAGAGCTGCAGCGTGACCGCGGGCTCGTCGGCGGCCGCGGGGCGCGCGAACGCGAGGACGACGAGCGCGAGCCACAGGACGGGGGCGGGGAGGCGACGCATCGGGGCGGCTCCGGGGGGGCCGCGGGATCCTACCCGGCCGCCCCGCGCCGCTCCCGATGGCTCCTCGACCGACCGGGGGCCACGCGGCCGGGCGGTCCGGCGCGGGGCCGCGTCGGATACCGTGCGGCGGATGCGCGCCTCGCTCCCCGCCTGCGCCGTGCTCGCCGTCCTCCTCGGCGCCCGCGCCGGCGCCGCACCGGTCGAGGACGACCCCGTGGCCGCCGCGCGCCGCGCGCACGGGCGGCGCCTCTCGGCGCTGGCGGTGACGGCGCGCGACGCGCACCTCGGCGCGGTGGCGCTGCGCCTGTTCCAGGACGCACTCGCGCTCGCCCCCGACGACGAGGCCGCGCGGCTTGCGCTCGGGTGGACGCGCAAGGGGACGACGTGGCGTCCTCCCGACCGCACGGTGCTCCCCGGGGCGGGGTGGGCCGACGACGGCGAGGGCGAGCTGGCCCGCGTCGCCAAGCGCGAGGCCGCCGCCCGCGCCGACGGCGTCAAGGACCTCGTCGCGGCCGCGAGCGCGGCCAAGGCGCGCAAGGACGTCGCGCGGGCCGAGCGCTGCCTGTGGGCGGCGCTCGCGCTGGACCCGACCGACCTCGCCGTGCGCCGCGCGCTGGGCCACGTCGAGCAGGACGGGCGCGCCGTCGCGCCCGAGCACGCCGACGCCGCGGCGCGCGCCGCCGACGTGGCGCGCCGGCGGGGCGAGTTCCTCGCGGCGGCCGGCGTCCCCGACGCGGCGCTCGTCGCCGCGCAGCCCCCGCTCGCGACGCTCCCGGGCGGGAGCGCGGTGCGCGCGGGGTGGGCCGCGGCCGGTGGCGACGCGGCGTTTGGCCTCGACGACGACGTGCCCACCGAGGCCGTCGCGAGGGCCGCCGGCGACGCGCGCCGCCTCGTCGCCGCGCTCTGGGGCGGGCCGGAGCGCGCGGGGCGTCCGGCGGCGTTCCTCGTCGTGCCGTCGCGCGCGGTCGCCGACGCGCTGCTCGAGGCCGACCCGTCCGTGGACGCCGCGAGCCGCGAGGCGGCGCGCGCGTGGCCGGTGTGGCCGCTGGGCCGCACGGGCTACGAGCTGCTCGTCGCCGCGAGCGCCGACGAGGCCGCGGGCCTCGCCGCCGACGCGGTCGCGCAGCGCGAGGTCGCCGCGCGCGTGCGCGACCCGAACGCCGTGCGCTGGCTCGCGTTCGGCGCGGGCTGGTTCGTCTCGCGGCTCGTCGTCGGCGCGCCGCGCGGCTACGGCGCGACGCCGCGCGTCGTCGGCGGCGACACCGGGCTGTCGCAGCGCGACGGGGAGCCCTCGCGCGCCTTCGTCCGCCGCTGCGTCGCCGCGGGCGCCGACCGGCCGCTCGCCGAGCTTGTCGTGCTCGACCCGCGCCTGCTCCACCCGCGCGACGTCGCCAAGGCCGGCGCGCTGCTCGACGGGCTCGCCGCGCTCGACCCGCAGCGGGCGCGCGCGTTCGTCGAGGGCGTGCTCTCCGGCGGCGCCACGGCGGCGTCGCTCGAGCCCGCCGCCAAGGCCGCGGGCTGGGACGGCCTCGCCGCCCTCGAGGAGGCGTGGCGTCGCTTCGCGCTCGACGTCGAGCCCTTCGACGCGCCCGACGACGCGGGCGCGGGCGCGTGGCGCACCGGCGCGCTCGAGCGCGTCAAGGCGCCCGACCTGCGCTCGCTCCACGGCGACCCCGTGCACGCCGTCGCCGGCGCGCTGTGGCTCGCGGGCCGCCCGTGGACGTGCCGCCCCGTCGAGCGGGGCGAGGCGGTCGCGCTGGCGCCGCTGGTCGCGGGCGCGCCCGACCGCGTCGTCCGCGTGCCCGGTGTGGTGCCGTTCGCGGTGCCGCGCGAGTACGGCGGCGGCTCGGTCGAGGTGCGGGTGCTCCTCGAGCGTCCCACCGTCCAGTGGACCGCGCGCGCGGCGGAGGCGGTCGCGGGCGCGGTGGACGGCCAGCCGGTCACGTTCGTGGACCTGGACCTCGACGGGCGCTTCGGCGGCTTCGACCGCGACGGCGTCGTCCTCGGCAAGGGCGGGCTCGTCCTCCCGCTGCGCCGCGAGCTCGTCCTCGGGGGCAAGCTCGTCGAGCTGCGCCGCGTCGGCCCCGACGGGCGCGAGGTCGCGTGGCGCGTCCGTCCGCTCGGCGCCAAGGGCGACGACCTCGCGGCCCTGCTCCGCGCCAACGGCTGGCGCGTCGCCGCGGGCCTCGCGCCCGTGCGGTGGGACGCCTCGCTGCTCGCGCCCGGGCCCGTCGCGACCGCGACCACGCGCACCGCGCATCCGGCCGCCGACGTCGCGGCGGCGCTCGTCGCGCTCGCCGCCGACCCCGCGTCGGGCCTGCTCGACCCCGACGCCCGCGCCGTCGCGTGGCGCCTCGAGGGCGGGACGGCGACCTGCGTCGTCTCGCGCGGCGAGCCCGACCTGCCCTCGCCGTTCCGTGGGCCCGCGGTGCTGCCCGGCGACGGCGCCACCGACGTCCCGCGGACGCTCGCCGACGGCACGCCGTTCCCGTTGTGCGTCCGGTTCGCGCGCGGGACCGACCTGGCGTCGGCGCGCGTCGAGGTCGCCCTGACCACCGACGACGGCACGGCGGTCGCGACGGTCCCGCTCCCGGCCGCCCCCGGCGTCCCCGCCGCCACGTTTGCTCCCGCCGCCCCGCTCGCGCCGGGGACCGCCTACCGTCTCGCCGTGGAGGTCGGGCGCGGCACGGCGCGAGGCCGACAGGACGTCCGCTTCACCACCGCGCGTTGAGCCGGCGCCCCCCGGGGCGCGGACGCCCTTGCCGCGCCCCCGCCCGCGGGGCTTGATAGGGGATTCGCGCCGTGCGGACCCCGACCGGTCGGTGGGGGCCCGTGCGGAGGAGACCCCGGATGCGTCGAGCCTCGTGCCTCGTGCTGCTGGTCGGCGTCCTCGCGGGCTGCCGTGGCGGTCTCCTCTCGCGCGACCGCTCCGCGCCGCCGCCCGACGAGGCGGGCCCGCGGGTCTCGGTGCCCGACCTGCGGGGACGCGACGTCGCCGCGGCGCGCGCGATGCTCGCCTCGAGCGGGCTCGACGTCGGCGCCGTCGAGCCGTGGCCCGACGCGCTCGGCTACCCCGCCGGCACCGTGGTCGCGCAGTCCCCGCCGCGGGGCACGTCGGTCGCGATCGGCAGCGCGGTGGCCCTGCGCGTCTACGGCGCGAGCGAGCGCGACGTCGCCGCGGCCGGGTCGCGCGCCGCACCGAGCGGCCCGGTCGCCGTCGCGCCTCCGCCTCCGGCGCCTCCGTCGCCGCCGCCGCCGGGGACCGTCGCCGCACCGCCCGCGCCCTCGACGGCGACGTCGGAGGACGACCTCGTCGCGTCGGGCGTCGTACCCGACCTCGTCGGCCTCACCGCGGACGACGCGGCGCGTCGCGCGCGCCGTGCGGGCTTCGAGCTCGTCGTCGTGCGCGTGCCCGGCGCGCCCGCGGGGGTCGTGCTGTCGCAGGACACGCCCGCGGGGCGCAGCGCGCCGTCGGGCACGCCGATCGGCGTGCGCGTCGCCTCGGGCGAGGGCGGGGGGGCGTTCGTCGCGCCGCGCGCGGCGCCGCCGTCCGCGCCGCCGTCGGCGCGGCCGGAGACCGTGTGGGAGACGGCCCGCCCCGCGCCCGCCGCCGACGCCCCGCGTCGCGGCGCGCTGTCGGGGGCGCTCCCGTCGGCCCCGCCCGCGCCGCCGTCGGCGACGTCGCCGGCGCCTTCGCCGGCCGACGGGCGTCCCACGCCCTTCGTCACGCCGGTCGCGCCCGACGTCGCCGAGGCGCCGCCCGTGGACGACGGGACGGTGGTCGTGCCGCCGCTGCTCGACCGCACGTCGGCCCAGGCGCGTCGCATCGCGGAGGACGCGGGCCTCGCGTACCGCGAGGAGCCCGCGACGACCGGCGTGCCCGGCCGCGTGATGGACCAGGACCCCGCCGCCGGCGCCCGCGTCGCGCGCGGGGCCGGCCTCGTGGTGCGGATCCCGCCCCTCGCCGAGCCCCCGATCCCGATCCCGTTCGAGCCGCCGCCGGCGACGCCCGAGCCCGCGAGCGCCCCGCCCGCGGCGGCGCCTGCGGCGGACCCGACGCTCGTCGCGGTGCCGTCGGTGCTCGACAAGACCGAGCCCGTCGCGCGTCGCGTGCTCGAGGACCTCGGGCTGCGCGTGCGCGAGGAGGGGGCGTCGAGCGGGGTGCCCGGCCGCGTGATGGACCAGCTGCCGCTCCCGGGCGAGCGCGTCGCGCCGGGCAGCGAGGTGCTGCTCCGCATCCCGGGGCACGTGGCGAGCGCCGGCGCGGCGTCGGGCGGGCCCGCCGTCGCCGACGCGGGCGTCGGCTCGCCCGACGGTGCGCCCGCCGCGCCCCTCGCGCCGGTCGCGCCGCCGTCGGCGCCGGCGCCCGTGGACCCCGACGTGGGCGCGCTGCCGAACCTGCCGCCGACGGCGCCCCCGCCGGCCGCCGTGCCGACGCCGCCGATCGTGCCGGACGCGCCGCCGGCGGCGCCCCCGAGCCTGCCGCCGGTCGCGCCCGCACCGCCGAGCGCGCCGACGCCGGTCCTGCCCGAGGCCGTCGCGCCCGAGGATGCGGTCCCGTCGCTCCCGCCGCCCGCGCCCTCGGCGTCGCCGCCCTCCGACGGGGGCGTGCCGTCGCGACGCGTGCTCCCGCCGCTGCCCGGGACGGTGCCGCCGTCGGCCGCGCCCGCGGCCAGCGCCGACCGGCCGCTCACCGTGCCCACGGCGCCCGACGCGCCGCCGCCCGCGCCCGTCGTGGCGCCGGAAGTGCGCCCGCCGACGCCGGAGCCGACGTCCCCGCCGCCGACGGTGCCGACGCCGGAGGCGGCGTCGGGGCCGTCGTCGGTGCCGACCCCCGAGGCGCCGCCGGGCCCGTCGTCGGTGCCGACGCCCGAGGCGCCGCCCGCGGCCACCCCGCCGAGCGCGCCCGCCCCTGCGTCGGCCGCGTCGTCGGCCGAGGGGGGACTCGCCGTCCCCGTGCCCGCGAGCCCGGCCGACGGCGCCACGCTGCCCGGCGGGGCCACGGCGCGCGTGGACCTCGGGTGGAACGTCGTCGAGGGCGCGGAGGGCTACCTCCTCGAGGTCGAGGAGGCCGTCGGCGACGGCTGGTCGCCGCTGGTGCGTCGCGTCGTGCGCGAAGCGAGCGCGGCGCTCGAGGTCGAGCCCGCGTCGGGCGGCGCCACGACGTTGCGCTGGCGCGTGCGCAGCGTCGTCGGTCGCAAGGGCGGGCGCGCTTGCCCCTGGTCCACCGTCCGCGTCGGCGGGTAGCCGCGCGCGGGCGTCGTCGTGGGGATCCGTCCTCCCCCGCGCATCCCTCTGCGTCTGCCCTCAGGAGCCCGTCCCGCGAGCGGGCCTCCCGGCAGCGCGCTTCCGGGACGGGCTCCTAGCCCAGGGCGCGGAGGCGCTCGAGGAGCTCGTCGATGGCCTCCTCGCCCGAGGGCGAGGAGCGGGCCACGCCGGGCGCCGCCGGCGGCGCGTGCGGCGGACGGCTCGCGGGCGACGAGCGGGGCGCGCGCCCGTGCGCGGGGCCGTGGCGCCACTCGTCGTAGCGACGCAGGCCCTCGAGCGCGAGGTCGGACGGCGACAGCTCGATCGCGGGGAGCCCGCCCAGCTCGGGCGTGCCCTCGACGATCACGAAGTGCCCGGCGCGCACGAGGAACAGCGCGGCCGCCACGTCCCACACGCGCGTCTCGAGCGCCCACGCGGCGGCCTCGGGCGTCACCTCGGCGGCCACCGACGCGAGCCCCGCCGCCTCCTCGCGCGCGACCAGCTGTGTTGCGGCGCGCTCGTCGACGAGCCCGCCGCGCAGCAGGATGCGGCCGAGGCGCTCGAAGAGCACGTCGCTCGACGCGCCCACCGCGCGACCGTTGCGGAAGTAGATCGCGCGCAGCACGTCCGGCTCGATCACGACGAGCGCGCCGTCGAGCCGCTGGTTGCGCGCGAAGGTCAGCAGGTCGCCGGCGTAGCGGCTCGAGAACTGCCCCGTGTGCGCGACGCGGTAGCGGCCGTCCTCGCCCGTGCGCGGGATGATCGTGCCGACCGCCCGCCGCACGATCGGGTCGAGCGCGTCGGGGATCGCACGGCGCAGCAGGTACTCGAGGTCGCGGTCCGCGGTCACGAAGTGCCTCGGGAGGGGGCCCGGGCCCTATCGACCGGAGGGGACCCCGGACTTGACCGGGGAACGGCGCCGGCGTCCCCCAGCCCGCGCGGCCCGTCCGGCGCCGACGCCCGCCCGTCAGCCGAACACGAGCGGCCCGAGCAGGAGGACCGCCGCCACCATGACGAGCACGCCCGCCACGTCGAGCACGGCCCCGGCGCGCGTCATCTCCCGCGCCGAGACCTCCCCGGTCCCGTAGGCGATCGCGTTGGCCACGGTGGCGACCGGGAGCATGAACCCGCACGACGCCGACAGCGTGCCGACGAGGAGGATCGGGAGCGGCGGCGCGCCGATCCCTTGCGCGAGCGCGTAGAGCACCGGGAGCATCATCGTGATCGTCGCGGTGTTGCTCGCGACCTCCGACACCGCGGTGATCCCGAAGCCGACGACGAGCAGCAGCGCCCACGAGGGGAGCCCGCCGAGCCCGCGGAACGCCGCGGCGAGGTAGTCGTTGAGGCCGCTGGGGCGGAACGCCTCGGCGAGCGCGAACCCGCCGCCGAAGAGCAGCAGCGACCCCCACGGGAGCCGGCGCACGGCGTAGGCCCACGGGAGGACGCGCTCGCCCGGGCGCGTGCGGCTCGGGAGCAGGAAGAGGAGCAGGGCCGCGGCGATCGCGACGGTGCTGTCGCGCACGAACGACTCGGGGCGGCCGCCCTTGGCGGGCGGCGTGAACCACGCCGACCATCCCGTCAACGGCATCGTCGAGTCGCCGATCGTCACGGGCTCGCGCGTCACCCACGCCAGCGCCGCGGCGACGAAGGTCCACAGCACGACGTGCTCGTCGAAGGTCGTGCGCGACGCGGGCGCCAGCCGCGCGACGACCTCGCGCCGCTCGCCCAGCGGCAGGTCGCGCGGCACGGGGAGCGCGACGCGCACGAGCAGCAGCCACGCCACCGGGAGCAGCACGGCGACGAGCGGCACGCCGACGACGAGCCACCGCCCGAAGGAGACCGACGGCAGCCCCTCGCCCGCGTGCTGCTCGACGAAGCCGCGGAAGATCATGTTGGGCGGCGTCCCGACCAGCGTGCCGACGCCACCGAGGCTCGCGCCGTAGGCGACGGCGAGCACCACGCACGCGGCGAAGCGGCGGTGGGCCGCGCCGCGCGCCTCGGACGGCGGCAGCACCGCGCGCACGACCGTGGTCGCGACGGGCATGAGCATCAGCGCCGTCGCGGTGTTGCTCACCCACATCGACACGAGCCCCGCGGCGAGCAGGAAGCCGAGCACGAGGCGCCGCGGGCTGGTCCCCGCCGCGCGCACGACCGCGTGCGCGAAGCGGCGGTGGAGCCCCGAGTGCTCCATCGCGAGCGCCAGCGCGAAGCCGCCGAGGAACAGCGCGATCGTCTCGTCGAAGTAGGTCGGCGTCACGGTGCGCGCCGACGCCACGCCGGCGAGCGGGAGCACCGCGAGCGGGAGCAGCGAGGTCACGGCGAGCGGCACGACCTCGGTCATCCACCACGCGGCCATCCACAGCGTGAGCCCGAGCACGCAGCGCACCGACGTCGTCGCGACGACGGGGCCGTCGCGGCCCGCGAGCGCGGGGAGCGGAGCGAGGAGCGCGGCCGCGAACAGCGCGGGCCCGAGCAGCGTCGCGAACAGCGTGGGGCGGCGCCCCGCGCCCTCGGCGGGCGCGCCGTCGTCGTCGCCGGGCTCGAGCGTGCGCTCGCTCATCGGCGCAACCACGTCGTGTCGTCGGCCGCCACGCCCTCGACGCGCCAGCCGTCGCCCGCGCGCACGAGGTCCACGCGGCCCGGCACGCGCACGCCCGCCCACGGCGTGCCCGGCCGCACCACCACGCGCGCCGCGGCGCGGTCGCCCTCGACGCGCACGTCGCCGACGTCCACCTCGACGCTCTTCGCGTGCGAGCGCGCCCAGAGGTCCTTCGCCCACGCGACGAAGCCGCCCTTGTCCTGCCCGCGGTCGGCGAAGTCGTCGGCGACGGACGCGGCGAACGCGTCCCAGTCGCCGCGCGTCACCGCGGCCGCCGCGTCCTGCAGCGTGCGCTCGACGGCCTCCGCGTCGGTGACGACGAGGCGCTCGACCGCGAACGCCGCGGCCGCGGCGAGCACGGCGACGGCGAGCAGCCGCGGGCGCGAGATCATCGTCGGCACCGAGGGTCCGGGGGTCGTCGCGCACCGCCCGCGCCGGACCTGCGCGCGGACGCGCCGATGGTAGGATCGCCCCGATGGAAAGCGAAGCCCGCAAGCTCTGCGACCTCGGGCGCGACTTCCTCGACCGCGGCGAGCCCGAAGAGGCCCTGCGCTGCTACGAGCGCGCGATCGACGCGGACCCCGAGAACGCCGACGCCTGGTGCGGGCGCGGGCGCGCCTCGTACGACCTCGGGCGCCTCGAGCGCGCCGACCGGGACTTCCGTCGTGCGCTGCGCTTCGCCCGTCGCGAGCTCGACCTCCCCTCCAAGCCCGACCCGCGGTCGCGCCGGTGGTGGTCGGATGCCGCGACGCGGCCCTACCTTCGGGCGCTGCACGGCCACGGCCTCTGCCTCTTCTGGCTCGGCTACTACGAGGACGCGGCGAAGACGTTCCGTCGCCTGCTCACGCTCGCGCCCACCGACCCGCTCGACGTGCGGTTCCTCGTCGGCGAGACGTACCTGTGGATGGGGCGCGTCCAGCGTGCGATCCGCGAGCTCGAGCCGCTCGAGGACGACACCGACGCCCTCTACAACCTCGGGCTCGCCAAGTTCTACGCCGGCGACTTCCCCGGCTCGGTGGACGCGTTCCGTCGCGGGTTCTTCGCCAACCTCCACCTGCCCTCGCTGCTCTGCGACAAGCCGAAGGAGGAGGGCCTCCCCGAGGACGGGGACGAGGAGAAGGGCGACGACGTCCCGACCGACGCGGGGACGCACCCGAAGGGCCTCGACTCCGAGAACGCCGCGCAGGACTACGCCGAGCGGTGCGGCGACTTCTGGTTCGGTCGCCCGGTGCTGCAGCGCTGGCTCGACGGCATCCGCCGCCACCCCGTCGTCGAGAAGGACATCGAGCAGCACCTCGAGCAGGTCAAGGCGCTGCAGTCGAAGGAGCTCTCCGCCGGCGCCCGTGCGCGGCTCGAGGGACAGAACACGTCGCTTCGGGCGCCGGGGCGGCTGGCGGGGACGGATGAGGCGGTCGCACGGGACGTGCTGGGGAAGGTGTTTCGCGTCGGAGAGTGACCCGCGCGCGGCCGCCCCGGCGGCCGAAGCGACGATCCCCCTCGCCGCGCTGCTCTGCGTGCGCCCGAAGGACGCGCCGCGTCGGGAGCGACCGGACGGCGTCGTCGTACGGCCGACCGCATCGGG
>JADZCA010000073.1 GCA_020851795.1 Planctomycetota bacterium | reverse complement strand
GGGACCGGGCGGCGCGGACGGCCCCCTCGCGTGTTTCAGACAACACGCGTCGGGGACCGCCCGCTTGCGCGGTCCCTCGCGCTCTCGCCCTCGGCCCCACGACGCGGGAAGACGCGACGCGACAGCGAGCGGAGCGGAGGGGGAAGGCGGGGCACGGAGAGGAGCGGAACGAGGAAGGGGAGCGGAGCGGAGCGAGGACGGGAACGTGGTACGGAGACGAAGCAGAGACGGGAGACGCGGGAGGGAAGCGAAGCCTCGAAGGGGTGAAGAAGCGGAACCGGACGGAGCCGACGGCGACGGTCAGCGGAGAGTGAAGGGCGCGACGCTCACCTCCACGTTCTCGTCGGACTCGCCGCCGCGGAGTGTCCAGGCGACGGTCGCAAAGCGCGCGGCCGCCGGGTCGGTCGCGAGCGCGCGAACGACCAGGAAGTCGCCCCAGTGCTCGGACGCAGGCCCGTGCGTGCCCTCGGCCGCGATGTGCAGTTCCCACGGCGGCGTCGCCGACGACGTCGGCTCCACCTCCGTCCCCACCGCGACTCCCGGTGCGTGCGCACCTCCGCCGAACGCGACGGCGAAGCCGAGCCGCCCCCGACCGTCGACCTGGGCCGCCGGGTACGCGAACGCGACGTCGCGACTCCACAGGTGTGGCTGCCGCTTGCGCGCGAGCGTCGAGTCCAGGACGACCGCACGCACGTGGGGCTGTGGGTGCTCGTCGTCCGCAGCCACGTTCCACGCGAACCCGATCTCCGTCCCGGTCGGCCCCGCGCGGCACCAGCCGGCGGTGATGTCGGCCGAGCCGAATTCGCCGAGCCGGTGCAGCCAGTCGCGCCCGCCGCTCGCCGGTGCCACCGACGTCCAACGCGACGATGTGCCGCTCCAGGGATCGACGTCGACGACGTGCGACGTCGGACCGCCTCCGTCGGGCCATCGAAGGACCCGGAGCGCCGCGTCCGACTCGTGGGCAGCCGCGAACATCTCGTCGCCGCATCCTTGGGCGAGCCGTACGGACGCCCTGTCCACAGGGACGGTCCAGTCCGCGACCAGCGTGCGCGCGCCCGACCGCAGCGCCTCGATGGGAAAGCGGGCCCAGACCGGCGACGTGACCGAGCTCCCCTCCACGAG
Source organism: Planctomycetota bacterium (assembly GCA_020851795.1). GTDB lineage: Bacteria > Planctomycetota > PLA2 > PLA2 > JAEUHO01 > JAEUHO01. The sequence goes on along the minus strand of JADZCA010000073.1, from coordinate 9,833 downwards.
CAGCGCCGTCCAGTGCAGGAAGCCGTCGCTGAACGCGAGGTCGGGGTAGTCGACCCAGCCCGTGGCGCCGAAGAGCTCGGGAGAGAGCCGGTAGAACCGCAAGGTCCGCGAGGTGAGCTCCGCGCCGGTCGCCGCGAGCAGCGCGGCGCCTGCGTCTCGCTCATCCGACGTCCGAAGCTGCACATACGCGACGACGAGGTCGAGTCCCGGCTTGGAGAGCACGACGGGGTCGACGACGCGGGTCCCGACGGCGCCCGGGAACGCCCGGTCGAGGTCGAACGGCTCGTACGCCCGCCCACCGAAGGACACGGAGCCGAACGAGTTCCCCGTCACGAGCATCCCGTCCCGACCGAAGGCGCCGAGGCTCGGCTCGGCGACGACGTGCGGGACCCCACCGAGGGCGATCCTCGGGATCACGGTCGTCGCCTCCACGTGAGCTCGAGTCGAAGCCACGCCTCGGTCGAGCGGTGTCGGCGCGACCTGTGCCGGCACGGCGCGCGGCGAGCGCGCCGCCTCCGGCCTCGCGGCCGGCGCCGAGCGCCGCTCACGCCGTCGATCGCCCTCGCGCCCCGCGTGCGCCGCGGTCACGGCGTCCGGCCGGCCCGGCGGCCGAACGGGCACGTGCAACGTCCCGCCGAGCGGGATCTCGACGGCGCGGTGCGAGTCGGGCGCGTCCTGGGCCGACGCGCCCGCGCTGCTGACCGTGGCGAACGCCAGCCCCGCCCATCCCCAGCGTGAGATCCACATGGCGTGCGCCTCCCCGAACTGTGCGCAGACGGTAGCGCGCGGGCCGGCGAGCCGCCAGCGGCCGCCGCTCGAGGCCTGCACGACGCCCGCGTCGCCGTTCACTCGAAGGGGAAGTTGTCGCCGGGGCTCGAGGCGAGGTGCGCCACGTCGGAGAGGGTGCGGAGCACCCAGCCGTCGGCGCGCGGCAGCAGCGTCGTCAGCGAGACGTTGGGCACGAGGAAGCGCCGCTCGGCCCGGATCGGGAGCGCCAGCGCGCGGTAGACGAGCGCCTGCACCACGCCGCCGTGCGCGACCACGAGCACGGGCCCCGCGGTGCCCGGCGCGGCCACGTCGTCGAGCGCGGCCGCGACCCGCGCGAAGAGCTCGCCGCGCGTCTCCCCGCCCGCCGGACGCGCGTCCGGGTCGCGCGCGCGGAAGCGCGCCGCCGTGTCCGGGTCGGACCCGACGACCTCGGCGAACGTCCGCCCCTCCCACGCCCCCAGCGACTGCTCGCGCAGGCGCGCGTCGAGCGTCACCGCCAGCCCCGTCGCGCGCGCCACCGCGCGCGCCGTCGCGGCCGCCCGCTCGAGGTCGCTCGACACGATGCGCGCGAGGCCCGCGCCGCGCAGCCGCGTCGCCAGCACCTCCGCCTGCGCCTCCCCCTCGGGCGAGAGCGGCACGTCCACCTGGCCCTGCATGCGCCGCTCGCGGTTCCACGCCGTCTCGCCGTGGCGCGTCAGCAGCACGACGGGGCGCGCGTCAGCGGACATAGGCCGTCGGGTCGGGCAGGCCCGCCTCGAGGAAGCCGCGCCGCCGCAGCTGGCACGCGTCGCAGCGCCCGCAGTGCAACGGACGGCCCCCCGCCGACGGCGGGACCACGGGGTCGTAGCACGAGAGCGTGTCGGCGACCGGGACGTGCAGCGACGTCGCCAGCGCGGCGATCTGCGCCTTCGTCGCCGAGAGCAGCGGGGCCTCGACGCGCGTCGGGCGCCCCTCGACGCCGCGCTGGGTGCCCAGCCGCGCCACCTCGCGGAACGCGTCGAGGAACGCGGGCCGGCAGTCGGGGTAGCCGGAGTAGTCGAGCGCGTTGACGCCCACGAAGACGGCGTCGGCGTCGAGCGTCTCCGCGAGCCCCGTGGCGAGCGCGAGCAGGATCGTGTTGCGCGCCGGGACGTACGTCGAGGGGATCCCCTCGCCGATCGCGCGGGCCTCGCGGTCCTTGGGCACGTCGATCGCGTCGCTGGTCAGCGCGCTGCCGCCGAGCGCGCGCAGGTCCACCGCCACGACGCGGTGGCCCGCGGCCCCCAGCGCCGACGCCACGCGCCGCGCCGCGTCGAGCTCGACGCGGTGGCGCTGGCCGTAGTCCACCGAGAGCGCGTGCGCCTGAAAGCCGTCGCGCCGCGCCACCGCGAGGCACGTCGCGGAGTCGAGCCCGCCCGAGAGCAGGACGACCGCGCGGCGCGTCACGTGGCCCCCAGGTAGGCGGCGCGCACCCGCGGGCTCTCGAGCAGCGCCGGCGCGGCGTCGGCGAGCGCGACGCGCCCGGTCTCGAGGACGTAGCCGCGGTGCGCGGTCGAGAGCGCGAGGTGCGCGTTCTGCTCGACGAGGAGGATCGTCGTGCCCTCCTCGCGGTTGATGCGGGCGATCTCGCGGAAGATCTCGCGCACCAGCAGGGGCGCGAGCCCGAGGCTCGGCTCGTCGAGCAGGAGCAGCCGCGGGCGGGCCATCATCGCGCGGCCGATCGCGAGCATCTGCTGCTCGCCGCCCGAGAGCGTCCCGCCCGACTGGGCGATGCGCTCGGCCAGCCGCGGGAACAGCGCGAGCACGCGCTCGAGGCGCGCGGCGACCTCGGCCCGCCCGCGCACGGTGTACGCGCCGAGCTCGAGGTTCTCGCGCACCGAGAGGCCCGTGAAGATGCGCCGGCCCTCGGGCACGTGCGCGAGGCCGCGCCGCACGAGGCGGTGCGCGGGGACGCCCCCGACCTCCCGGCCGTCGAGGCGCACCGAGCCGCGCCGGGGCGCGACCATGCCCGAGACCGCGCGCAGCGTCGTGGACTTGCCCGCGCCGTTGGCGCCGATCAGCGTGACGATCTCGCCCTGCTTCGCCTCGAGCGACACGCCGTGGAGCGCGACGACGGCGCCGTAGGCGACGACGAGGTCCTCGACGACGAGCATCAGCGCGCCCCCTCGGCCGGCGCGCCGAGGTAGGCCTCGACGACGCGCGGGTCGGCGCGGACCTCCGAGGGCGTCCCGCACGCGATGGGCTCGCCGTGGTCGAGGACGTAGATCCGCTCGGAGAGGCCCATCACGAACTTCATGTCGTGCTCGATGAGCAGCACCGCGACGCCGCGCTCGTCGCGGATCCGCCGCACGAGCTCGGCCAGCTCGCCCTTCTCCGACGGGTTCATGCCCGCCGCGGGCTCGTCGAGCAGCAGCACGCGCGGCTCGAGCATGAGGGCGCGCGCGACCTCGAGGCGCCGCTGGTCGCCGTAGGGCAGCTCGCGCGCCCGCGCGCCCGCCGCGTCCTCGAGCTCGACGAGCGCGAGCAGCTCGCGCGCCCGCGCCTCGGTGCGCGCCTCGGAGGCGCGGTAGGCGCGCGTGCGCAGCACCGCGGCCAGCAGGCCGTAGCCCGCGCGGAACGCCGCCGGCGTGCGCACGTTGTCGAGGACCGTCATCTCCTTGAAGAGCCGGATGTTCTGGAACGTGCGCCCGACCCCGGCCTGCGCGACGCGCCACGCGGGCCAGCCGACGACGCTGGTCCCGCCCAGCCGCACGTCGCCCGCGGTCGCGACGTCGGCGCCGGTGATGCAGTTGAAGCAGGTCGTCTTGCCGGCGCCGTTGGGGCCGATCAGCGCGACGATCTCGCCGCGGTCCACGCACAGGTCCACGCCGTGCACGGCGCGGAGGCCGCCGAAGTGCTTGCACAGCGCACGGGCCTCGAGCAGGGCGTCGCTCATGCGGCCCTCCCGCCCCGCGCGCGGCGGCGGAAGAGGTCGCCGAGCTCGAAGCGGCCGAGCAGCCCGTGCGGCCGCAGCAGCATCACGAGGATGAGGATGAGCGCGTACTCGACCTGCATCCAGCGCTTGAGGTCCTCGCCGAACACGCCCGACTGCAGCAGCCGCTCGAGCCCGACCAGCACCGCCGCGGCGAGCACGGTGCCGGTGAGCGAGCCGAGGCCCCCGAGCACGACGATGAGGAGGATCTTGATGCCGACGAGCATGTCGAAGTTGGCCGGCGCGATCGAGCCCGTGTAGTGCGCGTAGTACCAGCCGGCGAGCCCCGCGAACGCGGCCCCGAGCACGAACGCCCGCACCTTGTAGCGGGTCGTCGGCACGCCGAGGAGCTCGCTCGCGATCTCGTCCTCGCGCACCGAGACGACCGCGCGGCCGTGGGCGGAGCGCACGATGTTGCGGATCACGACCAGCACGACCGCGAGCGCCGCGACGCCCACGACGAGGAACAGCTCGCGGAAGCTCTCGACCTCGGCCAGCCCGCGCGGCCGCATCACGAGCCGCGGCACGTTGAGCTCGAGGCTGCCGCCGAGCGCGGGCGTGTTCTGGATCACGATGCGCACGATCTCGCCGAACGCCAGCGTCGCGATCGCGAGGTAGTCGCCGCGCAGGCGCAGGCAGGGCAGGCCCACGAGCAGGCCGGCGGCGGCGGACGCCGCGACCGCGAAGACCGCCGACGCGGCGAAGACGGCCCAGCCCGCCGCCGAGCCCGGCTCGACCGACGCGGCGAGCGACGCCATCCAGCCGGCGGCGTAGGCCCCCACCGCGAAGAAGCCGTGGTGGCCCAGCGAGAACATGCCGCCGAAGCCGGTCACGAGGTTGAGCGACGCCGCGAGCATGGCGTAGAGCGCGACGCCGACGAGGACCTCGGCCACCCACAGCCAGGAGAACTGGAACTCGGCGGCGAGCGTCCACACGGCGTCAGACCTTCTCCCGGTACGGCCGCCCCATCAGCCCCGTGGGCTTGAGGAGCAGCACGACGACCAGCAGGACGAACGCGAGCACGTCCTTCCACTCCGTCGAGACCTCGGCCGCGAACAGGTTCTCCGAGACGCCGAGGAACAGGCCGCCCACGACCGCGCCCGGGATCGACCCGATGCCGCCGAGCACCGCCGCGATGAACGCCTTGAGCCCCGGCATGAAGCCCGTCAGCGGGTCCACCTGCCCGTACTTGGCGCAGTACGCGACGCCGCCCAGCCCGGCGAGGAACGCGCCGAGGAAGAACGTCGCGGCGATCACGCGGTCCACGTTGACGCCCATGAGCCGGGCGGCGGCCATGTCCTCGGAGACGGCCCGCATGGCCTTGCCGGTCCGCGTGCGCTGCACGAGGAACCACAGCCCGACCGCGGCCGCGGCGAGCATGAGCACGATCGAGCGGTCCACGACCGTGCGCGACAGCTCGCCCTTGCGGAACACGTTGCGGCCGCCCTCCGCGGCGAGCCGCTGGCGCACGGCCGGCGTCATCGTCGCGCCCTTGAAGACGACGGGCTTCTCGCGCTCGACGCGCTCGCCGGTGGGCGAGGTGAACGTCTTGAGCTCGTAGTAGTGCGCGTCGGCGGGCGACGGCACCTCGTCGGCGGCGGCCCACATCCGCGGCGCGGGCCACGGGCGCTGCGTCGGGCCGATCGCGGGCCACTGGCGCGCGAGGTTCTGCAGCAGGAGCGAGAGGCCCACCGCCGTGAGCAGCGCGGCGACGCGGCCCGCCTTGCGGATCGGCCGGTAGCACGCCGCCTCGGCGACGAGGGCGAGCGTGCCCGCGACGAGCGCCGCGGCGAGCAGCGCCGCGAGGTAGGCGAGCAGGACCGGCCAGGGCTGCGGGAGCGCCCAGCGCTCGATGCCGGCGTCGCGCAGGACGAAGTAGCCAGCGAACGCCCCGGCCATGAAGAACTCGCCGTGGGCGAAGTTGATCAGCCGGATGATCCCGTAGACCATCGTGTAGCCGAGGGCGACGAACGCGTAGATCGCGCCCTGCGTCACGCCGATCGAGAGGTAGTCGAGGAGCGTGGTGCCGCCGCCCACGTCGCCCACGAGCATGCGGACGACGACGTAGCCGAGGGCGAGCGCGGGGAGCGCCTGGAGGAGGAGGCGGAGGCGGGGGCTCACCCGTTCACTCGGGCTGGATCTTCTCGAAGAACTGGAACGCGCCCGACGCCTTGACGATCACGACGGCCTTGCGCGGCGTGCGGTCGGGGCCGATGACGATCTTGCCCGTCACGCCGGTGAACTCGAGCCCGCGCAGCGCGGCCGACAGCTGCTTGGGCGTCGGCTTCCCGCCGCCGGCGGCCGCGCGCGCCTTCTTGGCGGCCTCGTAGACCGCGTACATCGCGTCGTAGCCGAGCGCGGCCATCGCGCCCGGGTCGGCGCCCGCGTACGCCTCCTGGTACTTCTTCACGAAGCCCTGCACGACCGGGTCCTCGTCGGACGCCACGAAGTGCGAGGTGAAGTAGACCTGCGCGTCGGTCTCGCCGGCGAGCGGGAGCAGGTCGGGGGAGTCGAGCCCGTCGCCGCCGATGATCGGCACGCCCTTCCACGCGTCCTTGGACAGCTTGATCATCGGGCCGGCCTGCGGGTAGTAGCCCGAGATCAGGATCACCTCGGGCTTCATCCCGCCGACCTTCTGGACGAGCGTCGTGTAGTCCTTGTCGGCGGAGGTGTAGTACTCGGTCTCGACCTTGCCGCCGAGCGCGGTGAACTCGCGCGTGAACTGCTCGGAGAGGCCGACCGAGTAGGCCTGGCCCTTGTCCACGAGCGCGACCGCCTTCTTGGCGTGCAGCGTCTTCCAGGCGAAGCGCCCGAGCATCGTCCCCTGGAAGGAGTCCTTGAAGCAGACGCGGAACACGTCCTCGCCGTACTTCTCGGTCTCCGCCGTCAGCTTGTCGTTGGTCGAGGCGGGCGTGAGGAGCGGGATCCCGGCCTCCTTGCACACGACCGCGGCCTGCATCGTGTTCGACGACGCGACGCTGCCGACGACGATCGAGGCCCCGTTGTTCTCGATGAGCTGCTTGGTCTGGGGGGCGACCTGCTCGCGCTTGCTCTGCTCGTCGCTGAGCACCAGCTTGAACGCGAACGACGGGTCCTTCCCCTCGAGCTCCTTCGCCGCGATCTGCAGCCCGTTCCACGACTCCTGCCCGAAGGTCGCGTTGTCGCCCGACATGGGCAGCACGACGCCGACGACGAGCGGGTCGTCCGCCGCGCGGGCGGGGGTCGCGACCCCCCCGAGGAGGGCGAGGACCGCCACGGTGGCGGCGCGGAGGGAGCGGCGCATCAGGAGGCTCCGGGGGACGTCGGGCGCAGAGGGGAGGCGGATCGTACGGACGCGACCCGCCCGCGGCAAGGAGCCCAGCGCGCCCGCGTGCGCCCGGCCGGCGGGGACGTCCGCCGGACGGCTCGTCCCCGTCGGGGGCGCCCTATACTCCCGCCCCGGTCCCGTCCTCGGAGGCTCCCGATGCACCGCCTCGCGCTCGTCCTCCCCGCCGTGCTCGCGCTGTCCGCCTGCGACGGCGGTCGCACGTCGGGCACGGGGCCCGTCGGCCCGTCGCTCTACATCACCTCGCCGCGGATGGACCAGGTGATCGAGGGCCACGAGGTCTCGGTCATGTTCGACCTGCGCCACTACCCGATCGGCAAGGTGGACGAGGGCGGCAACGGCCAGCACGTCCACCTCATCGTGGACAACGAGCCCTACGTCGCGATCTACGACGTCAGCCGCCCGGTCCCGCTCGACCCGAAGCTCCTGACGCCCGGGACCCACGTCGTGCGCGCGTTCCCGTCGGCGGGCCCCAAGGACGAGAAGGGCGCGCTGCACCACGAGTCGCGCAAGAACCCGGGCGCCTTCGCGTGGGTCCGCTTCCACGTGGGCGCCAAGGGCGGGCCGCTGGCCGACTTCGACGCGGGCCGGCCGACGCTGACGTTCTCGCGCCCCAAGGGCGAGTACAAGGCGGGCTCGCCCGAGCTCGCGAAGTTCCTCGTGGACTTCTACGTGACGGGCACCACGCTGAGCCCGATCACGTCGGGCGTGCGCGCCGCGCTCGACGGGAAGCCGCTCGGCACGTGGACGGAGTGGAAGCCGTGGGTGATCGAGTCGCCCGCCGCGGGCGCCCACGAGCTCGAGCTCGAGCTGGTCGACGCCGACGGCAAGCCGGTGGACGGCCCGTTCAACAAGACGACGCGCAAGTTCAAGGTCGGCTCGTAGCCGCGGGCGGCGCGCCCTTGGCGACCGGCTTCTCGAGCACCTCCTCGAGGGGCTCCCAGCCGGCCGACGTCCAGAAGGCCTGCGCGGCGGCGTTCTTGGCGACGACCTGCAGCCGCACCGCCTCCGCGCCCTTCTCGGCGAGGAGGTCGAGCAGACGGGCGGCCAGCCGGCGGCCCGCGCCGCGCCGACGCCGCGCGGGGACGACGTAGCAGTCGGTCACCTCGCCGAGCCGGGCCGGGGCCTGCAGGCCGTTGCCCGCGAGCACCTGGCCCGCCGCGAAGCCCACGACGAGGCGCCCGTGCTCCTCGGCGACGAGCACGACGCGGTGCGGGTCGTCCACCCAGCCCGCCAGCGTGCGGGCCATGTGCTCCTTCGCGTCCGGGTGGACGGCGAGGCGCGGGTCGAGCCGCGCGTTCTCCTCGACCATCGCCGCCCAGAGCAGGAGCAGGCTCGGGACGTCGCCACGGCGCGCCGCACGGATCGGGATGGCGTCCATCAGCGGCTCCCGTCCGAGGGCGGGCTGGGGCGCTCGAGGACGCGCAGCACGGGCTCGAAGCCGAGCGCGCGCGACAGCCCGAGGCTCCCGTCGTTGCGTGCCGGGATCGGCGCGCGCAGCACGTCCACGCCGCGGCGCGAGAGCGCCTCGACGACGGCGGAGAGCAGCGCGCGGCCCAGCCCGTGGCGGCGCCGGTCGGGCACGACGAAGGTCTCGGCGATCTCGCCGACGCGCTGGGCCCGCCAGATCGGCGGCCACACCGACACGAGCCCCGTCGCGTAGCCGACCACGGGCGGGTCCTCGCCCGCGGGCACGACCGGGGCGGGGTCCTCGACCACGAGGGTGACGCGCTCCTCCTGTCCCCACCACACCGAGCACGCGGCGGCGAGCCGCTCGCGCGCCTCGGGCACGAGCTTCAGGCGCGGCTCGAGGCGCGCCGTCTCGGCCAAGTACCACAGCCGCAGCTCGGCGAGCCGCGCGAGGTCGGTGCGGCGCAGCGGTCGGACGTGGGCGGCGGCGCTCATGACCCCCCGGGGCCGGAGCCTCCCCGGCCGACCCGGAAAAGCCCCCGGCGCCGCAGCGTACCCGGATCGCCCCCTCGCGGGCCAGCACCCGGGTCGCCCGGCGCGGGTCCCGTGGCGTCGGACCCCCGTTGACCGCGAGAGCCGGGGGGGCTAGGGTGACCGATCTGCGCGGCCCGTCGGGGCCGGCGTCCCTCGGAGCGTCCCGTCCATGCGCACGTCCCTCGTCCTCGCCGCGGCGCTGCTCGCCGCGCCCCTCGCCGGCTGCGCCACGGGCAAGTCCGAGGTGCCCGACTGCGTCAAGCGCTACGTGCCCGCCGACGTCTGTTCGTGCGACGCCACGGGCCTCGGGACGGCGACGGTGGTCCACGGCGCGAACAAGACGGTCGCGGGCGCGACGAAGGGGGCGGTGACGGGCATGGGCCAGGGCGTCTCCACGGCGCTCGAGTGCCCGCAGACGGTGCTCTACGCGCCGTTCGCCCTCGTCGGCGGCGCGTTCACGGGCTTCGTGGACGGCGTCGGCCACGTGCCGGCCGAGCAGTCGTGCCACTACGGCTTCCCGCAGTCGCTCGGCTACGCGTGGTGGCGCGACTACCGCGTCGGCACCCAGAACGCGCAGGTCCCCGAGCACCGGTTCCGCGCGGCCGACGGCAGCGACGGCCAGTGGAACGGCGGCTCCTTCTGGCCCGGCGGCCCGAAGAACTAGCCCGCCGAATTCACGAAAGACGAGGCCCGCCGGGCGCCAATCGCACGTCGGGCCCCCGTCGGGGCTCGCGGATTCGGCCCGGGCGCGCGTCGGACGCGACGACAGCGTGTTCTGGCACCACGCCGAGGAGCGGACGACGCGTGGCGACACGCATCGAATCGCCGACGGGCCCTGCGTCACGC
>JADZCA010000072.1 GCA_020851795.1 Planctomycetota bacterium | reverse complement strand
GCACCGACGGAGGGAACAACCAGCCCTGCTCGGGAACCCACGCGCGGAACGACTTTTCCATGCCGCAGCATACCGGCGCCAGCCCTCAGTCCCTACGCTCCTGTGGCATTCTCCGACAGGCTCCTAGGGCGGCTGACCCCGACGGCGGGCCGACCGTCAGCGCCCCGAGTCGACCCTCGGCACGACGACCCGCACCGCCGCACGCTCGCCCGGCGCCACCGCGACGCGCGCGGTGGTGCTCCGCCCGGCGGCGCGGCCCTCGACGACGACTTCGCCCGGCGGCACCCCGTGCACGGTCCGGCGCCCCGCGAGGTCGGCGGACGCGTCGAGGCGCTGCTCGCCCGAGGGCGCGACGTCGGCGACGCGCGAGCCCGCCTCGGCGACGACGAACACGTCGGCGGACGGCCACGGCGCGCCGGCGTCGTCGACCACCTCGACGTCGAGCGTCGCGGGCGCCTGCGCGACGACGTCCACCCGCGTCGCCTCCGGCGCGACGACGCGCACGGACCGGGTCGGGAAGCGCACGAGCGGGTCGGCCGGCCGCAGGTCGAGGGCCCCCGACTCGACGTCGTCGAACCGCGCGCGGCCCTTGGCGTCGGTCCACGCGACGACGCCGGCGAGCTCGACCGGCACGCCGACCGCCGGCCCACCGCCCTCGTCGCGCAGGTCCACCTCGACCGCGCCCGTGGTGGGCGCAGGGGCTCCGGCGTCGGAAGCCGCCGCCGCTCGATCGCGGACCGTCGTCGAGCGCCGGTCGCGTGCGGAACGGAGCCGACCCCACACGAGACGGAGCGTCTGCACGGTCGCCTTCCCGAAGACGACGGGCGTGCCGGGGTTCACCTCGACCCGCAGCCAAGCCTCCTCGGGGTCCGCAGCCGCCGGTACGCCTTCGAGCCTCAGGTCGAGCTGCGCGTCCGCGTCGGCGGGCAGGACGCCGTTCGCGTGCGGGGGCGCGGGGGGCAGGTCCGCGCCGGGCAGCTCCGCGACCGCACCCGGAGCGTCGCCGGCCGCGGGGCGGACCCCGCGGAACGCGGTGAATCGCGCGCGGAGCGGCTCGACGACCGTGGCCACCACGGTCGCGCGCGACGCCCACGGGATCCCGCGCACGCGGAAGCACCCCGCGCCGTCGTCGGGTTCGAGGGTCGTCGTGGCCGGCACGCCGTCCACCGTGAACGCGAGGACCGCCGGACGCTCGAGCGGGCGGCCGTCGGGGTCCACGAGCGTCACGCGGACTCGGGCCTCGCGCGCGACGGGCACCACCACCCGCAGGCGCTCCGTCCGCGCGGACACGGCGAAGGTCACGGCCACGGGCGCGACGAGCCACCCGGGCGGCGCGGCGACCTCGACGGGCAGCGTGGTGTCGGCCGCCGTCACGACGTCCACGCGGGACTCGTCCCCGGACGGCGTCCGGGAAACGTCCCGACGGGCACTCGCGGGCGCCTCCGCCGCGGTGACCGATGGGATCGTCCACAGGGCCCCGGCGACCGTCTGCCCGCTCGCGCGGTCCACGATGTCCACGCGCAGCGGCAGCGATCGGGCCGAGGACGGGTCCGCGGTCCGCGGCGCCAGGGCCGCGGCGCCCGGCGCCGCCTCGACCGTCGCCCCACGCGCGGGCGCCGCCTCGAGCATCCGGCCGTCGGCCGTGCGGGGCGCCACGGGCCCCGCGTTCTCGGCGACGGGGCCGTCCGTCCCGTCGATCGACGTACGTCGCGCGCCGCCCCCCGCGAGCCACGCCGCGCCGCCCGCGACCAGCAGCGTCGCCGCCGCGACGCCCCACCGTCGCCGCCGGGCCGTGGTTCCCTTCGAGATCACCGTCCGATCGTACCGCCCGCCGCGCGGTACGCGCCCGCGCGCCGCCTTTGCCTTCGGAGCACAACGGGCGCACGAACGCCTCGGTCGCGGGCGGCCGCCCCCCGCCGGGCGGCCTCTCCGCGCGTCCGCGCCGCGACTTCTCGCGCGGCCGCCTCCGTCTCCCCCGCCGCCTCCGCCTGTTCCTCCGAGTCCCATTCCCTCTCCGCCTCCTCCGACTCCGGCGCACTCGATTCCTTCGCGTCCCCTCTCCTCTCCGCCTCGGGTCCCCCTGTACCTCCGCGTCTCCTTCCGCCTCCGCCTCCGCCCCTTAGGAGCCCGTCGCGCGGACCGTCCCCGCCGCGCCTGACGTCCGACACGGGCTCCTAGTCCCAGGCGACCTTCCCGCCGGGCAGGAAGTAGGCGAGGAGCATCTCGCCGCCCGTGACCGTCGGGACGTGGTGCGAGCCGGGAGGGAACACCACCCAGCCGCAGGGCCGCCCGTCGAAGCGCGGGTCGCCGCTCCAGCGGAAGCCGAGGTTGAGCTCGCCGTTCGTGTGCGTGTGGCCGGCCGCGGGGCCCTCCATGAGCACGAAGTCCACCGAGTAGCCGCCGAGGTCCTTGGCCAGGCGGCCGAAGCGCACCTTCGGCCCGCCCGACTTCGGCAGGAGCCATCCGTCGCGCACGCCGATGCGCGCGAGCGCCTCGATGCGCGTCGCGCGCGGGCTCGACGGCGGCACCTTGGCGTGGAGGAGCCGCTCGGCCGCCGCGGGGTCCTTCGGGTCCGCGGCGCGCAGGTGCGGGAGCAGCGCCTCGAGCTCGAGCAGGAGCGCGCGCTGCTCGACGGGCATCGCGGGGGCGGCGGGGGTCGGGTCGGCCATGGTCGTCGTCGTCTCCAGTCGGGGTCGGCTTCGCGGGTTCTCGTCCGGGATCGGGGCCTCGGGCCGGGACGCGCTACGTCCCGTCGCGCGCGACGAGGATCGCACGCACCGGGCTGGCGTCGGCACCGACGAGGCGCAGCGGCAGCGCGACGAGGTCGTAGGTGCCCGGCGCGACGGCGGAGAGGTCGAGGCCCTCGAGGATCGCGACCCCGCGCGCGGCGAGCCGGTGGTGGCTCGGCAGTTCCTTGCTGTCGAAGGCGTCCATCGAGTCGCTGTCGAGCCCCACGAGCCGCACGCCGCGGTCGGCCAGCCAGTCCGCGAGCTCGGGCGTGAGGTGGTGCAGGTGCGTGTCGAAGCCCGACGGGCGCTCGCCGTAGGTCCGCACGAGCAGGCGCGGCGCGGCGCGCAGCGCGGCCTCGGTCCCCGCCGGCAGGTCCTCCGGCCGCAGGCCGCCGTGCGCCGGGCTCGCGTGCACGACCACGCAGGGCCCGAGGTAGCGGCGCAGGTCCACGGCGTCGATGGGCGCGCCCGCGTCGTCGAAGTGGTAGGGCGCGTCGGTGTGCGCGCCGGTGTGCAGGCTCATCGTGACCGCGCCCACGTTGACGGGGCAGCCGCCGCCGAGCTTCCACGTGCGCCGGTACTCGTAGGGCGTGTCGCCCGGCCAGACCGGGATGCCGGCCGCGACGGGCCGCGAGATGTCGAGGATGCGGCTCACGTCACCACCGTCCGGACGGTCTCGTGCTTGCGCCACGCGCCCGTGCGCAGGATGTCGTCGATCTCGGCCACCGCGCGGTCGCACTCCTCGTCGGAGGTGTAGAAGTGCGGCGAGATGCGGATGCCCGCGCCGGGCCGGTAGTCCACGATCACCTCGCGCGCGAGCAGCTCGAACTTGACGTACTTCGCGTGCGGCACGTCCACGGCCACGGTCCCGCCGCGCCGCGCGGGGTCCATCGGCGCGCGCACCGAGAAGCCGCGCGCGAGCGCCGCCTCGACGAGCCGCGCCGTCTGGCGGACGCTCTTCTCGCGGATCGCGGCGACGCCGGCCTCGGCCACGATCTTCGGGCCCGCGCGGCACGCGTAGAGCGACGCGACCGCCGGCGTCCCGTTCATCCAGCGGTAGGCGCCGGTCGTGTAGCGCATCGGCGGCCCCTCGAAGGCGAAGGGCTCGGGGTGCGCCATCCAGCCCGTCAGCGTGGGCGCGAGGCGGTCGCGCAGGTCGGGCCGCACGTAGAGGAACGCGCCGCCCGGCCCGCCGCACAGCCACTTGAGCGTGCCGCCGATCAGGAACGAGCAGCCGAGCGCCCCGACGTCCACGGGCACCGTGCCCACCGACTGGAACGCGTCGAGCACGACGTGGGCGCCGACCGCCTTCGCCTTGGCGCAGATCGCCGCCGCGTCCTGCACGTAGCTGCTCTGGAAGAGCACGTGGCTGATCGGGACGAGCAGCGTGCGCTCGTCGATCGCCGCGAGCATGGCCTCGGTGGGCACCGTGACGCCGTCGGGCGAGGGCACCTCGACGATCTCGGCGCCGCGCGCGCGCGCGAAGCGGTCGTAGAGGTAGCGCACCGACGGGAAGTTCATCGACGAGTACACGACGCGGTTGCGCGGCGCGCGGAACTCGAAGGCCGACGTGACGACCGCCTCGGCGATCGTCACGTTCTGGTGCATCGACACGGTGTCCTTCGGCGCGCCGAACAGCGTGCCGATCTGGTCGCCCACCTCGCGGGCGAGCTCCCACCACGTCTCCGCCCACGCGCGGACGCCGCGCGTCTTCCACGTGCGCGCGTACGCGAGCAGGTCCGCCTCGGCCTCGGCCGGCATCGCGCCGAGCGAGTTCGAGATCAGGTAGGTCGTCGAGCCGAGGATCGGGAAGCGCGAGCGGAACCGCAGGAGGGGGTCGGGAGGGCTCACGCGGGGGGGCTCCGGGGGCCGCGGCGGCGCGGGCGGGCGGCAGGGTACCGGACGGCAGGCCCGCGGCGACGCCCGCGCCCCGGGCGACGGCCGGACGGGCCGCCGGGACGGCGCCGCCGCCCCGCCGGCCCGCCGCGCGCCCGTAGAATCGACGGCGGGCCCCGCGCGATGGACCCCCACTCGCCCCTCGGACCGCTCGACACGGTCCTCTCGAAGTCCTTCCGGCTCGGCCGCGTCGCCGGGATCGAGGTCCGCGTCTTCTGGACGGCGGTCCTCGTCCTCGCCGTGGCGGCGATCGAGCTCTCGCGCTGGCCGGGGGTCGGGCTCCTCGAGGCCGTCGGCGTCGGCCTGCTCCTGCAGGGCGGGCTCTACGTGGTCGTGCTCGTCCACGAGTTCGGGCACGCGCTCGTCGGGCGCCGCCTCGGGATGTCGTTCCCGACGATCACGCTCTCCGCGCTCGGCGGGCTCGCGCACGGCATGACGCCCCCGCCCGGGCCGCGGGCCGAGGCCCTCGTCTCGCTGGCGGGCCCCGCGACGCACGCGTTCTGGGTCGGGCTCGCGCTCGCGCTGGGCCCCGTCGTGCCGCCGCTGCGCGTGGGCGCGCACGCGCTGCCGCTCGACGTCGCGGACTGGCTGCTCACGGCCAACCTCTGGATGCTCGGCTTCAACCTCCTGCCGTTCTTCCCGATGGACGGCGGCCGCGTCCTGCGCGCAGTGCTCGCGATGCGGATGCACCCCAATCGCGCGACGACGATCGCGGCCCGCGTGGGCGCGTTCGGCGCGATCGCGATCCTCGCGACGGCGATGAGCGTGCGCGGCTTCGGCGGGACCCTGCTCCTCTTCATCGGCCTGTCGAACCTCCTCGCGTGCCTGCGCGAGCTGGCGGTGGCGCAGTTCTCCGAGGGGCCCTACGGCGCCCCCGCCGACCCGTGGGCGACCGACCCCGACGCCTGGAAGTCGGGGGCCCCGGGCGGCGGCGACGCCCCCTCGCGCTCGGGCTGGTTCGCCCGGTGGCGCCGGCGGCGGCGCGCGCGCCTGCTGCCCCGCGACGACGCCCGCCCCGCCGCGAAGACGACGGTGGTCCTCGAGGCCCCGCCCGCGCCGCGAGCGGGGCGGGACGAGCACGACGCGGCCGAGCTCGACCGGCTGCTCGAGAAGGTGAGCGAGGTCGGCCTCGCCGGCCTCTCCGACGACGAGCGCGAGCGCCTGCGGCGGATCTCGGAGACGCGGCGGAGGCCGTGACGCGGACGGACCCGCGGCCCCCGGTAGCATCGGGAGGCGCGCGGTCGCCCGCCGCGTTCGCACGGATGCCCATGCGCCCGAGCCCGTCCGCCCTGCTGCTCGCTCTCGGCGTCGCCCTCGGGTCCGCGGGCCCCTGCGCCCGGGCGGAGGACCCCAAGCCCGCGCCGTCGGTCTCCGACACGGCGCGCAAGGAGGCCGTCGAGCGGCTCGAGAAGGACCTGCGCGCGATGGCGGGCGGGCCGTACGCGGAGAAGAAGCGCGACGAGATCGTCAAGGACCTCGACGCGCTCGAGGCGCTCGGGGGCGAGGACGGCGTGCTCGCCGCCCTCGAGGCGCTCGCCTTCGACGACGACGCGGTCGAGCAGAAGGTGATGGCGTTCGCCGAGACGGTGCACACGAAGGGGCTCGTCAAGCCGCTGGCCGCGCGGCTCGAGCACCGCGACTTCCGCCGCCGGTTCCGCCTCCACGAGCGCATCGCGCACGCGCTCGCGGTGGTGGCCGACGTCTCCGCGCTCGAGCCGCTCACCGACCTCGTCGGGTCGGAGTCGCCGCGCGTCGTGGCCGCCGCGGCGGACGCGCTGGCGGCGTTCAAGAGCGCGCCGCGCGCCAAGCGCCTCGAGCCGGTCAAGCGCATGCTCGACCGCTTCGAGTCCACGTGGAACCTGAAGGAGAGCCACCGCGCCGAGGACCGGGTCGCGATGGACAAGGCCCGGCAGGACTGGGAGGTCTACGGCACGGCGCTGCGGCGCGCGCTGCAGGCGCTCACCGGTCAGACGCAGCTGTCCCACCCGCGCCAGTTCCGCGAGTGGTGGAACGACCACAAGAAGTCCACCGACTGGTGAGGCGGCCCGGGGCGTGCCGCCCGACTCTTGCGCTCGCCGCGCCCCGCGCCGGTCGGGCGCGGGGCGCGGGAGACGACGAGTGTCCGTGCGGGCCGTAAGCCGGGTTCTGTCCCGGTCCTTTCGGACCGGTGACCGCCATCGGTCTAGACCCGCCGTCGCCGGCGGGCTCGAACGGCCTACCCGGGAGTTGGACGGCGCGGGCCGCGCCGTGGGAGCCCTTGCGGGCCCCCGTCCTCCTCTATGTGGCCTTTCTCCGGGTGGGGCTTGCCGTGCCGAGGACGTTGCCGCCCTCGCGGTGGGCTCTTACCCCACCGTTTCACCCTTGCCTGATCCCTCGCGGGCCATCGGCGGTGTGCTCTCTGTTGCGCTGTCCCTGGGCTTGCGCCCGGCGGGCGTTACCCGCCACCCTGCCCTGTGGAGCCCGGACTTTCCTCGGAGGTCGCCCCCCGCGGCGGTCCTGCCCGCACGGACGCGCGCATTGTGCCCGAACGCGCCCGCGCTCGCCCGCCGAATTCACGAGCCGGCGAGGTCGGGGCGGCGGCTCGCGCCCGGGCGTGACGCGGGGCCCGGTGGCGAATCGATGCGCGTCGCCGCTCGTCGTCCGCTCCTCGACGTGGTTCCAGCGCGCGCGTGGGAAGGCAACCCGCCCCCGCCGTGCCGCAGGGCCGCGGCCCCCCCGTGCTTTCATGGGCGCCCCGCCCCCCCACCCGAGGAGGTCGCCGTGCCCGCCCGCGACCCGAAGACGTTCCCGGAGCTCGCCGAGATCGCCCGTCAGATCCGCCGCGACGTGGTCACGATGACCCACGTCGCCAACTCGGGCCACCCCGGCGGCCCGCTGTCGGCGGCGGACTACCTCACCTACCTGTTCTTCAACGAGCTCCACCTCGACCCGAAGGAGCCGCTGCACGCCGACCGGGACCGGTTCATCCTGTCCAACGGCCACTGCTCGGCCGTGCTGTACGCGCTGCTGGCCCACCGCGGGTTCATCCCGCGCAACAAGCTCGGGACCTTCCGCGACACGGGGAGCGACCTGCAGGGCCATCCCAACCGCCACTACGTCCCGGGCGTCGAGGTCGGCACCGGCTCGCTCGGCCAGGGGCTCTCCGTCGGCGTGGGGATGGCGCTCGCGCTGCGTCGCGACCGCCTCAAGAAGTTCGCGCCGACGGGCCGCCACCTCGTGCCCCGGGTGTGGGTCAACGTCGGCGACGGCGAGCTGCAGGAGGGCCAGAACTGGGAGGCGGCGATGGCCGCCGGCCACTACGGGCTCGACAACCTCACGGTGCTCGTGGACAAGAACGAGGCGCAGATCGACGGCTGGACGCACGACGTCATGTCGATCGACCCGCTCGGCGACAAGTTCCGCGCGTTCGGCTGGAACGTCGTCGAGGCGTGGGGCCACGACTTCCAAGAGATCCACGTCGCGCTGCACCGCAGCAAGCTCTACAACGGCAAGCCGTCGGTCGTGATCTTCCAGACGCGCATGATGCGCGGCTGCCCGTCCTTCGAGGCCGAGCCGGGCTGGCACGGCAAGCCGATGACCGACCGCGAGAAGCACCTCGCCGTCGCGCTGCGCGAGCTCGGCTTCGAGGGGCCGCGCGCGATCGACGAGTCGATCGCCACCATCGGCGGCCCGCAGCAGCACCCGGTCGCGTCGGTGCAGCAGCGGCTCAAGGCGCGCTTCCCCGCGTGGGAGCTGACGCGCCAGGGCCTCTCCGACGAGCTCGTCGCGCTCGGCAAGGACGACCCGCGCGTGGTCGTCCTCGACGCCGACCTCGCGGAGTCCACGCTGACGAAGAAGTTCGGCGAGCACTACCCGGACCGCTTCTTCGACATGGGCATCGCCGAGAACAACATGGTGAACACGGCGGCGGGGATGTCCCTGACGGGCAAGGTCCCCTTCGTCGCGTCGTACTCCATGTTCCTCGCCGGCCGCTCGTGGGACCAGATCCGCAACACGGTCGCCTACAGCAGGTGCAACGTGAAGATCGCCGCCTGCCACGGCGGGATCAGCGTCGGCAAGGACGGGCCGACGCACCAGTCCGTCGAGGACGTGTCGAACATGCGCTCGATCACGAACATGGTCGTGATCGTGCCGGCCGACTACTGGCAGGCCCGTCGCGCCGTCCGCTGGGCCGCCCAGCACGACGGGCCGGTGTTCCTCCGTTTCGGGCGCGAGAAGGTCCCCACGCTGACCAGCGAGACGACCCCCTTCGAGGTCGGCAAGGCGCTCGTCCTGCGCGAGGGCACCGACGGGACGATCGTCGCCAACGGCATGATGGCGGCGCCGGCGCTGCTGGCCGCGGAGCGGCTCAAGCAGGAGGACGGGCTCGAGGTGCGCGTGCTGTGCATGCACACGGTCAAGCCCCTCGACGAGGCGGCGGTGCTCGCGGCGGCCCGCGAGACCGGCTTCCTCGTGACGGCCGAGGAGGGCTCGACGACGGGCGGGCTCGGCGCCGCGGTGGCCGCGGTCGTCGTCCAGTCGCCGACGCCGGTGCCGGTGCGGCTCGTCGGCACGCCCGACAAGTACCTCGGCTCGGGCGACCCCTTCGCGCTGTTCGAGAAGGCGCACCTGACCGACGTCGACCTCATGGCGACGGTCCGCGCGCTGGTCGCGCCGACGCGCGGGACGGCGACGCGGCGGTGATCCGCACGGTGCTCGTCGGGGCGGCGGTCCTCGCGCCGCCCGGCGTGCTGGCGTGGGCGCTCGTCGCCTGGGGGCGCCCGGAGCCGGGCACCTGGGCGCTGTTCCTCCCGCTGCTCTTCGTGTGGCTGGCGGCGATCGACCTGCGCTTCGGCGTCTCGGCCCGCCTCGCCCGCCCCTCGCGCCGCCGCCCGCGCGCCTGACCGCGCGGGCGCGCGACTCGGGCTCCTACGCGTGAAGGATGCGACCGCAGGACTTGCAGACGACGATGCGGCTCGCGTTCTGCACCGCGAACACGTCGTTGCGCGTGAGGCGCTCCATGCAACCCGAGCAGAAGTCGTGCTCGATCGGGACGACGGCGTTGCCGCGGGCCTTCTGGACGCGCTCGTAGGACGCGAGCGTCTCCGACGGGATCTCCTTCGTCGCGGCCGGGCGGCGCGCGGCGTGGTCGTCGCGGCTCTTGCGCAGGCCCGAGAGGGCGGCGTCCACCTTCGCGCGCTCGGCGTCGAGCTTCTTCTGCTCCTTGGCGCGCTCCTCGCGGGCGGCGGCCGTGAGCGACTCCTGGGTCGCGACGGCCTCCATGATCTTGAGGATCTCCTCCTCCATCTTGCCGAGCTCGATCTTCGCGTTGGCGATCTCGCTGCGGATCGCGGTGAACTCGCGGTTGGTCTTGACGGCGCGGGCCTGCTCGTTGAGGCGCTCGACCTTGGCCTCGGAGGTCTTGGCCTCGTTCTCGCGCAGCTTGGCCTGCGCGCGCAGCAGCTTCGTGCGCTCCTCGAGCTGGGCGATCTTCGCGTCGGCGGCGGCCACCGCGCGCGCGAACCCCTCGACGGCCTTCGGACCGCCGGAGAGCTCCCAGTCGAACGTCGCGATCTGGCGGTCGAGCTCCTGGAGGGCCTTCAGTCGCTCGATCACCTCTCGCGGCGTCAACGTCATGGGCGGCTCCGGGGCCTGCCCCGCGACGGGGGGCCCCGTCGAGGGGAGCCCATGATGGTACCCACGCCGTCGCGTGCCCAAAACCCGGGACGGAGCGCCGTCCCGCCGGCGGTCCCGCCGGGCGGCCTCGCCGGGTGCCCCGTGGCGCGCGGCCGGCGGTTGCGGTACCGGTGGTGTCGATGGAGGACGTCGCATGGCCGACGACGAGGTGACGCCGGCGGTCCGGTGGGCACGGACGGCCGCAGAGGTCGCGCTGGGCGCGGCGCTCGGGCTGGGCGCGCTCGCGCTCGGCGCCTTGCGACCCGCCGGGACGCCGGCGCCGAAGTCCGCGATGGACGGCCTGTCGCTCCTCTCGCTGGGGGCGGTGTTCGCCGCGGGGCTGTTGCTCGGCGTCGTGGGCAGCCTGCGGCCGGTCGTCGCGGGGCTCTCGACGATGGCGCTCGCGCCGATCGGGATCGTGCGCGACGTCGTGGCCGACCCGACGTCGCACAACCTCTGGCCGTTCGAGCTGGTGGGCTACGGCGCGCTCGCGATGTTGGCCGCCGGCGGCGCGTTCGTCGCGCGTCGCCTGCGCGCGCTCATGGCGCCGCCGTCCGCCGACGCGGCGGCGGACGAGGCCGACGGCGACCCCCCGTCGGGCTGACGCGCGCAGGCTTCCACGTGGCGTGCCGACGTCTCGGTGCGACCGGGTGTCGACCAGGTCCCCGCGAAAGGCGGGAGCGCGGACTCCGCCGAGTAGAGCGGCGCGCGTCCCCGCGTACCGTCCCGGAGGCTGCGATGCGACGTGCACTTCGCCTGCGTCTCGCGTGGATCGGACTCGCGGTGATCTTGGCAGCCTGCGGCGGCGGAGGGGGCGGGGGTGGCGGCGACAACGGCTCCGGCGGAGACCCGGGCGGCAGCACGCCGGCGATGTTCGAGGTCGTCAACGACGCGGCCTCGGTCGGAGAGATCTTCTCGATCTTCTACACGTACGAGCCGTTCGTCGTGGCGGGACCGTCAGGGACGAACCGGTACGACGTCGGCCTCGATCCCGGGGACGCGTACTCGTTCCCGGCGGTCGCCGGCACGATCGCCCGCGAGATCCGCGTGCTCTGGTTCGACGGGGCCGGGACGGTCGTCTACCGGGCCTTCGGCGGAGGCTCGGGCGTCGTCACGTCCGGCGGGCCCGGCGTCACGCGGATCACGGTGACGAGGAACTGAGATCGGGGCGGAGCCGGTGCGCCGTTCGCGCGGGCGGCGCTCCAACGTCGAGGAACCCCTCGAGCTTGCGGGCGCGGACGGGGTGCGCGAGCTTGCGCACCGCCTGCCGGTCGCATCCCGCGGGGTCCGACGCCGAGCGTTCCCCCTCCGGCGCGGGCCCGCGCGAGCTCGTCGCGTGCACGGCGACCTTGGGTGGTACGGCGCGCGCCGCGGCGAGCGGGGTCAACGCCGTCCTGCGCGAGCGCGGAACAGCCCGCGCAACGGAGGCATCGCGAGAGCGGGTGGGCCCACCGAGGTCAGCGGCCGACGAGGTCGGGGCTGCGTCTTGCGCCCGGGCGTGGCGCAGGGCCCGTGGCGATTCGATGCGCGTCGCCACGCGTCGTCCGCTCCTCGGCGTGGTGCCAGAACACGCCGTCGTCGCGGCCGACGCGCGCCCGGGCGCAATCCGCGAGCCCCGACCGTGGCTCGACGGTCGAGCGGGGCCCGACGCGGCCTCGTCGTCCGTGACCTCGGCGGGCACGCGCGGCGCCCCCGCGAGCCCGGTTGCGGGCGAGCGGGATGAACGCGCCGCGCGGGGGCACGCCAGATCGAAGCGAAGCCGGTGCGCCGTTCGCGCGGGCGGCGCTCCAACGTCGAGGAACCCCTCGAGCTTGCGGGCGCGGACGGGGTGCGCGAGCTGTCGCACCGCCTGCCGATCGCGCCCTGCGGGGTCCGACGCCGAGCGTTCCCCCTCCGGCGCGGGCCCGCGCGAGCTCGCCGCGTGCACGGCGACCTTGGGTGGTACGGCGCGCGTCGCGGCGAGCGGGG
>JADZCA010000071.1 GCA_020851795.1 Planctomycetota bacterium | reverse complement strand
GCGGATCGCGATGGACGCGGGCGCCCGCTGGGCGCGCGTCGAGGCCGAGGTCGAGGCGCGCAACCAGTCGCAGCGCCTCTGACCCGCAGCGCGGTGCCAGGCACCGCGTTGCGGTGCCTGGCACCGAATTGCGACCCGCACAAGCCGCGCCGAGGAACGCGTGTCCAGCCGCGCCGACACGCGGACGAGGCGCCCGAGACCGAGGAGCCCTGCGACGAGGGTCGAGGGGACCGAGGGGCGCTGCGCCCCGCAGCGCGGTGCCAGGCACCGCGTTGCGGTGCCTGGCACCGACTTGCGCGGGCCCGACGAGCGCGGGCGCCCTTGCGCGTCCGCAACTCCCGACCCCCGCGACCCCGCCGAGGCGGAGCGGGGCCCACGAACTCCGCAGCCCGGCCCCCTCGTCTAGATCCGGCGGGTGGCGACGGACTTGGACTGGAGGAAGAGCCCGAGATAGTCGGGCCCGCCCGCCTTGCTGCACGTGCCGCTCATGTCGTAGCCGCCGAACGGGTGCGCCCCGACCAGCGCGCCGGTGCACTTGCGGTTGAGGTAGAGGTTGCCCACGTAGAAGCGACGCTTCGCCTCGGCGAGACGGCGCGGGTCCTTCGAGAACACGGCGCCGGTCAGGCCGTAGAGCGTGTCGTTGGCGATCGCGAGCGCGTCGGACCAGTCCTTGGCGCGCAGGAACGAGAGCACCGGCCCGAACACCTCTTCCTGGGCCAGCCGCGCGTCGGGCTTGATGTCGGCGACGACGGTGGGCGCCACGAAGTAGCCCTTGTCACCGACGGCGTGCCCGCCCGCGACGATGCGCCCCTCCTGGCGCGCGATCTCGCAGTACTCGAGCGTCTTGTCGCGCTGCGCCGCACCCGTCATCGGGCCGACGTTCACCGTCGGGTCGGCCGCGTCGCCCACCTTGAGCGCCTTCGTGCGCTCGACCACCTTCGCGAGCAGCGCGTCGTAGACGGCGTCCACGACGATCGCGCGCGAGCAGGCCGAGCACTTCTGGCCCTGGAAGCCGAACGCGGAGGCGACGATGGCCGTGGCGGCCGCGTCGAGGTCGGCGGTCTCGTCCACGACGATGCCGTCCTTGCCGCCCATCTCGGCGACGAGCCGCTTGATCCAGCGCTGGCCGGGCATCGTCTTGCCGCAGGTCTCGGCGAGGCGCAGGCCCACCTCCATCGACCCGGTGAACGAGACGAAGCGCGTCTTCGGGTGCTCGACCATCGCCTGGCCGGCGACGCGCCCCGAGCCCGGCACGAAGTTGACGACGCCGCGCGGGAACCCGACCGCCTCGAGCAGCTCGAACAGCTTCCACCCGATCGTCGCCGAGAGCTCGGCGGGCTTGAGCACCACCGTGTTGCCGGCCGCGAGCGCCGCCGTCGCCATGCCGGTCGGGATGGCGAGCGGGAAGTTCCACGGCGGGATGACGACGCCGACGCCGAGCGGCACGTAGAAGAACTCGTTGTGGTCCTCGGTCTGCACGACCGGGTGCCCCTTGCCGTAGCGCAGCGCCTCGCGGCCGTAGTACTCGCAGAAGTCGATCGCCTCGGCCGTGTCGCCGTCGGCCTCCGGCCACGTCTTGCCGACCTCGCGCACCATCCACGCCGAGTAGTAGTGCTTGTCCTTGCGCATCCGGTCGGCCATCTCGAACAGCAGGTGCGCGCGGTCCGCCCACGGCGTCTCCGACCACGCGGGGAAGGCCGCGTGGGCGGCCTCCACGGCGCGACGGCCGTCGTCGGCGTCGGCCTTGCTGAAGCGCCCGACGACGACCTCGGGGTCGGACGGGTCGTGCGTCTCGAAGGTCGCCTCGCGCGTGATGCGCTCGCCGTCGATCACGACGGGGTAGTCGGCCCCGAGCTCCTCGTCCACGCGCTCGAGCGCCTCCTCGAACGCCTGCCGCTGCTCGGGGCGCTTGAAGTCGGAGAACGGCTCGTTCTTGAACGGGGCGACCATGGAGACCTCCGCGGAGGCCCGAGCCTACGCGCCCGGGACGGGGTGGGAAGCGGCGCCCGGGTGGTGCGGCCGCACCAGCAGCCCGACGCCCGCCGCCATCGCGACGGCCGCGGCGCCGAACACGAGCCCCGGGCGCTCGCCGAGCGCGAGCCACGCCACCAGCACGCCGACGAAGGGCCCGGTGCCGAACAGCGCACCCGTGGTCGCGGTCCCCACGCGGCGGACGCTGACGAGGTAGCCGACGAGGGCCGCGCCGAAGCCGACGACGCCGACCGCGGCGCCCGCCGCGAGCGTCGCCGCGCCCGGCAGCGGCGGCACCTCGCCCGTCGCCGCCGCGGCGACGAAGGCCGCCGCGCCGCCGAGCAGGCCCTTGTCGCGGGCGACGGTGAACGCGTCGCGGTGGACGAGGTAGCGCAGCAGGTTGCTGTCGGTCGCCCAGCACAGGCACGACGCGGCGATCCACGGCGCGCCGCCCGACGCGGCGCCCGCGCCGGGCGCGTCCCCCGACGCCGCCGCGCACGCCACGCCCCCCGCGAGCACCAGCGCCGCGCCCACCCAGCGCGACGGCGAGAGCCGCTCGCCGAAGACGGCGACGGCGATCAGCGGCGTGAACAGCGTCTCGAGGTTGAGCAGCAGCGACGCTTCGTGGGCGGAGAGCCGCGCGAGCCCCTCGAGCGCGCACCACGCGCCGAGCACGGGGCCGACCCCCGTCGAGACGAGGAGCGCGACGCGCCCCCGGCGCCGTTGCGTGTCGGTCACGGGCCCGGGCGGCGGCGCTCGCAGCCCCAGCCGCGTCGCGACCAGGAACACCGTGCCCGACGCGAGCGCGATCCACGCCCCGGCCGTCCAGCGGCCGACCCCCGCGAAGACGCGCTGCGCGGCGGGCGCACCGACCCCGAACGCGAGCGCCGCCAGGAGCCCCGGGAGGGCGTCGGCGGGGCGGCGGAGGCGCGGGCCGTCGGTCACCGCGAGAGGGTACGCGAGTCCCGGCCGCCCTCCGCGCCGGCACCGTCCGACCGTCGGGCCCCGGCCGGGCGCCGACGCGGCCCGGGCGCGCGTCGGCCGGGACGACCGCGTGCGCGGGCGCCGCGTCGCGGAGCGGACGCCACGCGGCACGGCACGTCGGATCGCCCCCGGCCCCGCGCCTCGCCCGCGCGCAGGACGCCACCCCGCCCTCGACGGCGCAGGACGACCGCGGGTTCACCGTGGCGGCCCGGGGCGCGCGACCGCGTCTCGACGGTATGCTCCCGCGATGGCCGCGCTCCTCCTCCTCGCCGCGTGGGTGTCCGGCGCGGCGGCGCTGGCCGCGGAGACGATGTGGTTCCGCGGGCTCGGCCGCGGCGTGGGCACGTCGGCCGAGGCGCTCGCGGTCGTGTCCGCGGCGTTCCTCGGCGGGCTCGGCGTCGGCGCCGCGATCGCCGCGCGACGGGCGCCGCGCGCCCGCTCGCCGATGCGGGTCGCCGCCGTCTGCGAGGCGGCCGCGGGCGTGCTCGTGGCGCTCTCGCCCGCCTTCGTCGCCGTCGTGCCCGACTTGCACCTCGCCGCGACGCGCGCGCTCGGGGTCGCCCCGGGCCCGAGCGCGTGGCCCGCGGCGCTGGTCGCCGTGCCCGTGCTGCTCGTCCCGGCCGCGTTCCTCGGCGCGGTGCTGCCGTTCCTCGTGCGCGGCCGCGTCCACCAGCTCCAGAGCGCCGGGCGATGGACGGGCGCGCTGTACGCGGTCAACACGCTCGGGGCGGCCTGCGGCACGGTGGCGGCGACGCTGTGGCTGCTGCCCACGCTGGGCGAGACGGGCTCGCTGCGCGTGGCGGGCGCCGGCAACCTCTTCGCCGCGCTCCTGCTGCTGCTGGCCGACACCCGAGGCAGCCGCGCGGCGGCCGCCGACGACGTGGAGGCCACGAGCGCCCCGGGCCCCGCACCGGAGCCGGTGCCCGCGCCCCTGCCCGCCGCCGCGTCCGCCGCCGGGCCGACGGCGGCGCGCGTCCCGCGGGCGCCGGCCTTCGCGCTGTTCGCGTCGGGCCTGCTCGCGCTCGCGGGCGAGGTCGCGTGGTTCCGCCTCCTCGAGCCGGTGACCGGGGTCCACGTCTACGGCTTCGCCGTGCTGCTCGTGGGCGTGCTCGCGGGGACCGCGCTCGGCGGCGTGCTCGGCGGCGCGGTCGCCGACAGGGTGCGGCGGCCCGACCTCGTCCTCGCGGTGGTGCTCGTCGTCTCGGGGGTCGCCACCGTCGCGTCGATCGCCGTGGCGGGGTGGGTGCCGACGTGGGCGCTCTCGGCGGCGACGCGCGCGGTCGCGTCCGCGCCCGCCGACGGCGTCGCCGCCGCCGGCGCGGACGCGCTGTTCCGCGGGCGCATCGTGGGCGCGCTCGCGACCGTGGTCCCGCCGCTGCTCGCGTTCGCGGCGGCCTACCCGCTCGCGGTGCGGGCCCGCGCGCGGTCGGCGGCGGGGGCGGCCGGCGAGGTCGGGTCGGTCTACGCCTGGAACACGCTCGGCAACGTCGCCGGCAGCCTGCTCGCCGGCTTCCTCCTCGTGCCCGCGTTCGGCAGCCCCGGCACGCTGCTGCTGCTCGGCGGGCTCGGCGTCGCCGTCGGCGCGGCGGTGTGGGTCGCCTCGGCGGGCGCGAAGCGCGCGTGGGTCGGCGCCCTGCTCGCGGCCCCGCTCCTGCCGCTCGGCCTGCCCGAGGCGACGCGACGCGCGCAGGACGCCGCCCCGTCGCTGCCCGAGGTGGTCGCGCTCGCCCGCTGGTGGAGCGACGTGCAGGTCGGGACGCGGGACGACCTGCGGGTGTTCGCCGAGACGGCCGTCGGGACGTACCCGACGCGCCCGGGCGACCCCGACGGGCCCCCGATCCGGCCGCGCGAGGGCGTGGCGAGCACCGTCGGCCTGCTCCTCGAGAAGAACGTCGTGCGCGTGCGCCAGGGCGGGCTGTCCGAGTCGATGATCTCGCCCTCCGACCCGGACGCGGGCACGGAGACCGAGGTCGCCCTCGCGCTCGTCCCCTTCCTCGCGCACCCCGCGCCCCGCCGCGCGCTCGTCGTCGGCCACGGCGCGGGGTGGACCGTGGAGACGCTGCTCACGACGTCGCTCGAGCACGTCGACGTGGCCGAGATCGAGCCGGCGGTGCTCGACCAGGTCGAGCGCTACCGCGGCCCGCTCCTCGTGCGGCGCGCGCCCTCGGCCCACCTGCACCTCACCGACGGCCGCCTGCTGCTGCGCGCCGCGGCGGCGGACGGGCCGCGCTACGACGTGGTCGTCTCGCAGCCGAGCCACCCGTGGGTGCCCGGCGCCGGGCACCTGTTCACCACCGACGCGTACCGCCTCGCCCGCGCCGCGCTCACCGACGACGGCGTCTTCGCGCAGTGGGTCAACATCTTCCACATGACGCTCCCGCTGTTCCGCACGGCGCTGGCATCGTGGCACGAGGTGTTCCCCACGGGCTGGGTGCTCGTCTACAACGACGAGGTGGTGCTCGTGGGCTTCCGCGGCACGCCGCGGCTCGACGCGGCGCGCTGGGCCCGCGTGCTCGGCGAGAGCGCGCTCGGCGTGCGCGCGCGCGCGGCCGGCATCGCGGGCCCCGAGGACCTCCTGCGGCGGCTCGCGCTCGACGGGTTCGGCCTTAGCGCCGCGCTCGGCCGCGACGTCGCGACCTCGACCGACGACGACCCGCGGCTCGAGACCGGGCTCGCGTGGACGCTGTTCCGCGACCCGGAGCGGGCCCGCCGCGACCGTGCGGCGATCTACGCGTTCCTGCGCTCGGGGCCGCCGCCCGACGTCGCCGCGCTCGTCCCCGACGCGTCCGTGCGCGAGCCGCTGCTCGCGCGCACGGCCATGCGGGCCGTGGACGCGGCGCCCACCTCCGACGAGGCGGTGCGCTGGGCGTCACGCGTGCCGTTCGAGGGCGGCGCGGACGGCGCGCGGGCCCGCGGCCGCCAGCGGCTGGGCGAGGCGGGCCGCCGCGGCGCGACCGACGCGCAGCGCGCGCAGGCGCGGGCCGAGGCGGTGCGCTTCTTCGAGGCCGCGGTGAAGCGCGCGCCCGGCGACCCGCGCGCGGCCGAGGACCTCCTGCGCGCGCTGACCGACGGGACCGACGCGGCCCGCGCCGCGGCCGAGGGCGCGGCCTTCGCCGCGCGCTTCCCCGACGACGGCCCGCTGCTCGCCGAGTGGGCGCGCGCGCGCATCACGTCGGGCGACGAGGCCGGCGCGGAGGACGCCTTCCGCCGCGCCCTCGCCGCGCGGCGCCCGCGCGCGCCCGCGGGCACGGGGCTGCGCCTCGCCCGCCTGCTGCTCACGCGCGACCCGGACGCGCTCGTGCCCCCGCGCGACGTGCTCCGCGCCGACCCCGACGTCGAGGGCGACGTCGAGGCCCTCACGTTGCTGCGCCGGTGGGAGCTCCTGACGAGCGAGCTCGGCGGGGGCGACGAGAGCCCCGAGGCGAAGTCCGCCGCGAAGCGGCTCGACGCGGCCGTGCGCGCCCGCGGGCGGCGCCGGCTCGAGGCGGCCCGCGCCGAGGTGGACCGCGACCGCGCCCGCGGCCTCGAAGCGGCGGTGGACGCGACGACCGACCTGCCCGGCGAGCCCGACGCGTGGCGCCTGCGCGGGTGGTTCGAGCTGCGCAGCGGCGATCGCGCCGAGCGCGCGGCCGCGGCGGCCTCGCTGCGCCGCTTCGTCGCGCGCTCGGCCGACCGCGACGCCGCACGGCGCACCGCGGAGACGATGCTGCGCCTGTTCGGCGTCCCGCCCGACGGCCTCGACGCCCCGGAGCGCGACGAATGAGCGACCCCGACCCCGAGCTCGTCCTCGTCGAGTCCTCCGAAGCGCTCGCGCGGCTCGTCGAGCGCGTCGGCGCCGAGCCGCGCGTGGCGCTCGACACGGAGGCGAACTCGCTCCACGCGTACCGGGAACGCGTGTGCGTCGTGCAGCTCTCCGTGCCCGGCCTCGACGCGATCGTGGACCCGCTGCGCGTCCCCGACCTCTCGCCGCTCGCCGGCCTCGCGGCCCGCGACGACCTCGAGATCGTCTTCCACGGCGGCGACTACGACGTCGCGATGCTCTCGCGCGAGCACGGGTTCACGTTCCGCCGCGTGTTCGACACGATGATCGCGGCGACGCTGCTCGGCGACGAGCGCGTCGGGCTCGCTGCGCTCGTCGAGCAGGCGTACGGGCTCGTGCTGTCCAAGCGCTACCAGACGGCGGACTGGGCCCACCGCCCCCTGACCCCCGCCCACGTCACCTACCTCCGCGGCGACACGCGCCACCTCCTCGACCTCCGCGCGCGGCTCGGCGCGCGGCTCGAGGCAGCCGACCTCGTCGAGGAGGCCGACATCGAGTTCCGCCGCCTCGCCGCCCGCAAGGGCTCGGTGCCCACCGACGACCCCGAGGCGTGGCGCGGGGTCAAGGGCGCCGACGCGCTCGACGCGGCGGGGCGCGCGGTGCTCGCGCGCGTGTTCGCGTGGCGCGAAGCGACGGCGCGGAGCCACGACGTGCCGCGCTTCCGCGTGCTCGGCAACGAGGCGATGCTCGCGCTCGCGACCCGTCCGCCGGCCGACCTCGACGCGCTGGGCAGCACGCCGGGCGTGCGGGGCGTCGTCGCGCAGGGCGACGGACCGGCGCTGCTCGCGGTCGTGCGCGACGGCGTGGACGCCGCGGCGCGCGGCGAGGCGCCGCCCGCCCCCACGCGTCCCCGCCGCACGCCCGAGGAGCGCGCGCAGGCCGACCTCGTGCGCGAGCGCGAGGAGCGCGTGCGCCGCTGGCGCAACGACGAGGCGCGCCGTCGCGGCGTGCCCAACGTGGTCGTGCTGCCCAACCCGGCGATGGCCGCGATGGCCCAGGCCCCGCCCGCCGACCTCGAGGCGCTCGCCGCGATGCCCGACGTGGGGCGCAAGCGCGCGGCGCGGTACGGGGAGACGATCCTCCGCCTCCTCGCGCCCCCCGCGGGCCCGTAGCCCGCGCTCGCGCAGGCCCGGGCGGCGGCGGCCCAGAAACGACGCGGGCGCGGCGGAGGACCCGCCGCGCCCGCGTCGACCGCGCTAGTCCGCGCGATCAGAAGTCGTCGTCGCCGCCGAAGTCCTCGTCTTCGTCCTCGTCGTCGTCGTCGTCCTCGTCCTCGTCTTCGTCCTCGTCTTCGTCCTCGTCGTCTTCGAGGTCTTCCTCGTCCTCGTCGAGCTCCTCGTCCTCGTCGTCGTCCTCTTCCTCTTCTTCCTCCTCCTCCTCTTCCTCTTCCTCCTCTTCTTCCTCTTCTTCCTCCTCCTCGTCGACGTCCTCGTCCTCCTCCTCGTCCTCGTCCTCCTCGTCGTCGTCCTCCTCCTCGTCCTCCTCCTTCTCGGCGGGCTCCTCCTCCGGCTCCTCCTCCTTCTTGCGGCGGGGGCCGAGCAGCCACTCGAGCAGGTCCTCGATCGACCCGAATGCGTCGGCGAGGTCGGAGCCGAAAAGCGGCATGGCGAGTCTCCGGGGGTCGCGAAGGGCGCGTAGTGATACCGGCGGACTAGGGGGAGTCAAGCGAGCCGTCCCGGCGAGGGAGGCCCCGCGGGCCGCGCCCGGTAGACTCCGCCGCCGGGGGCACCCCGCCCCCCCCGCCGGAGGCTCCCGTGAGGATCGCGCTGGCCCAGCTGGACACGACGGCCGGCGACGTCCGCGGGAACGCGGCGCGGATCGGGGCGGCTTGGGCTCGGGCGCGCGCGGAACGGGCCGACCTGCTGCTGGTCCCCGAGCTCGCCGTGGTCGGCTACCCGCCGAGGGACCTCCTGCTCCGCGACGGGGTCGTGCGGGCGGCCGAGGCGGCCGTCGCCGCGCTGGCCCACGAGCATCGGGACGGCCCCCCGGCGGTCCTCGGGACCGTGGTCCGCAGCGCGGGCCCGACCGGCCGCGCGCTCCACAACGGCGCGGTGTTCCTGCGGGCGGGGCGGGTCGAGGCCGTCTACGCCAAGCGCCTCCTCCCGACCTACGACGTCTTCGACGAGGCCCGCTACTTCGCCCCGGGCCGCGACCCGGTCGTCGTCCCCGTCGCCGGTCGGCGGGTGGGCCTCTCGGTGTGCGAGGACGCCTGGGCGGCCGACCCCGTCGGCGGCCGCCGCCTCTACGACGGCGACCCCCTCGGCGACCTCGCGCGCGCCGGCGCCGACGTCGTCGTCAACCTCTCGGCCTCGCCCTACCACCTCGGCAAGGACGCGCGACGGCGCAGCGTGTTCGCCGCCGAGGCCCGTCGCATCGGGCGGCCCCTCGTCGTCTGCCAGCTCGTCGGCGCCGACGACGACGTGCTCTTCGACGGCCGCAGCCGCGCCTTCGACGCGCAGGGGCGCGAGACCGCGCGGCTCGCGGCGTTCGAGGAGGACTTCCGCGTCGTCGCCGTGGACGGCGACCCGGTCCCGGAGGCCCCCGAGCCCGACGCCGACGACGAGCTGCGCCGCGCCCTCGTCGCGGGCGTCGCGGGCTACGCGCGCAAGACGGGGTTCCGGACCGCCGTGCTCGGCCTGAGCGGCGGCATCGACTCGGCGGTGACCGCCGCGCTCGCCGCCGAGGCGCTCGGGCCCGACCGCGTCGTGGGCGTCGCGATGCCCGGGCCGTACTCGTCGCCCCAGAGCGAGGCCGACGCGCGCCGCCTCGCCGAGAACCTCGGCATCGGGTGGCGCGTCGTGCCGATCGGCCCGGTCTACGACGCGTTCCTCGCGACGCTGCGTCCCGCGTTCGAGGGCAAGCCCTTCGACGTCGCGGAGGAGAACCTGCAGGCGCGGGTGCGCGGGAGCGTGCTGATGGCGCTCTCGAACAAGCACGGGCACCTCGTCCTGACGACGGGCAACAAGTCCGAGCTCGCGGTGGGCTACTGCACGCTCTACGGCGACATGTGCGGCGGCCTCGCGCCGATCGCCGACGTGTGGAAGACGCGCGTGTACGGCCTGGCGCGCTCGGTCAACCGCGAGCGCGAGGTCGTCCCGAACGCGACGATCGTGCGCCCCCCCACCGCGGAGCTGCGCCCCAACCAGCTCGACGCCGACTCGCTCCCGCCCTACGAGGTGCTCGACCGCATCCTCGTCGCGCGCGTCGAGCACGGCCGTTCGCTCGACGAGATCGTCGCGACGGGCGAGGACCGCGCGACGGTGGCGCGCGTGCTGCGCCTCGTCGAGCGCGCCGAGCACAAGCGGCGCCAGGCGGCACCCGGGCTCAAGGTGACCCCGCTCGCCTTCGGTGTCGGGTGGCGCATGCCGATCGCGCGCCCCGTGGACCTCTCGGGCGAGGCGTAGCCCGCCGCCCCCCCGACCGACGGACGACCCTCCCCGCCATGCGCACCCACTACGTCACCCACCCCTCCGACCGCCCGTTCGCCGACGAGGTCGCGCAGCGCGCGTCGGCCCACGGCCTCGAGCGCGCCGACGACCTCGCGTCGGCCGACGTCGCGTTCGTCCTCGCGTCGGCCGCCGCCCTGCGCGACGGGCTGGGCGACGCGCCCGCCGCGGCGCTCGCGGCCGGCGTCCCGGTGCTGCTCGCCGTGCGCGGCGACGTGGCCTTCCCCGACGGCTTCCCCGTGGCGCGCAAGCACCTGCCCCTCGCCGTGGACGCAGCGGGCGCGGTGCGGCTGCTCGAGGACCACGCGCGCAACGCCGCGAGCAAGATCGCGGACGGCAAGCGCGAGCTCTTCGCGCACGGCGTCCTCCTCGCCCTCCTCGCGCGCGGCGGCTGACGGGCGACGACGCCCGTCGAGCGCCGGACGCGCGCCGGGCCCCCGTCGGGGCTCGCGGACTCGGCCCGGGTGCGCGTCAGCGCGTGCCGACGTCTTCGGTGAGCGGCTCGGGCTCGTCGTCGCGGGCCGAGCCCGGGCGCTCGCTGCGGCCGGGGCCGTCGCCGGCGGGCCCGGGCGAGAGCAGCACGCACTTGAGGTAGCGGCCCTCGGGGAACGACGACGAGACGGGGTGGTCGGGGGCGGCCCCGCCGACGTGGAGGAAGCGCAGCTCGCGGCGCAGGTCGAGCGCGACGCCGCGCAGCATGCCGACGAACTCGTCGGTCGCGACGAGGCCCGAGCACGAGCACGTCAGCACCATCCCGCCGTCGGCGACCGCCGAGATCGCGAGGCGGTTGAGGTCGGCGTACTTCGACATCGCGGCGCGCAGGCCCGCGCGGTCCTTCGCCCACTTCGCCGGGTCCACGACGAGCAGGTCCGGCCGCGCCTCGGGCGGGCCGGCGACGTAGGCCCGCAGCGCGTCGAAGACGTCGCCGTGGCGGAAGTCCACGGACGCGCCGTTGCGCGCCGCCGACTCGCGCCCGACCGCGAGGGCCTTCTCGTCGAGGTCCACGGCGACGACCGACGCGGGCGCGCCGCGCGTCGCCGCCGCGAGCGCGAAGCCGCCCGTGTAGGTCATCCCGTCGAACACGCGCCGGCCCCGCGCGAGCCGCGCGACGAGGTCGCGGTGGTCGCGCTGGTCGAGGAAGAACCCCGTCTTGTGGCCGCCGCCGAGGTCGACGAGGTAGCGCGTGCCCCGCTCGCTGACCTCGACGCGCCCCGCGTCGGGCGGCGGGTCGCAGCGGAACCCCTCCATCACCGCCGTGCGCTCGTCGGTGCGCGCGACGAAGCGGCGCACGCCGAGCACCTCGCGCGCAGCCGCCTCGACCTCGGCGAGCCGGCGGTACCACCCGACGCTGAAGAGGCTCGCGACCGCGGCGTCGCCGTAGCGGTCCACGACGAGGCCGGGCAGCCCGTCCGCCTCGCCGTGGCAGGTGCGCCAAGCGTCGGTCACGTCGGGGAGCCGCAGGTCGCCCACGCGGATGCGCTCGGCGGCGGCGAGCCGCTCGCGCAGCCAGACGCCGTCCGGCGGCCGGTCGGGGACGTAGGACAGCACGCGCACCGCGACGAGCGAGCGCGAGTGCCAGAACCCGAAGCCGCACGCGCGCCCCTCGCGCGTCCAGAGCGCGACGACGTCGCCGTCGCGCGGGCGGCCGCGCACGTCGTGGACGCGCTTGCGGAACACCCACGGATGGACCGGCGGTCCCCCGCGCAGGACGACGTCGCTCACGAGGCTCCCTCCGCCGAGGCGAGCGAGGCCTCGGCGAACGCGAGCGCGTGGCCGAAGTCCTCGGCCGTCGGCCGTTGCACGGGATCGGGGTCGAGCGCGCGGCGCAGCGCGTCCTCGACGGAGGCCGGGACCGCGGGGCCCGCGGCGCCCACCGGCGGCAGGCCGCCGCCGTCGGCGACCGGGAACGGGTCGCGGCCGGCGAGCAGCGCCCACCCCGTCGCGGCGAGGCCGAACACGTCGCCGGCGGGCCCGGGCAGGCGGGTCGGCTCGGCGCGCACCTCGGGGGCGACGTAGAGCGGGTCGCGCACCGGCGTCTGCCCCTCGAACACGCCGTCGCGGCGCAGGAACGCACGCCCGTAGCCGACCAGCACCGCGCTGCCGTCCTTGCGCAGCAGCACGTGGCTGGGCGTCACCGCGCCGTGCACGACGCCGCGGCTGTGGAGGAGGTGGAGGCCGGCGGCGAGCGCGCGCAGCCGGCGGACCACCGTGATCGGCGCCTGCGGCCCCTCGCGCACGCGCAGCCACGCAGGCCGCCCCCGCACGACGGGGGTCGCGAGCCAGCGCATCGCGCCCTCGGTCACCGCGTCGAGGCCGCCGTCCACGACGCGCGCGAGCGCCGGGTGCTCCGCGCCCGCGACCGCGGTCAGGAAGCGCAGCCACGCGTCGGCCGGCGCGCCGACGGGCACCGGCGGAAACACCGAGAGCACGACGTCGCGGCGCGACGTGCGCTCCCTGGCGAGCCGCGGCGCGGTCGGGCCGTCGCCGGTGAGCGGGCCGAGCACCTCGTAGTCGGCGACGATGCGCGGCGGGCCTTCGCGCACCTTCTCGGCCTCGAGCCATGCGGCCGAGATCGACGTGCCCGGCGGCGGGGCCCCGGCGCCGGGGAGCGTGTTGAGGAAGCGCAGGGACACGGGCGTCGCGTCCTGCGGCGGCGTCAGGCCGATCTCGTCGCCGTCGCGGACGGGCGAGAGGTCCACGCGACGGCCGTTGACGAAGACCCCGTGGCGGCCCTCGGCGACGAGGACGAAGCCGCCGGCCCCGCGCTCGATCCGGGCGTGCTTGCGCGAGACGCGCAGGTCCCACAGGCAGAGGTCGCAGCCGGGATCGCGCCCGATCCAGAAGGGGTCGTCGACGACCGGGACCCGGACGGGAGCGTCGCCGAGCAGGGACAGGTGGACCGGCGACATGCGGGCGCGAAGACGATCCCCCCGGACGGGCGACGGGCGAGATCAGCGATTGAACCAGCCCCCCGCGGGGGGGCCCACAGTCCCGCCCGGTGTGTCGGGCCGGACGACGTCGGCGAGCGACGGAAACGCCTCGACGAGGGACGCGGGCCCCGGCACGGGCGCGCCCTCGACGATCGCCTTGAGCTCGAGGGCGTTCGCGACGGCCTGGCCGCCGAAGTGGTTGTTGGCGACGACGACCACCGAGGCCGCCAGCGCTCGCAGCGCCGCGACGCGCGCGGCGAACGCCTCGAGGTCGGCGCGCGGGTAGAGATGGTCGTAGCGGCGGTCGCGCCCGACGCCGCGCTGGTACCACGCGGGGTTGCGCCCGTGCAGCCGCACGTAGCCCAGCCGGGGCGACGCGACCGTGCGCGCCTCGATCCAGCCCGGCCCGGGCGTCCAGTCGGCCACGACCCACGTCGCGCCCGCCGCCGCGAGCGCGTCGAAGACCTCGGCGCGGTCCCACGACGCGTCGCGCACCTCGACGGCGAGCGGCACGCCGGCGAAGTGCTCGACGAGGCGCCGGACGTAGGCGAGCGTGCGCGGGCCGTGACGGAAGGACGGCGGGAACTGGGCGAGCGCGCCGACGAGACGGCCGTCGGAGCCGAGCGCGTCGAGGAACGCGCGCATCGCGCGGTGCTCGGCGCGCGTGGGCGCTTCGGGGCCGTGCGTGTAGGCGCGGTGCAGCTTCGCGGTGAAGCGGAAACCCGGGCGGTCCCGCGTCGCGCGCAGCCACGTCTCCGCGGTCTGCGAGGAGGGCGCACGGTAGTGCGAGACGTTGACCTCGAGCAGGTCCACCCACCGCGAGAGCGTGGCGAGCGCGTCCGGACCGGAGGGCACCCGGCCTCCGTAGACCGGACCGGCCCAGTCCGGGTAGGAGAACCCCGCGGTGCCGACGTGGAGGGTGCCCGGTTTGGTGGACGGGGGAGGCCCCCCCGCTACGCTGGTCCGACCGTCGTCTCCCGTCATCGGAACGTCCCTTCGGACCCCGGAGGCCCGTCGTGAGCCAGACCGCCGCTCCCGCCCCCCAGGCCGCCATCGCCGTCGAGGGCTTCGAGAACCTCTACCAGATGGCCGCGTCGCAGTTCACCCGCGCCGCGGACACGATGAACCTCGACAAGGACCTGCGCGTCATCCTGTCGCAGCCCAAGAACGAGATCATCGTCAACTTCCCGGTCCGCATGGACAACGGGTCCTACCAGCTCTTCAAGGGCTACCGGATCCAGCACAACAACATCCTCGGCTGCTACAAGGGCGGCATCCGCTACCACCCGCAGGTCCACCTCGACGAGGTGAAGGCCCTGGCCGCTTGGATGACCTGGAAGTGCT
The DNA here is from genome assembly GCA_020851795.1 of Planctomycetota bacterium. Lineage (GTDB taxonomy): Bacteria > Planctomycetota > PLA2 > PLA2 > JAEUHO01 > JAEUHO01. The sequence goes on along the minus strand of JADZCA010000071.1, from coordinate 44,789 downwards.
CGCTGGCCGGCCTGCCCTTCGGCGGCGGCAAGGGCGGCATCCAGATCGACCCGACGAAGTACTCGGCCGACGAGCTGCAGCGCATCACGCGCCGCTTCACGCACGCGCTGGGCTCCAACATCGGGCCCGACTTCGACATCCCCGCGCCCGACGTCGGCACCAACGGCCAGACGATGGTGTGGATGATGGACACGTACGTCAACACCTTCGGCGCGGCCCACAAGAACGTCTCGCGCCACGTCGTCACCGGCAAGCCGGTCTCGGCGGGCGGCAGCGAGGGGCGCGACGAAGCCACCGGCCGCGGCGTCGTCTACACGATCGCGGCGTGGGCGCAGGAGAAGAAGTTCGACCTCGCCAAGGCCACCTACGTCGTGCAGGGCTTCGGCAACGTCGGCTCGTTCGCCGCCAAGATCCTGACGGGCGAGTACGGCAGCACGCTGCTGGCCGCGCAGGACCACACCGGCACGATCCACAACGCCAACGGGATCGACGTCGAGGCCCTGTTCAAGTACGCGATCGAGAAGAAGGGCATCGCGGGCTTCCCCGGCGCGAAGGCGATCGAGCGCGACGACCTGTGGAAGATCAAGGCCGACATCCTGATCCCGGCCGCGCTCGAGGCGCAGATCACGAGCAAGAACGCGCCGATCATCGACGTGAAGCTCGTCGCCGAGGGCGCCAACGGCCCGACGACGCCGAAGGCCGACGAGATCTTCGTCAAGCGCGGCATCGACCTGATCCCCGACATCCTCTGCAACTCGGGCGGCGTGATCGTCAGCTACTTCGAGTGGACGCAGAACAAGCAGGGCGAGTCGTGGTACCTCGACGAGGTGCGCGCCAAGCTCAAGCGCCGCATCACCGACGCCTTCGACCGCACCATGCGCGTCAAGGCGCAGTACAAGACCGACATGCGCAACGCGGCGATGATCCGCGCCGTCGACCGCGTCTCGACCTCGTACAAGGAGCGCGGGATCTTCCCGTGACCGCAGGGGCCCGGCGCCGCGCCGGGCCGCGTCCGCACGACGTCGCCGCACGGCCGCGGCGGGGCCCGTCCCCGCCGCGGCCGTGTCGTCGAGGGGCCCACCGCGGCCGGCCGCGCGGCGGCCGTGACCGTCGCGGGACGGGACCTCGGGTAGGCTGCGGCCGATGAGCGCCGACCCCGCCCTCCTCGACGGCCCGCTGCCGCCCCTGGGCCGGGGGACCCGCGAGGAGCCGCGCCTGACCGTCGAGTCGTGGATGGCCGTGCCGGGCGCCGACGGCTGGCAGCTGCTGCTGCTGCGCCGCACGCCCGCCAGCGGCGGGTTCTGGCAGGGCTGCTCGGGCCGCGTCGAGGCGTTCGACGCGTCGCTGCGGGCCGCGGCCCTGCGCGAGATCCGCGAGGAGACCGGGCTCGCGGACGGGGTCGAGATCTTCGACCTCGGGCTGTGGCTCGAGTTCCGCGGGCCGATCTCGGGCGCGTGGTTCCGCAAGCGGAGCCTCGCGGCCCTGCTGCCGACGCACGTCCGCGAGGCGTCGGTGACGCTCTCGGACGAGCACGACGCGGTCGAGCTGCTGCCGCTGGACCGGGCGCGCGAGCGCCTGCGCTTCCGACCCTGCCTCGACGAGCTCGACGCGCTCGAGCGCCTCCTCGCGGCGCGAGCCTGACCGCGCCCGGCGGCGACGGCGCGACGCGGCGCGGACACGAAGCGGCCCCGGCCGCCACGAGAGCGACCGGGGCCGCGGGTGCGTCGGGCCGGGCGCCGCGGGCGGCGTCCGGCCTGCGCGTCAGAAGTCGCCGCCCATGCCCCCCATGCCGCCCATCCCACCCATGCCGCCCATGCCGGCGCCGGCGCCCGGGGCCTTCTCCTTCTTCTCGGGGATCTCGGAGATGACGGCCTCGGTGGTGAGGAGGAGCGTCGCGATCGACGCGGCGTTCTGGAGCGCGGTGCGGACGACCTTGGTCGGGTCGATCACGCCGGCCTTGACCATGTCCTCGTACGTGTCGGTGGCGGCGTTGTAGCCGAAGTTCTGCTCCTTCGCGTCGCGCACCTTCTGGAGGACGATCGAGCCGTCCACGCCGGCGTTCTGGGCGATCTGCTTGATCGGCGCCTCGAGCGCGCGGCGCACGATCCCGACGCCGACCTTCTCGTCGCCGGAGACCTTGAGGCCGTCGAGGCCGGCCGACGCGCGCACGAGCGCGACGCCGCCGCCGGGGAGGATGCCCTCGTCCACGGCCGCGCGCGTGGCGTGCAGCGCGTCCTCGACGCGGGCCTTCTTCTCCTTCATCTCGGCCTCGGTCGCGGCGCCGACCTGGATCTGCGCCACGCCGCCCGCCAGCTTGGCGAGCCGCTCCTGGAGCTTCTCCTTGTCGTAGTCGCTCGTCGTGCCCTCGAGCTCCTTCTTGATCTGCGCGATGCGGCCCTGGACCTCGTCCTTCTTGCCGCCGCCGTCGATGATCGTCGTCTCTTCCTTGCCGACGATCACCTTCTTGGCGCTGCCGAGGTCGCGGAGGTCGAGCGTGGCCACGTCGATGCCGAGGTCCTCCATGACCGCGCGGGCGCCGGTGACGGCCGCGATGTCCTGGAGCATGGCCTTGCGGCGGTCGCCGAAGCCGGGCGCCTTGACCGCGCAGCACGGGAACACGCCGCGCAGCTTGTTCACGACGAAGGTCGCGAGCGCCTCGCCCTCGATCTCCTCGGCGATCACGAGCAGCGAGCGGCCGCTCTTGGCGACCTTCTCGAGCAGCGGGAGGATGTCCTTGACGCTCGAGAGCTTCTTCTCGTGGACGAGGATGTAGGGCTTGTCGAGCTCGCAGGCCTGCTCCTCGACGTTGGTCACGAAGTGCGGCGAGGCGAAGCCCTTGTCGAACTGCATGCCCTCGACCCACTCGACGGTCGTGTCGAGGCCCTTGCCCTCCTCGACCGTGATGACGCCGTCCTTGCCGACGCGGTCCATCGCCTCGGCGATCTGGCGGCCGATCTCGGGGTCGTTGTTCGCGGCGATCGTGCCGACCTGGGCGATCTCCTTGTTGCCCTTGACCGGCGTCTTCATCGCCTCGAGCTTGGCGACGACGGCCTCGACGGCCTTGGCGATCCCGTTCTTGACGCCGATCGGCGACGCGCCCGCGGCGACGTTCTTGAGGCCCTCCTCGAAGACGGCCTCGGCGAGCACGGTCGCGGTCGTCGTGCCGTCGCCGGCGACGTCGGAGGTCTTGCTCGCGACCTCCTTCACCATCTGGGCGCCGATGTTCTCGTAGGGGTCCTTGAGCTCGACCTCCTTCGCGACCGTCACGCCGTCCTTGGTGACGGTGGGCGAGCCGAAGGACTTCTGGATCACCACGTTGCGGCCGCGGGGCCCGAGGGTGACCTTGACGGCGCGGGCGAGCTGGCGGACGCCGGCGCGGATGCGCTCGCGCGCGTCCTGGTTGTAGACGATCTGCTTGGCGGGCATGGGGGGCTCCCTCGGTCTCTGGGTTCGGGACGACTACGACTTCTTGGAGGAGGACTTGGCGGCCTTTCCGGGGGCCGCGCCGCCCCACGGCGCGTCGTCGATCACGCCGAGGAGCTCGCTCTCGTCGAGGAGCAGGTACTCCTTGCCCGACTCCTTCACCGCGGTCCCGGCGAACGAGCCGAAGAGCACGCGGTCGCCGGTCTTGACGCTCATCGCGATCCGCTGGCCCGCGTCGTCGAGGCGCCCGGCGCCGACCGCGATCACGCGGCCCTCGGTGGGCTTCTCCTTCGCCGTGTCGGGGAGGACGATGCCGCCGGCGGTCTTGTCGAGGGACTCGACGCGCTCGACGAGCACCTTGTCGTGGAGGGGACGAATCTTCGCCATCGGTCACCCGTGCAGGCGGGGCCGCGGCCCCGCCCGTCCTTTTGCCTTGCCGTCAGTTGCCGTCCGCTGCCGTCAGTCCCTGGTCACGATCCGCAGCGCGCAGAGCACCACGTCCCGTTCGGCCGGCAGCGGCAGCACCGTCGCCACCCCGTCGGCCAAGGCCGTCATCCAGAGCTCCTTCGAGCGACGCTCGGCCAGCAGCACCAGCCGTCGCGCCCCCGAGGACCCCGCGATCGGGCGGACCACCCGCCAGACCTCCCCGACGTCGTCCTCTGCGAGGTCGGCGTCGAGGAACGTGGGGATCTCCGGCGTCCGTCGGACGACGTCGACCGCGACGCGGCCGACCTCGGTGACGAACGGATCGAAGCCCTGCCCCCGGACCCACCCCGCGAGCTCCTCGCGAAACCGAGACGGTCGCGCGCCGATCAGCACGGGCCGGGACAGGGACACGGCGGCGGAGAACAAACCCGATGCCACATCGCGCCGCGCGGCGCGCGGCGCGATGAAGGCGGAACCGGATGCCCAGAAAGGAGTTATGGCGGCAGAGGACGGGGCGCACGGGTCCGGGGGACGACGGCTCGCTGACAAGTTGTCACGCCGCACGGATGGCCCGGGGCGGCGCGTGACATTGTGGCAGCAGCGAAGCCCCCCCCGGCGACCGCAGGCGGCGGCCCCACCTGCGCCCGGCTCGCGTCAGCGAAGCGCCTCGGCCACCCGCTCGAGCGAGAGCCGCTGAGCCGCGGCGCGCACCGTCCCGTCACGATCGTCGCCCGCGACGGACACGAACCACGCGGTGCCGGGCACCGCGATCTCCCACGCGACGTCGGCACCGCCGGATCGGCGGGAGCGGCGCCACGTGCCGTTGGAAAGCGCGACCTCCTCCGACGGAACCCCCGACGGAACGACGGGGGCCCCCGGCGCCGTCCAAGCCGTGACGAAGATCGGGCCTCGAAGCGCGAGCACGCTGCACACGTGCCGCGTGATCGGGAGCGTCCAAGAGATCGAGTGGTCCGATGCGCCGACCGGCGGCCAGTCCGCCACCGCAGGGCGCACGGCGTCCGTGAAGCGCTGTCCCTGCCGCAGCGCGAGCCTCCGGAGGACGCTGAGGAGCTCCCGACGGAGCGCGGAGGGCACCGCGATGACTCTCCGCTCCTCGGGGGTCTCCAGCCAGGTGTCGATCCGCTCCAACGACTCGCGGGTCGACCGGCTGATCCGGGTCAGCAGCGTCGTCTCCCCCGAGAAGCACACGAGTCCGCCCCAGATCAACCCAAGCACACGCAGGGTCCCCCACGAGCCCACCTCCTCCCGTCGCATCGCCGCGCCGCCCGTGATCCGGACGAACGGGTAGTCGTCGTGCTCCAAGTGGCCCTCGAACACCTGTCGCAGCAGGAGTTCCTGCCGGCCGTCGGAGGTCGTCCCCCATCGCCCTCGAGTGTGCAACGACTTTCGCGGATGGTCGAAGCGGTCCGCGGCGGGGGCCTCGAGGATGGAGCGCGTCAGGTCTCGCGCCACCGCCCCACGCCGTCCCTCGAGGCGGACCGAGACTTCGGCTCCGTCCGGCCCGCGGTAGTCGGCCTGAAACGTCGCGACGGCGTCGAAGACGAGATTGGGATCCTCGGTGGGAGGGACGAATCGCGTCATCGTCCACCCCTCCCACCCCTCCGGCGGGGTGGGGAACCCGCGCCGCACGTCCTCGTACACGCGGGAGAGGACGTATCGCGCCAGTTCCCGCCCGGCATCGATGGCGACCTGGAGCCGCCCCGCCTCGATCCCGGCCCGGATGCGCGCTGTCACCGCGACGGGAGCGTCGGACCCGCGCGCCGTCCCGACGACGGCGAGCAGGCCCATGGCGAGCACCGCGAGGTACCGTCGCTTCGGACGACCGCGGGAAACGCGCGGACGCATCGCAGCGTTCCGGCTGTGCTGGTCGTGGGTCCCGTGCCCGAGCACGAGGTCACCCTAGCCCGCCCCGTCCGCATCGCAAGAGGCGAGTCGCGGAAGAGCAGGCCAGCGCATGCACCCACGCCCGGGAAGACGCCCCCGCAGAGCCGGGACGCTGCCGCGCGGCTCGGCCTGCGCGCTACTCGCGGTCCAAGATCGCTGGGCCGCTGCGGCCGCCCGCCGCGAGCACCTCGAAGACGGCGCACGGGATCGCGGCCGAGGCGCCGCCCGTGCTGAGCTCGCCCGCCAGTCGAGAGGCGGCCTCCGCGTCGTCGATCGTCATGAACAACCCGAACAGGTTCAATCGAGCTCGTGCGGCCGCGACTCTCGGATCGCGCGCGCAGTCCTCGGAGAGTGAGAATTCGCCGCATCCGTAGAGGACGCTGCGGAACGTGACGTCGATCGCGTCGTAGCCGAGGAACCACCAGTCTCCGTCAGGCGTACCCGGCGTGCAGCCCAACAGCGGCCGAAACCGCGCCCACTCCGCGTCCCTGACGTCTGAGTCGCGGATCGCCCCGGCCAGAACGTGGACGTCGCTCCTCGGAGCCGTCGCGACGGACTGCACCGCCGCGAGCGACCGCCAGTGGTCGCCGATCACCGGCCACGCGTCGGCGCACCTCGAGTCCGGGGGCGGATGGATCGTGGGCCAGCACCCGGTGTCCACCGTTCGCACGGACGGCGACGGCCGCCCGAGCAGCCCGAGGCAGCAGTCCGCGAGGAAGGTACCGAGCCGCGTACCTTTCCACCACGTTGAGCCCTGCGCGCCGCAGCGAGCAGTCCACGTCGCGGGGACGGGCGGACGAACGCGCGGCGCGGCCGCCCGGGTTGGTGAAAGCGTACGCGGCTCGGTACCTCCCCGGTACCTCCCCGTGCGCGACCGGGCGACGCTCGGGACGGTGCGCCTGTCGGCGGGGCCGCCGGCGACGGCGAAGGAGGTGCTCGCGGGACTACGGCAGGCGGCGAGGGAGCGCGGCGGCTTCCCGCTCGTGCTGCAGGTCGACAACGGATCGAACTACCTCTCCGCCGAAGTGCTTCGAGCACTCGTGGACGCCCAGGTCGTGCTGCTGATCTCGCGCGTGCACACCCCGACGGACAACCCGGCGATCGAGCGTGCGCACGCCGAGGTGAAGGCCGAGAGCGGGCTCGGAAAGGGGGTGGCGCTGCGCGACCACGCCGAGGCCGCGCAGCGCGCCGGCGAGGCCGCCCGACGGCTGGACGGCGCACGCCCGCGCGCGTCCCGCGGGTGGCGCACGGCCGACCAGCTCGACCGAATGCTGCCGCGTGGCGACACGTGCGTGGACCGGGAGGAGTTCTACGCCCGCGCGCGCGAGGCCATCGAGGCGGGCGTGCTCGGCCTCGACGATCCCGGCGCCGCGCGCAAGGCCGAACGCGACGCGGCCATCCAGACGCTGTGCGACCACGGGCTCGCGCGGCGTCACGTCGGCACAAGGCCTCGGGTCGGCGACGTCCCGTGGCCCGAGAAGCCGAAGGCCTCTGGCGCCGTGCGCCACGCGGGCTAAAGTGCGCTCGTGCTCGACCTAGGGAACCATGTTCACGACAGCCAGCTCGATGCGGCGGACCGACTCGCCCTCGCGCCTCTCCCGAAGCGGAAGGCTTTTCTGGCGCCCCACACGTCCCCCCGAAGACCCCGATGACTTCCCGAGCGGGACGCGGATCGGGTTCCAGCCGGCCACCGATTCCGCGTCTGGCGAGGCTTCTGAAGTCGAGGCGGCCTCCGACAAGGCTGTGGGGCAGAAGGACGGGGACAACGAAGTCACCGTGAACAACGGCAAGGTCGACTCGGTCCGTACCGCCCCTGACGCGACGAGGGGTGACGGCTAGACGAGGGGTGACGGCTAGAGTCGGCAGCGAACCCGTGCGGCGGGCGGGCATCCTGCTCCGCCCGCCGCACCTACAGGTGAGCCATGGTCGTACGTCATATGCTGGCTGGCGCGCTGATCTTCTCGGCTGGGCTTACCGTCGGGGCCCTGCTTCGGCTTGGCGGAGGTGAACCCCCTAGTCGTGGAGTCGATCTGGAGAATCCGCCTCCCGCGCCCGAGTCAATGCCCACGCTGGCGGCGTCCCCTGCACGAACGAACGATGAGCTTCTAGCGGAGTTTCGCGCCTTCGAAGGGCGCATTGGGGTCTTGCTCACTCGCCCCGCGAACCCGGAGGAAGTCCGTCAACATCGGACCACATGGGTCTCGCTCCTAGCGGACGCCGTATCAGCATCGCGTACTGTCGAACTCAGGCCCAGGGTACTGGATCACATTGACAGCGCACTCAAGACAGAGCACGCACTATTGGAGGGAGCCGCGGAGAACACCGAAATCCGAGCCCGCATTTTTGCGATCGAGCGGCAGCGGCGTAGCGTAGAACAGGCGGTTACCTTGGACGAGTTGCGGAAGGCGGCAACCGAGCCGATAGATCTTCGTCGCACCCTCGATGGCGATCGATAGCTCGGCTACGTTCCGCGGTTGGAGGTACCGAGCCGCGCGCCTTTCCACCAAGTTGATCCCTGCGCGCCGCAGCGAGCAGTCCACGTCGCGGGGACGGGCGGACGAACGCGCGGCGCGGCCGCCCGGGTTGGTGAAAGCGTACGCGGCTCGGTACCTCCCTGAACGACGTCGGCCGGTTGTCCGCTGCACCGTCGGTCAACTCGGATCGAATCGAACGACCACATCGACGGTGTCACCCGCGCGAAGCTCCACGACCTCTTCCTTGGCTCCCCATTCGGTGTGTTGCACTTCGATCACGATCTGCCCCGCAGCGCACCATGTGCTCGCCTCGGTTGGCCGAACGTCGTCAAACGGGTGCAGTCCCCGGCTTGCCATCAGCTGACCTGCGCCGTCTCCCACCGGGTAGGTGGACCAGTACACCTTCGTCCCCGCGAAACGGTCTCCGGAGTCTGAACCTCGACTCCATCGAACGCGAACCCGCGCAAGCTCGGGAACCACGAGGGAGATTGCCTCGGAAGGACCCGTCATGGTCACCACCTTCGCCCAGTCTTGGGCGTCCGTGTTCCCCGTTGCGGTGACCACGTACATCCCGAGCCGCGGCAACGTCACGCGGAACCTGCTGATTCCTCGCACCGCGCCGAGGATCTCGGCGTCGGCGGTCTCCGCCGACCCGCGCTCGTCTCGCCCGTGGAAGCGAAGCTGGTGCAGTCTGCCTCCCCATCGGGTGCTGTCTACGACGCCGAGAATCTCCACGTCCCGTCGCGCGGGGTAGGGAAGATCCAAGTGGGTGAGCACGCCTGGCAAGAGCTCGCGCGCGACCCGAGTCTCCGAGGCCTCGGGAGAGGCGCCGACGCCGAAGCGCCACGCCCCCGGCTTCATCCCGCGAAGCCGCCACGTCCGTGGTGCGTCGGCGCTCCCCAGGTCCACGACCAACGGCTCGCGCTGCACGCGCTCTCCCCAGACGCGTCGTGCAGCGAACGACGCGTGGAGCTGGAGCTCCAGTCCCGCCGCACTTCGTTCGAGCTCGACTCTGAGGGGGTGCGGCGGGTTGGCGGAGACGAGTCCCCAAGAGTAGTTCGGCGCCGAGACAGCCCACGCAAGCGTGTCCGTGCTCGGATCGAGACGGACTCGACCGCGGAGATCCGCTCGTGTGGCCTGACGGCGCAGGATCTCCTCCGTGAAACGAAAACGAGTCGCCTCACGCCCGAGTAGCGCCGCAAGGTCGGCCCCGACGGGATAGGCCTCGGCGTCCGCAAGGGCCTGACCCGTGACCCCGTCAACCACCGTGATCTCCCACGCACCCGTCGGCGCCGCCAGCGCACGTCGAACGCTGCTTGGCGGCGCAGCAACTCCACAGATCGCCGCGACCAGGATCGCGAGGCCGAGGCTTCCGCGGAGGCCAAGAGTGACTACCTGCGCGCGCATTTGCCCGAAACCACGAGCCGGAACCGGACGAAGATCAGGCTGGACCCCGCAGCGCCCTGGGAGCGCTGGATGCCGCAAAGAGTGCCTCCGCTCCCCCGACCGCCCCCCCGACCTGCGTCCTCTTGTTCCATGTCCCTGCACGATCCCGGGGGTGGAGACGGCGCGCTAACCGCGATCTGCCCGCCCTTCGCCTGCGTCGCGCCGCCTGACCGAGTCACTCGTTGAGATCGCCGCGGCACCTGGGGACAAGCCGGGCCGGCAGTGCGTTCGCGCGATCGGCGTGCAGCGAGATCCGTCGTCGTCCACAGGATGTTCATCGTCGCCCGCTCGGGTTCTCTTCGCGGTGCGGAACCGCTTGTCCGCCGCGCCGTGTGTAGAACGTCACCCCCAGTTCGCCGCAGTTCTCCTCGGGAGGGACGGCCTCTACGACGAACTCCTGCCGTGGGAACATGAAGGCGAGACGGCAACTCCATAGTTCGACGATCTTCTCTGTCAAGAGGGTGTCGAGTTCGTCGCTCGACTCGGCTGCGCCGCGGCCGAACAGACTCGTCGGCACTTCGACGATGTTGAACGACTTCTCCGTCTCGGTCTTGTCCCCGGCGCACCGCTTCAGGCCCTCACGAATCAGTCGCCGATCCTCTTCATCCTCCAGAGACTCGCTCCGAAACACCATGCCCTCGAACTGAACGAAGTCCGGCCAGAACAGGCGCAGGTACATCATCGCGTCGACGGGGGACCCGAAGGCCCACAAGAAGTCGGAGACGCCGAAGTTCGTCGTGTCGGCGTCAGCGTGCTTCCTTCGCAGCACCTCGACAAGATACGAGTCTCTCGAGCGGGTCACCTTGCACCTCCCCGACTCTCGTCTGGCCGAGCGGGACGAGCGCGGAACCGCGGGCAGGACGGTCCCTTGACGGGCTTCGACTCGAGCGCCCGTGGACGATCGAAACCACCGAGGGTCCCTCCCTCACCTCGGAGGCGTCTCGCCGCAGGTCCAGTCGCGTCGAACTCAGCGCATCCCGTGATCCTGCCCGTCTGAAGATCTCGCGTGTGTCCAGCGCGTGGGCCGAGCCCCTCCGCGGGTGTGGGATGCCAAGGGAGCTCTCCGTTTCGGGCAGGAGCGGGGAGCTCGCGAGCGCATCGCATCGCACGGGTCGTGTTGCGCGTGGTTCCCATGTCCGAGCAGGAGGCCACCCTAGCCTCTCGCGCCGGCCTTTCAAGGGGCGAAGTGTGGCAGGTCGGACCAGGGTACGCGCCCGTGGCTCGGTCTCCGGCCGGCGTGGCGCCGCGCGAGCCCGAGCGCGAAAGGCGTCGAGACTGCCGTCTCGCGCGCCGCGCGCCCATCGGGGTCGCGTGGCCCGCGTTGCGCCTACGCGGGGGCACCGAGCCGCGTACCTTTCCACCAAGCTGAGCCCTGCGCGCCGCAGCGAGCAGGCCACGTCGCGAGGACGGGCGGACGAACGCGCGGCGCGGCCGCCCGGGTTGGTGAAAGCGTACGCGGCTCGGTACCCTCGGACCGCCCCGAACGCCGAGGTTCCATGCGCCAATCGACGATGCTGCTGCTTTCGACGATGCTCGGTGTAGCCGGCGGCGTTGCCGGTGCTTGGACATGGCGGAGCGTGACGCCACAGTCCGACTTGGTGTGCGCGCGATTCGACGACCTTGAGCGCCGAATCCGGGTTGCGGAGGAAGAGTGCCGGTACCTCCTGGAGCGGACGGATCGACTCTCATCGACGCTCGATCGGCCTCCGGTGGTGACCCGATCGGATGCAGCCCGCACAACGGAGCCGCCTCCCGCGGTACCCGCGGATCCGACTCCGCCCGGAGCTGAGCCCGTGCCCGCAGAGGTCGAGCCGCCGACAACCGCACAGGATGCGATCTCGCGCGCACGGCGCGCGCGCCATCCTGAGGACATTCGGCGCTTCTATCGGCAGATGCTGTCAGCCCAACTCACGGACCTTGATCCTGAGCTCACGGCGAGCCAGATCCAGAGCATCGAGGCGTACCTCTCGACCGGAAGCGGGAAAGAGTGGCTTGACGTCCGAGACGCCTCTGAAAGATATCTCCGGAGACTCCCGGAAGCCGAGCAGGCACGACTCGTGTTGCGCGACACGGAACTCGAGGGCGACGTACGGAACTACATCAAGAGTGTTGTGCTCAGTCCGGATCAGCTTCGGTACTTCCCGTACGGGAAGAAGCACGCGAAGGACCACGGCACTGGTCCGGGGAGATAGGACTTCTTCGGGGTGGCGAACTTCGGGCCGGAGAGCGCCACGCAAGCCCGTCCGGACAGGTTCCAAGGTACCGAGCCGCGTACCTTTCCAACAAGTCGAGCCCTGCGCGCCGCAGCGAGCGGACCACGTCGCGGCGACGGGCGGACGAACGCGCGGCGCGGCCGCCCGGGTTGGTGAAAGCGTACGCGGCTCGGTACCTCGCCCGCAACCGTCGCCATCGATCTTCAGCGATCGCGGCCGGTGAGCACCCCTCGGAGGTCAGGATCGGAGGCAGCGCGCTGCTCCAGCGTCGCAAGCTCGGCACGACCGCGCTCGCCGAGCCGCCTCAGGTAGGCAACCGCGCCCCGCCGATTCGACATCGGTTCCGTGCGGTCGCGCCCCAAGCGCCCGGCGACCGGCGCCAGCGACGGTGCCAGCGCGCGCGCGACATCGCGACAGCGACGCCCGTCGCCGACCATCGCGGCGTAGGCGCGCACAAGCTCCGCCGAGAGCTCCTCGTCGAGGCGGCGAGACGCGGCCGCCTCCGCGAGGCGGAACAGGGTCTCCGGTGTGTCATCCGACGCGTCGGCGAGCCTGAGCGAGGCGATCTGGCGTGCCTCGGCCGACCCGTCTTGAAGGCGCCTGGCCAAGCCCAGCACCTGAGCGGCCCACGATCCAGGTGCGCACGCTCGCTCGACCTCGTCGGTCGCCGCCGGACCCGCACGTGCGACGCACAGCACCGCGACACCTCGCGTGGAGTACGCACCGCCGATGGGACGGCTTCCCAGCTCCTCGGAGGCATCCCACGCGGGCGTGGTGTCGGTCACCAACGCGCTCGCGAACAGGTCCGGCGCGACCACTCGCCGCGCTTCGAAGAGCGCGCGAAGCGCCTCGATGCGGTGGTCGGGCGACGCGAGCGCGCGGCGGAGCGTGGACTCCGCCTCAGCCGTGCCGCGATCGCCAAGCCGGACCAGCGCGGCGGCCGCAAGGCATGAATCGCCGTCCGTGACAGCGGCGAAGGCGAGGTCCGCGACGAGCGTCGCCTTCACGGGAGGAACTCGTCCGCGCGCGCAGGCGGTCCAGAGTGCGTCGAGCCTCGAGTCGTCCCCGGGAACAGCGAGCTCGTCCACGATCGGGGGCGCAAGCGGGTTCGTCTCGTCGCCCGGCCGTCGGGCGATGGCCGTCGCCAAGACCCGTCGGACGCGCGCGGGCGCCGATCGGACATCGCGCTCCCAGACCCCGACGATCAGCGCCTCGTGGTCCCGCACGTCCTCCAGGAACGCCGACCGTGCCGGGCCATCGGGCTCGCGTCCGTCCCGGATGACAGCGCTCAAGAGGTGGGCGAATCGGCGGACGTCGTCGCTCCCGTTCGACTCGAGTTCCAGCAGCGTCGGTGACGACTGCCGCAGCACACCGGCCTCGGATCCCGAAGGCCGTGCTTCCGGCTCCGCTCCGACGCTGCACCCGGTCAGCGCCGCGCAGACGATCCCCCACTGGAGCAGCGACTGTGCCCGAAGACGAGTGCTGTGCTGCGCCGCGGAGGTCGCCACGCCGAGATCGAACGCGTCCATCGATGTCGCCCGCCGGCGGATCCGATCTCGTTCTCCACCACTCGCGATCGTTCGCGCCAGTCCGCGCAACGCGATGGCATCTCGTTGACGGATCACGGGTGACCCGCTCGGACACTTCCATCCTGGAGTCTCAGCGCAAACGTCACGTGCGACTCCCACAGTTTGACCATCGCCGTCGCGCCCTCGACCGCGACGCCGCCACAGATCTCGGGCAGATCGCGTCTCCACCGGATCGAGCCATCGTAGTTGATGCCCACAACCTCGACCTCGAACACGGCGAGAACCAGGCCGATGGCCGGAACATCGATCATTTCGTAGAAGACATAGTCAGAGTCGACGACTCGCGTCGATCGAGCGTCCTGGGCCGCGATGCGATGAATGGAACTGTCGAGCCCAACGAACATCGCCGCGCGGGCTCCGACCACCAAGCACTGCGGCAGAATGCCATAGGACACACACTGAACGCCGATCGACAGCGCCCTGCCGTCAAGTCCACGTACCGGGACCTCCAAGCCGAGGTGTCGGCGAGCATCTCCGTCGCCCGATCGGATGAGCAGTGCATCGCGAGCTCCGCCTCGGACCCACTCCAATAGGGACGCCTCTGAGCTGAACTCGATCCACTCGGCGAAGTCTGCCGTCATGTTCGCCTTGCCGTTCCCGGTGCTCTGGCGGCTGCGGAGCCTCGTACCCTCTCGTGAGGTGCCAGAATCTCCCTTCGCTTCGGACGGCTGCGGGAAACGCGCGAACGCATCGCGGCGTTCCTGCTGTGCTGAACGTGGGTCCCGTACCCGAGCACGAGGTCACCCTAGCCCTTCCCGCTCGCTTCGCAAAGGGCGAGTCCCGGAGGATCGGGAGGTACCGGAGGATCGGGAGGTACCGAGCCGCGTACCTTTCCACCAAGCTGAGCCCTGCGCGCCGCAGCGAGCGGACCACGTCGCGGGGACGAGCGGACGAACGCGCGGCGCGGCCGCCCGGGTTGGAGAAAGCGTACGCGGCTCGGTACCCCGGTACCCCCCACGGTACCCCCCCATCCTTCGATCAGCGGGCGGGGATCGGGACCGTGGTGCCGACCTTGATCAGCTCGATCTCGGGGAGCTGGATCTTCACCGGCGCCTGGCCGAGGTTGCTGCCCAGCGCCGTCTGGAACTCGCGGATCGGCCGCTTGAGGCGCGCGAGCTGGATCCGGCACTCCGACAGCACCATCTTCGACTCGCCCGCCTTCATCGCCGCCACGTAGCGGTCCGCCGCGCCGGCGAAGGCCTCGAGCGCCGGGATCATCGTGCGGATCGACTCGGTCTTCGTCTCGGCCGCCAGCGCCTCGAGGCGACGCTTGCCCTCGGCGCGCAGCGCCGGGTCGGGCGCGAGCATCAGCCGCGCCGCCTCGTCCACCGCGGCCGCGACGCGTCGCCCGTCGGCCTTGCGCGCCGCGTCCTCGGCGGCCGTGCGCTTCTCGGCGTCGAGGCGCGCCCACTCCTCCGGCGTGAACCACGCGTCGCCGTGGCGCTCGAGGCCGTCGGCCCGCTTGGCGTCGTCGGGGCTCATCCACGTGCCGCGGTGGCGCACGTGGCCGAGGAGCTCGTGCGCACCGGCGCACTCGGGGTCGGTCGCGAGGACCTGCTCGGCCAGCGCCTGCGCCTCGGTCGTGCGACCGACGCGGGACAGCCACGACGCGAGCGCGAGGCGCCCCAGCGCGTCGTCGGGGGCGAGGGCCGCGCTGCGCTCGCGCCAGAGGTCCTCGACGGACTTGCCCGGCGAGAACGCCTTGACGTCCTTCGCCGCGAACTCGGCCTCGCCGAACCGCGACGCGACGCGGTAGACCTCGCCGTCCTTCGCGACGAGGCCCTCGACGACGCGCCCGTCGTGGAGCTCGAGGACGTCCGCGGCCGCAACCGGCGCGAAGGAAGCCAAGGCGACGAGGATCGCGAGCGGACGGACCATCGGGAGCGCTCCGCGCGGGGACGAGCCCGCGTACATCCAACAACGCCGCCCGGCCGCGCTCGCCTCCCCCGCCGCGCCGCCCCCGGGGGCCGCGTCGGCGGGCGCACGCCGCGCTACCGGGGGAGCGGGTCGAAGCCCCAACGGCCGTCCGGGCGGCGCACCCACGACAGGGTGAGGTCGCTGGTCCCGAGGCCGAGGCGGCCGCCCTCGAGCACGCGCAGCGACGACGTCCCCTCCCCGCCGTCGGACACCGAGACGCGCGTCACCATCGACGGCGAGCGCAGCGCCGAGGCCAGCGTCTGGATCACCCGCCGCACCCGGGGGTCCTCGAGGTCGGCCCCCGGCGCGAGCAGCGCCTGCACCGCCGCCGCGTCCACCCGCGGCGCCGAGAGCGCGTCCGTCAGGGCCCGCGCCGAGCGCGTCAACGCGGCCTGGCCGCTGGTCTCGTGCCGCTGCGCCACCGCGACCTCGAGCCCGACGGCGGCCCCGAACGCGGCCAGGCAGATCACGGTCACGACGAGCCGGACGGGTCCCATGGGCGGATCCTATCCGACGCGCGGGCGGGGGCCGCCGGGGGGGTCGTCAAGCCGCCGAGGGCGAAGGGTCGATAGGGGAGCCCCAGACCCGGGACCTCGGGGGGGGCCCCTATGACGCTCGACATTCCCGTCGCCGGCACCGCACTCGACCCTGGCCTTTGGAGCGGCAAGCGCCGCAGCCCGCGCAAGCGGCGCACGCTGACCGTGGAGTGCCGCGGGCACGACGGCTCGTGCTCGACCGGCCACACGGTGGACGTCTCGCGCGGCGGCATGCTGCTCGCGCTGGTCGACGGCGACCTGCGCGCCCCCTCCAACCCCGCCGAGCTCGTCGCGTTCGCCTCCGAGCTCGCGTCGCGCTTCCCCGACGGGATCGACGTGGGCTTCGGCGGCGGCGCCGTGGTCACCAAGGCCACCGTCGTCCGCCTCGTCGCGAGCCCCGCCGCCGCGTCGCCGATCCTGCTCGGCTGCCGCTTCGACCCCGAGCTCACCGACTCCGACTGCCGGCTGCTCGGCATCGAGCTCGACGGCGACGAGACCCGACGCCACGTCGCCGACGACGGGCTGCCCGCGGTGGACGACGCCGTCCGCGCCCCCACCGACGACCCCGAGCTCCTCGCGCCCGCCCGTACGCCGGCGGCCGCCGAGCGCACGTTGCACCGCGCCGACGACGTCGTGCCGGTCGCCCGCGCGCGCCGCACCGCGCGCACCGAGGTCGTCGCGCACCTGTTCCCGGCCGCGATCCCGTTCATCGGGCCGCGCTACCGCGGGCGGCTGACCGCCCTGCGGACGCGCGCGCTCGAGGTGGACGTCGTCGTCCCGGCGGGCCTCGACGACCCCGAGGGCTACGTCGCGGCGCTCGGCACCGACGCGCGCGTCGTGTGCCTGCGCGACGGCCGCGTGCTGTGGGAGACGAAGGCCCGCGTCCACCGGCTCGAGGTGCGCGACGGCGTGGTCCGCGCGACGCTGCGCGCCGACAAGGCCCCCGACACGGCGACCCGCCGCGCGATGGGCGTGCTCGACGACGTCCCGGAGACGCCGGAAGCCGCCGCCTGACGGCGAGCGGCGACCGGACGGCGGCGGAGCGCGGGCGCCCGCGGCCGGCCCGTCGCCGCGCGGTCAGCCGACCGGCACCGGCGCGTGCACGGCGGCCGACGCGTGGCGCGCACGCGTGGCCTGCGCGAACTCCGGGAAGACGCGCTCGAACGCCGCGACCACCTCGGGGTCGAAGTGCGTGCCCGCGCACCGGCGGATCTCGTCGATGGCGGCCTCGGGCGGCTGCGGCTCCTTGTAGGGCCGCTTCGACGTGATCGTGTCGTAGGCGTCCACGACCATGAAGATGCGCGCCGCCAGCGGGATCTCGCGCTCGCGCAGGCCCTTGGGGTAGCCCTTGCCGTCCCAGCGCTCGTGGTGGCAGCGCACGACCTCGCTCGCCCCACGCAGGAACGCGATCTTCTCGACGATCTCGCCGCCGAACTCGGGATGCAGGCGCATCGTCGTCCACTCGTCGGGCGTGAGCGCGCCGGGCTTGTTCAGGATCGCGTCCGGCACCTTGCACTTGCCGATGTCGTGCAGCATCGCGCCCAGCTCGAGGTCGCGCACCCGGTCGGTGCCGAGCCCGAGCTCGCGCCCGAGCCGCGAGCACATGTCGCGCACGCGCGTGCAGTGGTCGGCGGTCGTGGTGTCCTTGCCCTCGAGGATCGCGGCGAAGCCGACGATGGTCCCGTCGTAGGTGGCCTTGAGCTCGGCCACCGCCTCCTGGACGCGACGCTCGAGGTCGGTCTGGTAGTCGCGGCGGAACTTGAGGTCGGCGCGGCGCTGGAGCGCGCGGTTGACCGCGAGCCGGATGTCGTCGAGCTCCCACGGCTTGCGGACGTAGTCGTAGGCGCCGGCCTGGATCGCGCGGATCGCGTGGCTGACGTCGTGGAACCCGGTGAGCACGATGCAGGGCGTCGTGCCCTCGACGCGGGGCAGCACGGTCTTGAGGAACTGGATCCCGTCCATCTCCGGCATGCGGATGTCGGAGACGATCAGGTCGTACTCGGTGCGCAGGACCGCCTCGGCGGCGAGCCGGCCGTTCTCGACGGCCGTGACCTCGTGCCCGAAGGCCGCGAGCTGGCTGCGCAGCACGTCGCGCACGCTCGGCTCGTCGTCGGCGATCAGGATGTGCGCCATCGAGGTCCTCAGCCGGGTCGGGGCGGCCCACCCTGACGGATCGGCGGGACCGCGGCCCTCCCGGAGCCGTCCTGCATCTTGGCCCCGGTCGGGCCCGGCGGCAACCGCGGCGTGCCGACGCGGGGCCGATCCGCCCGTAAACGCGCCTTCACGGGTCGGCGGGGCCGGCCGCCCCCCCCGCGCGGGCCCCGCCTCGGCCGTCCGGGCGCCCGACGGCCCGGCCCCGACCTCGTCGGCTCGTCGGAGACCCGGGCTCAGCCGTCGGTCGGGACCGGGACCGGCGGCGGCTCCGCGGCGGGGGCGCGGGGCCCGCGGCGCGAGCCGAACGCGAGCGCGAGGGCCGCGCCGCCGAGCGTGAAGAGGCCGGCCGAGAGGACCAGCGTCAGGAACCCGCCGAGGTAGAGGCCGAAGCGCAGCTGCTGGAGCCCCATGAAGACGTAGTAGCCGCCGAGCGCGACCTCGAGCAGCGGCTGCATCCACTCCTTCGCCGGCACGTACGTCTTCGCGCGCGCCCGGGCGGTCTTCTCGTCGCGGCCGAGCACGCCGAGCTTCGGCGTGCGGACGAACTCCGTCCGGTGGCCGAGGAGCGCCTCGAGCACGCCGCGCGCGTTGTTCACCGCGAGCCCGACGCCGACGAGGGGGAAGAACGGGAGGAAGCGCAGGCGCCTCCACCAGTTCGCGTGGACCTCGCGCGTCGCGACGACGTAGAAGAGCAGCTGCGTCACCACGACGAGCAGGAACACCGCCGAGTCCACGACCGAGGCGAGGCGGGTCACGCCGTGGCCCTGGATGCGCAGCAGCATCACGGGCAGCGTCACGACCGTCATGAACAGCGACGCGGGGAAGGCGAGGTTCGCCCCGAGGTGGGCGGAGGCGTCGAGCTTCTTGCGCAGCGGGAGCCGGCTGCGCCAGAGCAGCGGCATCAGCTTGAGGAAGCACTCGGTCAGGCCCTTGGCCCAGCGGTGCTGCTGGCTCTTGAGCGCGCTGACCTGCACCGGGAGCTCGCTCGGGCACGGCACGTCGCGCAGGAACACGCCGCGGTAGCCCGCGAGGTGCGCGCGGTAGGAGAGGTCGGTGTCCTCGCAGATCGTGTCGTCGTGCCAGCCGCCGGCGGCGTCGATCGCCTTGCGCCGCCACACGCCGCCCGTGCCGTTGAAGTTGAAGATGTAGCCGCCGCGGCTGCGGGTCGTCTGCTCGAGCACGAAGTGCCCGTCGAGCAGCATCCCCATCCCCTGCGTGAGCAGGTCGTAGTCGCGGTTGAGGTAGGTCCACCGCGTCTGGACGAACCCCACCGAGCGGTCGGTGAAGTGGTCCATCGTCTTGCGCAGGAAGTCGGGCTCGGGCACGAAGTCGGCGTCGAAGACGGCGAGGAACTCGCCCTTGGCCTTCGGCGTCGCCGCGGCGAGCGCGCCCGCCTTGTAGCCGCGGCGGTCGGTCCGGTGCACGTGCACGACGTCGATCCCGCGCGCGCGCAGCTCGGCCACCTTCGCGGCCGCGATCGTGGTCGTCTCGTCGGTCGAGTCGTCGAGGAGCTGCACCTCGAAGCGGTCGCGGGGCCACTCGATCGCGCACACCGACTCGAGCAGCCGCTCGACGACGTAGCGCTCGTTGAAGATCGGCAGCTGGACGGTGACGTGGGGCGGCCGCTCGAAGCGGGCGGCCGGCGCCGGGTCGGGGCCCTGGCGGCGGAAGTAGCGCAGCACGAGGAACGCGCGGTACGTCATCACGACCGCGACGAGGCCGAGCATCGCGTAGTAGACGACGAGGAGGAGGACCTGGGGGAACGTCATGGGCGCGGCGGCGGGGGGTCGATCGTACGGAGCGGGCCCCGCGCGACAACCGGGGCGCACCGTGCCGGGGGGACCGCGTCCCCCGTCGCGGCGTGGCGCGGCCCGGCGTCGCCCGCTCGCGCGACGCGCGACGGCGCGGTCGCCGGGCGGCGTAGGATCCCGCGCGTGACGACGCCGTCCGCCGACCCCGCCGCCCGCGCCGCGTTCCTCCGCGACGAGATCCGGCGCCACGACCACCTCTACTACGTGCTCGACCGGCCCGAGGTGGACGACGCGGCCTACGACGCGCTCTACCGCGAGCTCGTGGCGCTCGAGGCCGCCCACCCCGAGCTCGCCGACCCCGGGAGCCCGACGCGGCGCGTGCCGGGCGCCGTGGCGGAGGGCTTCCGCTCGGTGCCGCACCCGGTGCCGATGGTGTCGATCGACAACGTGACCTCCGCCGCCGAGCTGAGCGAGTGGGAGACGTCGCTGCGGACGTTCCTGCGGCTGCCCGCCGACGCCGTGCTGCGCTACTCGGTCGAGCCCAAGATCGACGGGGCCTCGCTCGAGCTGGTCTACGAGCGCGGCGTGCTGACGGTGGCGGCGACGCGCGGGGACGGCTTCGTCGGCGAGGACGTCACGGCCAACGTGCGCACCGTGCGCAGCGTCCCGCTGCGGCTGTCGGGCGGCGCGCCGGCGTCGGTGTGCGTGCGCGGCGAGGCGTACGTGCGCAAGGCCGACTTCGAGCGGCTCAACCGCGCGGGCTCGCTCGCGGGCGAGGCGCCGTACGCCAACCCGCGCAACTTCTGCGCGGGCTCGCTGCGGATGAAGGACCCCGCGGTGCCCGCCTCGCGCCCGATCCGCTTCGTCGCCTACGTCGTCGCGGCCACCGACGGGCCCGCGCCGCGCTCGCAGGGCGAGGCGCTGTCGATGCTGGCCGCGTGGGGCTTCCCCGTCAGCGACCGCAACGCGGTCGTCGAGGGCCTCGCGGCCGTCGAGGAGCGCTTTCGCGCGTTCGAGGCCGAGCGCGACGCACTGCCCTTCGAGATCGACGGCGTGGTCGTCAAGGTGGACGACGTCGCGCTCCAGGAGCGCCTCGGCATGCGGATCCGCTCGCCGCGCTGGGCGGTGGCGTGGAAGTTCGCCGCCCGCGCCGCGCGCACGCGGCTGCGCGGCGTCGTCTGGAGCGTGGGCCGCACCGGGGTCGTGAGCCCGGTGGCCGACCTCGAGCCGGTCGCGGTCGGCGGCGTCACGGTGTCGAGCGCGACGCTGTTCAACGTGGACGAGCTCGCGCGCCTCGGGGTGCGCGTCGGCGACACGGTCGTCGTCGAGCGCGCGGGCGACGTGATCCCGCGCGTGGTCGGCGTCGTCGAGGAGGCGCGCGCCGGCGACGAGCGCGAGGTCGCCCCGCCCTCGACGTGCCCGTCGTGCGCGACGCCGCTGGTCCGCACGGAGGACCGCGTGGCGCTGCGCTGCGAGAACGCCGACTGCCCCGCGCAGGTCGAGGCGCGCATCGTCCACTTCGCCTCGCGCGGCGGCCTCGACGTCGCGGGCGTGGGGCCGAAGCAGGTGCACCAGTTCGTGCAGGCCGGGCTCCTGCGCGACGCCGCCGACCTCTTCTCGCTGACCCGCGAGGCCGTGGCCGCGCTCGACCGCCAGGGCGAGACGAGCGCGAAGAACCTCGTCGAGCGCCTCGCGGCCGCGCGCACGCCCCCGCTCGACCGCTTCCTGTACGCGCTCGGCATCCCCGAGGTGGGCGAGCGCGGCGCGAAGCTGCTGGCGGAGGCGTTCGGCTCGGTCGAGGCGCTGGCGGCGGCGCCCGCGGAGGCGATCGACGAGCTCCACGAGGTCGGCCCGGCGATGGCGGCGGCGGTGGCGACGTGGTTCGCGCAGCCGCGCCACCGCGCGCTGCTCGAGCGGCTGCGGGCGGCGGGCGTGGCTCCGGTGGCGCCGGCGGCGCGCCGCGAGGGCGCGTTCACGGGCGAGACGGTCGTCTTCACGGGCGGGCTGACGTCGTTGTCGCGCGACGAGGCGAAGGCGCTGGTGGAGGCGCAGGGCGGGCGCGTGGGCGGCTCGGTCTCCTCGAAGACGA
This sequence comes from Planctomycetota bacterium, assembly GCA_020851795.1. Lineage (GTDB taxonomy): Bacteria > Planctomycetota > PLA2 > PLA2 > JAEUHO01 > JAEUHO01. The sequence goes on along the minus strand of JADZCA010000071.1, from coordinate 22,866 downwards.
CGCTCGTCGTCGCGGGCGAGGAGGCGGGCAGCAAGCTCAAGAAGGCGAAGGAGCTCGGGCTCGCGGTGATCGACGAGGCCGACTTCCTCCGCCGCGCCGGCAGGAGCCCGTCTCGGTAGCCGCCTGCTGGTAGGCCCGCGCCTAGCCCGCCGATACAACCGTGCCTGGCACCACTGTATCGATCTGGGCGGGCTCCGATCGGGGAGGGAGGCGGGCGAGCTCGTCGCCGCCCTCCGGTGATCCCCGCGGTGCGAGGCACCGCGGAGCCCCTCGGCCCGCGCGCAGCGTCCGTGCACCGAGGATCGTCAGTCGCGCGCGCCGAGGAAGGCGGTGCCGACGAGGGCGAACGAGGCCGCCCACATCCAGTAGCCCGCCTGCAGGCCGCGGCGGAACTCGCCGTCGGTCCAGTAGAGCCAGCCCAACGCCCAGACGAACGCGACGAGCAGGAGGCCGCCCACCGTCCGCGCCCGCCGCGCCGACCCGCCCCCGAAGGCGACGGCCGCGCCGAGGAGCATCACGCCGTTGAGCAGCGGCGTCAGCCCGAGCAACGTGGACTCGAACCCCTTGCGGTCCTCGCGCGACGTCAAGACGTCCCAGGCGGCCCGGCACGCGCGCCAGCCGTGCGGGCCACGGTAGATCCCGGGGACCCGCGCCGAGGTCGCCCCCTCGAGGCGGTCGATCCCCGGCGGCAGCTGGTCGCTCAGCCCGAGCGCCTCGTGCACCGGGACGAACCACGCCACCGCGAAGAGCAGCAAGCCGAGCCACACCGCGCCGCGCCCCATGGGAAGCCCTCCCCGAGCACGCCCTCAGCCTCCGTCGCCGCAGGCCTCCACGCAAGCGCCATCCGCCGCGGGCGCTACGCGAGGGGTCCCCACACTGTCTCCGCCGCCGCGAGCGCCTGCCAGAAGAGCACGCCCGGGAGGACGCTGCCCGTGCGCCGGGCCAGCGCGCCCGTGACGAGGGCGGCCACGTACACGCCCGGCGCCGGCGCCTCGGGCGCGAGGAGCACGGGGGCGGCGACCGCCGTCGCGACGACGAACGGGAGCCGGCCCACGCGCTCCGCGGCGCGCCGCACCACGCCGTGGAGCAGCACCTCGAGCGAGGGCAGCACGACCGCGAGCGCGAGCCACGACGCGAGCAGGCCCCGGTCGGTGGGGAGCCCGGGCGCGGTCGCGTCGAGCACCGCGGCCACGCTCGCGTCCGGCGCGACGCCGCCGACCGCCGACGCGACGAGCGCCCGCCCGTGCAGGTCGGCGGCGCAGACCAACGGGAAGAGCACGGCCGCCGCGACGACGGCGGCGAGGGCCGCGGGCCACAGCGGCCGCGGCGGGGCGAGGACCGCCGACCACGGCTGACGCAGCACGCGCGCCGCCGACACGGCCGGGGCGAGCGCGGCCGACGCCGCGGCGACCCACGCGAGGTCGGGCCCCGCGGGCGCGACGTCCTGGACCACGCGCGCGATCGTGGCCGGGGCCTCCCCCAACGAGCGCACGAGGACCCGCGCGACCACCGCGAGCGCCGCCGCGGCGGCGACCGCCACCGCGCCGAGCGCCGCCTCGCGGTCGCCCGCGCGACGCCCGCGCGCGCCGGCGAGCAGCGCGAGCGCGGCGACGAGCCCCGCCGCCGCCCCGGGCCCCGCGACCTGCGCCAGCGCCGCCGCACCGAGCACGACGGCGCCCCCGCCGAGCACGAGGGCGGCCGCGACGGCGGCCGAGGTCTTCGGGACGAGGGCGGCGACGTCCTCCATCGTCAGCGGCCCGCCGTGGGGACCTGCGGCACGAGGCGGAAGTCCACGCCCGACGACCCCGCCGGGACGTCCTCGCGACGGGCGCTCTCGCGGTCCTCCCACGCGTTCTTGAAGCCGAGCGCGACGGACACGCCCACCTGCAGCGGGCCCGGCGGGAGCCCGGCGAGCGCGTAGCGGCCGTCGGCGCCCGTCTCCGCCGAGACGAGCGGCTGCACGCGACCGTCGTCGCGCTCGCCCTGTGCGTCGCGCGCGACCGCGTACACCCACGCGCCGGCGAGCGGCGCGCCGGTCTCCGCGGAGACGACGCGCCCCGACACGGACTTCGAGCCCGACAGCGTCGCGGTGACGCCCGTCAGGTCGCCCTCGGGCGGCACGGTGAGGTCGCGGCGGAACCACGGGGCGAACCCGTCGGCGTCCACGCGCAGGATCGTCGCGCCCGGCGGCACGTCGTCGCAGACGAACCCGCCGCCGGCGTCGGAGACGAACGTGCGCGGCCCGAGGTACTCGTCGGCGCGGAACGACGACGACAGCCGCCCCACCTCGTCGGGCTCGACGTGCCCGAAGCGCACGCGCGCGCGGGCGACGGGGCGCCCGCCCGCGTCCACGACGCGCCCGATCAGCTTCGCGCCGGGGCGCAGCACGAGGTCCACGGTCTTTGTCTCGCCGGCGGGCGCGCGGAACGGCGGGCTCGCGGTGGGCACGCCCGCGTCGCTGGTCGCGACGACGACGAGGTCCACGTCGGGCGGCGCCCCCGCGATGCGGTACGCGCCCGTCGAGGCCGTGACCGCGACGAGGTCGCGCACGCGCCCGCCCGCGCGACGCGGGTCGGAGGCGCGCACCGCGACCGGCACGCCGCCCGCGGCCTCGCCCGACGGCGTCGTGACCCGCCCGACCACCGACGCGCCGCGGCGCAGCACGAGGTCGCGCACGACGTCGGGGCCGCCGTCGGCGACGACGACGCGGACCTCCTCGTCGGCGACCGGCGGCGCGTAGCCGGGCGCGGTGACGGTGAGCTCCCAGGTCTCGGCGCGCAGCCCCTCGAGGCGGTACGCGCCCGACGCGTCGGTCAGCGCCGCGACCTCGCCCTCGAAGCGGCCGTGCGGCAGGTACGCGACGACCGACGCCCACGCCACCGGCCGCCCGTCCTCGCCGCGCACGCTCCCGCGGACCACGCCGCCCGCCGAGAGCGAGACGTCCACGACGAGCGTCTCGCCGGCGACCACCGTCTTGGGCGCCTTCGCGTCGAAGCCGACGCGGCCCGGCGCGTAGCCGGGCGCCGTCGCGTCGAGGAGCAGCACGGGGCCCGGGAGCGCGTGCTCGAAGACGAAGCGCCCGCCGGCGTCGGCGACGACCGAGGCGGGCGCGGTGCCGGCGCCCACGAGCCCGGTCAGCAGCAGCACCTCGGCGCCCGCGACGGGCTGCTGCGTGCGCGCGTCGAGCACGCGCCCCTCGACGCGGCCCGCCGCGACGAGGGTGAAGTCGAGCGGCGAGACGCCGCGCGTCGTCGCGACGCGGCCGAACGGCGCGCGCCCGTCGGCGTGCGCCTCGACGAAGTAGGCGACGCCGTCGGAGAGCGTGTCGAGGCGGTAGGTGCCGTCGGCGTCGGTGCGGGTCTCGTCGCGCCGGAACGTGTCGGCCTTCTCGAGCCGGAACGGGAACGCGACGACGACCGCGCCGCCCACCGGCGCCCCGCGCTCGTCGAGCACGCGCCCCGCGAACCCCGCGCCGCCCTCGAGGACGACGCGGACGCCCGTCGTGTCGCCGTCCACCGTGACGAACACGCCCGAGGCCCAGCCCGTCGTGTAGCCGCCGCGGCGCACCCGCACGACGTAGCGGCCGGGCGGCAGGCCGGCGAGCGAGAAGCTCCCGTCGGGCTGCGACGTCGTCGCCCCGAGCGGGCCCGGCGCCTCGGCGAGGTCGCGCAGCGCCCGGAACATGTCCACGCGCCCGTCGCGCCCGGTGTCGCGCACGACGGTCACGAGCGCGCCTCCGACGGGGCGCCCCGTCGCGTCGAGCACCGTGCCCGAGAGCGTGGTCGGCGCGCCGAAGACGAGGGTCCCGACGTCGAGCGAGCGTCCGTCGTCCACCGAGAGCCCGCGCACGACGAGGTCGCGCCACGGCTCCTTCGTCGCGCGCAGCACGACCCCGGCCGCCGCGCGCACCGGCGCGACCACGAAGGTCCCGTCGTCGGCGGACGAGGCGGCGGCGCGCGCCTCGCGGCCGTCCACGACCGCGACGACCTCGATCTCGACGCCGGCGAGCGGCCGCTCGCCCGCGCCGGGCACCATCGCGACGACCTTCCCCGTCACGACGCCGGCCCCGCGGCGCTCGACGCGCAGCCCGGGGAAGCGCTCGAGGCGGCCCGCCTCGGCCCGAGCGAGCGCCGAGAGGTCCTCGCGCGCCGAGGCGTCCACCTCGCCCGGCGCGCCGGCCTCGCGGTCGCGCGCGCCGTCGCCGTCGCCGTCCACGCGCAGGCGCGGCACGACGAACCACGCGACGAGCGCGAGCGCCGCGAGCAGCAGGGCGAGCGCGCCGAGGCGTCGGAGGGAGAACGCCATGGCGCGAGCGTACCGCGCCGTCGCGGCGCGCTACCCGCCCATGCCGGGCCCCGTCGGCATCGGCGGCGGGAAGCCGCCGCCCATCCCGGGGCCGGTCGGCCGCGGCGGCGTCGGCGTCGGCCCGCCGGTGCCCGCCGGGGGCCTCGGCATCGGGAACGGCGACTCGCCCGCGGGCGCGACCTTGAGCACGAGCTCGACGTCGCGCGTCCCCGTCGGGACGCCGCGCTTGACCGCGCCCTCGTCGCCCTGCGCGAAGCCGCGGTAGCCGGGCGCGAAGTAGACGACCACGGTGTAGGACGGGCCGGTGGGCACGTTCTCGACGGTGAAGCGGCCCTCGGCGTCGGTGCGGTCCGACATCTGGGGCTCGACGGTGCCGTCCGAGGTCCCCGTCGAGTCCTGCGGCGACCCGCCGCCGAAGCGCTGCGGGTTCTCCTGCTTGGTGACGCCCACCACCGCGCCGACGACCGGCTTGCCGTCCTCGCCCTTGACCACGCCCGAGATCGACTGGCCCTTGACGAGGGTCACGACGTGGTTGTCGCGGACCTCGTCGGGCTGGAGGTCGAGGTCGCGGCGGTACGTCACGGCGTACCCGTCCTTCTCGGCCTTGAGGAGCGTGCGGCCCGCCTGGATGCGCGGGATCTCGAAGAGCCCGCCCTCGTCGGTGAACACGACGCGCGGCTCGAGCAGCGCGTCGGTCATGAACGCGTTGAGCGTGGCGCGCCCGGCGTTGTCCGCGTCGAGGTGGCCGACGCGCAGCCTCGCCCCGGCGACGGGCGACCCGCTGTCGTCCACCACGCGGCCGCGCAGCGTCGCGCCGCCCGAGAGCAGGAGGTTGACCTCGCGGACCTCGCCGGCCCGCGCCTCGAAGGGGTCGCTCTCCGACGCGACGTACTCGTCGGCGTCGGCGACGACGATCGTGCGCTCGCCCGCCGCGACCGAGTCGAGCTCGTAGCGGCCGGCGTCGTCGGTGAGCGCGACGCGGGTCCCGCCGCCGGGGAGGAAGCCGCGCAGCATGCCGCCCGAGAAGCCGCCGCCGCGGCCGCCGCCCGGGCCGCCGGGCCCGCCGGGCGCGGGGCGGGCGCGCACGCGCGCCGCGCCTACCGGGGCGCCCTTCGTGTCGGTGACCACGCCGCGCACCACGCCCGCGGCGGTGAGCACCACGTCCTTCGTCACGGTGCCGCCGCCCTCGGGCATCTGCACCTGCGCGTCCTGGCTCATCGCGTCGCCCGCGACGAGGCCGGGCGCGGTCGCGGTCACCGTGTAGGTGCCGGGCCCGCGGATGCCGGTGACGCTGAACGACCCGTCCTCGCCGGTCAGCGCGGTGGCGAAGCCCGTGAACATCGTCTGGAACGACATCGCGAGCACCGACACCTGCGCGCCCGCGACCGGCACCGTGCCGCTCGGCGTCGCCGCCAGCACGCGCCCGGTCACGGTGCCGCCCGCCTCGAGGGCCACGTTGACGTCGAGCGTCTCGCCGGCCTTCACGTCGCCCCACGACCCCACGGGCGAGCCGGGGAACGCGGAGGCCGAGAAGTCGGCGTAGCCCGGCGCCTTGACCTGGCCGAGCGCCACGGGCCCCGGCTTGACGCCCTCGATGCGGAACGCGCCGTCGGCGCCCGTCAGGACGATCTGCGTCGAGACCTCGTCGGCCGACGGGTCCGCGTTGCCCTGCCCGCCGCCTCGCCCGCCGAACGCGCCGCCGCCGCCGCGACGGCCGCCGGGGCCGAAGCGCATCGTGCCGACGATCGCGACGACGCGCGCGCCCTCGACGGGCCGGCCGGTCGCCTTGTCGGTCACGTGCCCCGCGATCGCGCCGCCCTTGACGAGCGTGAAGTCGCGCGTGGCCTCGGTCTCGATCGTCGTGCCGCCCGTCATGCCGTCGAAGAGCGGGGCGTAGCCCTTCGCGTTCACGCCGAAGCGGTAGCGCGAGCCGCGCGACAGCGTGTCGATGACGTAGGTGCCGTCGGGCTTCGTGGTCGCGTAGTCGCGCTTGAGCATCGTGCCGACGTTGCGGAAGCCCTGGTCCTCCAGCGCGATCACGGTCGCGCCCGCGACGGGCCGACCGTCCTCGTCCACGACGCGGCCGCGCACGGAGGCGGAGGCGCCGAGCACGATCGTCATGAGCGCGCCGCCGCGGTCGGGCGACACCACGAGGTCGGCGCGCACGGCGAGCGCGAAGCCGGGGTGCTTGGCCTCGAGCTGGTACGGCCGGCCCGGCGTGAGCGAGGCGAGGGCGAACACGCCCTGGTCGTCGGTGGTCGCCTGGTCGCTCGCGAGGGGCGTGTCGACCGCGCTCTGGACCGCGGCGATCGCGAACCCCTGCGAGAAGTCGAGCCCGCCGCCGACGTAGGCCGAGACCGCCGCGCCGACGATCGGGCGGCCGCGGTCGTCGACGACCTTGCCGCGCAGGACGACCTTGTCGCCGAGCAGGAGGTCGCCGAGGTCGGTGACCGTGTTCGCGGCGACCGCGATGGCCTTGATCTCGACGGGCGAGAACGTCTTGCCCTCGACCGACAGCGTCCACGTGCGCGCGACGCGCAAGCCGGGGAACGACACCCGGCCGTCCTCGCCGGTCGTCCTCTCGACGGGGTCGCGGCCGCGCAGCGCGACGCGCACGACCTGCCCCGCGATCGGCTTGCGGTCGCGGAAGCCGAGCAGGCGCGCGCGCACCTCGCCCTGGCCCGCGGCCTCCGCGGCCCCGAGCGTGCCGCCCTCCTCCATCGCCGCGACGGGCGCGGGCGCGTCCTTCTCCGACGCGCCGACGGCGCCCGGCGCGAGGGCGTCGTGCTCGGCGCCGGTGCCGCCGTCGCCCGACGGGGCGAACGGGTTGCCGACGACGAGGAACACGACCGCCGCGAGCGCGAGGAGCAGGGCGACCGCGAGGGCGGTGCGGGAGGACGACGTCATGGACCGGGCTCCGCAGGACAGCAGGACGGACGCGCGGTCACGGGGCCCCGCGGCGTCGGCAGGAGGGGCGAAGGGTACCGCGGGTCCCGAACGCACGCGGGGACGGGACGGTCGCCTGCGCGGCGATCGCCCCCCGGAGGGCGACGCCGGCGGCCCGGCGGCGTGCCGGGGGTACAGTCGTCCGCATGGGCGAGCCCGTCGGGACGGTCGTCTGCCTCGGCTGCGGCGCCGCGGTGCGCCGGGACGCGAAGGCGTGCCCGTACTGCGGCGGCGAGGTCGTCCTGCGCAAGCCCCTCGGCGCGTCCGAGCCGGCGGAGCGGCGCACCTACTGCGCGCGGTGCGCGACGCTCTACCCCGCCGACGCGGCGCGGTGCCCGCGGTGCCCGCCCGGCGCCACGGACGCCCGGGGCGGCTGGTGCCCGCGGTGCGCGGGCGCGCTCGCGCCCACGACGATGGGCCCCGTCACGGTGGACCGCTGCGCCGCGTGCGGCGGCACGTGGTTCGACGGCGACGAGCTCGAGCACGCGGTGGACCTGACGACGCGCGGCGTGTCCTCGACGGAGGCCGCCGAGGCGCGCCGCTCGATCCCGCGGTCCAAGGTCGCGCTCGAGCGCGAGGTGCGCTACCTCGCGTGCGTGCGCTGCGGCGAGCGGATGGCGCGGCGCCAGGTCGCGCGCGGCGCGGGCGTCGTCGTGGACCTCTGCCGTGACCACGGCGTGTGGTTCGACCGCGACGAGCTCGAGACGTTCGTGGCCTTCGCGCGCGCGGGCGGGCTCGAGGTGGTCCGCTTCGACGGCGTCGCCGCGGCCGAGGCGCGCCGCAGGCTCGCCGAGCTCAAGGAGCGCGTCCCGGCGCCGCTGTCGCCGATGGGCGGCGCGTTCGACGCCGACGCGACGGGCTGGGTCGCGGGCGGCCTCGTCCGCGCGCTCCTGCGCCTGCTCGGGCCGTAGGGGCCCGTCGCCGCCACGGGTCCGAGCGGCTCGTGGGCGGCGTGAGGGGGTTCGCGCCACGCGTCGCCGGGACGGAGACGCGTCGCGCAAGGCCCTGGCTTCCGCCGGAGCCTCGTCGGCGGCGGACGAGGACGCCCGCGCCCGCTACGCGCCGGCGCGCGCGGAGCGGCGCACGAGGACCGCGAAGACGGGCGCGCCGAGCAACGCCGTGACGACGCCGACGGGGACCTCGGCCTTCGCGCTGCGCGCGATCGCGTCCGCGGCGACGAGCAGCCCGCCGCCGAGCAGCGCGGCGACCGGGAGCAGGCGCCGGTGGCGCGGGCCCGCGAGCCGACGCGCGACGTGGGGCACGACGAGGCCGACGAAGCCCACGAGCCCCGCGGCCGCGACCGCCGCCGCGACGAGCACGCACCCCGCGGCCGCCAGCCCGCGCACCGTCCGCGTCGTGTCCACGCCGCAGAGGCGCGCGGCCTCGTCGCCCAGCGCGAGCGCGTCGAGGTCGCGCGCGCGCGCCCACGCGAGCAGCGTCAGCGCCCCCGTGGCGACCGCCGCGAGCGCGATGCGCGGCGCGTCGGCGAAGGCGAGGCTGCCGAGCAGCCAGCGCACCGCGTCCTGCCACGACTCGTTCTCCACGTAGAGCGCCCACGTGGCGACCGCCGTCACGAACGCCCCCACCGCGACGCCCGCGAGCAGCAGCCGCGCGCCCGCGTCGCGGCCCCGGCGCCCGGCGACGCCGAGCACGAGCGCGGCCGCCAGCACGGCCCCGGCGAACGCGCCGACGGCCGCCGCCGAGAGCCCGCCCACCGAGCGCCCCGAGAACCCGAGCGCGCCCGCGCCCGCCGCGCCGAGCAGCGCGCCCGGGCCGACGCCGATCACGTACGGGTCCGCGAGCGGGTTGCGCACGAGCGCCTGGAACAGCGTGCCCGCCACCGCGAGCGCCGCGCCGACCGCGAGCCCGAGCGCGACGCGCGGGACGCGGTCGAGCCACACGACGTCGCGCACCCACGGCGCGACGTCGCCGCCGACGAGCGCGGCGAGCACGTCGCGGGGCGCGAGCCGCGCGGCGCCGAGGAACAGGTCCACGGTCACCGCGACGAGCGCGAGGCCCGTGGCGACGGCGAGCGCGGCGGCGAGGGAGCGACGGGGCGCGCTCACCGGCCGCCCTCGCCCGAGAGCAGCGCCGCGAGGCGGCGCAGGGCCTCGGCGGTGCGGGGCCCGCCCTGCATGTAGAGGTCGCCGCCGACGTCGGCGACGCGGCGCGCACGCACCGCGGGCACCGACGCCCACGCCCGCGCGAGCGCGTCGGGGAAGGTGCCGCCGGTGTGCAGGATCCAGTCCGGGGCCCGCTCCACGACGAGCTCGGACGACAGCGGCCCCGACGGCCCCGGCAGGTCCCACGCGACGTTCTCGGCGCCCACCGCGACCACCATGTCGCCGAGCAGCCCCTTCGGCCCGATCGCGTAGGGCGGCGGCGGGTCCACCTGCCCGAGCACGAGCACGCGGGGCCGCCCGGCCACGCGCGCCTGCGCGCGCGCCGCGTCGAGCTCGCCCGCCAGCGCCTCGCCGCGGCGCGGGACGCCGAGCGCCTCGGCGACGCGCAGGAACGACTCGCGCAGGCGGTCGAGCGTGTGCGAGGTGTCGGTGACGAAGGTGCAGGGGAAGCGCGCCCGCAGCGCGGCGACGTCGCCGCGCGAGAGCACGCGGTCCACGAGCAGCAGGTCGGGCTCGAGCGCCGCCACGCGCTCGGCGGGGATCGTCGGGTACACGGGCAGGCGCGGCAGCGCCGCGAGCGCGCCGCCCTCGGGGTCGCGGTCGGAGACGCCCACGAGCGTCGCGCCGGCGCCGAGCGCGACCACCGTCGCCGAGAGCCCGGGCACCGTCGTGACGACGCGGCGCACGTCCTGCGGGAGCGCGACCTCGACGCCCTCGGTGTCGCGCACGACGCGCGTCGGCGCGGCGCGGTCGGCCGTCGCCCCGGGCCCCGCGTGCCCGCACCCGACCGCACCGAGGGCGGCGGCGAGCCCGAGGGCCAACGCGCGGCACGCGGCGCCGCTCATCGCGGGGCTCCCGGCACGACGACGGGACGGCCGCCCTCGGGGTCGGCGAGCACGCGCAGCGGCGTGGCGTACGCCGCGGAGAGCCGCTCGGCGGTGAGCACCGTCGCCGGCGGGCCGTCGGCGACGACGCGGCCCGCGTCGAGCAGGACGACGCGGTCGGCGACCGCGGCGGCGAGGTTGACGTCGTGCAGCGCGGCGAGCACGCCGCAGCCGCGGTCGCGCGCGAGGTGGCGGACGGTCGCGAGCAGGCGCGCCTCGTGGCCGAGGTCTAGGTGCGCGGTCGGCTCGTCGAGGAGGAGCAGCGGCGCTCCCTGCGCGAGCGCGCGCGCGAGCGACAGCCGGCGGCGCTCGCCGCCGGAGAGCTCGGTGGCGAGGCGCCCCGCGACGGCGGCGAGGTCGACGGCCTCGAGCGCGGCCCGCACGGCGACGCGGTCGGCGTCGTCCTCGGCGCGCCACGGGCCGAGGTGCGCGACGCGGCCCATCGCCGCGACCTCGGCGACGGAGAACGGCGCCTCGACGAGGTCGTCCTGCGGCACGCCGGCGACGAGGCGCGCGGCGCGGCGCGCGGGGAGCGCGGCGACGTCGTGCCCTTCGACCCGCGCGACGCCCCCGCGCGGGCGCAGCAGGCCCGCCGCGACCCGCAGCAGCGTCGTCTTGCCCGCCCCGTTGCGACCGAGCAGCGCGACGACCTCGCCCCGTTCGACGCGCAGCGAGACGCCGTCGAGCACCGGACGCTCGCCGTAGCCGGCGACGACGGACTCGAGCGAGAGGAGGGCCACGGGGCCGGGATTGTGCCCGCACGGCGGCCCCCGCCGACGAAGACGCCCCGGCGGGTGCTCCGCCGGGGCGTACCGGGCGCCCGGCCGCGGGGCCGCGCGCGAGGGGAGCGGGCTAGTAGCTGTCGTCGCCGCCGCCGCCCCGGCCGCCGTAGCCGCCGCCGCCGCCACCGCCGCGACCCCCGCGACCCCCGCGGTCGCCGCGGCCGCCGCCGTAGCCACCCCCACCCCCACCCCCGCCGCCGCCACCGCCGTAGCCACCCCCGCCACCGCCGTACCCGCCGCCGCCCCCCCCGTAGCCGCCGCCTCCGCCGCCGTAGCCACCCCCGCCGCCGCCTCGGGCCTCGCGAGGCTGCGCCTCGTTGACCTTGAGGTTGCGCTCCTGGTGGAGGGACCCGTCGAGCGCCTGGATCGCCGCCTGGGCGGCCTGGTCGGTCGCCATCTCGACGAAGGCGAAGCCGCGCGGGCGGCCCGTCTCGCGGTCCATGACGAGGTGCACGTCGGTCACCTCGCCGTGCGCCGCGAAGAGGTCGCGCACGTCGGCTTCGGTGGCACGGAAGGAGAGGTTTCCACAGTAGATCCGCTTGCCCATGGCGTTGTTTCTTCGAAGTCCAGCGGCGACCGGGGTCGGGTCACTCCACGCGGGACGCGGTCGCGGGCGTCCCGGTGGAGGGAGGGCCCGCGCGACGACGCGAGACCTCCGAAGGGGCGCAGGGCCGCGATCGCGTCGCGCTCCCGTGCGGGCGGCGCGCGGTCGGTGGACGCCGAGCGAGGCCGCGGCGCGTCGCGCCTGCGCACGTCCCGGGCTCCGACGCTCTCGCTCGCTGCGACAACCGTGGTCCGTTCCAAGGTCGCGCGCGAGGTCGCGCGACGCACCGGGGGGCGATTGCAGCAGATCGCCCCGGCAGGTCCACTCAAAAGTGTGCAAATCGCACGCGAACGGGACTCACGGCGTCGGTCCTTCGTTCGTTGCGTTCTACAATCAACGTCCGCCGGCGGGGCCGTCCGGCGTCTCGCGACCCGCCGGCGCGTCGGGATCGCCCCCCTCCGACGGGTCCTTGCCCTCGGGCAGGTACGGGATCCCGCTGCCCTCGAGGAGGTCGGGCAGCACGACGAAGCCCTCCGACGTCGCGTCCACGCGCTCCGAGGGCGGGTCGCCGCCACGGTCGAGCTCGAAGGCGATGCGCACCGTGTAGGGCCCGTCGCCGGGGAGCGAGGGGAGGCGCATCTCCGCCTCGAAGGAGGGGTCGCCGTAGACGATCGACCCGTCGCGCTGCGGGATCTCCTCGCTGTCGAGCGCGAGGGCCGACGTCTCGACGGTCGGGGCGCGACCCATGCCCGTGACGAGGGGCGCGGTCGAGAGCGACCCGGAGGGGATCGCGATCCGCACCGAGCTGCCGGCCGCCTGGCGCTCGCCGCGCGTCGCGTGCACGACGACGCGGACGCCGCTCGTGCCCTTGGGGAGCGAGGCGCCCACCATCACGCGCCGGCCCCAGCGCAGCGCGCGCGCGGTCGGGCCGCCGCCGCGGGCCGCCACCTCGGTGGCCGTCGTCCAGCCGGGGTCGGCATAGTCGCCCTTGGGGTCCACCGAGCCGTCGTAGAGCACCGCGTTCGGGTAGGTCGAGAGGCGGCGCGCGAGCAGCGCCGCCAGCCACGCGTCGAAGTGCGGCACGCCGGCGAGCATCTTCGTGCCGAGCACGTTCGTCTCGGCGAACGCGCGCAGGTTGGGCGGCACGCCGCGGCGACGCTTGACGCGCTCCTCGAGCGGCGTGTGCGGCGGGGCGTTGCGCGCCGCCTCGAGCACGTAGAGCAGGTGGCGGGGCCCCTTCTTGTCGAGGCGGTTCATGTCCTCGACGGAGGCGAACACCCACGCGAGCATCGAGCCCTGCTGGTCGGCGAGGTCGGCCTCGGTGTCGAGGCCCGCGTACGTCTTGGCCGGTGTCAGCATCGCGAGCAGGCAGGCGGCGCCCTTGCGCTCGTGCGTGGCCCGCGCGGCGACGGAGGCGCCGAGCCGCGAGCCGACGACGGCGATGCGCGCGGGGTCGTGGCCCTTGCCCTCGACGAGGAACGTGATCGCGCTCAGCACGTCCTCGGCCATCGACGCCTGCAGCGCCGCGTCGCCCGCGCGCGCCTTGGCGGCGAGCTCGGGGGCGCTCGCGCCGTGCCCGCGCAGGTCCACGGCGAGCCACGGGACGCGGTGCTCGTCGAGCGCGCCGAGCAGCGGCGCGAAGGACGCGCGCGTCTCGTCCTCGCCGTGCACGAGCACGACGGCCGCCGTGCCCTTGCCCGCGCCGTTGCGCGCGTAGGTGGCGGCGAGCGAGACCCCGTCCGACGTCGGCACGACGACGTCGACGCGCGTCGGCTCGCGCGCGGGCGGGGGCGGCGTCTTCGGCGGGTACTTCGGCTCGCCGCCGCGGGCGGAGGCGAGGCCCGCGAGCCCGACGAGCACCAGCGCCGCGCCGACGACGCGCACGGCGGCGGCTCGGGCGCGGGTCGCGGCGCCGACGCGCGGGCTCACGGCCGGAGCACCGGGCCCGTGAACTGCTTGCCGACGAGCACGCCCTTGCCGTCGAAGTCGAGCACGAGGCGGTGACGGTCGCCCTTGGCGTCGAGGGCGACGTACTCCATCCGCTCGACGCTGCCGTCGGCGCGGCGCGCCGTCGCGAGCGGCTCGCCGAAGCCGTCGCGCACCTGGGCCGCGGTGACGCCGGGGTGCACCGACTGCACCTCGGCGTAGGAGAGGCCGTCGGCGCTGCCCGGCATCGAGAGGGCGGGGAGCTTGATCCCGCTGCTGCAGGCGGCGAGCGAGAGGGCGGCGAGGAGGGCCGGCACGCGCATGGCGCCGATCCTACCAACCCCCCGAAGGACGGCCCGACGCGCGCCGTCGCGCCGTAGGATCGGGCGATGGCCGAGAGCGCCCCCGCGCGCGCCGTCCGCACCGACGGCGTCTGGACCTTCCGCGGCAAGACCCTGTTCCCGTTCCAGGCGCGGGCCGCGCAGGCGATCGTGGACGGGAAGAACGTCCTCGTGGCGGCGCCCACCGGCGCGGGCAAGACCCTCGTCGCCGACGTGGCGATCGCCGAGGCGCGCGCCGAGGGCCGCCGCGTCGTCTACACGTCCCCGGTCAAGGCGCTCTCGAACCAGAAGTTCCGCGACTTCCGCGCCGCCTACGGCGACGACGCGGTCGGGATCATGACCGGCGACGTGACGATCGCGGGGGACGCGCCCCTGCTGATCATGACGACGGAGATCTTCCGCAACACGATCTTCGACGCCCCGGAGCGGCTCGAGAACGTGGACTTCGTCGTGTTCGACGAGGTGCACTACCTCGACGACCTCGAGCGCGGCACCGTGTGGGAGGAGTCGATCCTGTACGCGCCGCCCCACGTCCGCATCGTCGCGCTCTCGGCGACCGTGCCGAACGTGAAGGAGCTCGCCGCGTGGGTCGAGCACGAGCGCGGCACCGCGGTCGAGGTCGTCGTCGAGACCGAGCGGCCGGTGCCGCTCGTGCACAAGGCGTGGGTGCCCGGCCGCGGGCCGCGCGGCACCGACGAGCTGCGCCGCATGGCCGCGCCCGAGGCCCACGAGCGCGACCCGCGGCGCCGCCGCTCGCGGCGGCGCGCCCCCGGCCCCGAGGACGCCGCGCTCGAAGCGGCGCCGCGCGAGCTGCTGCGCCACCTCGCCGACCGCGACCTGCTGCCCGCGCTCTACTTCGTCTTCAGCCGACGCGAGTGCGAGAGCCTCGCCCGCACCCACTCGGGCCTCGACCTCCTCGAGGACGCGGCGCGCGACGAGCTGCTCGCGCGCTTCGACGAGCTCGCCGCGCGCTACGACGTCGCGACGGCGCCGAGCACGCTCGACCTGCGCCGCCTCGCCTCGCGCGGCGTGCTGTTCCACCACGCGGGCATGCTCCCGATCGACAAGGAGATCGTCGAGCGGCTCTTCACGACCGGCCTCGTGCGCCTGCTCTTCGCGACCGAGACGTTCGCGCTCGGCGTGAACATGCCGGCGCGCACGGTGTGCTTCCACTCGCTGCGCAAGTTCGACGGCACCGACGTCGTGACCCTGCGCGTGCGGGACTACGGGCAGATGGCGGGGCGCGCGGGCCGCCAGGGCCTCGACCGCGTCGGCCACGTCTTCGCCGTGTTCGACGCGCGTCGCAGCGACTGGCGCGACCTCGAGCGGCTCCAGTCGGGCGTCGCCGAGCCCGTGCGCAGCCGCTTCAACCTCGACTACTCGACGATCCTCAACCTCTACCACCGCATGGGCGACCGCGTCGCCGACGCGTGGCGCCGCTCGTTCGCGCGCTTCCACGCGACGTGGGGCAGCAAGCGGCCGCGCGCCGAGGACCCCGCGGCGGTGTCGGCGGCGGGGCGCGCGATCCGCGCGCGGCTCGAGGTGCTCGAGGACTTCCGCTACCTCGACGGGCTGGGCCTGACGCGCAAGGGGAAGATGACGTCGAAGGTCAACGGCTACGAGATCGCGTGCGCCGAGGCCTACGAGAGCGGCTTCCTCGCGCGCTGCGACGCGGTCGAGGCGGTGATGCTCTTCGCGGGGCTCGTGTTCCAGGCGCGGCCCGCCGACGAGGCCGACCCGCCCACGCGCTCGACGAAGTCGATGCACCTCGTCAAGGAGCGCATCGAGCGGTTCCGCCTCGCCGAGCGTCGCGCGGGGATCGCCGACCCGATCCGCGGGATCGACCCGCTCATCCTCGGGGCGGCGCAGGCGTGGGCCGAAGGCGAGGACTTCGCCGTCGTCGAGTCGCTGGGCAACCTCGCGGCGGGCGACCTCGTGCGCACGTTCCGCATGACGATCCAGCTGCTGCGGCAGGTCTTCCACGCCGTGCCCCGCGGCGACCCGGTGCAGGCGACGCTGCGCGAGGCCATCGACCGCATCGACCGGGACGTCGTCGACGCCAAGCGCCAGCTCGAGCTCGGGTAGGCCGCCGGACGTCCACGCCGAGACCTCGACGCCTCCGGTGTCGGACGGCGTAGAATGGCCGTCCGCCGCGACCACCGTCGCGGGGCGCCGAAGGAGGAGACGATGGCGGACGTGCTCGACTGGGTGCGGACGGACACGGCCCCGCTCTGCGCGGACGCGGCGCTGTCCCGCAAGTTCCTGTGGCTCTTGTGGGGCGACCGAGTGCGCGTCCTCGAGACGTCGGGAGGGGCCACGAAGGTCCGGGCGCGGGGGAAGTCAGGGTGGGTCCCGACGTCGTCGCTCGGCGGCCGGGCGCTCCTCGAGGTCTACTTCATCGACGTGGGCCAGGGTGACGGGGTGCTCGTGGCGACGCCCGACGGCCGCCACGTGCTGATCGACGGGGGCTGGCGCCGCGCGAGCCAGCCGACCGGCAAGAACGCGGCGGACTTCGTCGACTGGAAGTTCCACGACGACTACGGGTCCGACCGGATCGACCTGGACGCGATCGTCGCCACGCACAACGACGCCGACCACTACGGCGGGCTGCTCGACCTGCTCGACCCCGACCCGGCGGCGCGCGCGGAGCTCGACTGCACCGAGGTGCGGGTCGAGGCGCTCTACCACGCGGGGCTGTCATGGTGGAGACAGGGGAGCTCCGGTCGCTCGTTGGGCGCGACGGGGGACGTCGACGGCGTCACCTGCTGGACCCAGCTCCTCGGCGACCGTGCGTCCGCGGTCCAAGCGACCGCCGGCGCCGGTCCGGAGCTGCAGGGGAGCTGGGCGCAGTTCGTCCGCGCGGCGCTCGCCGCACGCCGAGCCGACGCCAGCGCGACCGAGATCGCGCGCCTGGACGACGAGACCCGGTTCCTCCCGGGCTTCGAGCCGGCCCCCGACCGCGCGTCGATCCGGGTCCTCGCCCCCGTCCGGCGAGGGACCGCCGCCGCGCCCGCGCTGCGCAGGCTCACGGGCGGCAACAGCATCAACACGAATGGGCACAGCGTGATGCTCCGCCTGGACTACGGTCGGAGCAGGATCCTGCTCACCGGCGACCTCAACGCCGCGAGCCAGCGCGCGCTCCTCGACGAGTACGCCGGCCGTCGCCAGGAGCTCGAGTGCGACGTCGCCAAGGCGTGCCACCACGGGAGCGAGGACGTCTCCTACGAGTTCCTCCAGACGATGCGTCCCGCCGTCACCGTGATCTCGTCGGGCGACAGCGAGGGACACGACCATCCGCGACCGGCGATCGTGGCGGCCAGCGCGACCACGGGGCATCTGTCGGTGGTGGACGATCGGATCGTGAGCCCACTCGTCTACTCGACGGAGCTGGCCCGGAGCCTCGCGCTGGGCAAGCTGGTCGGGATGGAGGTGCCCGCCGACGAGAATGCCACCACCGCCGCGACGGACCTCCCGGCGGGCCGTTTCCGCCGGACGCGCCTGCGCCTCCAAGAGACGTCGGCCGGCGACCTCACGCCCACGACGAGGGTCCGCCCTGCCGGCGGCCGGCTGGTCGTCACCGGGCTCGTGTACGGCCTCGTCAACGTGCGCACCGACGGCGATCGCATCGTCTGCGCCACGCGCAACGAGGCGGACGCGACGTGGAACGTGCACGAGGTGCGGAGCCGGTTCTGACGTTCGCAGTCCCGCCTCGGCGTGGTCCCGCACGCAAGACGAGCGCAAGGTCGGCGCCCGGCTTCGCCGAGACCCCGGGACGGTGGACCGGTGCGGCGGCGCCGCCGCGCGGGTAGGGTGTCGGCCCCGACCCCGGCCGGACCCCGACGATGCCCGACGACCGCCGCCCCCGCCCCGACGACGACCGCGCCCGCGGCGGCGCGCCGGGCGAGAAGCCCGCGGTGCCCGCCAAGCCCGTCGCTCCCGTGCCGGTCAAGCCGGTCGCGCCCGTGCCGGTCGCGCCGACCGGCGCGGTCCCCGGAAAGCCGGTTGCCCCGGTCCCCGCGAAGCCCGTCGCGCCCGTGCCGGCCAAGCCCGTCGCGCCGGTCCCGGTCAAGCCCACGGTCCCCGTTCCCGCCGCGCCCGCCGCCGCGGTGCCCGCCAAGCCCGCCGCGCCGGTCCCGGTCAAGCCCGCGGTCCCCGTGCCCGCCGCGCCCGTCGCCGCGGTGCCCGCCGCCACGGTGCCCGCCAAGCCGCTGGCGCCGACGCCGGCACCCGCCTCGCCGCCCGGCGCCGCGCCGGCACCGGCCGCGCCGACGCCGGCCGCGCCCGCCGCCCCGACGCCGCCCGTCGCTGCCAAACCCGCGGTGCCGGCCAAGCCGGCCACGCCGGCGAAGCCCGCCGCGCCCGCCGCGCGCCCGGGCGGCAAGAACGCCACGGGCCCCGCGCCGTCGGCCCCGGCCGCCCCGCCGCCGCCCGACCCGCGCATCGGCACGACGCTCGGCCGCTGCCGGCTGCTCGAGCGCATCGGGCAGGGGCGCACGGCCATCGTCTACCGCGCGCACCACGAGGGCCTCGGCATCGACGTCGCGGTCAAGATCCTGCTCCCGCAGGTGCTGCAGTTCCCCGAGGTCGTGGCGAAGTTCGAGCAGGAGGCGCGCGCGATCGCGCGTCTCGACCACCCCAACGTGCTCAAGATCTACGACGTGGTGCACGAGGGCGACGCGCACGGGATCGTGATGGAGCTGCTCGAGGGCGAGGACGTCCTCGAGTACATCCAGGCCGAGGGCGGGCGGGTGGACCCGCAGGACGCGCTGCGCATCGTCCGCCAGGCGGCCGCGGGCCTGCAGGCCGCGCACGCCAAGGGGATCATCCACCGCGACGTCAAGCCGCAGAACCTCGTCATCCTCGAGGACGGCACCGTCAAGGTCGTCGACTTCGGCCTCGCGACGACGGGCGACGAGTCGATGGCGGCGGTGCGCATCGGCACGCCGCACTACATGTCGCCCGAGGCGTGCGAGGCCAAGCCGGTCGAGCCCGCCAGCGACGTGTACGCGCTCGGCATCTCGCTCTACCACCTGCTCGTCGGCCAGCCGCCCTACGCGGGCCAGAACCTCAAGGAGATCCTCGCGTCGCACATCGCGGGGAAGCCGCTGCAGCCGGAGAAGCACGTCAAGGGGCTCGCCGCCGAGCTCGCCGACCTCGTGCGCGCCATGACCAAGCGCGACGCGCTCACGCGCGCGTCGGCCGACGCCGTCATGGCCACGATCGACCGGATCGGCGGCCAGGAGCTGATCGCGAGCCTCAAGCTCAAGCCCAAGCGCGCCCGCCACCACGCGGCGCGGCGCTCGTCGGGCAGCGGGCCGATGGTCGTCGCCATCCTGGGCGGCGTCGCGCTCGTCGTGCTGCTGATCGTCCTGCTCTCGAAGAAGACGCCGGCGCCCGAGCCGAAGCCCCCGACGCCGACCCCGGAGACGCCGCCCGCGCCCGAGACGCCGCCCAAGACGACCCCGGAGACGCCGCCGACGCCGGAGACGCCGCCGCCGGAGAGCCCCGAGGTGCGCCGGCGCCGCGAGGAGCTCGAGAACGCACGCAAGCAGGCCGAGGCGAAGGACGCGTTCGCGGTTGCCGAGGCGTTCGCGCGCGAGCACGAGGCCGACGTCCCCGCGATCGTGCGCGCGTACCGCTCGGTCTCGACTTCGTACCCGCGCACCGAGTCCGGCCGCGCCGCCAAGCTGCGCGCCGACGGCATCGAGAAGGGCGAGATCCACCCGCACCCGGACAAGACTTTCGCGCCCAAGACGGTCGTGGACCGCGTGCGCGAGCTGTGGGACGAGGCCAAGCCCAAGGTCGAGGAGGCGGTCAAGGAGCGGCGCTACGAGGCGGCGCTCAACCTCCTGCCGGCCGGCATCGAGGACCCCGACCGCGCGCTGACGAAGGAGATCGAGCTCTGGCGCGCGCTGCTCAAGCGGCTGCCGGGCTTCCTCCGCGCCGTCGAGGAGCACAGCAAGGGCCTCAAGAACGAGGACCGCATCCTCGGGACGCCCAAGGGCCCCGGCCGGCTGCTGCGCTTCTCGACGACGGGGCCCTCCGTGCAGGTGGGCACCGAGGTGCTCGAGGTGGCGTGGGCCGACGTCCCGGCGGACAGCCTCGCCGCGCTCGCGTCGAAGGCGTTCACCGGCAAGGACGCCGCGCTGCAGGAGGACCTCGCCGCGTTCGCCTGGGCGCACCGTCTGCGCGACGTGTTCTTCGAGACGGCGCTCGGCGTGAAGCTCTCCGGCGCCACGGGCCCCGGCCCCGACTTCGTCGCGAAGCTCCTCGCCACCGCCAAGGAGCGCTTCGGAAGCTAGCGCGGGGCCCGCCGCTCGCGCGTCGCCCGCGCGTCCACCGGCCCAGCCGAACCCGCCGCGGCCCGCCCACGGACGGGTACATCGGTGCCCGGCACCGTTGTATCCATCGGTTGCAAACTACAGATGATCGATACACCCGTGCCGGGCACCGTTGTGCTCACGGGACGGGCTCCTATCGCGGCGCGTAGGCGACGACGGCGAGGGCGTAGGTGACCGCGTAGAGGACGAGGAACGGCAGCCCGAGGTGGCGGTGCAGCGGGAGCCGGCGCACGCCGGCCCACGCCTGCACGAGCAGCAGCGCCGTCACGACGTAGGCGAAGGCGCGGTGCACCGAGGCGACCGTCGCGTCGTGCGCGGGGACCACCCACCCGAGCACGCGGTGCGTCAGCAGCACCGCCAGCGTGCCCGCGACGTCGATCGCCGCGCCGGCCACGGCGAACCGCACGTGCGCGCGACGGTCGGCCCGCCGCCGCCACGCGAGCGCGAAGCAGAGGAGCGCCGCGGCCATCACCCCGAGGAAGACGACGGCGAGGATCGGGGGCGGCATGACCCCAGTGTAGAGAGCCGGCCCGTGGCACGATGGCCCCGTCGCGACCGGATGACGCCATGCCCCGCACGCCGCCGCAGGACCCGCCCCGCTCGACGCTCGTCGTCGTCCGCCACGGCGACGCCGGCGAGCCGGTCGCCGACCCCGCGCGCGACGGCAAGCGCGCGCTCTCGGAGAAGGGCCGCAAGCAGGCCCGGCGCGCGGGGCGGGCGCTCGCGCGCCTCGAGCTGCTCCCGCGCGACGTGTGGACGAGCCACCTCGTGCGCGCCGTCGAGACCGCCGCGGTCGCGCGCGCCGAGGCGGGCTCGCCGGCCCCCGTCGTCGAGTCCGACGCCGCCGGCCCCGACGCGCTCCCCGAGCGCCTCGCGCGTGCGCTGCGCGACACGCCGCCGCCCGACGGCGAAGGCCCGCTCGTCCGCTGGGTCGTCGGGCACGAGCCCCACCTGTCGCGGCTGCTCGGCTACCTCGTCGGCGCGCCGGCCGGCGCGTTCGACGTGCGCAAGGGCGCCGTCGCCGTCGTGTCGTGCGACGGCCGCGGACCGGTCGCGGGGGCGTGCCGCCTCGAGCTCCTCGCCGGGCCCGACGCGGTGCGCGCGATCGCCCGCCGATGAGCGGCCCCCGCCGTGGGCGCGCGCCGTAGGATCGCGCGCACCGCCCCACGGAGCCCGCCTGCCATGCGCCGCACCCTCGCCACGGCCGTGCTCGTCGTCGCGGGAGGCCTCGTCGGGCTCGCGCGGGCGCGCGCGCAGGACGCGCCCCCCGCACCCGCCCCGGCACCGATCCCGCCGGACGACGCCAAGGTCGTGGCGCGCGTCGCGTTCGGGTCGTGCTCGAAGGAGGACGCCCCGCAGCCGATCTGGGGCCCGCTGCTCGCCACCGCGCCCGACGTCTACGTCGCGCTCGGCGACACCGTGTACGGCGACACCACCGACATGGACGTGCTGCGCGCGAAGTACGCGCGGCAGGCGGCGGTGCCCGGCTTCGCCGCGCTGCGCCGGTCGTGCCGCTTCCTCGCCACGTGGGACGACCACGACTTCGGGCGCAACGACGCCGGGGCCGAGTACCCCGCCAAGCAGGCCTCCAAGGACGTCTTCCTCGAGTTCCTCGGCGAGCCCGCGACCTCGCCGCGGCGGGCGCACGAGGGCGTCTACGACGCGGTCGTGCTCGGGCCGCCGGGACGGCGCGTCCAGGTGATCCTGCTCGACACGCGCTGGTTCCGCGGGCCCCTCGCGCGCAAGAAGGCGGACGACGGCCGGCCCGGCGCGTACGTGCCCGAGCCCGACCCGTCGGTCCCGATGCTGGGCGAGGCGCAGTGGGCGTGGCTCGCGGAGCGGCTGCGCGAGCCCGCCGACGTGCGGCTCGTCGCGTCGAGCATCCAGGTCGTCGCCGAGGACCATGGCTTCGAGAAGTGGGCCAACCTCCCGCGCGAGCGCGAGCGGCTGTTCGCGACGATCCGCGCGGCCGAGGCGCGCGGCGTCGTCTTCCTCAGCGGCGACCGCCACCTCGCCGAGATCTCGATGATGGACGGCGGCGTGGGCTACCCGCTCTACGACGTCACCGCGAGCGCGATCAACCGCAGCGCCAAGCGCTGGCGCCCGCTCGAGGAGAACCGACACCGCGTCGCGACGATGAACGTCGGCGACAACTTCGGGATGGTCGAGGTCGCGTGGGGCGACGACCCGACGCTGCGCCTCGAGGTGCGCGACGACGCCGGCGTGGTCGCGCACCGCGTCCAGCTCCCGCTGTCGGTGCTCGCGCCCAAGGGGCGCTGACGGACCCTCCTGCCGCCTCCCGCCCCTCGGAACCTCCAGGCCGTACGGCGTCCGGCTGCGCGACCTCACCCTCGGCGACCCGGGCTCGGGGCACGATCGAGCAGGTCGTCGCAGCCATCGATCCCACGCCGCCGAGCGGCGCCCGGGCGCCGCGGAGCGGGCGGGCCCCGCGCGGGGCCTCCGGGCCCCACCCGGGTCGTGGTCGAAGCGACGCTCCCCGGACCGCTTGACGATCCGGCGGGTCCCCCCTACAACGTCGCGCGTCCGCGGGCGTAGCTCAGTTGGTAGAGCACCACCTTGCCAAGGTGGTTGTCGACGGTTCAAATCCGTTCGCCCGCTCCAGTTTGCTGGCGGCGTTGGTGCGCAGAGCGCGCCAACGCCGCATCCGCGCTCG
>JADZCA010000070.1 GCA_020851795.1 Planctomycetota bacterium | reverse complement strand
GGGGGCTTCCTCGCCCGGAACCGGGATGGACCGCCGGGGAATCTCGTGATCTGGCGCGGACTCGTCCGCTTGACCGACATCCTCTTGGGCTACGCCGTCGGCGCGGATTCTATGGGTAAATGAAAGCGCACGACCTGCGCCGTGCGCACGCGCCGTGCCGTTCGCCGCGGGACGCAAGGCCCGGGCCGCGGGCCCCGGACGGCGGGACGCGGGCCCGGTGCGACAGTCGCGAGTCCCGCGCGACCTCAGGCTTCGATCGGCAACGCGGTGATCGGTCCGCGCGTCAGCGCCGCGCGCGCAGCGACCGACGCACGCGCCGCAGCCACCGCGAGAGCGGCCGCGCGCGACGGTCGGCGCGTGCGACGCGCGCGGCGAGCGCGTCGGCGAGGTCGTCGCGCCCCGCGGCGCGCAGCCCCGCCTCGAGCGGCCCCGAGAAGTGGCGGTGCGGGTCGCTGGCGGGCGAGTAGCTCGCGAGGTCGGCCGGGGTGAGGTCACGCCGCGGGAACGTGGTCGCGCGCCCGAGCGCGCCCAGCGCGACGAGCCCGAGCATCGTGCGCAGGCACTTCTCGCAACGGCCGCAGTGCGCGACCCCGGCCTCGGGCGGTGCGCGCATCGTGCAGACCTGCAGCGCGGCGAGCCCCTCGGGCCACGCCGCGACCGTCGCGAGCTTCTCCTGGCGCATCGCCATCGGCTCGCCGCAGCGCGTCGCGACCGCGCCGGAGGAGAGGCACGCGTCGAGGATCGGATGCGAGCCGTACTTGCGCTGCCACGCGCCGTAGCCGTGCGCGGCGACCGTGGCGCGGCTCAGCCGCCGCCGCAGCAGGTGGGCCACGGCGAAGAGCGACGGCCCGAGCCCGAGGTAGGCCCACGCGTGGAAGTTGGCGAAGAAGGTCCGCACGTTGGTGCGCACCGCGACGAGCTCGAGGTCGGTGGCGGCCGCGAGCCGCTCGAGGCGGACGCGCTGCTCGTCCCACGCGCGCACGCGCACCGGGTCGGGGTCGTCGCCGGCGAAGTCGTAGGTGTTCGCCCCGAAGACGAAGAGCGCGTCACGGAACGCGTCGGGGTGGTCGCGGGGGAGCGTGCGGCGGTCGGCGGCGAGCAACGAGAGGCTGTCCACGCCGCCCGAGAGGAAGAGCGACGCCCGCGCGGGCGTCGTCGGCCGGAGGTCGGCCGCGCCGCCGACGTCGAGCGCGACGGGCCGGTGGGCCGCGTCCCAGTGGCCGTGCAGCCGCATCGCCTCGGTCAGCCCCGCCACGAGGGCGGGGCAGACGGGCGCCTCGAGGCGCACGCGCGCCTCGCCACGGTGCACCGCCACGGCGGTCGCCGCGGCGAGGAAGCCCTCGGGGTCGGCGCCGAGCGCGCGCGACGCCGGCCCGTCCACCTCGTACCAGAGCGTTCGCGCGGCGCGGTCGCCGACCTCGGCGACCAGCGTCGCGCACGCGCGCCGTCCGGTGGGCGTGTCGCGGACGCGGAGCTCTTCGATGCGCATGGGGGGCCGACGGTGCCTGGCGGCAGCATCGACGGGCGCGTGGCGCGGCGCAAGGCGCCACCCGCGGACGCGGCGCGACCTCCGGCCGGATCGCGGGCGCGCCGTCCGCGCCGCCGACGACCGGGGCCGCGGACAGCAGGAGACGTCTTCGGTACGATCCCTCCCATGGGCGACGAACCGATCCCGCTGGCCTCCGACGTCTTCTTCTGCCCGGCGTGCGGCCAGAAGCACCGGGGCGACCTCTCGGCGCCGCGCTCGGGCGCCGAACTCCTCGTGCGGTGCGCGGGGTGCGCCACCAAGCTGCGGGTGCGGTGGAAGGGCGACCGCGCGTCGGTGAAGTACGCCGAGCGCCGCGGCGCGCCGGTGCGGGAGGAGGACACGCTCCACCTGCGCATCCCCGTCAACCTCACGCGCACGGCGGCGATGGTGGGCGCGACGGTGCTCCCGACGGCCGGCGCGACGGCGACGCTCGACGACGACGGCGCCGCGCCCGGCGGCGACGGCGGTCGCCGCGGGACTCGCGCACGGGACAAGGTCCGCCCCGACGGCCCCGGCCGGTCGGGCGCCGTCGCGCCCCCCGAGCCCGACGAGTTCCCCGCGGGGACGATGATCGGGCGCTACCGCGTCGAGTCGGCCGCGGGGCGCGGGGGCACGGGGCGCGTCTACCGCGCCTTCGACGCGACGACCCACCGCTACGTCGCGCTCAAGATCCTCGGCCCCGACCAGCCCGAGGTGATGCGCCAGCGCTTCCTGCGCGAGATCGAGGTGCAGGCCAACCTGCGCCACCCGAACCTGATGCCGGTGTTCGACCGCGGCGAGCACGAGGGCCGCCCCTTCTTCGCGATGGAGATGCTGTACCGGCCGTTCACGCTCACCGAGATCGTGCGCATGGCCCGCGACGGCTCGCTGTCGCGCTACGTCACGCTCAAGCCCTTGGAGACCGTGGAGGGGATCCTGCGCGGCGTCTTCCTCCCCGTCTGCGCCGCGATGCAGGTGGCCAACGTCGAGAACGGCGTGCTGCACCGCGACCTCAAGCCCGACAACGTGCTCGTGGACTCGCGGACGCTGCGCGCCTACGTGATCGACTTCGGCATCTGCGAGCTGCTCGAGCGCCACACGCGCATCGGCGGCGTGACGCTGGCCCCCACCGCGGACGACGCGGGCATCGTCGGGACCCCGCGCTACCTCGCGCCGGAGCAGGCGCGCGGCACCGTGCACGAGCGCACCGACGTGTGGGGGCTGGGCGCGATCCTGCGCTTCTGCCTCACCGGCGAGCCGCCGATCGCGGCGGCCAACCCGATCACGCGCGCCGAGCTCAAGCGGCGCATCCAGGCGCTCACGGTCGCGCAGGCGATCGCGCAGGAGACGGGCGACGACGCGAAGTCGGCGCTGTGCGCCGAGAAGCTCGCACGCCTCGAGGACACCGGGCTGCGCACCTACGACGACCTCTTCGAGGACGCGCGCGACGGCGTCTACACGCCGCTCCCGCCCGAGATCCCGCCCGTCGTCTCGGCGATCCTCCACAAGGCGATGGCGCCGCGCCCGGGCGACCGCTACGAGAGCCCGCGGGCGCTCGCCGAGGACGTCGAGGCGTGGATCGCGGGCTCGCCCACGCGCGCCCGCCTCGCCGAGCCGGGCGGCGCGCCGGGCCTGCTCGACCGCCTCTCGGCGGCGCTGCGCGACCACGTGCTCGCGGCCGTCGCGGCGACGGCGGTGCTGACCGCGTCGGCGTTCACGCTGCCGGGCCTGCTCGCGTCGCGGTCGCGCGCCGAGGTGACGCTCCCGCCGGCGCTGCGCGACCTCTTCGCGGCCGCCGACGCGGAGCTCGACGCGGCGGCGAGGCTCGCCACGGCCCCGCTCGCGGCCGCCGACGCGGCCCGTGTGCACGACGGCCTCGAGCGGGCGCTCGTCGCGCACCGCGCCGCGGCGGCGGGCCTCCCGGCGGGCGCCGAGCGCGCGGAGGCGCAGACGCAGCTCGACGCCGTCGCGCGGCGCATCGCGCCGCAGCAGGTGCGCGTCGTCGGCACCGGGGGCGCACCGGCGCCGGCCGACGTCCTCGACGTCAGCCGTCCGGGCCCGGTGCTCCACGCGGCGGCGGGCGACCTCCGGCTCGCGCCGGGCGAGTACCGGGTCACGGTGGGCGGGGTCGAGGTGCCGCTGGTGGTGCCGCTGCTGGTGCGCGAGCGCGGGGCGCCGAGCCGCGAGGACGCGCGCTTCGTGCTGCGCGTGCCGTCGGTCGCGGGCGGCGTGCCGAAGGGCATGGTGCTCGTGGTGCCCCCCACCGAGACGGTCGTCTGCCGCCGTCCGCCGTGGACGGCGACGGCCGAGCCGCCGGTGCGCGTGGGCCCGTTCCTGCTGGACCGCCACGAGGTGACGGTGGGCCGCTGGGCCGCGTTCCTCGACGCGATCGACGACGACCACGAGCGCGAGCGTCGCGTGCCCAACTTCGACTTCGTCGAGGACCCGGCGCGGCCGCGCCGCTACGTCGTCGCCGCGCCGCCCGCCGAGGCCGAGCGCGCGCGCGAGCGGCCGGTGCGCGGCATCTCCCCGGCGGACGCGCTCGCGTTCTGCGCGTGGCGCTCGAAGGTCGAGGGCCGGGCCTACCGTCTGCCCACCGAGGCGGAGTGGGCGGTCGCGGCGGGCCTCGCGCTGGGCCACACGCGCCCGGGCGAGGGGGCCGACCTCGCCGACGACGGCATCCCGCCGTCGATCGTGCGCGTGACCGAGGTGCGCGACGTGACGCCCTACGGCGTGGCGGGGCTGCGCGCGAACGTGCGCGAGATCGTGCGGGCGGTCGTGGGCGACGGCGCGGGGCCCGCGGCGTTCCTCGCCAAGGGCGCGGGCGCGGGCGACGGCGCGGGCGACGCGGTGATCCTGCGCGTGCGCCGGCTCGCCGAGGACGCCCGCGACGAGCGCACGGGCCTGCGCTGCGCTGCCGACGCGAACTGAGACGCTTCCCACCCGGGGCCCAGCCCGCCGAATTCACGAGCCGACGAGGTCGGGGCGGCGTCTTGTGCCCGGGCGTGACGCGGGGCCCGTCGGCGATTCGATGCGCGTCGCCACGCGTCGTCCGCTCCTCGGTGTGGTGCCAGAACACGTTGTCGTCGCGTCCGACGCGCGCCCGGGCGCAATCCGCGCGCCCCGACGGGGGCCCGACGTGCGATCGGCGCCCGGCGGCCCTCGTCTTTCGTGAATTCGGCGGGCTAGCAGCCGCACGCGCGCCTCGCACCGCGGCGAGCTCGCGCCGACGTCATGGGCGTTCCGCCCGTCCGCCGGGCCCGCAGCTCCGCGCGCATCCTCCCCACGACCGTCGGGGTGAGAGGCTCGTGGACTTCGGGCGTCGCGAGGCGGAACAGGAAGTCCGCGACCGTCGCCTCGTGTCCGCGCTCGTAGTGCACGGCGTCTTGCATCTCGAGGAGCTCCGCCCACCGCTCGAGCCGCTCCGCGGAGAGCCGGCCTTCTTCGTACCGACGGAGGGCGCGCTCGACGTCCATGCGCCCCACGATCACGCCGGTCGTGGACCCGTCCTCCGGATCTTGCGGCGGTTCGGTGCGGCGATCCCTCGCGAGCGAGGGGAACTCGCCATCGAGCGCGACGAACCTCGCAAGGGCCCCGATCCACCGGGACTCGCTCTTGGCCGACCTTCCGTCGCCTGAAGCACAGTCGACGTCGGAGCCCGCGGATCCTCCTGGGTTCCATCGTGGCACGTCCCGGCGTCCGCGTCACCCGACGCACGCCACCGCTCCGCGTCGAGCCCTGCGTACGTCACGACCGGCGCCCGTCCGCCCGGCGGACGGCGGCCCGTTCGCCACCGAGACGCTCGGGCTCCGGGGCCGGAAGCGGCCGGCCCGCCGCCACGAGCCTTCGGGGCCCCCAGCCGTCTGGCGGCCCCGAGGGAGGCGAGTATCCTCGCCCTCGTGCAACCCGCCCCCGATGCCCTCCTGCGTCGCATCCGCGAGCTCGTGGAGCGCCATCGAGTCACGTGCCTCTGGTACCTTCGCCGGGACTACCAGCCCGAGACGACTGCCGAGATGCTCCGCGTCTTGGACGCGATCGCGACGAACGGCGGCCTGAGCGCCTTTCAAGAAGCCGAGGAGGTCAGACGGTGGCTCTCACAGAGTTCCAACTCGCCGTCTGCCGCCTGATCGCGCACCGTCGCATGGCTGAAGGCGAGTCGTATGTCGCCGGGGGCGCGGCGCTCAACGCCCTCGCTGCGGCTCCACGAGTCTCGCGCGACATCGACCTGTTCCACGACACGGCCGACGCGGTCGAGTCGAGCTTCGAGGGCGACCGCGCGCTGCTGATCGCGGCGGGGTACGCAGTGCAGACGACCCGAGATCGGCGGACGTTCGTCGAGGCCGTCGTCGCGCGGGGAGCGGAGAGCGTCGTACTCCAGTGGACCTCGGACAGCGCGTATCGCTTCTTTCCGCTCATCGAGCACCCGGACTTCGGGCTCGCCCTGCACCCGTTCGACCTCGCCACGAACAAGGTCCTGGCCCTCGTCGGCCGGCTCGAGCCGAGAGACTGGGTGGACGTCATCACCTGCCACGATCGCATCCAGCCGCTGGGGTATCTCGCGTGGGCGGCCTGCGGGAAGGACCCGGGCTTCAGCCCCTCCGGGATCCTCGCCCACGCAGGGCGTTCCTCCCGGTACACGGACATCGAGCTGGCGCCCCTCGAGTTCGAAGGCACCCCACCGACCGCCGCAGACCTCTCCCGCCGCTGGCACGCGATGCTCGACGAGGCACGGGATCTCGTACGCCTGCTTCCCGCGGAGCACGCGGGGCGCTGCGTGCTCGCATCGGATCTCACGCTCTTCCGCGGAGACGGAGCCGCACTCGAGCGCGCGCTTCGAGGTGGAGCGATTCGATTCCACGCCGGGTCCATTCGTGGTGCGTGGCCGCAGATTCGGGACGGGTAGACGGCTGCGCCGAAGAGGCGCGTCGGCGCGACCCCTCCCGTGTGGCGGAGCGGGCGAAGGGACTTGAACCCTCGACACTCAGCTTGGGAAGCGGACGCTCCACGGCGCCATCCGGCGCACCCACAAGGGGCTACGTCACCGACCGTCCATCCGCTCCCCCGCCCGCTCCCCCGACCTGCGTCCTCTCGTCGCACGTCCGTGCACGACCGGCCCTCGGAGCGGGCCCCGCGGACGGCTTCGGTGCCCCGCACCGCCGCCACCCGTGGCGGCTACGGCGCGAGGGGGGCCCCCGGCGGGACATGGGCGGGATGTTCCACGTCCCGGCCGGGCGGGCGCCACGGCGCGAGTCGAGGGCCGCGACAGCCGAGAGCGGACGAGGTCCGCGTCGCACGGACGACCGCGGCGCACGCCGTTCCGCTGCGCGCCAAGCTCGTCGCGGATCTCGTGGACGGCGACCACGACCTGCCCCTCCTGCGCCTGCGGCGCGTCGCCTGGACGCACCGCTCGTTGAACTCGCCCCGAGGCGAAGGGGACTGTCGGACCGGCATTGCGCCCATGCGTTCCGCGTCGGGCGAGGTCCGAGGCGGACGACGTGCTCGTTCGTGACGTCGGTCCGGCCCCTGATCGCCATGCGGAGTCGCTCGCCCGCTGCATAGGTCGCGCCGCGGACCGCCCGCGGCGCCAGAGGGCGCGTCGACGCGGGCGCGCTGGGCGCCGCCACCCTCGTGCGCTGGTTCCTCTCCGCTCGTCAGCTCAGGCTCGTTCGGATCCACCCGCGGATGGTCGTGCCGGCCTCGTCGAGGGACAGCCGCGGGCCCCAGAACATGGGGCCGACCTCGACGTACGCGCGGTGGAGTTGGCGCGCGTGGCCGAGCCGCGAGGGTTCGAACGCGACGTCGTCCGCGACCGGGACGCGGGCGAGCTGGCGCTGTGCCGTCATCTCCGCGGCCAGGGTCCGCACGTCGCCATGCTCGGGGAGGGGTGGAAGGGCGCCCAGCGCCCGGATGATCCGTGCGGCGTCTTCGTAGTGCCGCACGTAGGTCGCGGCCTCCGCGTCGGCGCGGGGCGCCTTGCGGGCGAGCGCGTCGAGCTTCTCGAGCAGCGTCACGAGCGGGTGAACGCATCGGACCGCGCGGGGGCGGTTGTCGTCGTAGGCCGCGAGCAGCCCGGCCTGGGCCAGATGGTCGTGCACGAACGACGAGATCGGGCGCGGGACGAACGGCATCACGCGCGCGTTCCCGAGCTCAAGGAGCACGTAGGGCTTCATGCCCGGCGGCAGCGTCGCCGCGCGGAGGGCGGGATAGAGGATGTGGAGGTCCGCCGTCCGCCACGCCTGCGTCTCGGCGCGCCCGCCGTCCAGCCGCACCGTCGCGCCGGGCACCCGCAGGTTCGTGGCCAGCCACTCGAAGGAGGTGCGGCGCTCGGCCGTGGCCTGCGGGCCCTCGCTCTTCCACGACCCGACCCGGGGCATCTGGGCTTGGTGGCCAGGCTCGATCTTCAGGTCGAGGTCTTCGGAGAACCGCTCGATCAGCCCGAACCCCTTCGAGAGGGAGGTCCCGCCCTTGAACCACACGTCGAAGCCCTGGGCGTGAACCGCCCAGAGCGCGTGGGTCACCCAGTAGTCCTTCTCGACCAGCGCCAGCGCCAGACGCCGCTGCTCGGCGACGATGCGGAGGAGGTCGCCGAACGCGGGATCCTCGTGGACGTAGCTCATGGAGCGGGTGCCGAGAGCAGAGGTTCGAGCATCGCGCGGACCACCTTGCCGGCGTAGCGTCCCGCGAGGGCGCGGAGCCGCTCGGCGTCGAAGCGCCCGGCGGCGAGGGCCCTGTCGAGTGCCTCGACGACGTCGACGCGCGAGACGCCGGCCGCGTTGGCGTGCTCGAGGAGGTCGACCACGAACCACTCGGCCGGCGGGCGCTCGGGGAAGGCCACGCGTCGCAGCCGGAAGGTCCGCCCGCCGAGCACGAAGGTGCCCGAACGCTTCGTGTTGTAGACGAGCGTGTCGGCGTGGACGGCGGTCGCCCCGAGCCCGAGGGCGTTCCAAGCCGGCGGACCCGTGACGACGAACGGGGCGTCGCCCAGGAAGGCGCGGAGGAGCGCTTCGTCGCTCGGCGGCACGGCGCCGAAGTGGCTCGAGTGCGGCCGCAGGTAGAGCCCGTGCCCGAGGCGGCGGAGGGTGCCCCGTTCGGCGAGGCGGGCCGCGAGGCGCGTGGGGTTCCGGGTCCAGCGACCGAACTCGGCGGTTCGGTACACCCGGCCGGCATCGAGCGGCAGGACCGGGAGGGGGCGGGGCATGAGGCGGATCCGTATGGTCGTTGAGTATGAAGTATACTCCAAAAAACATACACTATCCGCGAACGCCGCGACGCTCGTGCCCCCGGGGTCAGACCGCCTTGGAGCGGGCACTTGAACCCTCGACACCCAGCTCGGGAAGCGGACGGGCCACCGTCACGAGCCCTCTTTGCCGCAAAGGGTTACGACGATCGCGGTGCCTTGTGCTCGCCACGGCCCTGACCAGCGACAGGTCCTTGCACGGCGATACACGCTCCGCCGTGTCGCCGGGATCGAAGGCATCCGAGGCCGTCTACACCCGAGTCCCCCGGAGTCGTACCGCCACCGGGGCCTGAGCGACCGCGCGAGGCCCCGGGCCTACGTTCGAGCATGCTCCAGGTCCTCCTCGTCGTCGCCCGCGCCATCGCCCTCGGAGCGGACCGCTGGCGGGCGCGCGTCGCCTGTCGGCGCCCGATGCTCGTCGAGATCTCCGTCCTGCGCGAGCGCCTCGACGCCGCGCTCGAGCAGAACGCCCTGCTGCGTGCGCGCCTCGGCCGCGTCCCCCATCGCCGCCGCCCCCAGTACCGGAGCCACGAGCGTCTCGCGATCCTCTACCACGCCGCTCGGTTCGGCCTGTCCGTCGAGAGGACGGCCCGGGCGTTCGTCGTCT
>JADZCA010000069.1 GCA_020851795.1 Planctomycetota bacterium | reverse complement strand
GGCGACAGGCGACCGAGACCACTTCGACCCGCTCCCGCTGCCGGATTCGCCGGGGACGGCCGCTTCGAGGCGCGTCCCGCAGGGCGGGGAGCCCGCCCGCGAGATACCGGCCCCGCCACTTCGCGACCTGGCTTCGAGGCGTGCCCAGACGGCGGGCGACCTCCCGGGCAGCGACACCCGCGTCGAGGGGCAGCAGGACGCGAGCACGCCGGACGTGCGAGGCGGGCGCGAGACACCCGGCGACACAGCGCCGCAGGATCTTCCGATCCTTCCGGTTCAACCGAAGGAGGACGCCCTTGTGGCGGGCCACACCTGTTCAGATCGGCCGGGTGGACCTCGGACTTCCGGGGCGCGGTACTAGGAGCGCCCTGAAGCGCCCCGAGCGCCGAGGAGCGCCGCCGCGGTCCCTCGGCGAGGTCGGGGTGCTTGGCGATCACGTCCTCGGGGGAGACCTCCTACCCGCGGTCGCGCCGGGCCTGCCACTCCCCGAGCACGCTGGCGATCAGGTCGTCGCCGGACATCGGGCCTCCCGACGAGACACGGCGATCCTGCGAAGCGGGGGACGGCGAGTGCCAGGCCTCCATCCGCACGCGAGGGCGCGGCGCCCACCTGGGGCGGTGGATCCACCATTCGCGGGGTGTGAAATCCACCACAGCAGATACGTAAAATCCACCACAGACTTGACGCCGCGCCGGGGAGCG
This sequence comes from Planctomycetota bacterium, assembly GCA_020851795.1. Lineage (GTDB taxonomy): Bacteria > Planctomycetota > PLA2 > PLA2 > JAEUHO01 > JAEUHO01. The sequence continues at coordinate 1,879 of JADZCA010000069.1, read as the reverse complement.
ACGAGGATACGGTCGTGACGGAGCCGGCGACCCTGTTCCCGCGCTTCCTGCGAGGCGCCGTCGAGGCTGCGCTCGAGGACACGCGCGTCGTCGTCATCCAGGGCGCGCGCCAGGTCGGGAAGAGCACCCTCGCCCGTCAGGTGCTCGAGGGGCGGGCGGGAGCGCGCTCCGTCACGCTCGACGACCCGGAGGTCCTCGCGGCGGCGCGCGCCGACCCCGCGACGTTCGTGCGGCACGACGGCCCGCTCGGGATCGACGAGATCCAGCGCGCCCCGGAGCTGCTCCTGCCCTTGAAGGCACGCGTGGACCGCGACCCGCGGCCCGGCCGGTTCCTGCTGACGGGGTCGGCCCACCTGCTCACGCTGCCCCGGCTGTCGGACGCGCTCGCCGGCCGCCTCGAGATCCTGGAGCTCTGGCCGCTCTCGCAGGGCGAGGTCGGCTCGCGGCGCGAGGGCTTCGTCGACAGGCTCCTCGCGGGTCGCGCCGAGCAGGCGAGCGGTGAGCCCGTGGACCGTGACGAGGTGCTCCGACGGGCGTGCGCGGGCGGCTTCCCCGAAGCTCGCCGAAGGCGGGGCGCCCGACGCGCGGCCTGGTTCGACTCGTACCTGAAGACGTTCGTCTCGCGCGACGTCCGCGACCTCCAGGACATCGAGCACACGCGCCGCCTCCGCGGGCTGCTCGCCCTCCTCGCCGCACGCGTCGGCAGTCCCCTGAACGTGGACGACCTCGCGCGCGACGCCCGTCTGCCCCCGAGCACGACGCGTCGCTACCTCGACCTCTTGGAGGCGGCGTACCTGTGGACGCGCGTCCCTGCGTGGTCCACGAACCGGAGCCAGCGCGTCGCGTCGGCGCCGAAGGGCCACCTCGTGGACAGCGCGCTGTGCGCCCACCTGCTCGGTGTCGAGGGGGATCCGCCGTCGAGCCTCGGGGTCGAGGCCGGACCCGTCCTCGAGACCTTCGCCGTCGGGGAGATCCGCAAGCAGCTGGGCTGGTCGAGGGTCCGAGCGGGCCTCCACCACTTGCGCACGCACGACGGCCAGGAGGTGGATGTCGTGCTGGAGGCGGCCTCGGGCGCAGTGGCCGGCGTCGAGGTCAAGGCGTCCCGCACGGTGGGGGAGCGCGACTTCGCGGGCCTCCGCTGGCTCCGCGCGAGGGCGGGGGAGGACTTCACCCAGGGGATTGTGCTCTACACGGGCGAGCAGACGTTGCCGTTCGGCCCAGGCCTGTGGGCGCTGCCGTTCTCGAGCCTCTGGGCTTGAGCCGAGGGAGAGGATCCCCTCGCACAGGCCTCGCGGAGTGAACGATGGCGGGAGCGGCGGGACTTGGAGCGGGCGAAGGGACTTGAACCCTCGACATTCAGCTTGGGAAGCGGACGTTCCACGGCGCCATCCGGCGCACCCACAAAGGGTTGCGTCACCGACCATCCATCCGCTCCCCCGCCCGCTCCCCCGACCTGCGTCCTCTCGTTGCGCGTCCCTGCACGATCGGCGCACCGCTCCGCTCCTCGATCGCGGGCGGCGAAGGAGGACCGCGATGCCGGGGGACACGGGCCGCGTCCACCGCCCGGCCGAGCGAGCGTCCCGGGCCTACGTTCCGAGCATGCTCCAGGTCCTCCTCGTCGTCGCCCGCGCCATCGCCCTCGGAGCGGACCGCTGGCGGGCGCGCGTCGCCTGTCGGCGCCCGATGCTCGCCGAGATCTCCGTCCTGCGCGAGCGCCTCGACGCCGCGCTCGAGCAGAACGCCCTGCTCCGCGCGCGCCTCGGCCGCGTCCCCCATCGCCGCCGCCCCCAGTACCGGAGCCACGAGCGTCTCGCGATCCTCTACCACGCCGCTCGGTTCGGCCTGTCCGTCGAGAGGACGGCCCGGGCGTTCGTCGTCT
>JADZCA010000068.1 GCA_020851795.1 Planctomycetota bacterium | reverse complement strand
GGTGCCAGGCACCGCAGTGCGGTGCCTGGCACCGCGCTGCGGGCGCCCGGGCGGAGCGGCCCGGGGGCTCGGGGTGCGGTGCGGTCGGGACGCCGCCCCCGCGCCCGGCGCGGCTACGCTCGGCCGTCCCCCGGGAGCCGTGAACCCGCGACGCGCCCGCGCGTTGGGTCCCTCGGCGACCGCCGGAGGTGTCCCGTGGCCCCCCTCTCCCCCGCCCTCGCCCCCCTCGAGCGCGCGATCGCCGGCCCCGACGAGGCGTGGCTGCGCGAGCGCCTCGCGGCGACCGGCGCCGCCGCACGCGACGGGCTCGCGACCGCCTTCCCGGCGCTGGCCCGCCGCCTCGGCCGCACGGGCCTCGCGGGACGCGTGGACGCCGACGGCGTGCGCGCCGACCTCGGCGCGTGGCGGCGCTGCGACGCCGCGGGCGCGCTGCTGCTCGCCGCGGCGGACCCCGTCGAGGACGAGCGCGTCGTGGACCTCTTCCGCCACGGCGACCTCGAGGAGCGCACGGTGCTCCTGCGCGCCGCCGTGGTGCGCCCGCTGTCGAAGGCGACGTCGGACCTCCTCGACGAGGTGCAGCGCACCAACGTCGTCGCGCACCTCGAGGCCGCCTGCTGCGACGGGAACCTGCTCGTGCGCGCGCTCGACGGCGGCCTGCTCTCGCGCGAGCGCTTCGACCGCCTCGTCCTCAAGCTCGCCTTCCTCGACCTCCCGCTCGCGCGCCTCGACGGCGTGCGCGCGCGCCCGAGCACCGAGCTGACGCGCATGCTGCTCGACCTCGCGAGCGAGCGCGAGGCCGCCGGCCGTCCCGTCTGGCGCGACACCCTGCGCATGGCCGCCGGCGCGCCGACGCCGGGCACGGTGGCCCGTGTGCTCGGCGGGCTCGAGCACGGCGACGCCGGCTGGCGCCTCGCCTCGGCCGAGGCGTTCGCGACCCTCGCCCGCCCCGACCTCGCCCCGTTCGCCCGCGAGCGCCTCGCCCGCGAGGCCCGCGCCGACGTCCGCGCCGCCCTCGAGCGCGCCCTCTCCACCCGGTGACGCGATGAAGATCTTCGAGCCCCACATCCACATGCTGTCGCGGGTGACCGACGACTACGAGCGCATGGCGCTCGCGGGGATCCGCGTCGTGCTCGAGCCGGCGTTCTGGATCGGCCAGCCGCGCACGAACCTCGGCTGCTTCCTCGACTACTTCGACACGCTGGTGGGGTGGGAGCGGTTCCGCGCGAGCCAGTTCGGCGTGCACCACGTCTGCACGATGGCGCTCAACCCGCGCGAGGCCAACGACGACCGCGTCAACCGCGACGTGCTCGCCGCGCTGCCCCGCTACCTCGAGAAGGACGGCGTGGTCGGGGTCGGCGAGATCGGGCTGGACGACCAGACCCCCACCGAGGAGCGCTGCTTCCTCGCGCAGGTGGACCTCGCGCGCGCGCACGGCCTGCCCGTGCTGATCCACACCCCCCACCGCGACAAGAAGCGCGGCTTCGAGCGCATCATCGCGATGCTGCGCGAGTCCCGCTTCCCGATGGAGCGGGTGCTGCTCGACCACGGCAACGAGGAGACGCTCCCGCTGACGCGCGACCTCGGGTGCGTGTCGGGCTTCTCGCTCTACCCGCACACGAAGATGGACGTCGCGCGCATGACGACGATCGTGCGCGAGCACGGCGTGGACCGCATCGTGGTCAACAGCGCGGCGGACTGGGGCGTCTCCGACCCGCTGATGGTGCCGAAGCTGGTGCAGTCGCTGCTGCGCGCGGGCGTCGAGCCGCGCGACGTCGAGCGGCTCGTCTGGGACAACCCCGTCGGGTTCTTCGCGCAGAGCGGCCGCCTCGACCCCGCCGCGCTCGAGCGGCCCCCGCTCGCCTCGCGCCGCGAGACCTTCGGCGGGAACACGGTGCTGCGCGGGCAGGACCCCGACAAGTACTGACGCGCGACGCGCCCGCCGCGGAGCGGCCCCTCGCCACGCGTCAGCGGGCGGGCACCCGCCGCTCGACGTCGCGGGCCTCGCCCTCATCCACCGCCACGGCGGCGCGCAGCGGCTCCTCGTCCCGGATGCCCGGCCGCCGCGAGACCTAGACCGTGGCGACGCCCGACGAGACGCGTGCCGTACGTCGCGGTGCGCCGCGGAGCGGGCGTCAGCGGCTCGGGCCGAGCGCGGGCCTGCGGTCGGCGGGCGGTACGCCGCGACGCGTCACTTGGGTCGCACTCGGCGCGGCGCGCGGGTCGGCGGCGCCTCCGTGGGCACCGCGCTCGGGGCCGACGACGGGTCGAGCGGCGGGGGGCTCGACTGCAGGAGCGCGTCGAGATACTCCGCGGTGAAATCGGTGTCGAGCTCGACCCAGAGAACACGGTGGTCGCTCATCTGGTACGTCCGCCAGTCGCGGAACGACGAGCCCTTCCCGCCGCGGTCCAGCGCGTACGCGTCCTCGTCCGCCTCACGGAACACGCTCTTGTAGTAGTCGACCACGCCGCCACGCCCGGTCAGCGCGAAGCGCCCGTCCCTGCGCAGGTAGGCGATCTGGTCGTACTGCTTGTTGCCGAGGGCGTTGGTCGTGGTCGCTCGGATCTCCGGAGGCACGACGAAGCCGGCGGCCTCGAGCCGCTTCATCGTCTCGTCGGTCGCGCGGTCGAAGATGTTGAAGTCACCGAGCATGATCACGTTCCGCGCCATGGGGTCGTCGGGTTGGCGCGCCACCTCGGTGCTGAGCAGTCGTGCGAGAGCGTCCACCTCGGCGAGCCGTTGCGGATCGTCCGGCTTGCTCGCACCGTAGTAGATGTGGACCGTGCACAGGTCGAAGCGAGTCCATCCAGCTTGGAAGCTGCACACGTACGGCGTCCGAGCCATCTGCAGCACCGGGCTCGACTTCGACTTCGACGGGAGCACGATCTCGCCCGCGACCCGGGTGAATCGCACCTTTCGAGTGTCGTACAGGAACGCGAGCCGCTCGCCGTTCCCCTGCCGGCCGTACGTGACGTCCGTGACGAGGTAGTCCCACGATCCGGCACCGAGGATCTCGTGGACGCGCTCGAGCGCTCGCAGGTCCTCGCGGACCTCCTGGACGGCGACGAGGTCGAAGCGCGAGACGATCTCGGCGATGTAGTGCATCGCCTCCGGGAGTCGCCCTCCGAACTTCCTCGAGTCGAACTCACGCACGTTCCACGACGCGAGCAGCAGGTTCTCGTTCAGCGACTTCGCCGGAAGCTCGGCGGTCAGCTGCGCGCGAAGGCGCTGTAGTCCCTCGACCGCGCGGCGGCGGCTCGCGGCCCCGAGACGCTTGAGCTGGTAGTAGAACACTGGATGCCTCCCCGAGACGGCTCGCTCCGGTGCCGTCGCCACGTCGGATGCTATCCCGACGCGGACACGCGCGGCAACCCCCGAGACCGAACGGGGCCCGGGCGACCTGTCCGGGACCTCCCGTCCGGTGGGACGTCGCCGCCCCGACCGCCTGCGACCGAGCGTCACGCCCGGGGCGAGCGCACGGGGGCCCGTGCCGGGGTGGAGCGACGGCGAACGGAGCGGCGGGCGGCGACACGCGACGCGCCCGCCGGGCCGTCGGTCAGCCGCGGCCGGCGAGCGCCCGGGCCCCGCGGCCGAGCAGCGCGACCGCCGCCCCCGTCGCGAGCAGGCCCGCGACGACGCCCGTCGAGAAGGGCCAGTCCCAGGCCACCGACGCCGTCGCCCCCACCGTGAAGCCCAGGGCGGCGACGACGCCCGCGACCGCCGCCGTCGTCGTCGGGCGCGCGGCCACGCGCTCGGCCGCGGCCGACGGCACCGTGAGCGCGGCGAACAGGAACGGCGCGCCGACGCGCGGGACGCCGAGCGCCACGAGCGCCGCGAACAGCCCCGCGAAGGCCAGCTCGGTCGAGACCACCGCCCGGCCGGCGGCGCGCGCGTGGTCGCGGTCGAAGGACAGGTGCGCCACGCGGCGCGCGAGCAGGACGCCGACGAGCGCGAGGGCCGGCATCGCGGCGCGCAGGAGGAGCATGTCCTCGTGCGAGAGGAAGAGGAGCGCGCGCCCGGTCGCGAGCGAGGCCACCTCGTGGTCCCCGTGCGGGCTCTCCGCGACGAGGAGCACCGCGAGCGTCGTGCTGACGACGAAGCAGAGCGCGGCCGCACGCTCGCCGTCGCGCCCGCGCGCGCGGCCCACCGGGACCACGAGGAGCACGGCCGCCGCGGTGAACCACGCCGCCCAGAGCCCGACGTCCTCGACCGGCCCGTGCCCCGGGAGCCCGAGCGCGTGCCAGGTGGCGTGCCCGCCGAGCGCGAACGCGACGCCCGCGGTCCCGGCGCTCGGGACCGCGAGCCCCGCCCAGGCCACCCGCCGCCAGCGCAGCAATGCCCCGACGACGCCGGCCGCGAGCGCGACGGCCGCGCCGCCCACCAGCGCGTGCGGGGCGAGGTCGTAGGCCTGCGCGAGCCGCTCGAGGAACGCGCTCACGCGACGCCCCCCACCGCGACGACCCGGTCCGCCGACGCCTCGACGCCGGGCACGGCGTGGCACACCCACACCACCGCGGCGCCACGGCGCGCGACCTCGTCGCGGACGAGCGCGACGACCTCTCGCTCGCCCGCCGCGTCCACGCCCGCCGTGGGCTCGTCGAGCGCCAGCAGCGCCGGCGCGCCGACGAGAGCGCGCGCGAGCAGCACGCGACGCCGCTCGCCGCCCGACAGCACGGAGTAGCGGCGCGAAGGCGGCGGCCGGAAGCCGACGCGGTCGAGCGCGGCGCGCACGGCGCTCGCCGCCCCGCCGAGCGCCCGGCGGGCGGCCGGGGACGGCGGGAGGCCCTGCGCGACGACCGACGCCGCCGGGAAGGGCAGCCCCGGGTCGGCGGGGTCGAGCTGCGGCACGAGGCCCACCGTCAGGCCCGGCGCGCGCTCCACGCGTCCCGCCGCCGGCCACGCGAGCCCGAGGAGGATCCGCAGCAGCGTGCTCTTGCCGGCCCCGTTCGGGCCCGTGAGCGCCACGAGGGACCCGCGCCGCAGGTCGAGGTCGAGGCCCTCGAACAGCGTGCGCCCCCCCGCCCGCGCCGCGAGCCCGCGGGCGGAGAGGACGACGTCGGCGGCGACGCCGACGGTCATCGGGCCGTCGTCGCCTCGAGCGCGCGGAGCAGCGCGTCGAGGTTGCGCCGGTGCATCGAGAGGAGGTCGGGCGCGTCGGCCGTCGCCCCGGGCTGGTGCGCGATCAGCACCGCCTGCGCGCCGGTCTGCGCCGCGAAGGACGCCACGGGCCCCTCGGGCTGGAACACGTTGCGGGCCACGACCCGCACCGCGCCGCCGCGCGCGCGCTCGGCCAGCGACGCGACGTGCGCCGCCGTCGGCGGCACGCCGGGCTTGGGCTCGAGCGAGCCGACGAGCGTGAGCCCGAGCCGCTCGCAGAGGTACTCGAGGTTGGCGTGGTAGCCCACCACGCCGGCCCCGCGGTGGGGACGGAACCGCTCGAGGTAGCCGCCCGCTCGGGGTCCCTTCCCGTCGGGCCCCGACGGCGCCCCGAGCAGCAGGTCGGAGAGCTCACGCCGCAGCGCCGCGGCGCGCTCGGCGAACCCGGCGGCGCCGTCGGGACGCAGGGCCGAGAGGGCCTTGGCGACGTCCTCGGCGACGATCCCCGCGTTGGCGGGGTCGAGGAGGTAGTGCGGGTTGCCGGCCGCGTGGACGTCGCCCATCGCGCGCGTCACGGGGCCGGTGGGCACGCCGAGCTTGCGGATGCGGGCGCTCGCGTCCACGTAGCCGGCGCCGCCGGGCCGCACGCCGGGGTTGCCGGCCTCGCGCAGGAGGAGCGGCAGGTAGCCGTCCTCGAGCCCCATGCCGGTGACGACGACGAGCTCGGCGCGACGCATCGCCTGCAGGAAGGTCGGACGCGCGTCGAGGAAGTGCGGGTCCTCGGGCCCCTTGCAGAGGCTCTCGACGGTGACGGCGTCGCCGCCGACGCGCCGGACCACGTCGGCGAGGTCGGTCGTCGTCGTGAGCGCGACGACCGCGGTCCCGGCGGCGCGGGCTGCGCGGGGCCCGGCGCCGGCGAGCGCGAGCGGCAGGACGAGGGCGAGGAGCGGGAGACGGACGATGGTGCGGTTCACGGGGGTGCTCCTCGTCAGAACTTGTGGGCGCCGTGCTTGCCCAGCGCGAGGTCCACGCCGAGCCACACGGACACGTTGCCGTCGTCGGTGTGGGCGTACTCGTCGGAGAGCCCGTCCACGTCGTCCCACTGCACCTGCAGGCGCAGGCGGCTGAACTCGCTCGGGTAGTACGTCAGCGCCCCGCTCACCCGCGTGTGCGAGCCGGGGTAGATGCCGTCGCTGTCGGCCCAGTCGAGTCGCAGACCGACCGTCCACGGCCGGCAGAAGCCCCACACGAGCTGTGAGTAGAAGCCCCAGTCCTCATAGGTCTTGGACGGGACGAGCACGTCCGTCGTCCCGCCTGCACCGTCGTCCACCGTCTGCACCTGGTCGTCGGCGCGGTAGTCGCGCCAGACCACCTCGGTCTGCCACGCCACCCACGGCCAGCCGCCGTCGGTCGAGCCGGGCCGCCACTTCAGGAAGAAGTCGGCCCCGTACACCGAGGTCGACCCGTCCGGCCCCGTCGCGTTGGGCCCGTACGCGGCCGACAGGCCCGCGAGCCAGGAGAGCGTCCCGGCGCAGGGGCCCGGGCGGTCGCACGACATCTCGGCCCGCGCGTGCCACGAGAGGTCGGAGAGGCGCGCGACGTCGCGCTCGACGAGGACGTGGTCGCCCATCTCCTCGCCCTCCTCGCCGAGGAACGACGCCTGCGTCTCGCCGCGGGCGTTCTGCCACCCCGCCAGCAGCGTGATCGGGCACGACCCGCACGTGGGCACCGCCCACGACAGCCGCATGCCCTGGCCGCGGTACCCGTCGGGGCCGAAGACCCGGCCGAGCACGACGGGCGTGTTCATGAACTCCCACGCGTGCGGGTGCGTGGGGTTGCTGCGCCCGAACTCGGTGAAGAACTGGCCGAGCTTCCACTGGAGGCCGCAGGGCAGCGAGGTGGTCTGCCCGTACGCCTCCTCGAGCTCGAACTGGCTCTCGCCCTCCTCGTCGATCTTCCAGACGACGTCGAGGAAGCCCGTGAAGTACGGGTCCACGTCGGCGGAGACGACGAGCTCCTCGTTGCGGACGTTGGCGCCGCGCACGTGCGGGTCGTGGTCGCCCAGCATGATCCCGCCGAGCGCCTCGTCGGTCGCGGTGGACGAGCCGAACTGCGCGGCGAGCATCACCGAGACGTCGAGGAAGCTCGCGGAGGAGGCCGCGCCGAGCGAGGCCGCGGGCGCGGTCTCGAACAGGCTCTTCTCGGTCATGTAGGCGTCGATCTGCGCGCGGATCTCGTCGGCCGCCGGCGCCGACTGCGCGCGCTCGAGGGCGGCGAGGCGCGCCTCGAGCGCGCCACGGGCGGAACGTTCGGCATCGAGGTCGGCGCGCAGGCGACGCACCTCGTCGGCGGCGTCGTCGGCGGACGCCGGCGGCGCGAAGGCCGCGCCCGACGAGGCGAGCACGGCAGCGAGCAGGAACGGGGCGGGCCGCGCGCGGCGGCCACGGACGGGGGGACGGGAGACGGTCACGGGGAGCTCCGAGGGCACGGACGGGCGGGACGGTTCCCGCGCGACGGCGGCGACGCGCCGGGACCGCGGGCCCGCAGACGAGGCGGGGACCCGTCGGTCCGAGGGCCCGGCGCGACGCGCCCGCCCTCCCACGCGCGGAGGTCAGCGGTCCGTCGGGCTCGGAGGGCCGCGCGCGTCGGCGGCGAGCACGACCGACGCCGGCACGAAGGAGGCACGCACGCGCGGCGCGCGCTCGGGCGCCCGCTCGGCGCACGGGAGCGCGGGCGGCGCCGACGGGACGACCGGCGCGAGCGCGAGCACGCGGCAGAGCGCGCACGACGAGCCGTCCGACGGCCCCTCGTCCCCGTCGCGGCCCGGGGCTCGGTCACCCTCGACCTCGGCCCCGTGGTCGTGGTCGTGGTCGTGGTCGTCGCCCTGCTGGGCCCCGGGGCCCGCGACGGCGACGTGCGCGCAGCACCCGTGAGCGGCGCCGTGCGCCGCTCCCCCGTGGGCGGCGGCGGCGAGCTGCGCCACGAGGAACGCCAGCGCCATCCCCCACGCCGCGACGGCGCCGGCGCGCGGCCGACGACGGGACGGGCGGAGAACGGGACGCCACCTCATATGACGTCGTTATACACGGAGGGGGCCCGGCGGGCTAGCCCGCCGAGTTCACGAAAGACGAGGCCCGTCGAGCGTCGATCGCACGTCAGGCCCCCGTCGGGGCTCGCGGATTCGGCCCGGGCGCGCGTCGGACGCGACGACGGCGTGTTCTGGCACCACGTCGAGGAGCGGACGACGCGCCGCGAAGCGCCTCGAATCGCCACCGGGTCCCACGTCACGCCCGGGCCGAAGACGCAGCCCCGACCTCGTCGGCTCGTGAATTCGGCGGGCCAGCCGACCCGACCGCGGACGCGGCAGGCCGAGACGGAGGCGGGGGCGGCCGTCGCCGGCCGCCCCCGTCGGGACCGTCGCGGGACCGGTGCGCGCTACTTCGCGAGCCCGAAGACCCGGTCGTAGCGGTAGTAGACCTCGAGGCACATCGCCATCACGGCCGTCGAGTAGACGCGGCCGCCGTCGCCGCCCCACGGGTCCACCGGGTCCCACGAGCCCTTGTAGAGGCAGTAGTCCCCGTCGCGCCGCTGCGAGTCCACGATCGCCGGCTTCATCGCCGCGTCCCACGTCTTCCACGCGGCGTCGCCGACCTGGAACATCGCCAGCGTCGCGTAGTACCAGTAGTACATGTCCACCGAGCCGTCGGCCGTGTCCCAGCGCGGCGGCAGCGCGCTCATCAGCGCCGCGCCCTTCTGCACGGCCTGGCTGCCCTTCGGGTTCTCGCCGAGGAAGACGCGCGCGAGCACGCCGACCGCGGTCATCGCCTCGGACTTGGCGGCCGGGAAGCGGTCCACGAGCTCGGTGGGGCGCGCGGGCCCGCTGCCGCGCTGCTGGTAGCCGACGCGGCCGGTCTCCGGCTCGGTCATCTTGTCGATCCACGCGCGGACGCCGTCGAACGCGTCGGCGTCGAGCACGAAGGTCGGCGGCCGGCCCGCGGCGACGTCGGCGTCGTTGACGAGCTTGGCGCTCTTGAGCGACATCATCATCCACCCCGTGACCGAGGTGTCGTTGTCCCCGGGCTTGACGCCGTAGCGCCACGCGAAGTACGGGTTGCGGCAGAGCAGCACGAAGTCGAGCGCCTTGCGCGCGGGCTGCTTCCACAGCGTGCTGCCGGTCATCGCGTACGCCTCGACGACGGCGAGCGTGGCGATCGCGTGGTTGTAGACGTAGTGGCCGCTCGCGCGCGGGCCGAAGCACCCCTCGGCGTCCTGCGTGTTGCGCAGCCAGCGCAGGCCGCGCTTGACGACGTCGCCGTACAGGCCCTCCTCGAGGTGCGTGTGCCCGGCGCCGAGGAACGCGAGCAGCGCGAGGCCGGTCACGCCGACGTCGTACTGCGCCTTGCCGGCGCCGTCGGGCCCGCTCTCGACGCGGCGCCCGTCGCACCAGCGGCCGAAGCCCTCGGCCTCCCACGCACCGTCGGCGGACTGGTGGGACGCCAGCCAGCGCAGCGCGTCGTCCACGGCGCGCTCGGTCTGCTTGCCGCCGCCGGTGCGCCCGCCGGCCTTCTTGCGGCCGCCGAGCCCGAAGCCGCCCGCCTTCCACCCGCCGCCGACGCCGATGTAGGCGTTGTTCGACACGCCCTCGAGGTCGCCGCTCGACGGCCCGTCCTTCACGTGCCCGTACACGTCGTCGTGGGGCAGGTCGTTGTCGTCCTGGGGCGTGTCGCGCTCCTCGGTCTCGACGATCTTGGGCTCGTGGACGTCGATCTGGTCGGGGCGGAGGTGCTCGACCGCGTCGGGGTCTTCGGGCTTCTGCTCGTCGGGCGGCGGCGGCGCCTCCTGCGTCGCGACCAGCGTCACGTCGGCCGGGCGCGCCAGCGACGGCGCCGTGGCGAACAGCGACGAGACCACGAAGAGCAGCACGTGTGCGGCGATCGAGATCATCCACCACGGGCTCTTGCGGAGCGCCGCGTAGAGCTGTTCGTTGAAGTCGTCGACGGGAGCGAAGCTCCCCGTCGGGGCGTACCGCGACCTCGGTGCCATGGAAGGGTGCCTCCCGTCGTGCGGACGGACGTCCGCCGACCGCGACCGACGGACCGCTCGCGACCCCGCGTCCGCGGGCCCGCCGTCCGCCGCCGCGCGTCACGCGCAGCAGGAGGGACAACGGACGCGCGCCGGTGCGGTTCGCCCGGCCCCACGCCCCCCGGAGCGCGGGCGGGGCCGCAGGACGACCGCGAGACGCGTCCCCCGCCGCGGCCCGGCCGGGGGTCAGCCCTCGCGCGACGGGGCGTCGAGCGAGACCTCGACGGGCGCCCCCGCCTCGACCTCGGCCTCGCCCTCGACGACGACGCGGCCGTCGGCGCGGCCCTCGACGACGACGGTCCACCGCCCCGGCGGAAGCCCGCGCAGCAGGAAGCGGCGGGCCTCGCCCGCGACGGCCTCGGCTTCGACGACGACGTCGCCCTGCGTCGCGGTGACGCGGCGCGCACGCACGCCCTTCGGCGCGACCACCGTGACCGGCGAGTCGAGGCCGCGCTGCAGCGAGACGGTCACCTCGGCGGGCGCGGACGCGACGGGCGCGGAGCCGTAGGAGCCCGACGTCGCCTCGTGGACGAAGACCGTGCAGCGGTGGCCCGCGGGCACGCGGGGGAAGGTCACGGAGCGCGTCTGCGGGTCCACGGGGCGCCGCGCGCGCCCGTCGCCCTCGACCTCGGAGAGCGTGGCCGTGGCGACCGTCGCGCCCCCGCCCTCGGCGCCGACGACGTGGACGACGACGTCGCTGCGCGCGAGCACGAGCCGCGCGGAGGTCGTACCCGCGGGGACCTCGCTCGCGGCGGAGGCGGGTGCCGCCTTCGGCAGCCAGTCGGCGAGGCAGGCGGCGCGCAGGCGCACGGGCCCGGGCGCGACGCCGCCCACCTCGAAGCGGCCCGCGGCGTCCACCGAGACCACCGACGACGTGCCGTCGGGGCCGTCGACCCACACCGACGCGTCGGGCACGGGCGCGCCGTCGTCGTCCACCACGACGCCGCCGACGCGCAGCGCGGGCTCGAGGCGCACCTCGGTGTCGGCCGGCGCCCAGGCGGGGCGGACCGCCGTCTGCCACTCGGCGGACGGGGCGCGCACGACGAGGCGGTAGCGCGCCCGCGCGGCGAGCCCGCCCAGCGCGGCGCGGCCGTCGCCGTCGGTGCTCCAGCGGCGCACCCCGCCCGGCGCGAGGACGTCGTCCACCTCGACCGTCGTGCGCACCGCGTGGCCCGCGGCGTCGAGGACGACGACCGTGGGCCGCGCCGCGCGCGCGAGGACGAGGCGGAGGTCGCGCACGCCCTTGCGCACCGGGCGCGGCGAGGGCGCCTCGTAGCGCTCGTCGGGGAGGACGACGAGCTCGACCTCGGCGCGGACGACGTCGGCGAAGGAGAAGCGCCCGGCCGCGTCGGTCGCCGCGGCGGCGAGGCGCCGCGTGGCGTCGGGCGGCGGGGCGGCGCGGGGGCGGCGGCCCTTGGGCCGGAGGAGCTCGACGCGCACGCCCGCGACCGGCGCGCCGTCGGCGTCCTCGACGCGCCCCGCGACCTCGCCGGGCACGCCGTCGCCGGGGTCGCCGTCGGCGCCGAGCCGGCCGCCGTCGTCCACGCGGGGCGGCACCGCGGGCCGGTCGGGCGCGGGCGGCGCGGCCGGGGCGCCGTCGAGCGGCGCGACCTCGCGGCGCGGCGCCGCGACGAACCACGCGACGGCCGCCGCGGCCACGGCGAGCAGCAGGACGGGGACGGCGCGGCCCACCCCGACAGCGTACGCGGCGCGGCGCGCGGGGCCGCCCGCGCGGAGGGGCGGGTACAGTCGCGCCGTGGTCGTCGGCGCCGGCCTTCAACGTCGCTACGGGAGCGCGCAGGGCGCGGCGGCGTACCGGCACAAGTACGAGCGGTCCTGGCTGCGACGCTGGTCGGCGCGGCGCGAGGCGTCGCTGCTGCGCTGGGCGCTCGCGCGCGCCGCGACGTCGGGCGAGGTGCTCGACGTCCCCTGCGGTGCGGGGCGCATGGCGCCGGTGCTGCTCGAGCGCGCCGCGCGGGTCACGGGCGTGGACCGCTCCGACGCGATGGTCGAGCAGGCGCGCGACGCGTGCGCGGACGCGGTCGCCGCGGGGCGGCTCGCCCTCGCCACCGGTTCGGCCGACGCGCTGCCGTTCCCCGACGGCGCGTTCCACACGGCGGTCTGCTGGCGGCTGCTCCACCACGTCGTGGACCGCGACGACCGCCGCCGCGTGCTCGCCTCGCTCGCGCGCGTCGCCACCGGCGCGGTGGTCGCGACGTTCTGCGACGCGACGACGTGGAAGGCGCGCGGCGAGCGCCTGCGCCGCCGCGACCGGCGCTGCGTGACGCTCGCGCCGGCCGCGTTCGCCGACGAGGCGCGCGCGGCGGGCCTCGTGGTGGAGGCGACGCGACGGCTCTCGTCGTGCTTCTCGCTGCTCGCGGTCGCGGTCTGCCGCCGCGCGGGCCCCGCCGCCGGGTGACCCGCAGCGCGGTGCCCCGCACCCCACATCC
>JADZCA010000067.1 GCA_020851795.1 Planctomycetota bacterium | reverse complement strand
GGTGCCAGGCCCCGCTGTGCGGGGCCTGGCACCGACTCGCGGTAGGCTCTCCTTCCGACGGAGGTGGACATGTCCCCCGGAGGCCGCGGGTTCGCGCTGGTCGCCGCGCTCGCCTGCGCGGCGGTGGTGGTGTGCTGCTTCGTCGGGAGGGTGGGCCGCCTGCGCCTTCGCTCGGTCGGCGAGGTGGCCGCCGCCCGTGCGCTGCTCCGTGCCGCCGATGCCGAGCGAGACGCCGACTCCGCCACGGCGACGGTGTTCGCCAGCCGGCTGCAGCCCCGGCGCCTGCCCAGCGCTCGTGCGATCTTCGCCGCGGCGTGCGTCGCGGGCATCGCGGCCGCGTGGGGCGCCTTCGGTTCCCTGGGACCGTCGGCACGCCGAACGCTGCTCGTCGTCGCAGGCACGGCCGCGATCATCGTGGCCGGGCTCGTGCTGTTCGACGTGCTCGAGCTGGACGAGGCCTTCTCGGTCGAGGCGTCCGTGTTCGAGTGGGAGTGGGGCGCGGCGGGCCCCGTGATGCTCGCGCTCGCCACGCTCGCGGCGGGATCCGCGCTGTACGCCGCCCGCGGAGCGGGCCCGGCGCCCACGACCGAGCCGACGGGGGGCTCGTCGCGAATCGGTGCCAGGCACCGCAGTGCGGTGCCTGGCACCGATTCGCGTGGCACCGACTCGCGGTAGGCTCTCCTTCCGACGGAGGTGGACATGTCCTTCGGAGGCCGCGGGTTCGCGCTGGTCGCCGCGCTCGCCTGCGCGGCGCTCGTCGTGTGCTGCTTCGTGGGAAGGATGGGACGGCTGCACACCCCGCCCGACACGCCGGCGGCCCCCGATCCCGGACTCGGATCCGCTGCCCGCACGCGGTTCGTCGACGAACGCGATCGTCCCGCCGTCGAGCGTCCGCCCGCGCCGCGTCGCCTGCCGAGTACACGGAGCCTGTTCGTCGCGGCGTCGCTCGCGGGAATCGCGGCTGCGTGCGGCGCGCGCGGATCGCTGCGGCCGGGGCTCCGGCGCGCGCTGTTCGTCGGCTCCGCCGCGGGAGCATGGGTGGTGCTCGGGTTGACGTTGCTCGACGTGCTCGACTTGGCTGACGTCACCGGCGACCGGTGGGACCGCAACGCATGGGCCGGGGACGTGTCGGTAGCGTTGATCTTCGTCCTCAGCCAGATTGCATTGTGGGCATCGGTCCGCGCGGCGCGATCCGTATGGGCGGAGGCCCCCGGCAGCCCGGCGACGAACGTGAGACCGCGCCGCATCCGCGCGGCGCCGAAGGCGAGTGACGCCGCGGGGTGACCCCCACCGGGGTCCCAAGCCACGAATCGGTGCCAGGCACCGCAACGCGGTGCCTGGCACCGATTCGTCGCCCGCGGAGCCGGCCCGGCGCCGCAACCGGGGCTAGGATCGATGTGGGGTGGCGGCGGAGGCGAAGCCATGCCCGCTCTCGGCGTCTGCTCGCGCACCCCTGCGTGGCACCTCCTGCGAGCCGCGACCCTCGCGGCCGCCTGCGCGCTCGGGGCCTGCGGCGGCGGCGGCGCGGGGGGCGGCGCGCGCGCCGGCGGCACGCCCACCGTGCCGCCGCCCACGGCCCCGCCCACCGTCCCGCCCACGTCGTCGCCCCCCACCGAGGGCGTGCCCGACCTCGGCGTGGGCGCCGACCTGCACGGCTACCGCCCCTTCCCCGACGACGACCCGTGGAACACCCGCGTGGACGGGGCCGCCCGAGACCCCGCGAGCGACACGCTGATCGCGAGCATCGGCCTCGACGTCGGCCTGCATCCCGACTTCGGCGCCGACTGGGACGGCGGCCCGTTCGGCATCCCCTACGTCGTCGTCGGCGGGTCGCAGCCGCGCGTGCCGATGACCTTCGACTACGCCGACGAGAGCGACGCGGGCCCCTATCCGGTCCCGCCCGACGCGCCCATCGAGGGCGGGGCCGCCAGCACCGGCGACCGCCACGTGCTCGTGCTCGACCGCGACGGCCACACGCTGTTCGAGACGTGGTCGTCGTGGCCGCTGGGCAACCCGGCGGTGGACGGCTGGCACGCCGGCAGCGGCGCGGTGTTTCCCACGACGCGCTCGCCCGCGAGGCCCGCCGGCTGGACGTCGGCCGACGCCGCGGGCCTGCCGGTGTTCCCGGGGCTCGCCCGCTACGACGAGGTGGCGCGGGGCGAGATCCGCCACGCGCTGCGGTTCACCTGCGCGCGCACGCGTCGGGCCTACGTCGCGCCGGCGACGCACTTCGCGTCGTCGTACCGCGGGGCGGACCGGCCGCCGATGGGCATGCGGGTGCGGCTCAAGGCGTCGTTCGACGTCTCGGCCTACCCGCCGCAGGCGCGCGTCGTGCTCACCTGCCTGCAGCGCTACGGGATGCTGCTCGCCGACAACGGGAGCGACTGGTACGTCTCCGGCGCGCCCGACGCGCGATGGGACGACGACGACCTCGGCACCTTGAAGGGCGTGCTCGGCCGCCACTTCGAGGTGGTCTCGATGGGCCCGGTCGTCACCGACTGAGCCGCGTGCGCGCGCGGGCCGGCGCCGCGCGGCGGGCCTCCGCGCGCGCGGACGCCCGTCGGGGCACGCGGGGCGCGTCGCCGGCTACGCGCGGGGCCCGGAGGACTCGGAGGCGCGGTAGACCTCGCGCCGCGCGCCGGCGAGCGCCTCCTCGACGAGCGCGTCCCACGGGATCCCCTCCTCGACGGCCGCGATGCGGTCGGGGCGGGTGCGCGTGGCGGGGTGGTCCGCCAGCATGAACGAGCAGCAGTCCTCGTGGGGCCGCACCGAGATCTCGTACGTGCCGACGAGCTTGGCGAGCCGGACGACCTCGACCTTGTCGTCGCCGATGAGCGGCGACAGCACCGGCCGGTCGGCCACCGCGTGGATCGTGCGCAGGTTCTCGGCCGTCTGGCTCGCCACCTGCCCGAGCGAGTCCCCCGTCACGTAGCCCAGCGCCCCGTACGCCTCGGCCACGCGCCGCGCGATCCGCAGCATCGCGCGGCGGTACACGACCATGCGCACCGGCGCCGGCACGTGGGCCACGATCGCCCGCTGCATCGGCTCGAAGGGCACGATCACGAGCGGGACGTCGCCCTGCGCGAGCGCGAGCACGCGGCAGAGGTCCTCGATCTTGTCGAGCACCGCCTGCCCCTGCAGCGTGCGGTTCCAGAAGTGCACCGCGACGACGCGGGCCCCGCGGCGGATCATCTTCCACGCCGCCACCGGCGAGTCGATCCCGCCCGAGAGGAACGCCAGCAGCGTGCCCGTGGACCCCGCCGGGAGGCCGCCGGGGCCCGCGCGGCCGGGCCCGATCACGTACGCCGTCTTGCTCGGCACCTCGACGTGCACCGTCACGTCGGGACGGTGCACGTCCACGCGACGGCCCGTCCGCTCGACGCAGATCGCACCGACGGCCCGCGCGATCGCGATCGAGTCGAGGGGGAAGGTCTTGTCGCCGCGCCGCACCTCGAGCTTGAACGAGCCGGGCGGCGCCGCCTGCAGGAACGCGACCGCGGCCTCCCCCATCGCCGCGACGTCGGCCGCCACCGCGACGCCGACCGCGACCGAGGCGACGCCGGGCACCTTGGCGAGGCGGTCGAGCGCGACGGCCGCGTCGGCGCCGTCGGGGAGCAGCGCCGTCAGCCGCCCGGGTTGACGGCGCACGCTCGTCTCGATGCCGACGTCGCGCAACGCCATGCCGAGCTGGGCGCACAGGCGCCGCTCGAAGATCGGGCGGTTGCGCCCCTTGATCCCGATCTCGGCGTAGTGGACGACGAGCGTCCGGGCCATGGCGTCGCGCGGGCCACGGGGGCCCGCCCTGGCTCAGCCGCCGCGCTGCGCGCGCAGGCGCGCCATCGTGCGACGGGCCTTCTCCTTCGGGGAGAGGCCGGGCTCGTTGGGGTCGCCGAGGTCGGCGGGGAGCGCCTCGACGGCGGGGGCCGTCGGGGCCGCGGGCGGCGGGGCCGCCGCCGCAGCCGCGGGCGCGCTCGGCACCGGCGCCGCGCCGCTCGCCGCGCGCAGCTGCAGCATCTTGCGGCGCGCCTTCTCCTTGGGGGAGATGCCCGGCTCGTCGGGGTCGAGCATCGGGGCCGCCGCCGGGGCCGGCGCAGCCGGAGCCGGCGCGGCCGCGGGGGCCGGCGTCGCCGCCGCGGCGGGCCCGCGCAGCTGCAGCATCTTGCGGCGCGCCTTCTCCTTCGGCGAGATGCCCGGCTCGTTCGGGTCGAGCGCGGCGCCCGAGGCCGCCGCGGGCGCGGCCGCGACCGGGGCCGCAGCCGCCGCAGCGGCCGATGAAGGCGCCGCCGCGGCCGCCGCGGTCGGGAGCTTGGGGCCCGCGATCCCGAGGCGCTGGCGGATGCGGAGCAGGGCGCGGCGGCCCTTCTCCTTCTTGCTGATGCCGGGCTCGTTGGGGTCGCCGATCACGGCGGGCGCCGACGAGGCCGCGGGGGCGGCCGTCGCCGCCGCGGGGGCGGCGCCGGGCTTGCCGGCCTGCTTCGCCTTGCGCGCGGCCTCGGCCGCCGCCTTCTCCTTCGCGATGCGCGCGTCGCGCACCTTCTTCACCTGCGCGGCCTTCGTCTTGTAGCCCTCGGCCTCGCGCGCGAGCGCGGCCGCGACGACGGGACGCAGCTCGGCGACCTGGCGCGCCTTCTCGGCGCGGATCGCCCCCAGCGCGGCGCGGCCCTCGACGTCGTCGGCGGGCCACGCGGCGATCGTCGCGTCGTAGAGGCCGACCTCCTCGTGGAGCGCGTCGAGGACGAACTGCGAGAGCGCGGGCACCGTCAGGAAGTTGAGGTCGAGGTTCCACCACGGGAACACGCCCGGCGCGGGGACGCCGCCGCGGCGCTCGATGAGCGTGCCGAGCACGTGCGCGTGGCGGCGGTCCTGCTCGCGGACGGGCCCGAGCACGCGGAAGACGTCGTCGTCCGCCGCGACCGCGAACGGGTCGCACTCGAAGACGTAGCCCGCGGCCGAGTAGAAGGACCGCGTGAGGAGGTCGTCGAGCCGACGCCGCAGCGGGTCCCGCCGCGTGTCGATGACGACGGCGATGGAGTCGACCGGCGCGCCGCTCATGAGCCGATCCTCAGCGAGGGGACCACGGTCCGCGCCCAGTCGGCGAGCGGGGACCACCAGAGGAAGAACGCGACGACGGGCAGCACGAGCACCGCGGCGAGGACCGCCGCGCCCGGGGCCAGCCGCACCGGCGGGGCGCCCTCGGCGACGCCCTCGAGGTACATGCGACGCAGCGGCAGGGCGTAGTAGTAGAGCGAGATCGCGCCGTTGAGCAGGCCGATCACCGCGAACCACACCCAGCCCTCGCGCAGCACCGACTCGAAGAGCACCAGCTTGCCCAGGAACCCGAGCATCGGCGGGATGCCCGTCAGCGACAGCATGACGAGCGTGAAGGCCGCCGCGAGCCACGGGTTGCGGAAGCCGAGCCCGTGCAGCGAGTCGATGGAGCTCGACCCGGTCGCCCGCACGACGATCCCCGCGAAGAGGAACGCGGCGAGGTTCATGAACAGGTACGTGACGAGGTAGAAGACCAGCGCCGACATCGCGTTCGGCGTCCAGACCGCGAGCGCCATCAGCATGTAGCCGGCGTGCGCGATCGAGGAGTACGCGAGGAGGCGCTTGAGGTCCTTCTGGCGGCAGGCGGCGAGGTTGCCCACCGTCATCGTCAGGACCGCCGCGACCGCGAGCACCGCCGCGACCGGCGAGCCCCACGGGAGGAAGGACGCGATCGGCTCCTTCGCCGTCGCGGGCTGCGCGCCCAGCGCCAGGACGACGCGGACGAGGCCCGCGAAGCCCGCGGCCTTGCTGGCGACCGAGAGGAAGCCCGCGACCGCGGTCGGCGCGCCCTGGTAGACGTCGGGCGCCCAGAAGTGGAACGGGGCGGCCGACACCTTGAAGGCGAAGCCGGCGAAGACGAGCACCACCGCGGCGACGAACACCGGCTGCGACGAGGCGCCGGAGACGACCGCGGCGCGCAGCGCCTCGAGCGACGTGCCGCCGGCGAGGCCGAACAGCAGCGAGAGCCCGTACACCATGAGGCCGGACGAGACGGCGCCGAAGAGCACGTACTTCATCGCCGCCTCGTTGGCGAGGCGGTCGGCGCGGCGCATGCCGACGAGGACGTACCCGGTGATCGAGACGAGCTCGAAGGCCAGGTAGAGCGTCACCATGTCCACGGCCGCGGCGAGCACCGACATGCCGACGACGGCGCAGAGCACCAGCGCGTGGAACTCGCCGCCGGGGCGCGAGTTGCCGTCCCCCACCAGCGTGGCGAGGATCGACACGAGGCCCGCGACGGCGCAGAACAGCGTCAGGACGGCGGTGAACGCGTCCATCCGCAGCGCGCCGAGCACGACCCGGTCGCCGAGGCGGTCGCCGGCGAGCCAGGCGACCGCGACCGCGGCCACCGCGACGAGCGCGGTGCCCGAGATCCACGGGAGCAGCAGCGGCCGGCGGCCCTTCGCCGCGGCGTCGGCGAAGAGCACCGCGAGGACGCCGGCGGTGAGGAGGATCGACGGGAGGAGGGCGCCGAGGGCGGTCATGGGCGGCTAGGGCTTCCCGGCGATCGCCTTGACCCCCTCGAGGATGCCCTCGAGGTCGCCGCGGTAGATCGACATCGCGCCGTCGGGGAGGATGCCCATCCACAGCGTCACGATCGCCAGCGGCACGAGCACGAGCAGCTCGCGCCGCGAGACGTCGGGGTAGTGCGCCTTGTCGCGGTACACCGCGGGCGTGTCGCCGAGGTAGACCTTCTGCAGCGTGATCAGGTAGTAGGCCGCGGTGACGACCATGCCGACCGTGGCCACGAGCGTGAGCCGCGGGAACGACTGGAACGACCCGAGGAACACCGTGATCTCGGCGATGAAGCCCGACAGCGCGGGCAGGCCGAGGCTCGCGAAGATGCCGAACGCGGCCAGCACGCCGTAGGTGGGCATCGCCCACGCCAGCCCGCCGAACCGGTCGAGGTCGCGGTGGTGGGCGCGCTCGTAGATCACGCCCACGATCATGAACAGCATCGGGCTGATCGTGCCGTGCGCGAGCATCATGTACATCGCGCCGTTGTGGCCCTCGGGCGTCAGGCTCGCGAGCCCGAGCGTCACGAAGCCCATGTGGCTCACCGACGAGTACGCGACCAGCTTCTTGAAGTCGGTCTGCGCCATCGCGACGAACGCGGCGTAGACGATCGAGATGAGCGAGATCACGACGATCGTCGTGCCCAGCGTGGCGGCCGCCGTCGGGAAGAACGGGTACGCCATCCGGATCAGGCCGTAGCCGCCCATCTTGAGCAGCACGCCCGCGAGGATCATGGAGATCGGCGTCGGGGCCTCGACGTGCGCGTCGGGGAGCCACGTGTGGAACGGGAAGGACGGGACCTTGATCGCGAACGCGACGAAGAACGCGATGAAGCACGCGATGCGCAGGCCCTCGGCGCCCTCGCCGAAGAGGCCGCCGTGCGCCTTGACCAGCGCGACGATCTCCGGGATCTGGAAGGTGCCGTGCTTGATCCAGATCAGCACGATCGCCGCGAGCATCAGCACCGAGCCGGCGAGCGTGTAGAGGAAGAACTTGATCGCCGCGTACTGCCGGCGCGGACCGCCCCAGATCCCGATGAGGAAGTACATCGGGAGGAGCATGATCTCCCAGAACAGGTAGAACAGGAACATGTCCAGCGCCATGAAGACGCCGATCATGCCGCCGAGCAGGAGCAGGAACATCGAGTGGTAGCCCTTCGGGCTCTTCTCGATGTTCCACGACGCGAGCGAACCGCCGAGCGAGACGAACGAGGTGAGCAGCAGCAGCGCGACGCTGACGCCGTCCACGCCGAGGTGGTAGCGGATCGAGAAGGCCTTGATCCAGGCCGCGTCCTCGACGAGGGCGTAGCCCCCGCCGGTGTGCTTGGACCAGCCCGACCACACGGCCAGCGTGGCGCCGAAGGTCGCGAGCGAGGTGAGCAGGTTCACCCAGCGGCACGCGCGGCCTGCCGACTCCTTCGGCACGAGCAGCACGAGCAGGGATCCCGCGAGCGGGATCAGGAACGTCAGGGTCAGGAGGTTCGAGCCCATCGGGTGCCGTGCCTAGAAGGAGAGGACCACGAGGACGGTCGCGACGACGACCACCCCGGCGGCGACGTAGGTGCGGAAGCGGCCGGACTGGAGGCGGGACAGCCCGCCGCCGCCCGCCAGGACGGCCGCGCCGGTGCCGCGGACGGCCCCGTCGACGACCTTCGCGTCGGCCCAGCCCGAGCCGCGGCTCGCGCTCCGCGCGGTGCGGCCGATGCCGTTGACCGCGCCGTCCACGCCCTCGGCGTCGGCCCAGGACAGGATCTTGGCGAGCGTGTAGGCGGGCCGGAGCACGAGCTCGCGGTAGAGCTCGTCGAAGCCGAACTTCCGCGCGAACGCGCGCTCGAGCGCGGCGAAGGGCCGCTTGAGCGCGGCGACGCGCGCGGGCGAGGTCTTGGCGAAGAGGACGAAGCCCGCGACGAGCCCGAACAGGCCAGCGACGATCGCGAGCGTCATCACGACCTCGGAGTGCTCGTGCCCGTGCACCGAGCCCGCCGACGTCACCGCGGCGGCGGTCGGCTCGAGGAGCTTGGTGTGCCAGCCGACGAGGTCCCAGCCGGCGACGACCGAGAGCACGCCGAGCACGACCAGCGGCAGCGTCATCGGCAGCGGGCTCTCGTGCGCGTGCTCGAAGACGTGCTCGTCCTTGGGCTTGCCGAGGAAGGTCATCGCGAACAGGCGGAACATGTAGAACGCGGTGAGCACCGCGGCGCCGAGCCCCACCCACGCGAGCGCGGGGTGCATGTGCCAGGCGCCGGCGAGGATGGCGTCCTTGCTGTAGAAGCCGGCGGTGACGAAGGGGAAGCCCGCGATCGCGAGCACGCCGACGAAGAACGTCGTGCCGGTGATCGGCATCTTCCGCCACAGCCCGCCCATCCTGCGCATGTCCTGCTCGTGGTGGCAGGCGTGGATCACGCTGCCCGAGCCGAGGAACATGAGCGCCTTGAAGAAGGCGTGGGTGGTCAGGTGGAAGAGCGCGGCGTGCCACGCCTTGCACCCGAGGCCGAGGAACATGAAGCCGAGCTGGCTCACCGTGGAGTAGGCCAGCACCTTCTTGATGTCGTCCTGGGCCAGCGCGATCAGGCCCGCCATCACGGCCGTGACCCCGCCCACCGCGGCGACCACGAGCAGCGAGGCGTCCGTGAACAGCGGGTAGCAGCGGCCGACGAGGTAGACGCCGGCGGCCACCATGGTGGCCGCGTGGATGAGGGCCGAGACCGGCGTCGGGCCCTCCATGGCGTCCGGGAGCCAGACGTGCAGCGGGAACTGGGCGCTCTTGCCCATCGCGGCGAAGAGCAGGCCGAGCGACGCCCACGTGCAGGTCTGCGAGTCGAGCGAGCCCGTCGTCGCGGCGCGGAACATGTCCTCGAACGCGAACGACTTCGTCTGCGCGTAGACGAGCATCAGCGCCGCGACCATGCCGAGGTCGCCGATGCGGGTCGTGATGAAGGCCTTGCGCGCCGCGTTGCCCGGGGCCGCCTTCTCGCTCCAGAAGCCGATCAGCTTGTACGAGCAGAGGCCGACCAGCTCCCACCCGATGAAGAGGACGAGGAGGTTGTCGGCGAGCACCAGCACCAGCATCGAGGTGCTGAACATCTGCAGCCACGCGAAGAACTTCCAGTACTTCGGGTCGCCCTTCATGTAGGCCGACGAGAAGACGTGGACGAGGAAGGCGACGAGCGTGACGACGAAGAGCATCACGGCCGTGAGGCCGTCCACCTTCACGCCGACGCGCCAGACGACGTCGCCGAAGCGCAGCCAGTCGAAGCGCGCGCCCGCGACGACCGCCGGGTCGAGCGTCTCCCCGCCGAGCACCTTGGCCAGCAGCGCGCACGAGGCGGCGAAGGAGGCGCCGATCGTGGCGATCGTCAGCCAGTCGCCCTGCCGCGGCAGGCGACGGCCGAAGGCCGACTGGAGGAGGAAGCCTCCGAACGGCGCGAGCACGACGACGAGGGCGAGGGTCAGCACGTCGTCACCCCTTGAGCGCCGAGACCTCGTCGACGTCGATCTCGTCGCGCGAGTCGAAGACGTTGAGGACGATGGCCAGGGCGATCGCGGCCTCGGCCGCGGCCACGGCGAGGACGAAGATCGCGAACACCGACCCGCGCAGCGGCGCGGGGCCGAAGCGGTCGAACGCGACGAGGTTGAGGTTGGCCGCGTTGAGGACGAGCTCGAGGCCGATCAGCACGCCCACCGCGTTGCGGCGGGCGAGCACGGTGACGATGCCGGCGCAGAAGAGCACCGCCCCCACCGTGAGGAAGTGCATCAGCCCGATGTGCTCGAGGAAGCCGGTCACGACGCGTCGCGCCTCCGGCGCACGAGGTAGGCCGCGCCCACCAGCGCGGCGAGGAGGAACACCGAGACGAGCTCGAAGGGCAGCAGGTACTGCTCGGGGTCGAGCAGCGCGCGCCCGATCGCGTGCGTGGTCCCCTGCGGCTCGGGCAGGTCGGAGAGCCAGGGGCTGCGCGACAGGTCGCTCTTGCCGATCGCGAGCAGCAGGCCGAGGAGCAGCGCGGTCCCCGCGGCGACCGCGCCGCCGACGCGGACCGGCTTCTCGAGGCCCAGCTGCGCCTTCGCCCGGCCCGTGAGCAGCACGCCGAAGACGAGCAGCACGAGGATGCCGCCCACGTAGACGACGACCTGCGTCAGCGAGAGGAAGTCGGCCCCGAGCAGCGCGTACAGGCCCGCGACGCCGAAGAAGGCGGCCATCAGCCCGAACGCGGCGTGCACGATCTTGGGCGCCATCGCGGCGGCCACCGCCGAGACGACGGAGAGGCCCGCGAGCACCCAGAAGACCAGCCCCGGCAGCACCGGGGTCAGGTCGGGGATCAGGGAGGCCAGCGACGGCGTCATCGGCTAGCCCTCCCGCCGCAGGCCGGCGTCGGGGTCGGCGCTCGTGCGCGCCGTCCGCCACGGGCCCTCGCCGGTGGTGAAGTCGATCCGCGTGCCGTGGACGCGCTCGTAGGCCGAGAGGTCGTACTGCTGGCCCATGTGGATGCAGTCCACCGGGCACGGGTCGACGCAGAGCGAGCAGAACAGGCACTTCGCGTAGTCGATCTCGTACTTCGTCAGCTGCTTCTTGCCCGCCGGCGAGACGCTCTCGATCTTGATGCACTCGACCGGGCACGCCTTCGCGCAGAGGTGGCAGACGATGCACTTGTCGGGCTCGAACTCGTGGAGCCCGCGCTCGAACGGCGAGAAGTACGGCTGCTCCTCGGGGTACTGGATCGTGGTCGGCTTGGTGAAGAAGTGGCGCCACGTGAGCCGCAGGCCCACCGCGGTCGTCTTCACCCCGTGCCAGACGCGCGTGAAGTAGCCCATGGTCAGCGGCCTCCCGTCAGGAGGACCTGCAGGGCCGCGACGACGAGCGCGACCACGCTCCAGGGCAGGAGGACCTTGTAGCAGAGGTACATGACCTTGTCGACGCGGTAGCGCGGGAGCGACCAGCGCACCCAGATCATCACGAAGAGGAACGCGCAGGCCTTGAGGAAGAGGACGAGGAAGCCCGCCGCGCGCGCGAGCCCGCTCGTGAGGTCGACCGGCACGCCGAGGTGCCAGCCGCCGCAGAACAGGATCGCGGTGAGCAGCGCGAAGAGGAACATCCCCGCGTACTCCGCGAGGAAGAAGATCGCGAAGCGGAAGCCCGTGTACTCGGTGTGGAAGCCGGCGACGAGCTCGCTCTCGGCCTCCGGGAGGTCGAAGGGCGCGCGCTTGAGCGCGGCCAGCGCCGCCGTGAAGAAGAGGAAGAACCCGACGAAGGTCGCGGGGCTGCGGAACACCCACCAGTTCCACACCCAGCCCGACTGCTGCGCGACGATGTCGGTGAGGTTGAGCGTGCCGGCGAGGACCGCGACCGTGAGCGCCGAGATCGCCAGCGGCATCTCGTAGGAGATGACCTGCGCGACCTCGCGCATCGTGCCGAGGATCGACCACTTCGAGTTGCTGGCCCAGCCCGCCATGATCACGCCGACGACCTCGACGCTCGTGATCGCGAGCACGTAGAAGAGGCCGAACGGCAGGTCGGCGGGCACGAGCCCCGCCCCGAGCGGGACCGCCGCGAACGCCGCGAACACGCCCGCGAAGACGATGTAGGGCGCGATCACGAACACGCCGCGGTCGGCGCTCGACGGGATCACGTCCTCCTTGGCCAGCAGCTTGACGCCGTCGGCGAGGAACTGGAGCAGGCCCTGCGGGCCGACGCGGTTCGGGCCGATGCGGGCCTGCATGCGGCCCGAGATGCGGCGCTCCATCCACACGATCTCGCCGGCGAAGAGGCTGACGAGGAGGAGGACGCCCGAGCACGCGAGCAGGATGCCCGTGGTGTAGACGAGGCCGCGCGGCACCGCCTGCAGCAGCGACGACCCTTCGACGAGGCGGTCGAGGAGCTCCTTCATCAGCGGTCCACCTCGCCGAGCACGATGTCGAGGCTCCCCATGAGCGCCACGAGGTCGGCGATCAGGGTGCCCGGCGCGATCTCGGTCACGACGGCGATGTTGCTGAACGAGGGCCCGCGGCAGCGCATGCGCCACGGCTTCTCGGCGCCCTCGGACACGGCGTAGTAGGCGAGCTCGCCGCGCGGGTTCTCGACCCGGACGAAGACCTCGCCCTTGGGCGGCTTGAAGGTCTTCGGCAGCTTCGCCATGATCTCGCCCGGCGGCAGTGCCCGCAGCGCGCGGCGCACGATCGAGATCGACTGCTCGACCTCCTTGAAGCGCACCCAGTGGCGGTGGAAGCAGTCGCCGACGGTGCCCGCGAGCCCGCTCGGCGCCACGGGCACCTCGAACGGGAAGCGGTCGTAGATGCCGTAGGGCGCGTCGCGGCGGCAGTCCCAGTCCACGCCGCTGGCGCGCAGCGCGGGCCCGGTGACGCCCCAGGCGACGGCCTGCTTGCCGGTGATCACGCCGATCCCGCAGGTGCGCTCCTGGAAGATGTGGTTGTCGAGCAGCAGCGCGTTGTACTCGGGCAGGCGCCGCTCGACCGCGTCGAGGAACGCGTGGCACTCGTCGATCCACTCGGGCGAGAGGTCGCGCTTGACCCCGCCGATGCGGACGACGTGGTAGAGCAGCCGGCCGCCCGCGATGTGGTCGAGCAGGTCGAGGCCGCGCTCGCGCTCGCGGAACGTGTGGAGGAACGGCGTGATCGCGCCGATGTCTAGGCCGTACACGCCCATCGCGAAGATGTGCGACGCGACGCGCTGGACCTCGGCGAGGATCAGCCGGACGTACTCGGCGCGCTCCGGGACCACGATGCCGCCCAGCCGCTCGATCGCGAGGCACGCGCCGTGCTCGTTGTTGATCGCGGCGAGGTAGTCCATCCGGTCGACGTAGGGCAGCCACTGGTAGTACGGCAGCGACTCGCCGATCTTCTCGGCGCAGCGGTGCAGGTTCCCGATGTGGGGCTGCAGCGCCGTGACGACCTCGCCGTCGGTCTTGATGACGACGCGCAGCACCCCGTGCGTGCTCGGGTGCTGCGGCCCCATGTTGACGACCAGCTCCTCGGTGCGGAGCGACTGGCCGACGAGGCTCGAGAGCTCGGACGCGTCCACGACCGGCGGCGTCGCGGGCGCGACGACGCCGGGGACGGCCGGCACGGCGGGCACGGGCTCGCTGCCGCTCATCGTCCCTCCGGCGGGATGATCGGGATGCCGTGGTACTCGACGGGGTACTCCCAGTCCTTGCGGAGCGGGTGGCCCGGCCAGTCCTCGGGGAGCAGGATGCGGCGCAGCGGGGGACGGCCCGTGAAGCGCACGCCGAGCAGGTCCCACGTCTCGCGCTCGTGCCAGTCCGCGCCGACCCAGACGCCCATCACGCTGGGCACCTCGGGCTTGTCGCGCGGGACCCGCACCTTGAGCGCGAGGAAGTTGTCGCTCTTGACCTTCGAGCGCAGGACCTCGGCCGCGGGACGGCGCGCGTACGAGACGAGGTGGTAGACGACCTCGAGCTCGCCCGGGCCGTCGGCCGGCGTCTTCGCCGGCCAGTCCACGCCGGTGACGAGGTGGCAGCAGTCCATCGCCAGCTCGGGGTCGTCGCGGACGAGGGTCGCGGCGGCCACGATCGCGCCCGGGGCGACGCGGACGTAGGGGTGGCGGCCGGTCTCGACGACCTCGAGCACCGCGGCGCCGAGCGCAGCGCGGAGCTTGCGCGCCGCGAGCGCGGTGACCGGGTCGGCCGGCGCCGCCGGCGCCGGGGCGGAGGGGGTCGCGGCGGGCTCGCTCATGAGGCCGACATCGCGAGGATGCGCTCGCGGTTCTTGAGGTGGTCCTCGGGCGGCAGCGACTTGCCGCCGCGCACGCGGATCCGCTCTTGGAGCTTGCGGATCGCGTCGATGAGCGCCTCGGGCCGGGGCGGGCAGCCCGGGACGTAGATGTCCACCGGGATGACGAGGTCCACGCCCTGCACGACGTGGTAGCCGAAGCGGCTGTAGGGGCCGCCGCCGATCACGCAGGCCCCCATCGCGATCGCGTACTTCGGGTCGGGCATCTGGTCGTAGAGGCGCCGGACCCGGGGGGCCATCTTGTGGGTGACCGTGCCGGCCACGATCATCAGGTCGCTCTGGCGCGGCGAGGCCCGGAAGACCCCCGACCCGAAGCGGTCGAGGTCGTACTTCGTGGCGGCCGTCGCCATCATCTCCATGGCGCAGCACGCCAGCCCGAACGCCATGGGCCACAAGGCGTTACGTCGGCCCCAGTCCTTGACCCACTCGACCTTGGTGAGCAGGACCGACTGCTGCAGCTCGGGGTCGTAGAGATCGTCAGCGCTGGGCGACAACGCGAGCCTCCTCGGGCGGCGGACCGGACACGCCGGCCGCGCGGACGAACGCGGGGTCGTCCGTCGCCGCGGCGGCGGACGTGGGCCCCGTCCAGTCGAGGTCCCCGCGCATCCAGACGAAGACGAACCCGCCCATCAGGACGACGAGGAACGTGGCGACCTCGACGAAGGCGAGCCAGCCCTGTCCCTCGCGGACCATGTCGCGGAAGACCGCGGCCCACGGGAAGAGGAGGGCGATCTCGATGTCGAAGACGACGAACATCAGCGCGACCGTGTAGAAGCGGATGTCGAACCGGATCCAGGCCTGGCCGATCGTCGGCTCGCCGCACTCGTAGATCGCGAGCTTGCCCGGGCCCTGCGCGCCCTTGGGGCGGAGGAACCACGCGAGCAGCAGGTTCACCGCGATGAACCCGAGCCCGACCACGACGAAGACGAGGATGTTCGCGAAGTCGAAGTACACGTCCGGGACTGGCTCCGGGTCGCCTCGCGGAGCCGCGGAAGATAGCAAGGCACCCCCACGGCCCCTATCCGATTCCCGGGGGCGCAACACGCCCGTGCAACGCCCTGCAACGCGGCCGCGGCCCCCCCGGGGATCGCGCGCGGACGGCGTCTGGGCCGTCCCCGGGTGGGGGGTACACTCCCTCCCCCGCGCAGCGGCGCGACGGAGGTGCTCTCGGATGCGGCGAACGCTCTACGTGCTCGGCGGGCTCGCGCTCGCTTCCCTGTTTGCGGCCGGGGTCACCCCGAAGGCCGCGCTCGTCCCGACGGCCGAGGCCGCCGGCGGCTTCACCATCCAGGACGCTTGGCCGGGCGTCACCTTCCAGACGCCGGTGGACGTCGCGGCCCCCGCCGACGGGAGCGACCGGCTCTTCGTCGTCGAGCGCGCCGGGCGCATCCTCGTCGGCAAGAAGTTCCGCGGCGGCGCCGCGGTCCCGCCGCCGTCGGTGTTCCTCGACATCCGCTCGCTGCAGATGCAGGGCGAGGCGCTCGACCAGGGCCACGGCGGGCTCGTCGCGGTCGCCTTCCCGCCCAACTTCGCGCAGACGCAGACCTTCGCCGTCTTCTACGGCACCGGCGCGGGCACCGACACCGACCCGTACCGCGCGGTCGTGGCGAGCTACCGCACGAGCGCGGGCAACCCCAACGTCGCCGACCCCGCGTCGGGGCGCGTCCTCTTGGAGGTGCGCAAGCGCGCCCCGATCCACTTCGGGGGCGGGCTGACCTTCGACAAGAAGGGCATGCTCTGCATCGGGATCGGGGACAGCGGCACGAAGAACGACCCCGACAAGCTCGGCCAGGACACGCGCGTGCTCGAGGCCAAGATCCTGCGCATCGACATCGGCGCGACGTCGCCGGGCCTCCCCTACGGCATCCCGCAGGACAACCCGTGGGCGACCGGCGCGGGCGGCGTGCGCCCCGAGATCTGGGCGTACGGCGTGCGCAACCCGTACCGCATGTCGTGCGACCGCGAGACGGGCGACCTCTGGATCGGCGACCCCGGCCAGCAACTGCGCGAGGACGTCAGCATGGTGCCGCGGGCCGGCAACCTCGGCTGGCCGCTGATGGAGGCGGACAAGCCCTTGGTCGCCGGCGACGCGTCGAGCTGCGTGCCGCCGGTGTTCGCGTACGGCCGAGACATGGGCCGCTGCGTGATCGGCGGCGTCGTCTACCGCGGCCAGCGCTGCCCCGACCTCGTGGGCAAGTACCTCTTCGGCGACAACATGGCCCCGCAGGCGAGCGACGCCGACAAGTCGGGGCGCCTGTGGGCGATCCCGGTCAAGGGCGGGCGCTCGACGGGCGCGCCCGAGGCCGTCGTCGACGTCGAGGACGTGGTGTCGATCGACCAGGACGCCGACGGCGAGGTGTACTTCTCGCAGCTCTCGACGGGCCGCGTGACGACGCTCGTCCCGGCGCGCTGACCGGCGCTCTCCGTTCCCCCCGCGGCGCCGCCGACGTCCGCGTCGGCGGCGCCGCTCCGTTCCCGGGCCGCGACGTCGGCGCCCCGTCCCATCGCAGCGACGTGGCACGATGGTGCGCGATGCCCGGCCGTGCGACGCCCGTCCTCGTGATCCTCGCGGTCGCCGACGTGGCGCGGGCGCGGGCCTTCTACACCGCGGCGTTCGGCTGGCCGGTGCGCGTGGACGTCCCGGTCTACGTCGAGCTCGAGGCGCCGGGCGGCCTGCGCGTGGGCCTGTACGAGCGCCGCGGGTTCGGCCGCAACACCGGCCGCGTGCCCACGGCGCCGCCGCCGGGCGAGCTGGCGCCGACCGAGCTCTACCTCCGCGTGGACGACCTCGGCGCCGCGTGCCGCGACGTCGCGGCCGCCGGCGCGCGCCCGCTCTCGCCCCCCGCGCCTCGGGACTGGGGCGACGTCGTCGCCTACTTCGCCGACCCCGACGGCACGGTGCTCGCCCTCGCAGCCCCGGTCCCACGCGACTGACGTGCGCCGTCCGCGCGGGGTCTCCCTCGACGCGGGCTTCCGTCCGTCCCGGAACGCGGTGCCGGGACTGTCGCCGCCGCCCTACCCGTCGCCGTCCTCGTCGCGTCTCCGCTGCCGTACGCGTCGCCGTCTCGCCTCCGCATCGATCTCCGTCTCCGTCGCCGTCTCGCCTCCGCCTCCGCCTCCGTATCGGTCTCCGTCTCCGGATCGGTCTCCGACTCCGCCCCATAGGAGCCCGTCCGAGGCGCGAACCTCCCTTCGGCCCGCGCCCCGCGACGGGCTCCTAGTGGATCCCCTGGGCGGCGAGCCAGCGCTCGGCGTCGAGCGCCGCCTTGCACCCCATCCCCGCGGCGGTGATCGCCTGGCGGTAGGTGCTGTCGGCGACGTCGCCCGCGGCGAAGACGCCCTCGATGTTGGTCGTGGTGCGCCACGGGTCGGCGAGCTTGACGTAGCCCTTGTCGTCGAGCGTGATCTGCCCGTCGAGGAAGCCCGTCAGCGGCGTGTGGCCGATCGCGATGAAGAGCCCCTTCACCGGCAGCGTCGTGCGCGCCTTCGTGCGCGTGTCCTCGAGCACCACGGCCTCGATGAAGTCCTTGCCGACGACGTCCACCACCGACGACCACCAGTGCACCGTGGCCTTGGGGTTGTCGAGGATGCGCGCCGCCATCGACTTGCTCGCGCGGAACTCGCCGCGGCGGTGGATGACGTGGACCATCGACGCGAACTTCGTGAGGTAGGACGCCTCCTCCATCGCGGTGTCGCCGCCGCCGACGACGGCGAGGTGCTGGTCGCGGAACACCGGCAGCGCGCCGTCGCACACGGCGCACGCGGACACGCCGCCGCCGGACGTGGCGAGGCGCTGCTCGTTCTCGAGGTTGAGCCAGTTCGCCTTCGCGCCCGTCGCGATGACGACGGCGTGGGCCTTGATGACCTGCCCCTCGGACGACTTCAGCGTGAACGGCCGCTTGCGGAAGTCCGCCTCGACGATGTCGTCGGTGACGACGCGCGTCTGGAAGCGCTCGGCCTGCTCCTTGAACTTCGCCATCATCTCGGGGCCCTGCACCCCGTGCGGGAAGCCCGGGTAGTTCTCGACCTCGGTCGTGAACATGAGCTGCCCGCCCGGCAGCAGCTGCTGCGACGGCATCCCCTCGTAGACGAGCGGCGACAGGTTGGCGCGGGCGGCGTAGATCGCGCACGTCCAGCCCGCGGGGCCGGACCCGATGATGACCAGCTTCTCGACGCCCGACCCGTGCCCGGTGTGGCCCATCGCGTGAGACTCCGTCGTGTGAGGGGACCGCGGAGGATACCCCCCGACGGGGCGGCGGGCTCCGGCGGGGCGCACCCGCGGGCGCGGAGCGGGCGGCGCGCGGGCGGGGACCCTCGGCCCGTCCCCGCGTCGAGCCCGTCCGAGCGCGGGAGGGCCGCGGTCGCGGCGCGAGCGCGGGGCCCGTGGCGACGCCCGGAGGCGTCAGGCGCCGCCGAGCGCCGAACGCAGCGCGACCTCGTCGAACGCGAGCGGCGCGAGCCCGCGGGCGGCGGCCGTCTCCGCGACGATGGCGTGGCGCAGGCCGGCGAGCGCGACGGCGACGCTGACGACGCCGGAGAGCACCTTGGCGAGCGGCGCGGGGGCGGCGCCGAGGCGCACGACGGCGTCGGCGCCCTTGGCGAGCCCCTCGGCGAGCAGCACGCGGACGGGCTCGCGGACGGCGCGCGCGACGCGGATCGCGTGGAGCGCGCGCGGGCCCGGCTCGACCTCGGCCCGCTCGAGGGCAAGCGCGGACTCGACGGCCTCGAGGTCGCGGTCGATGCCGTCGGCGGTGGCGTCCTGCTCTTCGGCGGTGGGCGGGGCGAAGAGCCGTTCGACGGCGTCGTCGGGCTCCTCCTGCTCGTCGTAGCCGGCGAGCAGCGCGAGCGCGGCGACGTGCGCGCCGCGGAACGCGGCCAGGGCGAGCTCCTCGAGGCGGGCCTTGGCGGCGGCGGCGGTCGAGGCCTTCCACGGCTCGCCGAGCCGCGCGGCCATCGCGGGCACGTCGCCGCAGAACTCGCGCCAGCCGAAGTCGGGGGGGAACCACGCGTCGAAGGTGGGCCCGAACGTGGCCTCGGTGTCGGCGACCCACGCGCGGACCGGCTTGCTGACGTCCATGCGCGCGAGGATCGCAAGGGCGCCCCGAGGGCGCGAGCCCCGCCACGACTGAAATCGGGGTCGGGGGAGGTCCCCGCGACCGGGCGAGCGCGGCGCCCGACCCCGATTTCAAAGGGCCACGGAAGCGGGGCCCGAATTCGGCGCTCACTGCGGTGCGCTGTGCCGTTCACGAGTCGTGGGCCGCGTCGATGCGTGGCGGTGGACGTCCGCACGCGGAATCGAGGGTCGCCGCTTCACGATCGTCCGCGATCCGCGCGAGGCCGCGCGAGCGAGCGGCGTGGCGACGCGGGGCCCGCGGCGACCCCGACCGCGCCCCTCGACGCGACGCGCGTCCCCGATCTCCCTGCGCCTCCGCCTCCGGCGCTCGTCGCGATCCGTCCTGCCGTTCGCGGTTCGTGGGCCGCGTCGATGGGCGGCGGTGGACGTCCGCGTGCGGAATCGAGGGTCGCCGCTTCACGATCGTCCGCGATCCGCGCGAGGCCGCGCGAGCGAGCGGCGTGGCGACGCGGGGTTCCTCGCCCCGCGAGCCCGCCGATCGCGAAGCCCGGCCCGCGCGGGCGCGGACGTACGTCCCTCAACTCCCCCCGCCTACGTTCCTCGCCCCGCGAGCCCGCCGATCGCGAAGCCCGGCCCGCGCGGGCGCGGACGTACGTCGCTCAACTCCCCCCGCCTACGCGGTAAACGAGGAGCCGCAGCCGCAGGAGCCCTTAGCCATCGGGTTCTTGAACGCGAAGGCGGCGCCCATGATGGACTCCTGCCAGTCGATCTCGGTCCCCGCGACGAACAGCGCGCTCTTCGGGTCGAGGAAGACCTTCACGCCGTGCGACTCGTAGACCTTGTCGCCGCTGCCGGCCTGCGGGTCCACGGCGAGCTGGTAGGAGAGGCCCGAGCACCCGCCGCCGACCACGCGGACGCGCAGCCCGGCCGTCGCGGGCGCGTTCTGCTGCTGGATCAGGTCCTTGACCTTGGTGGCGGCCTTCTCGGTGAGCGTGATCGACATGGCGGGACTCGTCGCGGGAGGTCGGGGCCACCGCGGCCCCGCACCGCCGCAGTATAGGCCCCCCCCGAGGACGCCCGGTCCGTATCCTCGGGGCGCGGCCGGACCGCCCCGCCCCCCCATGCGCGCCCCCGTCTACCTCGACCACCTCGCGACGACGCCGATCGACCCCCGGGTCCTCGACGCGATGCTGCCGTACCTCCGCGAGCGGTTCGGCCATCCGGGCTCGCGCAGCCACGCGTACGGGTGGGAGGCGGAGCAGGCGGTCGAGGCGGCGCGGGCCCGCGTGGCCGACCTCGTCGGCGCCGACCCGAAGGAGGTCGTGTTCACGTCGGGCGGCACCGAGGCCGACACGCTCGCGGTGCAGGGCGTCGTGGCCGCGGCGGGCGCGCGCGGACGCCACGTGGTGACCACCGTCGTCGAGCAGCGCAGCGTGCGCGACACCGTGCGCGCGCTCGTCGCGCGGGGGCGCGCGGAGGCGACCGAGGTCGCCTGCGACGCGGCGGGCCGCGTCGCGGCGGAGGCCGTCGAGGCGGCGATCCGGCCCGACACGGTGCTCGTGTGCTGCCAGGCGGCCAACGCGGAGGTGGGCACCTGCCAGCCCGTCGCCGAGGTCGGGGCCCGCTGCCTCGCGCGCGGCGTGCCGCTGCACGTGGACGCGCGTCACGCGCTCGGCCACGTCGCGCTCGACCTGCGCCGCGACGGGGCGGCGACGCTCTCGCTCGCGGCGCACCTGCTCGGCGGTCCGAAGGGCGCGGGCGCGCTGGTGGCGCGGCGCAAGGACCCGCGCGTGCGCGTCGAGCCGCTGCTGCTCGGCGGCGGGCAGGAGCGCGGGCTGCGCGCAGGCACGCCCGACGTCGCGGCGCTCGTGGGGTTCGGCGTGGCCGCCGAGCTCGTGCGGCGCGAGCGCGACGCGGAGGCCGCGCGCGTCGCCGCGCTGCGCGACCGGCTCGAGGGCGCGGTGCTCGCGCGCGTGAGCGGGGTCGCGCGCCACGGCGACGTCGGCCGCCGGCTGCCGGGCACGACCTCGCTGGCCTTCGAGGGCGTCGAGGCGGAGGCGCTGCTGATGGGGATGCCCGACGTCGCCGCGGCGACGGGGGCGGGCTGCGCGTCGGCGTCGCTCGAGCCGTCCTACGTGCTCCGCGCGATGGGCGTGCCCGACGCGGACGCGAACCGCACGGTGCGATTCTCGCTCGGGCGCACGACGACCGAGGAGGACGTGGACCTCGTGGTCGCGCGGGTCGCCGCCACGGTCGAGCGGCTGCGCGCGATGGCGACGCCACGCTGACGCGCCGCCCGACCGAACGCGCCCCGGGACCCGCGCCGTCGCGCCCGACGGCGGCGCCCTTGTCGCGCAGGGGTCGGCCCCCGATCATCGTCGGCGTGCCGCGCCTCCGCCTCGCCCCGCGTTCCGTCGCCGCCGCCCTCGCGGCCGTGCTCGCGGCGTGCGGCGACGGCGACCCGCCGCGGCGCGCGCCGACGTCGGCCGCACCCGCCGTGCCGGGCGCGACGGCGCGCGACGCCGCGGGTCGCGTCGGCCCGGCGACGATCGGGCCCCACCCGCTGCGCGAGTTCGTGGTCGCCCACGACGCGTTCCTCTCGATCGACGACCCCCGCGGCGTGCCGGCCGCGCAGGCGCGGTTCCTGCGCGACGACGACGAGGTGTTCGGCGTCGTGGTCGCGGAGAAGGCGCGCGCGTACGCGATCGCGATGCTGGCGTACCACCACGTGATCAACGACGTGATGGCGGGCACGCCGGTCGCGGTGACGTATTGAGTGGTCTGCTCCTCGGGGGTCAGTTTCGACCCCGTGCTCGACGGCGTGCGCCTCCTCTTCGGCTTCGAGTCGGTGTGGCAGGGCACGGCCGTGCTCTACGACCGCGACACCCGGTCGCTGTGGATGCACGTCACGGGCGAGTGCTTCGACGGCCCGCGCAAGGGCCGGCGGCTGCGTCCGCTGCCGACGGGCACGCACACGACCTGGGCCGCGTGGCGGCGCGACCACCCCGACACCGACGCGATGGCGCCCGACGTGCGGTTCGCGGGGCGCTACTTCACGCGGGAGGAGGCGCGCAGCGGCGTGGACTTCCTCTCCCCCGCCTTCGCGCGCTCCATCACGAAGCGCGACGAGCGCCTGCCGCTGTCGGAGCTGCTGCTCGGCGTGCGCGCGGGAGCGGCCCGGCGCGCGTACCCGCTCGCGCGGCTGGCGCAGGGCGAGGGCGTGGTCGAGGAGACGGTCGGCGGCGTGCCGACGACGGTGTGGTTCGACGCGTCGTCGAGGACGGCGGTCGCCTTCGACGCGAGGCTCGACGGCGGGGCGCGGTCCTTCGAGCGCCGCGACGGCGGCTTCTTCGAGCGCGGGACGGCGAACCGCTTCGACCTCGAGGGCCGGTGCGTGGCGGGCGAGCGGACGGGGCAGCGCCTCGCGCGCGTCGAGTCGTTGCTCGCGGAGTGGTACGGCTGGTTCGCCCACCACCCCGACACGACGGTGTGGCCCTAGCCCGCCGAGTTCACGAGCCGACGAGGTCGGGGCGGAGCGGGTCGCGCGCGGCACCGCCTCGCGCCGGGCCCCGCTTGCGCCGGGACGGCCTCGGCCCGACGATGGCGCCGCGCGGGGGCGTAGCTCAACGGTAGAGCAAGGGCCTTTTAAGCCCGAGGTTGTGGGTTCGAGCCCCACCGCCCCCACCACGCCCGAACCGCGCCCGGGCCGCGACGCCCGCGGCGAGCTCGCCACCCTCGGACGCGGCACCACCTCCCCGAACCACAGGCCGACGAGGGCGGGCGGCGCTGGGTGGGGACGGCGAGCGCCCGAGCGTGCGCGCGCCGGCGCGGGGAGCGTCACGACGGTCGCGCCGACGCGGCGGCGGGCGGGAGGCTGCGCGCGACGCTCCGACCGGGCCGAGCTGGGACCGCGGCCCCGGAATTCCCGCCGATCCGGCGGTCCGGGCGGCTCGCGACGGAACCTCTTGCTTCCGTCGAAAGTCCCACCGTGGGAGGGTCGCCCCGATGGCGTCTCGCGTCGTGCCGCTGGTCCAGCTCGTCGGCGCCCTCGTGCTGGGCGTGGTCGCGGCGTCCGCGGTGGGCCTGTCCGGCAGCGCGGGCCGCTCGGCCCGCGACCGCCCCGAGGCGACGCCGCCCCCCGCGCCCGCCCCCACGCCGTCGGCGGTGGCGCCGCGCCACCCCGCCCCGCTGCCGGTCGCGCAGCCGCCGCAGGGCTTCCGCATGCGCGACGGCGGCAGCTACTTCCGGGCGCGGGTGCGGAGCGGCGCCGGCCCGATCGTCGCGTTCGAGGGGCTCCTGCTCTCGGACCGCCCGAGCGAGTGCCTCGACGGCTGCCCCCTCGGGCTGCGCACGGTCCACCCGCCGGCC
The DNA here is from genome assembly GCA_020851795.1 of Planctomycetota bacterium. Lineage (GTDB taxonomy): Bacteria > Planctomycetota > PLA2 > PLA2 > JAEUHO01 > JAEUHO01. The sequence continues at coordinate 29,940 of JADZCA010000067.1, read as the reverse complement.
GCCGAAGAGCGGCGCGCCGCGCTGCTCGCGTCGCTCGATCCCTACCTCGACGACCTCGAGGCGGCCTCGGCGTCCGTGCCGACCCTCGCGGCGACCCTGCGGGCGGTCCGCGCGGGGCAGGCCCGCGCGCCGGACCCGTCCGGCCGCCACCCGCGCCGGGTCCTGTCGCTCGGCATCCCCCGCCCGGAGTTCGGGTCGCACGTGGCGGAGGTGGTGCTCGCGCTCTACGACCACTGCGACCCCCACTTCGACGCGGCCCGCGGGATCGCGTGCGAGCCGGGCGGCGCGCACCTCGTGGTCGTGCGGCTCGAGCGCCACGACGTCGAGCGCAGCGCCCGCGACACGATCGCGGGCCTCGTCGAGCTCGAGAGCAAGCCCCGCTCCGACGACGCGCCGTTCGCCACCGTCGGCGCGGGCGCGGAGCCGGTGGTGCGCACGATCGGCCCGGTGAACGGGCACTTCGCCGGCGTGCGAGGCGAGGTGCTCGGCCTCTACCTCGACCCCGAGGGCGTGCTCTTCGTGTACGACGAGACGCTCGTGCCCCTCCCGATCGAGCCCGACCCCGCGCTCGTCGCGGCCGTGCGGGCGCTCGTCGGGCGGGCGTAGCCCGCCGGGGAAGATCGACGTTCGGCCGGTCTCGTGCCTTCGCGACGAGCGAGCCCACGAACACTTGCGGTGGCCAGAAGCCCCGGCGGGCCCCGCGCCCGCGCCGCGGACGGGCCCTGCCCCACCCCGCCCCTGTGCCCCGGAGAGCGAGGCCGCGACGTCGGCGCGCTCGGCGGGCTACGAGCGCCCCGTGAGGCCGCGGGCGAACGCGACGAGCCCGACGACGAAGAGGACGGGCGGGTAGAAGAAGATCCGCCCGCCTCGCCAGCCGAGGACGAACCACACGACCGCGAGCGTCATCAGGGCGACGCCGCCGAGCACGCCGCTGCCGGCGGCCTTGCGCTCGAACGCGAACGAGTCGTCGTCGCCGGCCGCGAGGCCCGCGTCGCGGCGCGCCTTGGCCCGCGAACGACCGCAGCGCGGGCACGTCGGGTCCGCGACGGGATAGCGGGTGTCGCACGCCGGGCACACGAGGCGGGTCGGCGCCCGCGACGACGCCGGCGGCGCGCTGGCGAGGGGCCGCACCGCGCGGGGCGACGACGACGACGGGCGCGGGGGAGGCGGCGGCGGGACGCGTGCCCCGCCGGGCACCACCAAGGTCGCCCCGCAGGCGCCGCAGACGACCTCGGAGCCGACCGGGCCGTGGCCGGTGTCCACCGCCGCGCGACACGTCCCGCACGTGACGATCACCCCGCACTTCCCCGCGACAGACCGCGGCCCGGACCCGTGCGGGGAATCGTAGCGCACGCCGCCCTCGGATCGCCGCGGCTCGACGGGCGGCGGAGCGCGCCCGGCCGACGGCGTCACGACCACCGCACGACGCGACCGGCGCCGGCGCACGGCCCCCCGGCGAGCGCGCGCGAGGACGTCGGTCGCACGCGCCGGGGGGGCGTCAACCCGGGGCCCGGTTTCGGCCGATAGGGGCGGGTCCTCAGGTTTCAGGCCGCCACCGCCCGGGGGAGATCCGCCCGCGGGAGAGGTCCACCGGAGTCCCGTCGTGCCGATCGTGCCGCTCCCCCGCACCGAAGCCGCCGGCTTCCCCACGACGCGGGGTGCCTCCGCGCGGGCGATGCGGGTGCTCGCGGCGCTGCGCGGGAGCCCGTGGATCCTCGGCGCCGCGGTGTACCTCCTCGCCTACGGGGTGGCGCGCCTCGTCGTCGGGACGCGGGCCCCGTGGCTCGCCCACGCCGGGGCGATCCCGGTCGCGCTCGTGGCGGGCGTGCGCGCGGCGCGTCTGTCGTGGACCCGCGAGGCGAAGGACCTCGGCAGCGCGCGCGGGTGGGCCACGATCGCGATCGCCCTGCTGGCCGCGGCGGCGGCGGACGCCCTCTGGACGCTGCTCGAAGACCTGTACGGGATCAACCCGGCGCCGACGTGGGCCGGCAACCTGCCCGCGCTCGTCTTCGACGCGGTCGCCGCGCTCGCGCTGCTCCGCTTCGCCGAGGAGCCGCGCTCGCGCCCCGACCGGGTCCGCGTCTCGCTCGACGCCGCGACGGTGCTCGTCGCGGGCGTGCTCGCGGTCTGGCACTTCGTGGTCGGGCCGGCGCTCGCGGTCGCCAGCACGCGCGTCGGGGCGACCCTGTTCCTCGTCATGCGCTCGGTCGGCGACCTCGCGCTGCTCACGGCGACGGTGCGGCTCGTGCTGCGGGCGCCGCCGAACCTCGCCCGGACGACCGTCGTCTGGCTCGGCGTCGGGTTCTTCCTCCACGCGGCGGGCGACGTGACCGGGTCGGCCCTCGCGCTCGACGGCGTGCGGGCCGCGCACGCCGTGCGCATGGTGGTGCAGTTGCTCGGCAGCCTCGCGCTGCTCGTCGCGTGCGAGTCGCAGGCGCTCGCGGCGCAGCGCGGGCTGCGCTCGCGCGCGTCGGGCGACGAGCCCGTCGGCGTCTCGACGGTGCCCTACGTCGCGGTCGCGTCCGGCTACCTCCTGCTGCTCTCGCAGGTCTGGTGGAAGTCGTCCGACGCGACCCGCGACCTCGTGACCGGCGTGGTCGGGCTCACCGTGTTCGTCACCGTCCGCCAGGTGCTCGCGGTGCGCGAGAACGCGCGGCTCTGGCGCGAGCGCGCGCAGCTCCTCGGCGAGTCGCGCCTGTCCGCGCTCGTGCGCCACTCCGCCGACGCGGTGTGCCTGCTCGACGCGGCCGGGCTGGTCCGCTGGGTGAGCCCCTCGTCGAAGCGCGTGCTCGCGCTCGACCCCGACGCGCTGCTCGGCACGCCGTTCCGCGAGCTGCTGCACGAGGACGACCGCAAGCCCTCGCTCGCGGTGTTCGAGTGCTCGCGCGGGATGGCCCGCCTCCCCGTCCGCGCGGAGTGGCGCGCCGCCGCCCGCGAGGACGGGCGGACGATGCGCCTCGAGGCGACGGTGACCAACCTCTTCGACGACCCCGCGGTGCGCGGGTTCGTCGTCAACCTGCGCGACATCACCGACCGCGCCGCGCTCGAGGCCCAGCTCACGCAGCAGGCCTTCCACGACCCGCTGACCTCGCTCGCCAACCGCTCGCTGTTCAACGACCGCGTCGAGCAGGCGCTGGCGCGCGCCAAGCGCAGCGGCCGCAGCGCCGCGGTGGCGTTCGTGGACCTCGACGACTTCAAGCTGATCAACGACAGCCTCGGCCACGGCGCCGGCGACGCGATCCTGTGCGAGTTCGCCGAGCGGCTGCGCCGCGTGGTGCGCGACGCCGACACGACGTCGCGCCTCGGCGGCGACGAGTTCGCGATCCTGTCCGAGGAGCTCCCCGACGACGCGGCGGCGAACGCGCTCGGGGACCGCGTCCTCGCCGAGCTGGCCGCACCCTTCCTCGTCGAGGGGCGCCCGGTCAAGGTCACGGCGAGCATGGGTGTCGCGCGGTCCACGCTGTCGGACACGCGCGAGTCGCTGCTGCGCAACGCCGACACCGCGCTCTACGCGGCCAAGGCCCGCCGCCGCGGCGGCTGCGCGCTGTTCGAGACGTCGATGCACGCCGCCGCGGTCGAGAGCCTCGAGATCCAGACCGACCTGCGGGCGGCGATCGAGGCCGACGGCCTGCGCGTGGTCTACCAGCCGGTGGTGCGCATCGGCGACCGCCGCGTCGTGGGCATGGAGGCGCTGGTCCGCTGGGACCACCCGACGCGGGGCGAGCTCTCCCCCGCCCGGTTCGTGCCCGTGGCCGAGGCGTCGGGCCTCATCCTCGGGCTCGGCCGTCGCGTGCTCGAGCGCGCGCTGCGCGACGCCGTGACGGCGACCGACCTCTGGCCGACGCGGCGGCCGCCGTCGCTGTCGGTCAACGTGTCGCCCAAGCAGATCTACGACCCCGGCTTCGTGCGCACCGTGCGCGAGCTGCTCGCCGAGACGGGCTTCGACCCGAGCTGCCTGTGCCTCGAGGTGACCGAGAGCGTGTTCGTCCAGCGCGCCGAGGCCGTGCTCGAGACGCTCAACGCGATCCGCGCCACCGGCGTGCGGCTGGGCATCGACGACTTCGGCACGGGCTACTCCTCGCTCGCCTACCTGCGCCGGTTCCCGCTCGACGTGCTCAAGATCCCGCGCGAGTTCGTCGAGTCGCTCGGCTCCGACGGGCACCACGACGCCACGCTCGCGCAGTCGATCGTCGCGCTGGGGTCGGCGCTCGGGCTGCGCACCGTCGCGGAAGGCGTCGAGACCGAGGTGCAGGCGAAGGCGCTGGCCGACCTCGGCTGCGAGCTCGGGCAGGGCTACCTGTACGGGCGCCCGATGGCGCTCGACCGGCTCATCGAGCTCGCCAACCACGACCCGAGCGGCGCCCCGCCCGCGATCGTGCGCCTGCGCTGAGGCGCGGCGTCGCGGCGCAGGGTCGCGCCCGCGGTCGCGTAGCATGACCCCATGCTGTCGGCCGTCGTGCTCCAGACGCACCCGCGCTTCCGCGACGTCGCGGGCAACCTCGCCGCCGCGACGGCGCTGCTCGGCGACCGCGCGCCCGCGCTGCTCGTCGCCCCCGAGCTGTTCTCGACGGGCTACGCGTTCCGCGACCGCGCCGAGGCGCTCGCGCTCGCCGAGCCCTTCCCCGACGGGCCGACCGTGCGGTGGCTGTGCGCCGCGAGCGCGCGGGGCGACGGCGTCGCGGTCGGCGGGTTCGTCGAGCGCGAAGGCACCCGGCTGTGGAACGCCGCCGCGGTGTGCGTGGCGGGGCGACCGAGGCTCGTCTACCGCAAGGTCCACCTCTTCGGCTTCGAGCGGGAGGTGTTCGACGCGGGGCCCGGGCCGTTCCCGGTGGTCGAGCACCGCGGGCTGCGCGTCGGGGTGATGATCTGCTACGACTGGCGCTTCCCGGAGGCGGCGCGCACCCTCGCGCTCGCCGGCGCGGACGTGCTGGCCCACCCGAGCAACCTCGTGATGCCGCACGGGCAGGCGGCGATGGTCACGCGCTGCCTCGAGAACGGCGTCTACGCGCTGACCGCGAACCGCGTCGGCACCGAGCACCGCCCGCCGCGGGCGCCGCTGCGGTTCACCGGCGGGAGCGTGATCGTGACGCCCCGTGGCGAGACCGTCGCGCGGGGCCCCGAGGAGGCCGAGGCCGTGCTCGAGGCGTCGCTGGACCCCGCGCTCGCGCGCGACAAGCGCCTCGCCTCGGGCAACGACGCCTTCGCCGACCGGCGCCCCGACACCTACCGGCTCTGAGGATCGGCGGACCTCACCGCGACGCGGGCTCGTCGCCCCCGACGACGAGACGGAACTCGACGGGCACCGAACGTCCGTCCGACCGTCGCGTCACGTCCACCACGACCTCGCTCTCCGACGAGGCCCCGCGGGGCGGCGTGACGCGCAATGCGACGACCGCCTCGCGCGCGACCGGGTACCACGAGCCCTCCTCGACGTCGATGGGCGCTGCACCTTCCGTCACCGAGAGCGCCGGCGCCCAAGGTGCGTCGGCTCGGACCGTCGATCGGAACGAGACCGAGTCGCCGGCTCGAGCGTGCACGAACGCGATCGCCACGTTCGTGACGCCGGCCCGCAGGCAACGCACGGGGGCGCAGTGGCGCTCGACGGCGGGCTCGTCGTCGAGGAGCACGTCGAGGTTGCCGACGAAGACGGACCCGTGCGGCTGCACGGCCAGCGAGCGGAGCGCGTCGGCGACGCGCTGCGTCTGGACGGCGACGCGCGCGGAGAGCTGCGTGAGCATCGCGACGAGCGACCCGGTGTCGACGGGGGGACGGAGGCCCGCGTCCCCGTCGAATCCGCCGCCGAGGAGCGGGAGCACGGCACGCCCGCCCCCGAGGCCCGAGGTGCGGAAAGCGCGCAGCCATGCGTCCTGCACCACGTCGGTTGCGCCGAAGCGCGCGCGCGGGGTCGGCGCGGGGAGGACGAACGGGCCGTTCACGCCGTCCAGCACGACGCGCCGCGAGGCGCCGGGCGCGATCGGCGCGACGTCGAACCGGGCGAACGGGACCGCCGGCAGGAACGCGCCGAACGCGGCGACGCGTACCGTGGCGACGGTGGAACGGGTCACGACGGCCGCCGGGTTCTCGAGCGTGAGCTCGGCGACGAACGGATGTCCTCCCGCGCCGCCCCGCCACACGAGGCCCTCGCGGCGCACGATCGGCAGCGGTCCGACCGCGCGGTCCGGCGACCTCGTGCCGGAGCCTCCCCGCACGTCCGGGCCGGAGCCCGCCGCCCCCCACGCTCCCACCGGTGCGCTCGGCGTCGATGTCGTCATGGCCTCGCTCCTCGGCGCCGAGGGTACGGCACCGCGCGACGCGCGGGAACCCCCGGACCGCTCCTCGCTCGGGCGACTTCGCGCGGACCGACGGCGTCCCCCGCGCGATCGGACGGTGCGTGCCCGGGGCGGGGACGGCTCAGCGGGCAGCCGCGGGGTCGACGACGAGGTCCACCGAGGCGCCCGGCGCAAGGACGACGCGCTGCTCCGGAGTCGGAGGACGCCCATCGGCCCACCGTGTGCGGAGCAAGAGCGGCCCGACGGGGAGGCCGCGGACCCGTAGGTCGGCGTCGGCGACCGCCTCGTTCCACGGGCCGACGCCCCCCGTCCGCGACCAGAGGAGGGCGGAGAGGCGCGGCGACGGGGCTTCCCCGCGGACGACCACGCGCACGGTCGCCGGGCGCGGCAGCGGCACGGAGAGCACGACGTCGCCCTCCGCGTCGCCGTCCACCGCGGCCGTGAGCAGGACCGGGGCGTACCCCGGCGCGTCCACCCGCAGCGCGGCCGACGTCCCTGGAAGCGCCCGCAGCACCGGACCCGTGCGACGCGACTCGATCCGCGGCCAGAGCGCCTCCGGGTCACGGACCGTGGACGGGTCGAGGGACGGCACGTCGTCGATGCGCACCGTCGCTCCCGTCACCACGGCCCCCGTCGCCGCGTCGGTCGTGACGACCGGGACCGCCCGCGGCTCGGGGACGCGGAGGCGCACGACGTCCGTGTCCGCTCGGACGTAGACCCACGTCGAGTACGCCCACGGGCGGACGGCCACCTCGTAGCCGCCCACGGCGAGCGAGCCCATCGAGACCTCGCAGGTCCGGTCGTGGCGCGCGCCGAGCACGAGCCACCGGCGGGGCCGGCCGGCGGGCGGCCCGACCGGCGTCCACCGGACGTCGCGCGTCGCGGACGCGTCCGCCTCGTCCGCGCCCGTGCGGGGCACCCGCAGCACGAGCGAGACGAACGGCGCCGCGGCCCCCGCGGAGGCAGGCGGCTCGCCCGCGTCGGTGCCCGCCGCGGCGACGCCCCAAGCGATCGCCGCGCAGGCGACCCAGCGGACCCGAGCCACGACGGGGCGGGGCGTACCCACGGACGCCATCGTAGCGCGCCGGCGCACGCCGCGAGGCGGGGCCGGCCGCACGGCGACGAAGTCAGGGGACCGCCCCGGCGCCCGCGAGCGCGCCCGGGACCGGGCGCGCCCGCCCGCGACCGAGACCGGCGCGTCGTCGCGCCTACTCCATCAGCTCGACGGACTTCTTGTCCACGAGCTCCTTCACCTTGCCCTCGTAGGTCTTGGTGAGCTCCTGGACCTGCTCCTTCGCCTCGTCGAGCTGGTCCTCGGTGATCTCGCGGTCGTTGAAGGCGCCGTCGGCGGCCTTGTTCGCGTCGCGACGGACGTTGCGGATCGCGACGTTGGCCGTCTCGCCCTGGTCCTTGACCAGCTTGACGAGCTGCTTGCGGCGCTCCTCCGACAGCGGCGGGAGCACGAGCCGGATCACCTTCCCGTCGCTCTGCGGGTTGAGCCCGAGGTTGCTCGTGCGGATCGCCTTGTCGATGTTCTGGATCGCCGTCGCGTCGAACGGCTTGATCACGATCAGGCGCGGCTCGGGGCAGCCGATCTGCGCCATCTGCCCGAGCGGCGTCATGGCGCCGTAGTAGTCCACGCGGAGGTTGTCCACGAGGGCCGGGCTCGCGCGCCCCGTCCGCAGCCCGCGGAGCTCGCCCGCGAGGTGGGAGACCGCCCCCTCCATCTTCTCCTCGGCCTCGAGCAGGATGTCGTCGACGCCCATCGTCCGTCCTCCGTCCCGTCAGGCCGGGAAGCCGACCCGCGTGCCGATGCGCTCGCCGCGCAGCACGCGGCCGAGGTTGCCCGCCGTGCCCATGTCGAAGACCAGGATGGGGAGCGCGTTCTCCTGGCACATCGTGATCGCGGTGCGGTCCATGACCTGGAGGCGCCGCGCGTACACCTCTTCGAACGAGACGTCCTCGAACCGCGTCGCGTCCGCGTGGCGCTTCGGGTCCTTGTCGTAGACGCCGTCCACCTTGGTGCCCTTGAGCAGCACCTGCGCCCCGATCTCGCTCCCGCGCAGGGCCGCCGTGGTGTCGGTGGAGAAGTACGGGTGGCCCGAGCCGCCCGCGAGGATCACGATGCGCCCCTTCTCGAGGTGGCGCGTCGCGCGGCGGCGGATGTAGGGCTCGGCGACGCCGCGCATCTCGATCGCGGAGAGCACGCGCGTCGGGCACCCGAGGCTCTCGAGCACGTCCTGGAGCGCGAGCGCGTTCACCACCGTCGCGAGCATGCCCATGTAGTCGGCGGTGGCGCGCCCGATGCCCTTGATGGCCATCTGCGCGCCGCGCACGATGTTGCCGCCGCCGTTGACGATCGCGATCTGCGCGCCGGTCGCGGCGCCGGCCGCGATCTCGCGCGCGACCTCGTGCAGCGGCTCGCCGTCGATGCCCGTCCGCCCCTCGCCGGAGAGGGCCTCCCCCGAGATCTTGAGGAGGACCCGGCTCCAGCGCGGGGCGGCGGACGTCGGCATCAGACGCCGACCTGGAACAGCACGTAGCGGCGCACCGCGATCGCGCCGCCGGCCTTCTTCGACGTCGCGTCGAGGACGGCCTTGACGGTCTGCGTGCCGTCCTTCGCCCACGCCTGCTCGAGCAGCGCGCGCTCGCGGAAGAACCCGTCGAGCTTGCCCACGAGGATCTTCTCGAGCACCGCCGGCGGCTTGCTCGAGAGCTTGGGGTCCTGCTTGGCCTGCTCGCGGTAGATCTCCATCTCCTTGTCGACGAGGTCCTTGCCGATCTCGTCGCGGGAGACGGCCGCGGGCTTGAACGCGGCGATGTGCATGCAGAGGTCGTCGCCGAAGGTCTTCGCGTCGGCCGAGGCGAGCGCCGCGTCCGGCCCGGCGAGCTCGGCGATCACGCCGACCTTGCCGTTGAAGTGCACGTAGGTCGCCACGCGGCCGCCGGCCAGCGCGGCGACGCGGCGCAGGGCCATGTTCTCGCCGATCTTGGCGACCAGCGTCTTGATCGTCGTGTCGAGCGTCTCGCCGCCCGCGGTCCACGCGAGCGCGTCGGCGAGCGCCACCTCGCCCGGCGCCTTGCCGCCGAGGTGCGCCCACGCCGCGGCGAGCACCTTCTCGCCGAGCGCCTTGAAGTCCGGGCCCTCCTTGACGGGCTCGGTCTCGCAGCTGAGCTCGACCATCACGGCGCTCTTGCCGTCGGGCGACGACTTGAGGGCGACGCGGCCCTCCTTCATCGCGCGGTCGGCCTTCTTCGCCGCGGTCTCGAGGCCCTTCTTGCGGAGCCACTCGACCGACTTCTCGAAGTCGCCGCCGCAGGCCTCGAGCGCCTCCTTGCACTTCATCATGGGCAGGCCGGTGGCGGCCCGCAGCTGCATCACGACCTTCGCGCTGATCTCGGGGGCGGACATGGGGCTCCTTGGTTGCGGGGCGAGGCCCCGCGCGCTCGGCGCGCGGGGCCCGTGCCGTCTTCGTCGGGCGCGGGGACTACGCCTTCGGGGCGGCGTCGCCGCCCTTGGCCGGCGTCGCCTTGGCCTTGTCGTCGCCGCCCTCGGCGGCGGGCGCCGCGGCGTCCTTCGCCTTCGCCTCGGGCTCGTCCTCGATCGGGCGCGTGACGCCCTCGTCGCGGGAGCCGGCCTCGTGCTCGAGCGCCTGCAGCGCCGCCTCGGTGGCCGCGCGGGCCTTGCGGGCGTCGGCCTCGGCCTTGAGCTTCTTCTGCCAGTCCTGCTCGACCTGGCGCCGGCGGTCGAGCTCGGCGCGCTTGGCCTCCTCGGCCTTGCGGCGCTCGGCCTCGACCTTCTCGAGCTCGGCGGCCTTCATCTGCCAGCCCTTGAAGCCCTGCTCGAGCGCGTCGCCGAGGCGCGACAGGATGAGCTGCACCGAGCGCATCGCGTCGTCGTTGCCGGGGATCGCGATGTCGACGAGGTCGGGGTCGCAGTCGGTGTCGAGCAGCGCGACGCACGGCGTGCCGGTCTTGTTGGCCTCCGACACCGCGATGTGCTCGTTGCCGGGGTCCACCACGATCAGCGCGGCCGGGAGGTCCTCGAGCGAGCGCAGGCCCTCGAGGTTCTTGAGGATCTTGCTCTTCTCGAGGTGGTGGCGCGCCTGCATCTTCTTCGACCACGCGGCGACCACGCCCTTGGCCTCGAGGTCGTCGAGCTCCTGGAGGCGGTCGAGGCGGCTGCGGATCGTGCGGAAGTTGGTGAGCGTGCCGCCGAGCCAGCGCTCGGTCACGTACGGCATCCCCGTCCGCTGCGCGACGGCGCGCACGGCCTCGCGGGCCGAGCGCTTCGTGCCCACGATCAGCACCTTGCCGCCCTCGGCGGCCGTCTCCTTGACGAAGTGGCAGGCGCGCAGGAGGCCCTTGACGGTCTCCTTGAGGTCGATGATGTGGATCGAGTTGCGCTTGCCGTGGATGAAGGGGCGCATCTTCGGGTTCCACCGGGAAGCCCGGTGGCCGAAGTGGACGCCGCTCTCGAGGAGCTCGGTGACGCTGATCGTGGACAAGGGGGACTCCGGTCGTGTCGGCCGCGGAGCCCCCGCACGAGGGGCTTGGCGACGGTTCGTCGGAAAACCGCGGTCGAAGGGGCGGAGTGTAGCGGCCCCCCGACGCCGGTCAAGCCGGGCAGGACGGCGCCAACCCGTTCGCCATCAACGCGTTACGCGCGCGGACGAGGCCGGGACGCGATCGACGCGAGGATCGTCTCCGCCAGCGCGAGCGCCCGCGCCCCGTCCTCCCCGCCCACCCGGGGCTCCCCCCCCTCGCGGACGGCCGCGACGAAACCGCGCAGCTCCTCCTTGAGGGGCTCGGCGTCGTCGATCGCGAGGAACTCGCTCGACACGAGGTCGGCGAACGCCAGCGGGGTGCCGGCGGCGGCCAGCGCGGCGAGCGCGGCGGGGTCCTCCGAGACCTCGCGCAGGCGGTCGGTGGTCTTGACGAGCACGGCCTGGCGCTTGTCGTAGTCGAGGGAGACGTACGCGTCCTTGCTGAAGACGCGGATCTTGCGCATGCGGTTGATCGACACGCGGCTGGCGGTCACGTTGGCGACGGCGCCGGAGGGGAAGTCGAGGCGCGCGTTGGCGATGTCCTCGTGCGGGCCGATCACCGGCACGCCCACCGCCTCGACGCGCGACGGCGCCTCGCCGACGAGGTGGAGCACGATGTCGAGGTCGTGGATCATCAGGTCCATCACGACGCCGACGTCGCGCGAGCGGAAGGTGTAGGGCGCGAGACGGTGCACCTCGAGGAACACCGGGCGGACGCCCAGCCGCTCGACGGCGGCGAGCACCGGGTTGAACCGCTCGACGTGCCCGACGGCGAGCACCGCGCCGCCCGCCCGCGCGGCCTCGACGAGGCGGCGGGCCTGCGCCGAGGTCGAGGCGACGGGCTTCTCGACGAGGCAGTGCACCCCGGCGCGCAGCAGCGGCTCGGCCACGTCGCCGTGGAGCGACGTCGGGACCGCCACCGTGACCGCGTCGGGCCGCTCGGGGAGGTCCTCGAGACGCGCGACGACGGGGACGCCGACCTTGTCGCCGTGCTCCTTCGCGCGCGCGACGTCGCGGTCCACGAGCCCGACGAGCTTGGCCTCGCCGGCCTGCGTGAGCTCGCCGTAGATGCGGGCGTGGTGGCGCCCGAAGCCGCCGACGCCGACGACGGCGACGCGGGGCGGGCGACCGAGCGCGCGGCGGGCGGGGGCCACGGGCGCGCGCCTAGGCCGGCCGCGGGGCGCCGGCCGCGGGGGCGCCGGCCGCGGGGGCGGGGGCGGCGGGCGCGGCGCTCGGCTTGACGGGCACGCGACGGTCGTTGGCGCGGCCGTTGCGCCCTTGGTCGCCGGCGCGCGTGAACGCGATCAGCTCGGCGAGCAGCGGGTCGCCGGGGTGCTCGCGCTCGAGCCGCTCCATCGCGACGCGGGCCGGCTCGTCGTGGCGGACGAAGACCCGGAACACGGCGTCGCGCACCCGCTCGACGGCGTCGGGGGAGAAGCCCGCGCGCCGCATGCCGACCACGTTGGCCCCGCGGATGCGCATGGGGTGGCCTTCGGCGATGCAGAAGGGCGGCACGTCGCGGTTGATGCGCGAGAGGCCGCCCACGTAGGCGAGGCGGCCGATCGAGGCGAAGTGGTGCGCCGCGCAGGCGCCGTTGAGGATCGCGCGGTCCCCCACCGTGACGTGGCCCGCCAGCAGCACGTGGTTGGCCATGATCACGTGGTTGCCGACGTGGCCGTCGTGGGCGACGTGGCAGCCGACCATGTAGAGCCCGTCGTCGCCGACGCGCGTGGTCCCGCCGCCCTTGGCGGTCCCCGGGTGGAAGGTCACGTGCTCGCGGATCTGGTTGCGGTCGCCGACGACGAGGTAGGTCGTCTCGTCGGCGAACTTGAGGTCCTGCGGGGGCGCGCCGAGCACCGCGCCCGGGTAGAGCACGTTGCCCTGGCCCAGCGTGGTGCGGCCCATCAGCGTGACGTGGGCGCGCAGCACGGTGTGCGCACCGACCTTGACCGGCCCTTCGATCACGCAGTACGGGCCGACGACCACGTCCTCGCCGAGCTCGGCCGCGGGGTCGACGACGGCGGTGGGGTGGATGCGCCTCATGCGCGGGGCTCCTGCGTCAGGGCGAAGTTGAGCCGGGCTTCCGCGGCGAGCTGGCCCTGGACGAGGGCCCGCCCTTGGACGCGGCCGCGCCCCGACGCGAGCCGGACCGTCTCGGCCTCGAGACGGACCTGGTCGCCGGGGAGGACGGCGCGGCGGAACTTCACGCGGTCGATGGAGAGGAGGACGGGGAGGCGACCCGTGAGCTCGAGCTTGCGCAGGAGCAGCAGGCCGCCCAGCTGGGCCATGGCTTCGACGAGCAGCACACCCGGCATGATCGGCTGCTCGGGGTAGTGACCGACGAACCAAGGCTCGTTGAGCGTCACGTTCTTCAGGCCCACCGCGCGCTGGAAGCCCTCGATCTCGAGGACGCGGTCCACGAGCAGCATCGGGTAGCGGTGCGGCAGGATGCGGCGGATCTGGAGGTGGTCGAGCGCCGCCGGGCGCGCGTCCACCGGGACGCCGACGGCGCGCAGGCGCTCGACCAGCGCCGCGTTCTGGCGGTGGCCGGTGCGGTGCGCGCGCAGGTCCGCCTCGACGTCGGCGCCGAGCAGGAAGAGGTCGCCGAGCAGGTCGAGGAGCTTGTGGCGCGCGCACTCGTCGGGGAAGCGCAGCGGCCGCCGGGTCCCGCCGTCGGGCAGGAGGACGACCGTGTTGTCCTCGGTCGCGCCGCGCCCCTGGCCCGCGGCGCGCGCGGCCTCGACGTGCGCCTCGTGGACGAAGGTGCGCGCGGGGGCGATCGCGTCGCGGAACGTCCCCGGGTCCAGGACGAAAGACGCGGTCTGCACGTGCGCCGGCGCCGCGTAGGTGTAGGAGACCCGCAGGCCCCCCGCGCGGGGCGCGGCGGTGGTCCACTTCGCCCCGTCGTCGAAGGAGAGGTCGGTGGGCGCGTCGAGGCGCAGCGTGCGCCGCGGCGAGGCCTGGTCGGCCGCGCCCAGCCCGTCGAGGAGGTCGGCGAACGGCTTGGCCGACCCGTCCATCCCGGGCAGCTCGGGGCCGGACAGCTCGACGACCAAGTTGTCGAGCCGCAACCCCGTGCAGCACGCGAGCAGGTGCTCGACCGTCTCGACGGTGGCCCCGCCGTCGCCGCGCAGCAGCGTGCGGTGGTCGGTCGGGACGACGTGGGCGACGTCGGCCGGCACGCGGGGCGCGCCCGGCAGGTCGGTCCGCACGAACACGACGCCGGTGTCGGGCGGGGCGGGACGCACCCGCACCTCGACCTCGGCCCCGCTGTGCAGGGCTCGGCCCCGCAGGGAGCCGTCGCGCTGGACCGTGCGCTGCGGACGCGCCATCCGAGGGCGGCGGGCCCGAGGTCAGCCACCCATCCCGGGCACGGGCGCCGGCGGGATCGGGGGGACGGGCGCGGGCGCAGCGGGGGCCGGCGGACGCGAGGGCGTCGGGGCCGGGCCGGGGGGCGGCGTCGGCGGGCGGGCCTGGAGGAGCCGCGCCTCGACGAGCGAGGTGATGTCGGTCGCGTTGTCGGCGTAGAGCACCGGGCGCATCGCGACCGAGAGCACGAACTCGCCGGGCCGGTCGAGCGAGAGCTCGTCGTCGGCCTTCATGAGCACGACGCCGTAGCCCGAGGTCGTCGCGACGTCGCGGATGAGCCCGCGCACCTCGGCGTAGAGCTGCTCGAGGGCGTCGCTGTAGCTCTGGTCCGCCTGCGAGGCGCGGAGCTTGACCTCGAACTCGGCGACGGCCGAGGCGCGCGCGAGGTCCTCCTCGAGCTTCTTGCGGCGGGGGTCGGCGCGGGGCGTGCGGACGATCTCGCCCTCGAGGTCCTTGAGCTTGCGCCCCTGCTCGGCCTTGAAGTCGTCCAGCGTCTGCCGCTGGTCGCGGCGCTGCTGCTCGATCTGGCGCTTCTTGGGCGCGTCGTTGAGCAGCTTGAACACGTCCACCACCGCGACCCGCACGCCGGGCCCGTCGTTGGGGCCGGCGCCGGCACCGCGCGACACGAGGAGGCCGCCCCCGACCGCGGCGGCGGCGGCGAAGGCGCAGGCGAGAGCGAGGGTCGGACGCATGGGGAACGGAGCCTCCGCGGGGCCGGGGGACGGGAACCTTCCGATTGTGGCGGCCGGGCCGCCGTCCTCCGAGGGAATCCGCGCCGCGTGGGCGCCCCCGGGGGGCGTCAGAAGTCGCGGGCGAGGGAGAACGAGATGAGGGTCTTCTGGTCCTCGTCGCCGAGCAGCAGCGGGACCGCGAAGTCGAGGGCCAGCGGGGCCTCGCCGAACCCGGGGATCTTGAGCCGGATGCCCGCACCGACCGAGAGCCGCAGCGGCATGTCGTCGGCGATCGTGGTGGCGAGCGTGCCGCTGTCCACGAACGCGACGGCGGACAGGAAGTCCTCCGCCACCGGCTGCTCGTACTCGACGGTGCCCGTCACCATGAACTCGCCGCCCATCGGGC
This sequence comes from Planctomycetota bacterium, assembly GCA_020851795.1. Classification (GTDB taxonomy): domain Bacteria; phylum Planctomycetota; class PLA2; order PLA2; family JAEUHO01; genus JAEUHO01. The sequence goes on along the minus strand of JADZCA010000067.1, from coordinate 14,657 downwards.
GCCCGTTGGAGTGCGGGCCGACGCCGCGGAACGCGAAGCCGCGGATCGTGCCGCGCCCGCCGGCGTAGTACCGGCTGTAGGGCGGGACCTCGGGCGTCTCGTCGAAGGCGTGCGAGACGCCGGCGTTGACGGCCAGCGTCAGCCAGCTCTTGCGGCCCTCGTCGTCCTCGCGCAGCTTCCAGCGCTGGTCGTGGGAGAAGTCGGCCTTCCAGTAGTCGAGGCCGCCGCCGAGCACGCCGCCGGCGTACTCGAACGCCAGCGAGGTCGAGAGCTTGCTGGCCGGCCGCAGCGGGTCGTCCACCATGCGGAACGCGAGCCCCGCCTGCACGCTGTGGAGCTCGCGCTCGCCCTCGAAGAGGAAGACGCCGGGGACGGCGTTGTCGCTCACGTCGCGGATCTGACGGCGCTCCTGCCGCCAGGTGGCGAACGCCTCGAGGTAGGCCCGGTCGTCGTCGCGCTCGTAGACGGGGTGCGAGAGGCGGACGTAGTAGCCGAGCAGGTCCTCGGTGTAGCCCTCGCGGAAGCCGAGCCGCTTGCTGCCGCCGAGCTTGAGGCCGAGGCGGGTGCCGAACACCCGCGGCTCGCCGAAGTCGAGGCCGAAGGCGCTCGTCTGCGTGCCGGGCTGCAGGTAGAAGTTGAAGTTCTGGCCGGCGCCGGTGAACGCGCGCCCCGACGTCAGGTCGTCCCACGAGCGCGGCAGGCGCGCGACGTCGAAGTTGCGCTTCTGGAACTGGAAGTTGCCCGCCAGCCCGCCCTCGCCCGACAGCGCGGCGCCGACGGTGAGCTTGCCGGTCTTGGCCTCGACGAGCTCGTAGACGACGTCCTTGACGTCGGGGATCGGCTTGCCGTCGGGGCCGATCACGTCCTCGAAGCGCCGCGACACGCGCTCGAAGAACCGCAGGCCGCGCAGGCGGACGAGCGCACGGTCGAGCGCGTTGCGGTCCACCGCGTCACCGGGCACCGCCCGGATCTCGCGGCGCACGATCTTGTCGCGGGTGAACTCGTTGCCGACGACCTGCACGCGCGCGACGCGGTACTTGCGCCCCTCCACGACGGGGACGAACACGTCCACGACGCGGGCGCCGGCGCGGGGGCGCAGGTCGGCGCGGTCGAGGCGCGCCTCGAGGTAGGAGCGCGCGAAGTACGCCTCCTTGATCGCCTCGCGGCCCTTCTCCTCGACCTTGCCCGAGTAGACCTCGCCGGGGACGAGCCCGAGCAGGCCCCGCAGGCCGTCCTGCGTGAAGAACGCCGCGTCCTCCGGAGGCATCGCCCCGGGGCCCGAGCTCTCGCGCTCGAGCTTGAAGGTCACGTCGCCGACGGTGTAGCGCTCGCCCTCGACCACCGCGATCTCGACGACCACCTTGGCGCGGTCGTCGGAGAAGCGGAGGTCGGAGAGCACGACCTCGGCGTCGAGGAAGCCCTCGCCCCGGTAGACGCGGCGCAGCTCGACGACGTCCTCGCGCAGCGTCTCCTCGTTGAAGTAGCTCGAGGAGAAGAGCCCCGACGTCTTCGTCAGCATCGCGTCCACGAGCGTCTTGCGCGGGATCGACGCGTTGCCGGAGAAGACGAGCTCGTCCACCTTGACCTGCGGGCCCTCGACCACGGTCATCACGACGCGGCGGCCGCCGTCGGGGGTCGGCTCGACGAGCACGGGGTCGCCGACGTGGGCGAAGTGCCACCCGCGGCGGCGGTAGAGCGCGGCGATGTCCTCGCGGTCGAGGTCGAGGTTGCGGTCCACGAGCGGGTAGCCGACGCGCGTGCGGATGGGCAGCCCGACGATGTCCTCGCGCTTGAGGCCCTCGAGCCCGTCGATGACGAGCTCGCGCACGACCGGGTTCTCCGAGACGGTGAAGGTCAGCGCGATCCCGCCGGGCACGCGGGTCTGCTCGATGCGGACGTCCTGGAAGAACTGGTAGAGCGTGTCGGTGTCGAGGTCGAGCAGCGACGGGTCGAAGGGCCGCCCCTCCTTGAGGCGCAGCTTGAGCTTCATGCTCGACGTCGTGTACGCCGCGTTGCCCTTGAACTCGATGCGCACGACCGTCGGCCGGTCGGGGTCGGACGAGGGGACGACCACGGGCCGCGAGGGCGCGGCGGGGACGACCGCGGGCGGAGGCACGGGCGCCGGCGGCGGCGCCGCGGGCGGCGGCACCGGCACCGGCACCGGCGTCGGCACGGGGACCGGCGCGGGCGGGGGCGTCGGCACCGGGGCGGGGACGGGCGCGGGAGCCGGGACCGGCGCCGGCGTGGGCACAGGCACGGGAGCCGGGACCGGCGCCGGCGTGGGCACCGGCGCGGGCGCGGGGGCGGGCGTGCCCGGCGGGGTGCGGCGCTTGGGCGGCGGCAGGTCCTCGGCGTGGGCGCCCGACGCGAGCGCGCCGACGACGCCGAGCAGCACGACGAGGACCGCGAGGACCCAGGCGTCGCGGCGAGGCCCCGCGGCCTCCACGGTCTGCCGGTCCGTCGGGTCCAAGCGCCGTCGCCTCCCGTCCGCCCGGAGCCCGGGCCGGAGCGGGCGGTCGCCCGCCCCCCCTGCCCGACGGGGGACGCCGCAGCATACCCGCCGACCACGGGGCCGCCGCGGTTGTCGTCGTGGCCCGCCGGCCCCCCGAGGCTCAGCGGGGGGGTTCGTTGCCGAAGTGGCGGTTGTCGAAGCGCATGAACTGGTCGAGGAAGACCAGCTGCACCGAGTCGGTCGGGCCGTTGCGCTGCTTGGCCACGATGACCTCGGCGAGCCCGCGGTCGCTCTCGGCCTTGGTGTAGTAGTGCTTGCGGTAGAGGAAGCAGATGAGGTCGGCGTCCTGCTCGAGGGCGCCCGACTCGCGCAGGTCCGACATGCGCGGCTTGTGGTCCTCGCGCGTGTCCGCGGCCCGGTTGAGCTGGGAGATCGCGATCACGGGCACCGAGAGCTCGCGGGCGAGGCCCTTGAGCGACCGGGAGATGTAGGAGATCTCCTCCTGGCGGCTGTCCGAGCGGCGCCCGCCCGACGGGCCGTCCATCAGCTGGAGGTAGTCGATCACGATCATGCGGATGTCGTGCTTCTGCTTGAGGCGGCGCGCCTTGGCGCGCAGGGCCGTCGGGGACACGCCGGGCGTGTCGTCGATGAACAGGGGCGCGCGGTAGAGCGGGTTGGCGGCCTCGGTCAGCCGCGCGAACTCGTCGTCGGAGAGGAAGCGCCCGCCGCGCAGCTTCTGCGCGGCCACCTCGGCGCGCGACGCGAGGATGTTGCGGGCGATCTGCTGCTTGCTCATCTCGAGCGAGAAGATCGCCACCCCCATGTTCGACTCGACGGCCACGTTGTAGGCCACGTTGAGCGCGAACGTCGTCTTGCCCATCGACGGGCGCCCCGCGACGATCACGAGCTCGCCGGGGTGCAGGCCGGTGGTCAGGGCGTCGAACTCGGTGAAGCCCGACGGGATGCCGGTGGCCACCTGGTCGCGGTCGGACAGCTCGTGGAAGGCCTCCTCGAGGAGGTCGCGCACGCTCGTCGCGGCCCCGGAGTCCTTCGTGCGGGCGAGCTCGAAGACGAGGTGCTCGGCCTTCTCGAGCAGCTCGTCGCCGCGGCCCTCCTCGTCGTAGGCGGCGCGCTGGATCTCCATCGCGGCGCGGATGAGGCCGCGGGCGACGGCCTTCTCGCGGACGATGCGCGCGTAGTGCTCGGCGTTGGCCGCCGTCGCGACGGCGCTGGCGAGCGAGGCGAGGAACTCGCGCCCGCCGATCTCCTCGAGGACCTTCGTGCGCTCGCACTCGCGCAGCACGACGAGCGGGTCGGAGGGCTCGCCGCGGTCGAAGAGCGCGCGGATGACCGCGTAGAGCTTGCCGTGCGCCGACCGGTAGAAGTCGTCGGGGGAGAGCAGCGGCGCCACGACCCCCACCGCCTCGGGGTCGAGCAGCAGCGCGCCGAGCAGCGCGGTCTCGGCCTCGAGGCTGTGGGGCGGGACGCGCAGCAGCGCGGCGGCGTCGGCCCCGGCGGAGGGGACGGGCGGGGACGGGATGCGCTCGATCACGGCGGGAGATCCACGGGCGGCCGGGCCCCATCGGAAGCCACCGGGGGGACGCCGCTGCGCGCGCCGAGCCGGCGGCGAGCGAGGCGGCGGGGCCCCGGGCCGTCGGGGTCGCGCGTTCCCATCGAGCGTCGGGGCGGGGTTCCTCCCCCGACTTTCCACCGGAACTCGACAGGAATCAGACACAACCACTTACGGCACAACAAGTTACACAAGTCGAGCGTGCGGATCAAGCCCGGAACGGGGCGCCCCGAAACGACACGCGGCCGGCCTCCCGCACGGGGACGCCGGCCGCGGGAGGCAGCCTCGTCGGCTACGCCTTGGGCGCCTTCGCGGAACGGCCGCCCTTGGCGCCCTTCTCGGGCGCGGGCTCGGGCTTGGGCTCCTCGGCGGGCGCCTTGGTGGCCTGCTTGGTGACCTCGTCGAGGACCCAGAGCTTGACCTTGACCTCGGCGTCGGCGGCGAGGTGCACCGGCACCTCGTACTCGCCCAGCTGCTTGACCGGCTCGAGGCGCACGTGGCGCTCCTCGACGGCGAAGCCCTTGGCGACGAGCAGCTCGGCGACCTGCTTGGCCGTGACCGAGCCGAAGAGGTGCCCCTCGGGGTTGCTCTTCACCTCGATCGAGACCGACGTCCCGGCGAGCTTGGCCACGAGCTCGGCGCGCTGCTTGGCGCGCTCGGCCTCGAGGGCGGCCTCGACGGCCTTGTCCTTCTCGACGAGCCGCAGGTTCTCCTTCGTGGGGAGCACCGCGATCCCGTGCGGGAAGAGGTAGTTGCGGGCGTAGCCCGTGCGGACCTTCACGACCTCGCCGACGCGGCCGAGGCTCTCGACGCTGCGCCGGAGGAGGACTTCGAGCGAGGTGGGCATGGCGGGGGGTCCTGCGACGTCAGCGGGCCACGAAGGGCAGCAGGGCGAGGAAGCGCGCGCGCTTGACGGCGAGCTTGAGCTTGCGCTGGAAGCGGCTCATGGTGCCGGTGCGCTTGCGCCCGTACAGCTTGCCCTGGGCGCTCACCATCTTCTGGAGCGTGGCGAGGTCCTTGTAGTCCACCTCGTCGACGCGGGCCTTCGTGAAGCGGCACTTGCCCTTCTCGATGACCTTCTTGAGCTTCTTCTTCTTCTTGACGGCGGGGTTCGTGTTGCGCGGCATCGTCTTCCGAAGGCTCCGATCGTGTCCTTGCGCGGTCGCCCGCGACGGACTACGCCTCCTCGTTCAGCTCCGGGACGTCGGGGACCTCGAAGGCCTCCGGCTCCCCGTCCTCGCGGCGGCGACGCGGACGGTCGTCGCCCGTCCCCCACCCCGCGGCGAGGCTCGCCTTGCGGCTCTCCTCGGCGAGGCGCTCGCGCTCCTCCGCACGCTTCTTGACGTGCACCTCGATCGGCTCGTCGAGCGCGATCGTGAGGTGACGGATGAGCTTGTCGTTGAGCTTGAGGTCGCCCGCCATGCGCGCGACCGTGTCGGTGGGCGCGCGGAAGTAGACGAGGTAGTAGGTGGCGCGCTTGTGGCCGCCGATCTCGTAGGCGAGCTTGCGCTCGTCCCACTTCTCCTTCTGGACGATCGTGGCGCCGTGCTTGGCGAGGATCTGGTCGATGCTGCCGGTCGTGCCGTCGAAGTCGGCCACGGCGGCGGCGTTGTCGAGCAGGAACATCGCCTCGTAATCGCGGGTCTTCATGCGGGAGAAGAGCCCCCGAAGGGGCGTCCGAAGGGTTCCGGGGCCGGGGACAGGGACGAAGGGCGAAACGTACCGAAGGGCGCGCCCGACGCCTCCTTTTGCGCGGGCGGCGACCGAGCCCCCCGGGGACCGCGGTCGGGCGGGCGCCGCGGCTACGTGCCGTCCTTCTTGCGGTTGTGGCGCTCCATCGCGCGGTCCATCCCCCCGGTGAGCCAGGTCATGACGGCGTCGGCGGCCTCCTCGAGCAGGAACGGCAGCTCCTTGCGCTCGGTGGCCGAGTAGCGGGAGAGCACGTAGTCGGCGGGGTCGCGGCCGGCGGGGACCTGCCCGACGCCGACCTTGAGGCGCGGGTAGACCACCGAGCCCACGGCGCCCTCGATCGACTTGAGGCCGTTGTGGCCGCCGCTGCTGCCGTCGGCGCGGAAGCGCAGGCGCCCGAAGTCGAGCATGAAGTCGTCCACGACGACGAGCGCCCCGGCGGCCTCGGTCTCGAACACCTTCAGCGCCTTCGCGTACGCGGGCCCGCAGCGATTCATGTACGTCGTCGGCTTGACGAGGCGCACCCGCTCGGCCGGCAGGCCGGGCGGCTGCGCGGTCGCCACGAGCCCGTCCACGAGCCGCGACCGCTCGAACTCGACGCGCCAGCGGCGCGCGAGGAGGTCCACCACCTCGAAGCCGACGTTGTGCCGCGTCCCGGCGTACTCGTCGCCGGGGTTGCCCAGCCCCACCACCACGCAGCGGAGGGGGGCGGGCATCGCGTCGGGAGCTCCCGGGCGCCGCCGCGACGGGCCGGCGGGCCGCGCGGGCTACTTCTTCGCGTCCTTCTTCTCGTCCTTCTTCGCGGGCGCCTTGCCGGCGGCGGCGGCTTCCTCGCCCTCGCCCTCCTCCGGCTTCTTGCCGCCGATGCGCTCCGGCTCGGCCGGGCCGCCCTCGGCCGGGACCACCGGCTCGAGCGACACGACCTTCTGCACGACGACGTGGCAGACGTGGTCGTCGGGCTTGTGGCGCGTGACCTTGACGCCCTCGGGCAGCGGCAGGTCCTTGACCGTGATCGCCTGGTTGAGCGCGAGCCCGCTGACGTCGACCACCAGCGCCTTCGGCAGGCGGGCGGGCGTCGAGCGCACGAGGACCTGCGAGAGCACCGACTCGAAGACCCCGCCGTCGGACAGGCCCTTGGCGACGCCCTTGAAGGTGACCTCGACCGCCGCCTCGATCTCGTGGTTCTCGTCGATGCGCAGCAGGTCGACGTGCGTGATCGCGTCCGTCAGCGGGTCGTGCTGGACGTCGCGCAGGATGGCCTGCTGGGCCTTCTCGCCGAGCCGGAGCTCGATCAGCTTGCTGCCCGTCGCGAAGAAGCGCTCGAGCTCCTCGTGGGCGATCGTGAGGTCGGCGTTGGGACGGCCGAGGCCGTAGAGGACGGCGGGCACGCGGCCCTCGCGGCGGACGCGGCGGGACGCGGTGGTGCCCTTGGCCTCACGACGCGCGACCTCGATCTTGATGAATTCCATGGCGGGCGCTCCGGAAGCCGCGGAACGTACACGCCCGACCCCGCGCCGTCCCGTTCCGGCGAGAGCGGTCGGCGCGCGCGGGCCCGGCCGGCGCGTCACCCCCCGGTGGGCGGGCGGCCTCCCCCACCGTCCGCGCCGACGCCCCGGCCCCGTCGGCCCGTGAGCTCGGCGGGCTACGCCCCTCCGGCGGCGTCTCGCGCGCGGGTACACCGCACGGCGGACTCATCCGGCGCCACGGGCTCGGCGCCCCACCGGGCCGTCGCGCCGCGGGGGGGGCCCGCGCGGGCCCCCGGCTCACCGACGACGCGGCGCTGCGGGCCCCGGGCGCACGCCCGGCCCCGGCGCGCGCGCTGCGCCCGTCAGGACATCCCCTCTTCGCGGCGGACGAAGAGGGCCGAGACCGAACGCTCGTGGTGGACGCGGTCGATGGCGGCGGCGAGGAGGGGGCCGATCGAGAGGACGCGGAACAGCCCCTCGACGCCGGCGAGGTCCACGGGGATCGTGTCGGTGAGCACGACCTCCTTCGCCCCGCACGCCTCGAGCTTCTCCCGCGCGCTGCCGCACAGCACGCCGTGCGTCGCCGCGATGTAGACGTCCTTCGCGCCGGCCTTGCGGCACGCCTTCGCGGCCTCGGTGATCGAGCCGCCCGTCGAGATCATGTCGTCGATGAGGAGGATGTTGCGGCCGGCGACCTCGCCGATGATCTCGGTGACCTCGGTGTGGTCGGCGGCGATGCGGCGCTTGTTGATGATGGCGAGGTCGCCGCCGAGGCGCTTCGCGTAGCCGCGGGCCATCTTGGCCGAGCCGACGTCGGGGGCCACCACCATGAGGTCGGAGATGGCCTTCTGGCGGAAGTGCTCGGCGAGCACCGGCGCGGCGTAGAGGTGGTCCACGGGGATGTCGAAGAACCCCTGGATCTGCGCCGCGTGCAGGTCCACCGTGATCACGCGGTGCACGCCCGCGGTGACGAGCAGGTTGGCCACGAGCTTCGCCGAGATCGGCACGCGGCCCTCGTCCTTGCGGTCCTTGCGGGCGTAGCCGAAGTACGGGATCACCGCGGTCACGCGCCCCGCCGAGGCGCGCCGCAGCGCGTCCACGAGCAGGAGCAGCTCCATCAGGTGGTCGTTGACGTCGGGGCACGTGGACTGCACGACGAAGATGTCGTTGCCGCGGACGTGGTCCTCGACGCGCACGTCGATCTCGCCGTCGGGGAACTTGTCCACCTTCGCCGGCGTGCGCGGGATGCCGAGGTCGCGGCAGATCGCGTCGGCGAGCCGCGGGTTCGCGTTGCCCGCCACCACCTGCAGGTTGCCGTAGATCACGAGCGCCCCTTCCCGGCCGCCTTGCCGGACCTCGCCTTGCCCTTCGCCGCCGGCGCGGGCGCCGCCGCGCCCGTGGGCGCGCCGGCGCCCGGCTTGCGGGCGTCCTCGAGCGGCCGCGCGGGCACGCCGACGACGGTCGCGCCGGCGGGCACGTCGCGCCGCGCCGCCACGACCGCGTTGGCGCCGGTGCGCGCGCCGGCGCCCACCGTGACCGGGGCCACGAGGATCGTGCCCGAGCCGATGTGCGCGCCCGCGCCGATCGCCGTGCGGTGCTTCTGCTTGCCGTCGTAGTTCGCGGTCACCGTGCCGCAGCCGATGTTGGCGTCGGCCCCCACGTCGGCGTCGCCGAGGTAGGTCAGGTGCTTGGCCTTGGCCCCGGCGCCCACGGTGGTCGCCTTCACCTCGACGAAGTTGCCGATCTGCGCGCCGCGCTCGAGCACGGTCCCGCCGCGCAGGTGCGCGAACGGCCCCACGACGCACTCGGGCCCGATGCGGCACCCGTGGCCGACGTAGCTGAACGGCAGGATGCGCGCGCCCGGCGCGATCTCGACGTCGGGCTCGATGACGGTGTGCTCGGGGTCCACGACCACGACCCCCGCCGCGAGGTGGCGGGCGACGATGCGACGGCGCAGCCCCACGGCGGCGGTGGCGAGGTCCGCGGCGGTGTTGACGCCGAGCAGCGCGGCGCCGTCGGCGGCGCGCTCGACCTCGACGCGCGAGCCCGACGCGGCGAGGAAGCCCACGGCGTCGGTGAGGTACTCCTCGCCGGCGGCGTTGGCGCGCGGCAGGTCGGCGACGGCGCGGCGCAGCGCGCCCGAGCGGAACGCGTAGACGCCGGTGTTGTACTCGCGCAGCGCGAGCACCTCGGGGCTCGCGTCCTTCGCCTCGACGATGCGCACGAGGCGTCCGGTGCTCGGCTCGCGCACGATGCGGCCGAGGCGGCCGGGGTCGGCCGCGGTGCCCACGAGCACCGTCGCGTCGGCGTGGTGGCGGCGGTGCGCGTCGAGCAGCGGCCGCAGGTCCTCGGGCTGCACCTGCGGCACGTCGCCGCACACGACGACGACGTCGCCCTCGAAGCGCGACAGCGCCGTCATGGCGACGCGCGCGGCGTGGCCGGTGCCGTGCTGCGGCTCCTGCACGACCGCGCGGGCCCCCGCCCAGTGCTTCTGCAGCCACGGGACGACGAGCTCGCGACCGTGCCCGACCACGATGACCGTCTCGTCGGGCGTCAGCGCCGACGTCGCGCGCCGGACGTGCTCGAGCATGGGGTAGCCGAGGCACTCGACGAGCACCTTCGGGCCGGCCCCGGGAAGGCGCGTGCCCCTGCCGGCGGCGAGGACGATCACCGCCAGCCGCGACGGCGCGGAGTCACCGGGGGCATTCGTGCGGCTCTTCATCGCGGCGTTCGTCCGGGGCGGGGCGGACACGGTACGCGCGCCCCCGCGACCACGCCAGCACGGCGCGCCGGGCGCCGCCGCGCCGCTGCGGGCACCGGCCCGGCAAGCCTACCGGGGCGCTCGCACCCCCCGGTGCGGGGTCGGCGAGCGGGGCGGCGAGGGTGGCCGCGGAGTGGCTGCCCGGCGTGGATTCGAACCACGACAAGGAGATCCAAAGTCTCCGGTGCTACCGTTACACCACCGGGCAGCGGGGCCGTGAGGTCGATCCTACCGCGACGGGGCTGCCGCTCCCGCTAGCATCGGGGCGGCGGCCCGGAGCTGCCCGGAGGGTCCACGATGGGTCGCTTCCTCTCCTTCCTGCTCGGCGGCTTGGCGCTCGCGCTCTACGTCCCCCACCTGTTCCTGACCGACGCGAAGCTCATCGAGTACCGCAACTGGTGGGTCCAGCTGGTGGGCCAGGGCTGGTACGACAAGGTCTTCGCGTTCGGGCCCGGGATCTTCGCGGGCCTCGCGCTGATGCTGTTCGCGGTCCGCGGGCGCGACCACGGCGGCTTCCCCGGGTAGGCTCGGTCGCGGGACCCTCCCGGCGGCGTCCGCGCGGACCGCGCCGCGGCCCGGCGTTCAGCCGCGGAGCAGGACCCGGCGCACGAGGTCGAGCGCCGCCACCGCCGCGCGGCGCTGGACGGTGAGTCGAGGCAAGGGCAGCCGCAGGAGCCGGTGGTCGGTCCCTGCCGGGGTCGCGACGGCGACGTGGACCGTGCCCGCCTCGACGCCCCGCGCGTCGGGCCCCGGCCCCGCGACCCCGGTGGTCGCGACGGCGAGGTCGGCGTCGCCGCGTTGACGCGCGCCCTCGGCCATGGCGCGCGCCACGGCTTCGGAGACGGCGCCGTCGCGCGCGATCAGCGCGGGGTCCACGCCGAGCGCGCGCGCCTTCCATGCGTCGGCGTAGGTCACCCACCCGCCGCGGAACGCCTCGCTCGCCCCGGGAACCGCGCACACCATGCGCGCGACGAGCCCCCCCGTGAGCGACTCGGCGGTGGTGAGCACGCGGCGGCGCGCGCGCAGGAGCGCGACGACCGCGTGCGCGACGCGCGTCTCCTCGTCGGTCGAGACGACGTGCGCGCCGAGCCGGCGGACGACCTCGGCGACGGTCGCGTCGGCCCGTGCGACCGCGGCCGGGCCGCGGGCGAGGAGGCGGACGGCCACCTCGCCCTCGTCGGGGTGGGTGCCGACGACGGGCTCGGGCGCCCGCATGAGGTCCTCGATCGCCGCGGCGATCTCGCTCTCGGGCGCGCCCGCCGTCCAGACCACGCGGGACGCGGTCTCGTCGAGCCCGCCCTGCGCGCGCCAGCGGGGCAGCACGTGGCGGCGGAACATGGCCTGCATCTCGCGCGGCGGACCGGGCAGCAGGACGAAGGTCGTATCGCCGCGGCGCGCGAGCAGCCCCGGCGCGGTGCCTTCGTCGTTGTCGAGCACCTCGGCCCCGCGCGGGACCAGCGCCTGGCGACGCTGCATCGGCGCAGGCGGGCGGCCGGCGCGCACGAAGTAGCGCTCGACCCCGGCCCACGCGGCCGGGTCGTCCTCGAGGGGGACGCCGAGCACGCGGGCGAGCGCCTCGCGGGAGCGGTCGTCCTCGGTGGGCCCGAGGCCGCCGGTGACGACGACGGTGCTCGCCTCGCGCGCGGCCTCCTCGAGCGCGGCGACGAGGTCGTCGAGGTCGTCGCCCACGGTGCGCACCGACCGGACGCGCGCGCCCGCGTCGGTCGCGTGGCGGGCGAGCCACGCGGCGTTGGTGTTCACGGTGTGCCCGCGCAGCACCTCGTGGCCCGTCGTGACGAAGGCGACCGTGCGCATCCCCCGACCGTACCCGACCCCGCGCGCGCCGGAAGCACCGCCCCCGAGGCGCCCGTCCGCGGAGCGGGCCTCCCCGCCCGCCGAACTCACGAGCCGACGAGGTCGGGGCGGCGGCTTGCGCCCGGGCGTGGCGCAGGGCCCGTCGGCGATTCGATGCGTGTCGCCACGCGTCGTCCGCTCCTCGGCGTGGTGCCAGAACACGCCGTCGTCGCAGCCGACGCGCGCCCCGGCGAAGTCCGCGCGCCCCGACGGGGGCTGACGTTCGTCGGGCGCTCGACGGGCCTCGCCTTTCGTAACGTCGGCGGGCTAGACCGAGGAGCGGATGTGGACGATGTCGCCGTCGCCGACGACGTAGTCCTTCCCCTCGAGCCGCATCGCCGCTTTGCTCTCCTTGAGCCCGCCGGCGGACACGATCGCGTCGTAGGGCGTGACCTCGGCGCGGACGAAGCCCTTGGCGAGGTCGGAGTGGATCTTGCTCGCGGCGGTCACGGCGTCGTCGCCGACGCGGATCGTCCAGGCGCGGACCTCGTCCTCGCCGACGGTGAAGAACGAGCGCAGGCCCGCCGCCTGGTAGACCGCGTGCACCACGCGCTCCGAGGCCGGCTCGTCGATGCCGAACTCCGCCATGAACGCGGGACGGTCGGCGGGGTCCATCGCCGCCAGCTCGGCCGCGAGCATGCCGTCGAGCGCGATGCGGGTCGGCATCGGGAAGGCGAGGCCGTCGCCGAGCCCGGCGGGGACGCCGGCGGGGCCGTTGACGAGCAGCACGTAGGGCTTGCGCGAGAAGAGCTGGAAGCCGCGGATCTTGCGCTCGTCCTCGACGGAGACCTCGAGGTCCTGCAGCCCCTTCCCCGCCTCGAGCCGCGGCAGCATGCGCTCGATCACGGCGAGCTCGCGCTGGTCCTGCTCGAGGGACTTCGCGCGCTTCTTGATGTTCTCGCGCAGGCGCTCGGCGCGTCCCTGCAGGAGGTTGAGGTCGGAGACCATCAGCTCCTCGACGAGCCGCGCGACGTCGGCCGCGGGGTCGGGGGCCGGGCGCGGGTAGGCGTAGGAGTCGGTCGAGAACCCGCGGACGACGAGGACGTAGCCGTCGGACTCGCGCAGCGCGCCGAGCAGGCGGGTCCGCTTCTCGGCGTCGCCCGGCTCGGTGCCGGCGGGCAGGCCGGGCGGGTCGTGGAGCTCGAGGCCGGCGAGCGTGAACTTCTTGGGCTTGAACAGGTCGCGCAGACGGACCATGCGCGGGTCCTGCACCTTGACGACCTGCACGTGCTCCTCGGTCTGGAGCACCCCCGGCGTGGAGGGCACGCGCGAGTCCGCCACGGCGTTGAACACCGTGGTCTTGCCCGATCCAGCCCAGCCGAGCAACGCGATCCGCATGCGGGACTCCGGGGACGCCGGACGGCCGGCGGGGGCGCGATCCTAATGTGCCGTCGGCGCGCGTCGCGGTCGCAGCGGGGCCGGGGGCCCGCCGGCCGGTCAGAACATCGCGCCGGCGAGGCGGGTGAGGTCGTCGCGGAAGACGAAGAGCGCGAGCAGCGTGAGGACGGCGAGCGCGAGGGGCCACGCCTTCCAGAGCGTGAGCCGCTCCCGCGACTCGCCCACGAAGCGGCCACCCCAGACGCCGAGGAAGTAGAGCCCGACCAGGGGGCCCGCCATCAGGGTCTGCGACACGGGGGTCGGGTCGGGGGTGAGGATCATCGACACGACGAAGGCGATGAGGACGGCGAGGCGCCACCCCCGTCGCAGCGTCTCGCGTTCGACGATGCCGACCGCCTGCAGGAAGAGCATGACGAGGGGGAGCTGGAACGCGACGCCCATGCCGAACAGGAGCGACAGGACGAGCGAGAGGTAGGGCCCGATGGCGAAGTCGCTGCGCACGCCGAGGTGGGCGCCGAACCCGACGAGGAAGCGCAGCGCGATCGGCAGGATCATGATCAGCGCGGTCGCGCAGCCGGCGACGAAGAGGACGAGCGAGATCGGGAAGAAGACGCGGACGGCGCGCTTCTCGTGCGGGTAGAGGCCGGCGGCGATGAACCCCCACATTTGCGCGAGCACGTAGGGGGAGGCGGCGACGAAGCCGACGAGGAAGGCGAGCTTCATCGTCTGCACGAAGGTGTCGAGCGGGGAGATGGCCTGGATCTTGGCGTCGGCGACCCCGGCGTCGGCGATGGCGCGGAGGTAGGGGTGGACGGCCCACCCGAAGATGCGCTCGTGGAAGACGACGGCGACGACCATGGCGCCGACGACGGCGAGGGTGGAGCGGAAGACGCGCCGGCGGAGCTCGTCGAGGTGCTCGCCGAGCGTCATCCGCGGCAGGGCGTCCTCGGGATCCTGCGTCCCGGGTCGGGTGGGGTCGGCGACCACGGCGCCCATTGAACCCGGGCGCGCGCAGCGCGCGCCCTCTGGCCAACCCGCGTCCGCTGGCGGCCCGCGCCGTGCCCGCGCCGTGCGCGCGCCGTGCGCGCGCCGTGCGCGGCGCACGGCGCTATGGCCAACCGGCGTCCGGCGGCGCCTCGCGGCGGGCCCGCGCCGTGCGCGCGCCGTGCGCAGCGCACGGCGCTAGGGCCCACCCGCTCCCGGAGGCGCCTCGCGACGAGCCCACCTCCCGATCCGGCTCCGCCTCCGCCTCCCGCGGCGCCCGCGGGGACTCCCAGCGTCCTTCCCGCCTCGGGCCCAAGCGAATCGGGCGAGGCGTCTTGACGCCTCGCCCGGTTCAGAGGTCCCCGCGGAGCAGCGCCGCGAGAACGAACAGCGACGAGGCTGCGCGCAGCGCGGCCGAGTAGCCGTCTCCGCCTCCCGCGGCGCCCGCGGGGACTCCCAGCGTCCTTCCCGCCTCGGGCCCAAGCGAATCGGGCGAGGCGTCTTGACGCCTCGCCCGGTTCAGAGGTCCCCGCGGAGCAGCGC
>JADZCA010000066.1 GCA_020851795.1 Planctomycetota bacterium | reverse complement strand
CGCCGCGCCGGCGGGGTTTCACCTCCTCGGCGTGTCCCAAGAACACGCGGTCGTCGGTGAAACCCCGCGCCCGACGACCCTGCATCGGCCCCGACCGCGGGACGCCGCTCGGTCGGTCCACGAAGCCCCGCGTCTTTCGTGGGAAATCCGGGCTCAGGACGCCGCGCGACGCCGTGCCCACTCCGTCGCGGTGATGAGCGTCGGGCGGCTGCCGCTCGCGCTCATCTCCCCGACGATCCCCTCCGCGACGAGCGCCTCCATCAGCGACGCCGCCCGCGCGTAGCCGACCCCGAGCTTGCGCTTGAGCAGCACGAGGCTCGCGGCGCCGCGCTCGAGCGCCGCCTCGACGCTCGCCGAGAACAGCGGGTCGGACGCCGTGGAGCCCCTCCGCGCGGGCACGGCGTCGGCGGCGGGCGCGTCGAAGACGAGCGCCGTCTGGCCGGGCGCGTCCACCCGAGGCTCCTCGGTGCGGACCGGCTCGGGCGGGTCGATCGCCGGCTGCACCGGCGGGAGCTCTTCCATCGGCAGGCTCGAGAAGAGCCCGCGGATGGCGTCCGCCACGTCGCGCGGGCGCGCGGGACGGGGCTTGGGCCGCGGCGGCGGCCGGGCGCCGCCCTCCTCCGGATCGGGGCGCGGACCGTCCACGATTCCCGTCGCCGAGAGCTTGCGACGGTACGACTCCGAGCGCTTGCGCCGCTCGTCGAGCGATCCCGGCGCGGGGGCGTCGGTCGGGCCCGAGGGCGCCGACGTCTCGGCGGGTGCCGGCGGGGCGACCTCGGGTGCCAACGCCTCCGTCCCCGCGGGCGACGTGGGGGCCGGCGGCGCGTCGGCGGACTGCGGCGCGGCCGCCGCCGTGACCTCGGGCAGGGCCGGCGCCGTGGCGGGCGCCTCGGGCTCGGTCGGGGCGCCGAGGGCCTCGAGCGGCACCGGCGCCGGGGCCGAGGTCGGCGCGTACCGTACGCCCGCGGGGAGCGCGTCCTCGGCGGCCTCGGCCGGCGGGGGCGGTGCCGCGACGGGGGCCTCGGTCGGCTCGTCGGCGAACCGGACGCCGGAGATCGTCTTCGGCTTCTTCGCGGCGGGGCCCGTGGCGGCGGGCGGCGACAGCGACGTCGTCGCGGCGACGGGCGCGGGGGCGGGCGTCTCCCCCGCGTCGCGGTAGCGCACCGGGCCGACGTCGGCCGAGCCGCGGAACTCGACCGGCAGCTCCTCACCGTCGTCGCCCACGCGGCGCTCGGGGTACCAGCCGCGCGCGGACGTGGCGACCGGGACCGCGGGACCCGAGGCGACCTTGGCGCCGGTGCCCGCGAGCACGAGCGGGGCGAGGGCGAGCAGCAGCCCGGGCACCGCGATCAGCGCGAGGAGGGCGGTGGCGAACCCGGTGCCCACGCCGTCGCGCAGCAGCGTGGCGAGGCCGCCCGCGAGGCGTCCGCCGCCGGCGGCCGCGGGGTGGGTGAACAGCCCGGCGAGCCCGCCGACCCCGAACGCGAACACGAGCGCGCCGAGCACCGAGACGAGCTTGCCGCCGGCCCGCCCGCGCATCCAGGTCAGCAGCGCGTAGGGGATCGCGACGAGGACGAGGGCGACCCCGCCCCAGCCCAAGGCGATGCCCGGCGCGGCGACGAGCCGCCACGCGATCCCCACCGAGGGGCGGTCGAACCCCTTCGTCAGGCCGAGCGCCACCGCGACGCAGAGGAGGCCGCACAGACCGGAGATGACGCCGATCCACAGGACGTCCCGGGAGGCGAGGCGCTTGCTCGACATGGACGCCGCGATCCTACCCGTGCGCCCCCCCGCCGCCTCGACCGCCGTCGGCGCGTGACCCGCGGGCCGTCCCGCGCGAGGTAGAGTCGCCGTGCCGTCGCGAGCCGCCCCATGCGCCGCCCGTCCCCCCTCGCCGTCGCCGACCCGGCCGTCCTGCACGGCGAGCCGGTGTTCTGGGGCACGCGAGTCCCGGTCCGCACCCTGTTCGACCACCTCGCCGCGGGTGACCCGCTCTCGGTGTTCCTGCGCGACTTCCCCGGGGTCGGGCGCCGCCGCGCGCTCCTCGCGATCGAGCGCGGGCGGCGGGGCCTGATGGCCGATGCGCGTGCTGCTCGATCACTGCGTCCCCGCCCGCCTCGCCGCCGCGCTCGCACCGCTCGCGGTCCGGACGGTGCGGGACGTGGGGTGGGAGACCGCCGGTGACGTCGAGGTGCTGCGCCGCGCGGGCCCGCGCTTCGACGCCTTCGTGACGGTGGACCGTCGCATCGCGCTCGCGCCGGTCCCGCCGGGGCTCGTCGTGGTCGTGCTGCACGCCCGCACGAACCGGCTCGCCGACCTCGTCCCGCTGGCGTCCGCGGTGCGCCGGGCGGTGGAGACCGCCCCGCGCGGCACGGTCGTCGCCGTCGGCGCGTGACCCGCGGGCCCGTCCGCGCGAGGTCAGTCCCAAGGCGAGGAGACCGTCGAGGCGTCCTTGCTCGAGCCCCGATCGGAGATGCCGTCGTCCTCGTCCGACGCGCCCATCGGCGCGCCGGCCTCGACGTCGGCGCCCTCGAGCGTGCCCGCCGACGCCGCCGGGGCCGGGCCCTTCTTGGCGGCCGCCGCGTGCGCGGACTCCCACTCCTCGAGGGTGACGAGCAGCTCGCGGGCCTTGCTCCCCTTGTGCGGGCCGACCACCTTGTGGTCGCACATCATGTCGATCAGGCGCGAGGCGCGGGTGTAGCCGATGCCGAACCGCCGCTGGAGCATGCTCGCGCTGCCGAGCTTGGTCGCCAGCACGGCGCGGACGGCGTCGTCGTAGAGCTCGTCCTCCTGGTTCGGGTCGGGCAGGTCGCCCGTGTTCTCGTTGAGGATGTCCGTGTACTCGACGGGCCCGGCCTTCTCCTTGACGAAGTCCACGAGCGCCTTGACCTCGGCGTCGGCGATGAACGTGCCCTGCGCGCGCCGCGGCACCGACGTGCCCGGCGGGATGTAGAGCATGTCGCCCTTGCCGAGCAGCTTCTCCGCGCCCTTGTGGTCGAGGATGACGCGGCTGTCGATCATCGACGAGACCTTGAACGACACGCGCATCGGCATGTTCGACTTGATGAGGCCCGTGATGACGTCCACCGACGGGCGCTGCGTGGCGAGCAGGAGGTGGATGCCGACGGCGCGCGACTTCGCGGCGAGGCGGATGATGGCCGTCTCGACGTCCTTGCCGTGCTGCAGCATCAGGTCGGCGAGCTCGTCCACGACGATGACCACGTAGGGCATCAGGTCGGGGGCGTCCACCTCGTCGTAGCCGTGCTCGGCGCGGACCTTGCCGATCCGCTCGGTGCCCAGCTGGTTGTAGCCGCCGATGTTGCGCACGCCCGAGCGCAGGAGCAGGTCGTAGCGCTGCTCCATCTTCGCGACGGCCCACTCGAGGATCTGGGCCGCCTTCTTCATGTTCGTGACGACGGGCGTGAGCAGGTGGGGGATGCCGTCGAAGAAGGACAGCTCGACCTGCTTGGGGTCGATGAGGACGACCTTGACCTCGTCGGGGCTGCGCGTGAGCAGGATCGAGAGCAGCACCGAGTTGACGCACACGCTCTTGCCCGAGCCCGTCGTGCCCGCGATGAGCATGTGGGGCATCGTGGCGAGGTCCTCGACGATGGGCTCGCCCATCGCGTCCTTGCCGAGGAAGAGGGGGATCGCCTTGCGCCCGACGCGGTCGGCGTTGTCCTCGACGAGGTCGCGCAGCCGCACCGCGTCGCGGATGGTGTTGGGCACCTCGACGCCGATCGTGTCCTTGCCCGGGATCGGCGCCACGATGCGCACGCTCTCGGCCTTGAGCGCGACGGCGAGGTCGCGGTCGAGCGTCGCGACGCGGTTGATGCGCGTGCCGGCCTCGAGCGCGAGCTCGTAGAACGTGATCACCGGCCCGCGCCGCTGCGAGACGACGCGGGTCTCGATGCCGAACGAGCGCAGCGTCGTGGCGAGCACGGCCGCGTTGCGCTCGATCTCGCCGCGCACCTTGTCGGGGTCCACGGCCTCGCCCTTCTCGAGCAGGGCCGTCGGCGGGAACTCGTACGCGCCGACCCGGCGGGGCGGGGCGCGCCGCGGCGCGGGCGGGGCCGGCTTGGGGGCGGGCGCGGCGGCGGCCTCCGCGTCGTCCTCCTCGGTCGCGTCGCGCAGCGCCGCGTCGAGGTCGTCCTCGGAGGCGTGGGCGAGGTCGAGGTCGTCGTCGGCCTCGGCGGTCGCCGTGCCGGCGTCGTCGTAGCCGCCGTCGGCCTCGGTGGGCTCGAAGCCGTCGTCGTCCTCGGCGCCCGGGATGCGGACCTCGGCGTCGTCCTTCGCGCCCTCCTCGGTCGGTTCGTCGGCGACCGCGGTCCCCGTCGCGGCGGGGGCGGCGGCCGGGCGGGCGCGACGCGGGCCCGCGCGGCGCCGCGAGCGCGCGCCGAACCAGGCGCCGATGCGGAGGTCGGTGGCGAGCAGCAGCGAGGCGAAGGAGAGCCCGAACGCGACGAGGCTCGCCGCGCGCCCGAGCAGGCGGAAGAGCACGCCGCCGAACGCGACGCCGACGTAGCCGCCGGGGCCCGAGCGGAGCAGGCCGGGCACGGGCAGGCGGCGCAGCAGCAGCGAGGCGAGCACGGCGAGGAACGCGGCGAACAGCGGCGCCGTCAGCGCCTTGCGACCGAAGGCCTGCGGCGCCCGGCCCTTGAGGCACTGCACGCCCCACCAGATCGGGAAGGCGGCGAGCACGTACGCGCCCACGCCGAGCGCGAGCGTGAGCGACTCCGCGACCGCCCGGCCGACGGCGCCGGTCACGTTGGTCAGCGGCCGGGTGCTGCCCTCCGGGGCGAGCGTCACGATCGCGCTGGCCAGCAGGAGTCCCACGATCGCGAGGAGCACGCCGAGCAGCTCGAGCGCGACCGGCTCGCGGGCCTCCGCTTCCACGGGGGCCTCGAGGGGGGTGGGGACGATCTCGGCGCTGTCGGTGTTCATGGGGCGTACCGCCATCCGGTACGTCGGTCGCCCGGGGGCTCTTCTCGACCCCGGGCGCCCCGGCAGGCCCGCGGGGAAGGCGTCCGTTAGGTCGCGGCCCCCCGGGCCAAGCACGGCGGTGCCAGGAACGTTGTTTTCACGCCGCGTGAAAACAACTTTCCTGGCACCGCGGCGCCTCCTGGCACCGCGGCGCCGCGGCGCGCCCCGCGGGCCCCGCGGCCGGTCGGCGCGCGGGCGATCCGGCTTCAGCGCGGCGGCGTCGTCCCCGCCTTCCACGCCTCGAGCACCTTGCGGGTCCAGGGGCCGTCGCGGTCCACGTGGCAGAAGTTGCAGGTCGCCGGCGGGCCGCCGTCGTCGGCCTCGCGGCCGGTGGGGGACGTGAACGCGTGCGACGGCAGCTTCGCGCTCATCAGCTGGATGCCGTTGGTGAAGTGCTTGTCGCGCGGCATGTGGCACTCGACGCACAGCGAGCCGGGCCCGTCGAGGCGGTGGCGGGTGTGGCGTGCGACGGCGGCGTCGTCGGCGAAGCGGCGCGACGCGTCCTCGCGGTGGCAGTGCAGGCACAGCGCGTTGCCCTCGACGGGCCGCTTGACCTCGGCCCACGACGGGTTGCCGTGCGCGTCGTGGCAGTCGCGGCACTCGAGGCCCTTCTTGCCCATCCCGCTCTCGCGGAACGTGTGGCCCACCGTGCACGGGCTCATGTCCGTGCCGTCCTCGTAGAACTGCCCCTCGTCGGGCCGCACGCGGCGGAAGTAGGGGTCGCGCCCGTACCCGTCGGGCTTGGGCACCCACGTCACCTGGCTCTCGGTGAAGAAGTTGTGGCACTGGTCGCACTGCTGCATGCGCCGCTGCGCCGTGTCGCGAGCCGGGTTGTAGATCGTCGCCGCGCCGCCGCCGGCGAGGTAGGTGCGGTAGCCGTCGTCGCCCATGCGCGCGACCGCGTCGAGGTGGCCCTTGCCCGGCCCGTGGCAGAGCTCGCAGCCCACCGAGCCCTCGGCCCACCCCTCGTCCTGCGGCGCGACGTTCCAGCGCACGGGCCCGGTGAAGGGCAGCTCGTCCTCGCGGCGGCCCTGCCGCGACGTCGAGCGGATCCCGGTGACGTGGCAGTGCGCGCACGACGTCACGTAGGGCCGCCACCCGTCCCACATCCACTCGTGCTTGACGTCGTTCCAGTACACGGGCAGCACCCAGTGGCGGCCGTCCTTGGTCTTGGTGACGTAGGGCTGGTGGCGGCGGTTGCCGAACGCGTAGAGCACCTCGAAGACGCCGGTCGCCTCGGCCGGGACGCCGGCGCCGTAGGTGTCCTCGCGGCCCTGCGCCGCGGGGTTGCGCTGGATGCGCATCACGAAGCGGTCGTCGAGGCGCTGCGGCACGACCGTGAACGGGTGCTCGTCGGAGGTGTAGGTGGTCGCGCCCGAGTAGTCGCCGAACACGGTCTGCGGCACGACGTCGTAGAGCGTGCGGCTGTGGAAGGAGTCGCGCCAGCCCGCGTAGGCCTGCGTGTGGCAGGCCTCGCACGCGCGGCTGCCGACGTAGTCGCCCCACGGCGTGCCCGGGTTGGTGGCCCACTTCGACGGGATGCGGTCGTTGGGCGGGCGGAAGAAGTCCTTCCACGTCTCGAGCGCGACCTCGCCGGTGCCCTTCGTCGGCGGCCCCCCGCCGCGGCAGGCGACGACCCCCGCCACCGAGGCGAGGCCCGTGGCGACGGCGACGGCGAGGACGAGCGGCACGCGGCGCATCGACGCGATCCTACCGGCGCGCCCCCGACGGGCCGCCCGCGGGGGAACGGCGGGGCGCAGTCGTGCCTTCCGTCGCGCGGGGGCCGCCTCGCGCGGACCGACTGCCGCGGGCCCTTCGATCGGCCGCGGCGTCGCCCCGGGACCCGCGCCGTGCGCGGGCTGCCGGTCGGCCTCGGAGCGCGCGGGCGACGCGCTACGTGCCGCGCGCCAGCGCGGCGGCGATCGCGGTGGCGATCTCGTCGGGCTCGACCATGCGGCCGGGCCCGACGTCGCCCTCGGCGACGCGTCCCGTCGCGGGGCCGACGATCGTGACGCCGTCGCCGCGCAGGCGCTCGACGTTCCCGACGACGCGCGGGTGGCGCCACATGCGCGGGTTCATCGCGGGGGCCACGAGGACCGGGCAGCCGGCGCCGAGGTAGGTCGTCGAGACGATCTCGTCGGCGATGCCGTGGGCGAACTTGCCGAGGAGGTCGGCGGTCGCGGGCGCGACGACGAAGAGCTGCGCGCCCTCGGTGGCGGCGAGGTGGGCTGCGGGGCGGTCGCCCTCGCCCCAGCCCTCGTCGGTGAGCACGGGGCGGTGGGTGAGCGCGGAGAACGTCATCGGGCGCAGGAAGCGGAGCGCCATCCGCGTCATGACGACGTCCACCTGGTGGCCCTGCTGCACCAGCGTGGAGGCGAGGTCGGCGGCCTTGTACGCCGCGATGGAGCCGCCGACACCGAGGAGGAGGCGGGCCATCGGGCCCTCCGGCTACTCCGCGTCCTCGGGGACGAGCTCGATCTTGCCGGCGCGCACCTCGGCGATGGCGACGTCGATCGGGTTGTCCGAGCGGATCTCGACCAGCCGGGGGGCGCCGGCGACCAGCTCGCGGATGCGCTTCTGGAGGAGGGCGGTCAGCTTGAACCGGCCCCCGACCTTCGCGTCGAGCTCGTCGATGATGCGGATCTTCTCTTCCATGGCGCAGCAGGTTCCGCGGGGGAGCCGAGCAGGGTAGCCGTTCCCCGCCGCCCGTGCCGAGGATCCCCCGACCCGGGGGGGCGGGCCGGCCGAGCGCCGGCCGCGGCCTTCAGCCCAGCGCGACGGAGGGTCCCGCCTGCCACGGACGCCCGGGTCGCTTCTCGTAGAGGGTGAGCGTGGTCACGTGCGCCCCGATGTCGGTGACGCCCGCCACCCGCCGCTCGACGTCGTTCAGCACGTCCGTCGGGACGCCGTGGGCCAACGTGACGTGGGGGAGGATCTCCGAGAAGGCGCCGCCGTAGGGCGGGTACTCGGGGAAGGCGGCAGCGACCTCGCGGCCGAGGCGGCGGAAGACGTCCTCGGGCTCGGGGACGAGGAACAGCGTCGTGTCCCCGAACCTCCCGGTGCGGCGCAGGCGCGCGCCGAACGGGCGGATGCCGTCAAGCGCCGCGTGCAGGCGTCGGGCGTGCGTGTCGCTCCACTCGACGAGCGGGACGTAGGGCGTCAGCACGGTCACGTGCGCCGGGAGGCCGTCGCGCGCCGACGGGTCGTGCGCACGCCGGAGGTCGCCGAGGACGAGGTCCACCTCCGGGAGCGCGATCACGAGGGCGGACGTCGTGCTCGGCATGTTCGCCGATGGTATCCGGGTCGCTCGCTCGGGTCCGCGCGAGCCCTCGAGCCCCCGTCGCGCGACGGGCCGCGCGGCCGAGGACGCCACGATCGTCCGAGGCGACCGCGCGCCGTCCAGGCTCCGCGCGCCCTGGGTCCGGACGGCCGCCGCGACCGCGACGCCGCGCGAGGGCCGGCGTCGGGCTGCCGAGAGGCTCGGTAGCATGGGCTGCATCGTCCGCGCGCGCCGTCCGCTCCATGGCCAACACCACGCTCTACCGACCCGTCGGCCAGAAGGAGCTCGACCGGATCGCAGCCGCGGACTTCCGCGCGTTCCCCCCGCGGCTCTCGTGGCAGCCGATCTTCTACCCCGTGCTCACGCTCGAGTACGCCGTGCAGATCGCCCGCGACTGGAACACCAAGGACGCCGAGAACGGCTGCGTGGGCTACGTGACGCGCTTCGAAGTGGACACGGACTACCTCGCTCGGTTCCCGGTCCGCTGCGTCGGCGGCGAGGCGCACCTCGAGTACTGGATCCCCGCGGAGGAGCTGACCACGTTCAACCAGCACATCGCGGGGAGCATCGAGGTCGTCGCCGAGTACCGCGGGACGCCGGAGGACGCGTCGCGCGCGTGACAGGGACGGCCCCTTGCCGCGCGCCACGGGCCGAGGTGGCGCTCCGCTGCACGGTGGAGCTCGAGTTCGAGTGCGACGTCTCGTCCCGCGTCGGCCTCTTCGACGACGGGTCCCGTGACACCGACTCGATTCTGGGTCGGAGTGGGGTGAGCCAGTCTCGCCCTACGGGTAGTACGCGAGCGGCGCTCGACGGGCGGATCGCGCGGCCCGCGCCGGGCTCAGAGCGCGAGCGGGGCCAGCTCGACGCCGAGGAGGTGCGCGACCGCGCGGCTGGCGGCCTCGAGGTCGGCGTTGACGACGCGGTGGGGGAACGAGGCCGCCTCGTCGACCTCGTGGGCCGCCTCGACGCCGTCGCGGCGCAGCGTCGCCGCGCCCTGCACGTCGATCACGAGCACGCAGTGGCGGCCCGAGGCGAGCACCGCGTGCACCTCGTGGCGCGGCGTGCCGTAGAGCCGG
>JADZCA010000065.1 GCA_020851795.1 Planctomycetota bacterium | reverse complement strand
TCGAGGAGCGCATCAAGGCGGTGATGACCGAGGTGCGCCGCAGCAAGAACGTGATCCTGTTCATCGACGAGCTGCACACGCTCGTCGGGGCGGGCGGCGCCGAGGGCGCGATCGACGCGAGCAACGTCCTCAAGCCGGCGCTGTCGCGCGGCGAGGTGCAGTGCATCGGCGCCACCACGCTCGACGAGTACCGCAAGTACATCGAGAAGGACGGCGCGCTCGAGCGGCGCTTCCAGACCGTGATGGTGGACCCGCCGACCAAGGAGGAGGCCTACGAGATCCTCCTCGGCCTGCGCGACAAGTACGAGGCGCACCACCGCGTGCGCTACACCAACGAGGCGCTGCGCTCCGCCGTCGAGCTGTCCTCGCGCTACATCACCGGCCGCTTCCTGCCCGACAAGGCGCTCGACGTCGTGGACGAGGCCGGCGCGCGCGTCCGCCTCAAGTCGATGACGCAGCCGCCCGACCTCAAGTCGCTCGAGGCCGAGATCGCCCGCCTCGAGGTCGAGAAGGACGAGGCCGTCGGCGCCCAGGACTTCGAGCGCGCGGCGCAGCTGCGCGACCAGGCGCAGAAGCAGAAGCGCAAGAAGGAGCAGCTGGTCCGCGAGTGGCGCGAGAGCACGAAGAAGACCGACGGCGTCGTGGACGACGACGTGATCCGCGAGACCGTCAGCAAGATGACGGGGGTGCCGCTCACGCGCCTCGAGAAGACCGAGGCCGAGCGGCTCCTCCACATGGAGGACGAGCTGCACAAGGCCGTCGTCGGCCAGGACGAGGCCGTCCGCGCGATCGCCAAGGCGATCCGCCGCAGCCGCGCGGGCCTGAAGGACCCGCGCCGCCCGATGGGCTCGTTCATCTTCCTCGGCCCCACGGGCGTCGGGAAGACGCACCTCGCCAAGGCGCTCGCGCGCTTCATGTTCGGGGACGAGGAGGCGCTGATCCAGATCGACATGTCGGAGTACATGGAGAAGCACAACGTCAGCCGGCTCGTGGGCGCGCCCCCCGGCTACGTCGGCTTCGAGGAGGGCGGCCAGCTCACCGAGCGGGTGCGGCGCCGTCCCTACGCCGTGGTGCTCTTCGACGAGATCGAGAAGGCCCACCCCGACGCGTTCAACATGCTCCTCCAGATCATGGAGGAGGGGCACCTCACCGACTCGTACGGCCGCAAGGTCGACTTCAAGAACACGATCGTGATCATGACGTCGAACATCGGCGCCGAGGTGATCAAGAACCAGACGGGCCTCGGCTTCCAGCGCTCGAGCGCGGAGGCGACGTTCAGCCGCATGCGCGAGGAGCTCATGCGCGAGGTCGAGAAGGCCTTCCGCCCCGAGTTCCTCAACCGCCTCGACGAGGTCATCGTCTTCGCGCCGCTCACGCGCGCCGACCTGCGCAAGATCATCGAGATCGAGGTGCGCGGCGTGTCCGAGCGCCTCGTGCAGCGCAAGATCGCGATGGTCCTCAACGAGGAGGCGAAGGAGTTCCTCATCGAGCAGGGCTACAACCCCGAGTTCGGGGCGCGGCCGCTGCGGCGCGCGATCCAGCGCCTGCTCGAGGACCCGCTCTCCGAGGAGGTCCTGCGCGGCGCGTTCCCCGAGGGCGCGACGGTGACCGTGTCGGTCCACGAGGGGCACCTGCGCTTCGACTCGAAGGCGCCGCCCCCCGAGGCGGCCCCCACGCCGGCGCCGGCGACGCCCCCGACGACCTGACCGCCGGACGCCCGCTCGCGGGCGCACGATCGGGCGCGCCCCACGCGCCGCAGGCCCCCGGGTCGGGGGCCTGCGGCCGCGCGCCGACGCGTCGGGCACTCCCTGCTAGGGTGTCGCCCCCGGCCGTCCCGGCCGGTGACGGACGTCACTCCCGTGAGCCAGCCCCAGCGCATCCTCTCCGGCATCCAGCCCTCGGGCCGGCTGCACCTCGGCAACTACTTCGGCGCGATCCGCGAGCACGTCCGCCTGCAGGAGCAGGGCGAGTCGTACTACTTCATCGCCGACTACCACGCGCTGACCAGCCTGCGCGACGCGAAGGCGCTCCGCGCCCACATCCTCGACACCGCCGTGACCTACCTCGCGTGCGGGCTCGACCCCGCGCGCGCGGTGCTGTTCCGCCAGAGCGACGTCCCCGAGGTCACCGAGCTCACGTGGCTGCTGCTGTCGGTGTCGCCGATGGCGATGCTCGAGAACGCGGTCTCCTACAAGGACAAGGTCGCGCGCGGGATCCCCGCCGAGGCCGGGCTGTTCACCTACCCCGTCCTGATGGCCGCCGACATCCTCGCGCAGGACACCGACGTCGTGCCCGTGGGGCGCGACCAGGTCCAGCACGTCGAGATCGCGCGCGACCTCGCCGCGAAGTTCAACCGCGACTACGGCGCCGAGGTGTTCCGCGTCCCCGACTACCGCCTCGGCGAGGCGCCGTACGTGCCCGGCACCGACGGCGCGAAGATGAGCAAGTCGTACGGCAACACGATCGAGATCTTCTCGGAGGGCAAGGAGCTCGAGAAGGCGGTCATGGGCATCAAGACCGACTCGGCGACGCCGGCGGACAAGAAGGACCCCGAGGCGTCCACGATCTACCGGCTCTACGCGCTCGTCGCCTCCCCCGCCGAGCGCGACGCGATGGCCGACCGCTTCCGCGCCGGCGGCCTCGGCTACGGCGAGGCCAAGAAGGCCCTGCTCGGGAAGGTCAACGAGGTCTTCGCCGACGTCCGCGCGCGCGCCCGCGCGCTGCGGGCGGACCCGTCGCGGGTCGAGGAGACGCTGCGCCGCGGCGCCGAGCGCGCGCGCGCCAACGCGCGGGCGGTGCTGCACCGCGCGCGCACCGCGTGCGGGCTCTCGTGAGCGCCCCGGGCCCCGTGCCGCCGCCCCCGCCGGCCCCCACCGGCCCGGGCGGGTCGCTGCTCTACTCCGACTACGTCAACGACCGCGCGATGATCGAGGCGCTGCGCCTCACCTCGCGCCCCGCGCACGTCCCGCCCGAGCGCTGGCCCGACGTCGCGCGCCACACGCCGGGCGGGCGGTGGCCCCGCGGCGCGGCGTGGGTGCACGACGAGGTGCTCTTCGTGCGGACGCACCAGGCCTTCGAGGTCTGGTTCGCGCAGGTGCTGCACGAGCTCGAGTCGGTGCTCGACCTCGCCGTCGAGGCGTGGGCCCGCCACGGCGCCGAGGGCGGCCCCGAGCGCGTGTGGCTCAAGGGGCGCGACCTGTCGCGCCGCGAGCTCGACCCGGCGCGCTTCCCGCGCCTGCGCGCCGCGCGCGCCGACGCGCGCGAGCGGCTGGGCCCCGCGGGCGAGGCCGCGCTGGCGTCGGTGGGGAGCCCGGCGCGCGTCGGGCCCGCGCGCGCGTTCCCGTGGGGGCGGACCGCGGAGGACGCCGCCGCCTTCGGCGACCTGCTCGTGCTCGCCACGGAGCGCGTGCAGCGCGCCTGCATGGCGCTCGGCGTGACGCTGCCGTTCTACGACGTGCTCGCGACGCTCAAGCCCGCGCAGTTCCTCGCGTTCCGCGACCGCCTCTCGCCGGCCTCGGGCTTCGGGTCGGGGCAGTTCCGCGAGCTCGAGCTGCTGCTCGGGCTGCGCGAGCGCAACCTCGACCGCGTGTGGCCGAGCGCGCCCGGCGACCCCGCGCCCTCCGACGTCCACAAGGACGACGCGGTCGCGCCGACGCTGCCGCCGCGGGCCGCGTGGCCGGCCGCGGTCGCGCCGCGGGCGATCTTCCACCACCACCTGCCCGCGTGGATGCGCGACCGCGTGCTCGCGCGCTTCGACGCCCCGTCGCTGCGCGACCTCGTCCACGCGCTCGCCGCGACCGTGACCGCGGGGTCGTCGGAGGGGCTGCGCGTGCCCGCGCTGACGCTCGCGCGCCTCGACGAGCTGGCGGCGCGCAACCTCGCGACCACGGTCGGCGACCTCGCCCCGCCCGTCGGCGGCCCGCCGCCGGCGTCGCTGCGCGAGAAGGCGCAGGCGTCGATGCTCCACCTCGACGAGGCGCTCGCACACGCGGAGAACGCCGCGGTCGCGTGGCTGCAGATGCAGCCGGGCACGACGCCGCTGCACGGGTTCCTCGACGCGTGCCTCGCGCTCGACGGGGCGGTGCTGCAGTGGCGCGACCGCCACATCCGCTTCGTCGAGGGGATCATCGGCACGCGCATGGGCACCGGCGGCGGCGGCGTGGACTACCTGCGCGAGACCGTGCGCCCGTCCGCCCCCGCGTTCGAGACGCGCGCGTTCCCGTGCCTCTGGTACGCCCGCAGCCTCGTCCAGCGCGTGTAGGAGCCCGTCTCGGTCGCGGGATTTCGGCGGGCCCGCGCCTTGGGCGGGCTCCTCTGGGGCGAAGCGGCGGAGGAGGGAAATCGGGGTCAGGTGATTTCCCCGCAACATGGAGACGTCGGGGCCTGACCCCGATCTCCCCAAGTTGCGGGAATCTGTCCTGACCCCGCCATCCCAGGGCGGCGACGTCTCGATGGCGCGCGGCGCGCACGTGCGGAGCCGCCGGGCGCGCCGCGGCCCGAGCTGCCGAGGTGGAAAGGCGGGAATTTGTATTTTGTAAGCATCGACGGGTGAACCGCGGGCCCCCGGAGGCGCGTTGGTCCTTCGGGCGCCCGCGCGCTGCCCGCCCACGCGCCGTCCCCCTACGATCCCCCCCATGACCGACCGCAGCCCGTGGCTCGTCGCGCTCTCGACGGCGAACCTCCTCTTCCTCGTCGCCGCCGCATTCCTCGTCCGAGGACGGCTCGAGAGCGTGGACGCCCGCCTCGAGTCGCTCGAGCACCGCGCCGCGACGACGCCCAAGCCCAAGCCCGAGCGCCCCGACGCGGGCGCGTCGGGCGACCTCGCCACGCGGCTGCAGAAGCTCTCCGACGACGCCTACACGTACTACTCCGAGCTCGCGAGCGACCTCCACGAGACCAAGCGCACCGTCAAGACGATCCACGCGACGACCAAGCGCATCCAGCAGCAGCTCGCCGCGCCCGGCTCCCCCGTCGGGTCGTGGAGCCTGCTCCCCGTCGGCACGCCCACCGCCGAGGGGCTCGCGGCCTACCAGCGCGACGCCGCGAACGCGGGGGTCAAGGTGCTGCCGGGCCGCGTCGAAGTGCGCGGGTTCCTCAACATGAGCCCGTGGACCACGATGCCGATCGAGTACTTCGTGACGCGCTTCCCGGTGTCGGGCCACGAGACGCTGCTGCACGTCGTCGGGCCCGCGACGCTCGACCACCTCGAGGAGTCCGACCTCAAGGGGCTCGTGACCGCGATCTACAAGGGCTTCGTCGCCGCGGGCTTCCAGCAGGGCAGCCCGAGCCGCCTCGACCCGCCCGCGCCCGGCGACAAGGAGCAGCGCCCGCGCTGGGTCGCGCCCACCGGCGACGTCGTCTACGTCGGCGTGCGCTACATGCTCGGCGGCAAGCTCCACGTCGCGCGCGCCACCGACTGGGTCATCGACCCCTCGACGCGCTCGGTGCTCCCGCAGGACGCGTTCCGCTTCGTCGGCTCGCAGCGCGACGACGACTTCGAGACCGGCGACGAGATGCTCACGGCGGAGGCCGGCGGCCTCGTGGTGTCCGTGTACGGCAACCCGAACGCGCTCGTCGAGATCACGCTCGAGTCGAACCTGCAGAACCGCTACCAGTACCACCACGCGCGCATCCCCAAGCCCGCGGTGCTCGTCCTCGCCGACGGGCGCGGGCACCTCGAGGGCACGCGCGACCGCGCGCGCAACGCGCTCGTCCTCCAGGCCCTCGAGAAGGGCGGCGAGCGCCGCCCGATCGAGAAGGCGCCGGTGCTGCTCGGCCGCGGGACCGACGGCGCGCCCGTCGAGGTCCCGTTCACCAAGGTCGCGTCGGGCTGGGAGGTCGTGCACGCCGCGCTCGCCAAGGGCGAGTGGAAGGTGCGCGTCGAGACGCCCGACGGGCCCACCGAGAGCACGGGCTTCGAGCCGCTCTACGTGGACCTCCTCTTCTCCAAGACGCCCATCGAGCCCGAGGGCGACGGCGCCGCGCCGATGGCGCCGATCGTGCTCCCCGAGGACCTGCCCGCGGGCACCGGCACGCGGTGAGCGCCGCCCCGGCCGCCAACGACTGGCCCGCGGCGGCGACGGCGCTCGCCCGCCGCGCGACCCGTCGTCGGCGCACGTCGGCCTTCCTCGTCCGCGCGGCCGCGGGCACCGTCGCGGGCGCCGCGGTGCTCGCCGCGGCCCGGCTCACCGGCGCGGGGCCCGCGGCGCTCCCCGAGGCGGCGCTCGCCACGGGCGCGCTCGTCGGCGCCGTGCTCGGCCTGCGCGCGGCGCGGCGCGTCGCGCCGACCACCGTCGGCGACGCGGCGTGGGCGCTCGACCGCGTCGGCGCCGCCGGCGGGCGAGGGCTCGCGGCCGCGCTCGTGGGCGGCCCCGCGGCCGACGCCGCGGGACGGTCGGGCCCGCCGCCCGTCGCGCGCCTCGAGGCCCCCGACGGGCTCCCGTTCGCGCTCGCGGCGGTGCTGCTCGCGGTCGGCGCGTGCACGGTGCCGCGTCGGACGGCCGACGACGCGGGCCCCGGGGCGACGACGCCGAGCGCCGGCACCGCCCGCGGCGGCGCGGCGGTGGACGCGGGTCGCGCCGACGCGCACGCCGACGCGCAAGCGCGGCGCGCGGCCGCGGAGCGCGCGGTGCGCGAGGCGCTCGCGCTCCCGCGCACGGGCCCCGTGGACCCCACCGAGGTGGCGCAGCGCCTGCGCGACCCCGCGGTGCGCGCCGCGGCGCGGCGCAGCGCCGCCGAGGGGTCGGAGGCGGCCGCGGCCCTCTCGATGGAGGGCGCCGACGGCGCCGCCGCGCTCGCGCGGGCGCTCTCCGACGAGGCGGCCGCGCGCGCCGAGGCGCTGCGACGGCGCGCGACCGCCGGCCGGGCCGAGGCGGGAGCCGCGGTCGTGCCGCCGTCCCGGCGGGACCTCGTGGCGCGGTATCTTGCGACCCGCCTCGTCCCCGAGTCGCCCCCCCGATGAACGCCCGCTCGAACGACCCCTCCGCTGCGCGCCCCGGCCGGACCGGCGTCTGGCTCGTCGGCGCGTGCGGCGGCGTCGCGACGCTGACCGTCGTGGGCGCGCGGGCCGTCGCGCGCGGGCTGCGTCCGCCGGTCGGCCTGCTCACCGAGACGCCCCCGTTCTCGGCGCTCGAGCTCCCCGCGGTCGCCGACCTCGTCTTCGGCGGCCACGAGGTGCGCGACACCGACTGGGTCCGCGCGGCCGACGAGTACCGCCGCCGCGCGGGCGTGCTCGACGAGGGGCTGCTCGCCGCCCTGCGCGACGACCTCGAGGCCGCCTCGGCCCAGCTGCGGCCCGGCTTCCTCGTCAACCCGAGCCCGGCGGTCCGCGCGCTCGCCGCGAAGGGCCGCACCGCCCGCGCCCGGACGCCGCGCGAGGTCGTGGCCGGCATCCAGGCCGACCTGCGCGGTTTCGTCGAGCGCAACCGCCTCGACACGGTCGTCGTGGTCAACGTGTCGAGCACCGAGCCGCCGCGCGAGCTGCCCATCGAGTGGGCCACGCTCGAGCGCTTCGAGCGCTCGCTCGAGGGCCGCACGCGCGCCGCCTGGACGGCGAGCGTGCTGCACGCCTACGCGGCGCTCGACGCCGGCTTCCCCTTCGTCAACTTCACGCCGTCGCCGGGGAGCACGATCCCCGCCCTCGTCGAGCTCGCGCTGGCGCGGGGCGTCCCGCACATGGGCAGCGACGGCAAGACGGGCGAGACGCTGGTGAAGACGGTGCTCGCCCCCCTCTTCACGGGCCGCGCGCTGCGCGTGCTCTCGTGGGAGGGCTACAACATGCTCGGCAACCGCGACGGGCTCGTGCTCGACGACCCGCGCGCCAAGGCCAGCAAGACGAAGAGCAAGGACGCCGCGCTCCGCTCGCTCCTGCGCGACGGGGGCGCGCACACGCGCGTCACGATCGACTACGTGCCCAGCCTCGACGACTGGAAGGTCGCGTGGGACTACGTCCACTTCGAGGGCTTCCTCGGCGCGAAGATGGCGATGCAGTTCACGTGGCAGGGCAACGACTCGGTGCTCGCCGCGCCCCTCGTCCTCGACCTCGCGCGCTGGGCCGCGCTCGCGCGCGCGCGCGGCGAGAGCGGCCTGATGACCCACCTCGCGGCCTACTTCAAGAGCCCCGCCGGCGTGGACGAGCACTCCTTCGTCCGCCAGCTGGCGCTGCTCGAGGCCTACGCGGGACGTCCGCGCGCGGGCAGCTCGTCCCGCGCGAGGACGCCCGGTCGCTGACCCGACCGTGGACGCGCTGGGCCCCGCGTGCCTGCTGCTGGCGGCGTTCCTCGCCGCCGAGACGCTCGGCGCGCGCCTTCCGCCGCGCGGCCGGCCGTGGCCGCGGCGCGTGCTCGCCGTGCTCCTCGCCGCCCTGGGCTTCGAGCTCGCCCGCTACGACCACGGCTGGGGGCGCGCGCTGTTCGGGGTGGTGTTCGTGGGCGCGCCGCTCGTCGTGATCTTCGGCGCCGCCTCCGCCGGCGTGCGCCGCTTCTGGGGCTGGCCCGACCTCGGGCCGGTGCCGGGCCGGATGGCCGCGGTGGCGGCGACCGGGCTGCTCGGCGTGCTCGCCGGCGTCCGCATCCACGCGGTGGACGTGGAGGAGACGCAGCGGCGCGCCGAGCCGCTGCGCGCCGCGCTGGTCCGCGCGCACGCCGAGCGGGGCGCGTGGCCCGCGCGGCTCGAGGACGCCGTGGCCGACGTGCCGCGCACGCGCATGGGGAGCGTGGCGCCGCCGCCGTTCTCGTGGGACGCGGCGAAGGCGCGCCTCTCGTTCCCGCTGTCCACCCGCTCGATGCTCGGCATCGACGTCGGCACCGAAAGGGCGACGTGGACCCGCACCGACCGCTGAGCGGCGACGAGCGCCGTCGTCTCCTCGCGGCGTGCCGCGTCTACCTCGTCGTGGGCGAGGCCTCGAGCGGCGGGCCGTGGCAGGACGCCGTCGCGCGCGCCCTCTCGTCGGGCGTCGTCGGCGTGGTGCAGCTGCGCGAGAAGGACGTGGACGACGCGACCTTCCTCGCGCGGGCCGGCACGCTCGGGCGGCTCGCGCGCGCCGCGGGCGCGCTGCTCGTGCTCAACGACCGCGTGCACCTCGCGGCGGCGTGCGGCGCCGACGGCGCGCACGTCGGCGAGGACGACCTGCCGCCGGCGCAGGCGCGCCGCCTGCTCGGGCCCGACCGCCTGCTCGGCGTCTCGTGCCACGACGCGGCCGAGGTCGCCGCGGCGTCGGCGCTCGGCGCCGACTACGCGGGCCTCGGGCCCTGCTTCCCCACCGGGACGAAGGCGCTGGCCCGTCGTCCGCGCGGCGCCGCCCTCGTCGGCGAGGCGCTGCCCGGGGCGCGCCTGCCGGTCTTCCCCATCGGCGGCATCACCCCCGACAACGTGGCCGCGCTCGCGGCCGCGGGCGCGACGCGGGTCGCGGTCGGGGCCGGCGTCCTGCGCGCGGCCGACCCCGCCGCCGCCGCCCGGGCGATCGCGGCCGCGCTCGCGACGTCCTGAAGGCCACCGGTCGCGCCCCCCGGTACGATCGCGGGGTGATGGCCCCCGCCGCCCCCCCGCTCGGTCGCATCGTCCGGTGGGCGGTGCTCGTCGGCGTCCTCGCGGCCGCGCGGCCCGCCCCGGCGCAGGACGCGCCGGCAGCTCCCCCCACGCTCGCGCAGGCCTTCTACCTCGAGAAGACCGTGCGCGACCCCAAGGCCGCGGCGGAGGCGTTCGGCCGTCTCGCCGACGACCCCACGCAGGACGCGGCGACGCGCGCCGAGGCGCGGCTCGGGCGCGCGCGGTGCCTCCTCGCCACCGGCGACGCGGCCGGCGCGGAGGCGGCGTGGAAGGCGCTCGAGGACGACCCGACCGCGCCGACCGCGGCGAAGGAGGAGGCGCGGGCCCGTCGCGAGGAGCTCGCGCGCGCGCAGCGCGCCGCCGACGACGCGGCGGGCGAGGCGCGTGCGCAGGACGCGGTGCGCCGGGCCGAGGAGGCGCGGGCGGCCTCCGAGCGGCGGCGGGAGGCCGCCGGCGAGCTCGTGCGACGCGCCGCCGAGCACGTCCGCGCCAAGCGCTACGACAGCGCGCGCGAGGACCTCATCCAGGCGCTGCGGCTCGACCCGGGCGACGAGCGCGCGGGCGCCCTGCTCGAGGAGGTCGCCACCTACGGCGACCGGGGCGAGCTGCTGCGGCAGGCGATGCGGTTCGTCGCGACGAACCGCGTCGTCGAGTACCGGCGCCTCTCGGCCGACGTCGAGCGGCTGCGCAAGGAGGCGCTGCGGCTCGTCCGCGAGGAGCAGCCCCACCTCGCGGTGGCGCCGCTCTCCGACGCGATCGCGCGCATCGACGAGAGCGACTTCAACGCCGAGCTCGCCGACCCGCGGCGCGAGCTGGTCGCGCTGCTGCGCAAGGCCATCGACGACGCGCGCGCGAAGGCGCTGCCGCTCCCCGAGGGCGCGCGCGTGCCGGCGGACCGGCCCGAGGGCGCGCCGGTCAAGCCGTGGCGGCGCGAGTTCTTCGCGCTGCTCGCGCGCGTGCTCGACGCGGGCCCCGACGCCGGCTCGTCGCTGCGCTTCTACGACGCGGCGGTGCCGCCCAACCCGGCGCCCGAGGCGCGGGGCCGCGACTTCGCCGCGAGCGGCGTCGCGGCGTCGCCCGCGCCGGGGACGCTGCGGCGCGCACGCTTTCTCGAGCGGTGGGTCCGCGCCAAGGTCGCGCCCGGGACGTGGACGGGGCGCGGGCGGCTCCTCGAGCGCTACGACGACCAGCTCGCGGTCGAGCACGCACCGTCGGTGCTGCGCGAGGTGGACGCGCTCGTCGCGCAGTGGCCCGCGGGCCCGCCGCCCCCGCTGCGCGCCGAGGTGCGCGTCTACGCCGCGGAGCCGGGCGGCGTGCAGGAGGCGCTGCGCTTCCTCGAGGGCCGCGCGCCGCCGGGCGAGCCCGGGACCGCGGTGGTCGTCGCCACCCACCGTCTCGACGAGCAGGACCGGTTCCTGTCGGGCCTCGCCAAGATCCGCCTCGTCGCGCAGGCGTCGCTGCGCCTCTCGGGGCGGCACGCGACGCTGGTGCGCTTCCGCGAGCCGACCGCGTCCGCGCCCGGCTACGGCGAGGCGGCGGGCCCCGGGCTCGTGCTCGCCGAGCGCGACGCGTCCTACGGGCTCGAGCTCGACCTCTACGCCGAGGACCTGCCGGGCGCGCCCGGGACGTGCGCGGTCTCGGCCGTCGCGACCGTGCGCCGCCCCGACCGCCCGCGGGTGGTGCCGCAGGCGAACGGCAACGTGCGCGTCCCCACGTTCCTCGCGCAGACCGTCGAGGGCGACGAGAAGGTGCCCCACGCGGGCTCGCTGCTGCTGCTCGCGCTGGCCAACCCCTTCCGCGAGACCGGCGCCGCGGGCGACCCCGGCGGCGGCACGCACCCGGACCTGCTCGTGCTCGTGTCGGCGTCGCCCGACGGCCCGCGGGCGCCCGACATCGCGCGCCCGCCCACGACGGCCGAGCCCGCCGCCGGCGGCGTCGTCGTGCGCGAGCTCGACCTCGGGGCGCTCGCCACCGACGTCGCCGACGAGGCGCCGCCGGAGGGATGGCCGTCGGTGCCGTTCTGCGAGGCGGCGCCCGCCGACGCGGTGCGGCGGCGCGACGCGTTCCTCGCGGGTCTCCTCGCGGGCCGCGCGGGGGTGGACGCGACGAGCGGGGCCCTGCTCGTCCACGACGGGCGGGCCACGGCGTCGCTCGCGCCCGACGCCCACGCGCGGCTCGCGCGCGAGGTCGAGCGGCTGCTCGCCGACGAGGGGCGTCTCTTCGCGGTCGAGGTGCGCTCGTCGGAGGTCCCCGCCGACCGCGCGACCGCGTGGCTGGGCGAGGCGGGCGTGCCGACGTCGGACGTGCGCCAGCGGCTCTGGCGCCTCGACGCCGCGCCCGCCGCGCGGCTCGAGGAGCGCCTCGCGTCGGGCGCGGACGCGACGAGCCTCTACGCGACGACGGCGCGGCTCGTGGCGCGCCACACGCAGCTGGTGACGGCGCGCTCGGTGCGCGCGCGCTCGATCGTGGAGGCGTTCCGCGTGGAGCGGCGCGAGGGCGCGCCCCCGCGGACGGTGCCGGTCAACGGCACGGCGGAGGAGGGCCTCGTGGTGTCGGTGCGCCCCGTCGCCAGCGTGGGCGGGCTCGCCTCCCTCGACGTGAGCGCGACGCTCGCGCGCGTGGACCGGCTCGACGCGTGGACGCCGGCGGAGGTGCCGGGCACGGCGCCGGTGGTCTCGCTCCCGCGCCACCGCGTCGAGCGCGCCGCGGGCCAGGGCACCTTCGGCGAGGACGACACGATGCTGCTCGCGATCCCGGCGCCCGGCAGCGACGGCGCGAGGACCGTCCTCGTCCGCATCCGCCACCTCCGCCCGTAGGAGCCCGTCGCGGGGCGAGCCGCCGGAGGCCCGCGCCCGGGACGGGCTCCGAAGGGGCGGAGGCGGAGGGAGCTCGCGGCGTCGCGCGCGGGCCGTCGCCGCGCGTCGTCCGCTCCACGGCGTGGTGCCAGGACACGCGGTCGCCGCGGCCGACGCGCGCCCGGGCCGAATCCGCGAGCCCCGACGGGGGGCCTCACGTGCGCTCAGCGCTCGACGGGCCTCGTCTTTCGTCGGCCGGCGATCCGGAGCAGCAGGGAGACGCCGACGATCGCGCCGCCGAGGTCGAGGAGGACGTCGGCGGCGTGGCCGCCGCGGCTCGGGTGCAACGACTGCAGCGCCTCGTCGGCGGAGGCGAGCGCGAGCGCGGTCGCGCACGCCACGAGCGCGCGCCACGCGGGTCGCCGCGAAGGCGGCAGGGCGCGGAAGACCAGCGCGGCGAACAGCCCGTACGCGAGCGCGTGGCCGAGCTTGCGCAGCCCGCGGTGCACCGCGGCGGCGACGACGGGCGGCAGGCCTAGCCACGACAGCCACGGCTCGGTCACCTGCCCGGTGTGGTCGGCCGACGCCCACGGCCCCGACGCCGCGAGGATCGCGGCGCCGAGGACGCAGGGGGCGAGGACACGCGGGCGCATCGAGGCGGCGGAGCATACCGCGGTAGACTCCGCGCGCGGCCCCGGCGTCGGGCCCGCCCCCATGGCCCCCACGCCCCCTCTCCCCGCGCACACGCTCCCCTGGTGGCGCCGCCTCGAGCGGCGCTGGGTGCTCTCGGTCGCCAAGCGCCTCGCCGCCGACGCCGACGGGCGCGCGATCGTGCGCCGCGTGCCGGGGCTGCGCGACGCCTCGCGCCGCTTCCTCGCCCGCGTCGCGCGCGCCCAGGTGACCGTCTGCGGGGCGCCCTTCCGTCTCGACGTGCTGCGGCGCTCGGTCTCGCGCAGCGTATTCCTCGGCGGCCGCTGGCACGCCGACGTCGTGCGCATGCTGCGCGAGCACGTCGGACCCGGGATGACCGCGGCCGACGTCGGCGCCAACATCGGCTACATGGCGGCCCACATGGGCGAGGTCGCCGGCCCCGAGGGCACCGTGCTCGCGCTCGAGCCCGAGCCGCGCAACTTCTCGATCCTCGCCGAGAACGCGCGCCGGATGCGCTGGCGCAACGTGGTGCCGATCCAGGCCGCCGTCGGCGACGTCAGCGGCACCGCGACGCTGTTCCTCTCGCCCCGTGACGGCGGCGACCACCGCATCGTCGCCGCGGGCGACGGTCGCCACGGCGTCCCGGTGCCGCTCGTCACGCTCGACGCGCTCGCGGCGCAGCGGCGCACGGAGATCCACTTCGTCAAGATGGACATCCAGGGCGCCGAGGCCGCGGCGATCCGCGGCGGGCGCGACGTGCTGCGCCGGCCGGCGATGCGGGGGCTCGTCCTCGAGTTCTGGCCCGACGCGCTGCGCGAGGCGGGCGAGGACCCCTTCGCCGTCCTCGCCGCGATCCGCGACGCGGGCCTGCGCTGCGCCAACGACCGTCGCGTGGACGACGACCCCCACGCGTTCCTCGCGGCGATGTCGGGCCGCGCGTCGAAGGACCTGCTCTTCCTCCGGCCCTAGGCTCGGTTTCGGAGCTTCCCGAG
Source organism: Planctomycetota bacterium (assembly GCA_020851795.1). Lineage (GTDB taxonomy): Bacteria > Planctomycetota > PLA2 > PLA2 > JAEUHO01 > JAEUHO01. The sequence continues at coordinate 15,649 of JADZCA010000065.1, read as the reverse complement.
GCGAGGCCAGGCACCGCAGGCGAAGAGCCCCGGAGGCGGGTTCCTGACCCGCGGAGGAGGCGCTTCGCCGAGGACGCCTCGCCGCAGCCCGGCCCGTGCGGACGCAGCAGGGAGGGCTCCGAAACCGAGCCGAGGCTCTGTTTCGGAGCTTCCCGTCGCGAGGCCGCACGGGCCGAGGCGAGGCCAGGCACCGCAGGCGAAGAGCCCCGGAGGCGGGTTCCTGACCCGCTGAGGAGGCGCTTCGCCGAGGACGCCTCGCCGCAGCCCGGTCCGTGCGGACGCAGCAGGGAGGGCTCCGAAACAGAGCCTACCCCCGCGGGGAGGCGAAGAAGCCGCGCAGGGTGTCCACCGACACGCCGAAGAGCTCGTGGAGCATCGGCACCGGGTCGCGGGCCACCGCGAGCGAGACCTTGCCGTCGGGGGTGATGCGGTCCACGCGCCCCGCCTCCTCGCCGAACCACCGCACCTCGTGGCCCACGCGCCGCGCGATGCGGACCGCGCGCTCGGGCCGCTCGAGGAAGGTCTGCAGCCACGCGCGGCGGAACGCGTCGGGCGGCGCGGGGTTGGGGATCAGCGAGTAGAGCGGCGTCCGCGTGCCGTCGCGCGCGGTCTGCACCAGCGTCATGAGCGGACCGCAGCGCGCCTCGAGGTCGAAGCGGAACAGGCCGTCGTCCACCGAGGCGCCCGGCCACACCGGGAGCGCGCGGGCGAGGAAGAACGACGCGTCGAAGAGCCGCGGCCCCTCCGCGCCCCACACCACCGTGCACGCGTGCGACTCCTCCTTGCGCAGGTGCATGCCGAGCACCGTGTGCGCGTTCGCCCCGACGTTGCGGAACAGGTCGGCGAGCGCGTACGCCATCGAGAAGCACGTGCCGCCGAGCCCGTGGTCGGCGAGGTCGCGCAGCAGGCGGTCGGTGCCGCGCGGCCACGACTCGGGCTCGGCCGGCCTCGCGCGGCGCCGCGAGAGGTTGGAGAGGTTCTCGTAGGGCACGCGCGCGACGAAGGCGGCGTAGACGGCGTCCACGCGGGCGTCCACGGGCGACGCCTCGAGCGCGTCGGGGTCGAGCCCGAGGAGGGACAACCGGTGGCGGGCGAGGACGTCCACCGGGACTCCGTGCGCGGCCGTCGTGGCCGCGCCCCGAGTCTACGGCGGCGCGCCGCCGGCGCCGGGCGGAGCGGCCCCGGGGATCCGGGTCCCCCGGATGCGGGCGTCGAGCGGCACCGCGATCCGCCACGCGACCGCGCCGAGCGCCGCCGAGAGCACGAGCGAGCCCACGACGTCGCTCGGCCAGTGCTTGGTCCACCACAGCCGCCCGAGGCCGACGAGCCCCGCGTAGAGCCACGCGAGCACGCCCACCCACCGCGACCCGTACGCGAGCGCCGCCGCGATGCACCCCGCCGTGATCGTGTGCGACGAGGGAAACGACGGGCTCTTGGGCGGGTAGGAGCGCGAGACGATCGCGTCGGGCCGGCTCGCGCAGGTCCCGCGCTGGAACGGACCCGTGAGCACCTTGTCCGCCGGGAAGGTGTTCGCCGGGCGGGCTCGCGGCGCCACGCGCCAGATCACCTCGCGCAGGCCGTGCCCGACGCCGACGGCGAGCACGATCGCGAGCAGCACGGGCATCGCACGCGCCCGCGAGCGACGCCCGAGCGCGACGAGCAGCCAGAGCAGCGTGAACACCGCCCCGCCGAACCACTCGTCGTCGACGAGGTAGGCCGGGAGCTCGGCCCAGGCGGGGTCGTGGTCGCACGTCAGCCAGCGCAGGATCGACAGGTCGACGTCGCGGAGGCTCACGAGGGAAGTCGCCTGCGGGGGGCCGGCGCCCCGGGGCGCGCGCGGGCCCAAGGTGTACCGCGCCGGGAGGCCCCGGCACCAGAGACCGTCGCAGCCATCGCTTGCCATCGGCAGGCGATCGATACACCCGTGCCGGGCACCGATGTACCCATCGCTTGCCATCGGCAGGCGATCGATACACCCGTGCCGGGCACCGATGTCCCACCGGTGACGGGCACCGAGGGACTCGGCGAGGGCGGGCGCCCTCGCGGAGTGCCGCTCGCGGGGGGCGCTATCCCGCGCCGGGGAAGCGGACGGCGACGGTCGTCCCCCGACCGGGCTCGCTGTCGAGCGTGACCTTCGCGCGGTGCGCGTCGGCGTAGCGCTGCACCAGCGCGAGCCCGAGGCCGACGCCGCGCGCCGTGCGCGTCTCCTCGCGCCCGCCGCGCGAGAACGGCCGGAACAGCCGCGCCTGCTCGTCCTTGGGGATGCCGGGCCCGCGGTCGGCGACCACGACCTCGACACCGTCGCCCGCGCGGCGCACCGCGACGGACACGTCCTTCGTCGGCGACGACGCCGAGTACTTCACCGCGTTGTCGATCAGGTTGACGAAGAGCGAGCGCGCGAGCGCGGCGTCGAACCGCACGGACGGGAGGCCCGGGGCGACGTCCACGCGCACCGGCACCCCGGCGGCCTCCGCCGCGGGAGCGACGAGCGCCGCCGCGGCGCGCACCGGCTCGGCGAGGTCGCCGGGGAGCGCGCGCACGGTCGCCGTCCCGCGCTCGAGCGCGGCGAGGTCGAGGACCTGGTCCACGAGCGAGGAGAGCCGCTTCGTCTCCGCCCCGATGCGCCCCGCGTAGTCCTCGACGGTGCCGTCCTCGGGCACCCAGCCCTCCTTGAGCATGTCGGCGTACATGAGGATGCCGGCGAGCGGGGTCTTGAGCTCGTGCGTGACCGCCGCGACGAAGTCCTGCTTGCGCTGGGCCAGCTCGACCTCGGTGCGCACGCTGCGCGCCAGCACGAAGAACCCGACGCCGACGACGCACGCGAGCCCCGCGAGCAGCGCCCAGAAGCGGGCGAGCGCCGACGACCGCTCGGCGTCGAGCGCGCCGAGGTCGGGGAACGCCGCCACGTGGAGGAACGGCCAGCCGGCCAGCCGATCCCACCGGTCGGCCGGGAGCGACGCGCGCGCCGCGCCGAGGTCCACGCGGTCGAGCAGCGACGCGAGCGAGGCCCCCTCGAACGCCGCACGCCCGACCGCACCCGTCGGACGGCGCAGGTGCACGTCGGGGGTCGCGCGGGTCTCGAGCCCGGGGAAGAGTCGGGCCCCGTCGAGCAGGTAGCCCTGCAGCAGCCACCGGTCGCGCGGCGCGCCACGCTGGTTGGCGGCCGCAGCCCCCGGCACCCAGACGAGCCGCCACGCCGCGACGAACGGCGCCGCCACCACGCCGCCCCCGCCCGGCGGCCCGACGCGGTAGCGGAACGGCGTCACCCGCACGTCGATGCGCTCGACCTCGGGCGTCGTCGTGCCGTCGGGCCCGGCCGCCTGCTGGACCCGCGCGCGGAAGTTCTCGAGGTAGTGCGTGGTGCGGTTCTGGACGTTGGAGACCGCCACCTCCTCGAGCAGCTGGCCCGCCTCCTCGTTCGCCGCGACCGCCTGCACGGTGAGGCGCTGCACCGGGGCCGTCGCGACGTCGGGGGCGCGCGGGGCCGCCTCGAGCACCTCGCGCACCGACGGCCCGAGGCCCTTCTCGACCGCCTTGCGCAGCTCGTCGGCGTCGGGGCCGAACACGTCGGGACCGGCGACGACGCCGAGCGAGTACGTCCACTGGAACCAGCCGCGCACGCGCGGGTCCTCGGGCGGGCCGAGCAACGGCGAGTCCACGAACGCGGCGCCGTTGAGGCCGATCGCGTCCTCGGGCATGTACTTCGCCTGGTACTGGAAGTACGGCCGGCGCTCCTCCCGCGCGCGGATCGCGTCGAGGGCGTCGGCCTCCTCCTCGACGACGCGGCGCGCCTCGGCGTCGGCGCGCGCGCGCACGTCCTGGCGACGCGCGCGGTCCTCGGCCTCGATGCTGCGGAAGCCGAAGCCGGCCAGGACCACCGCCGGGACGACGAGCATCAAGGCGTAGGGCAGGAGGTGGCGACGGCCGCTCACGCGCCCCCCCACCGGTAGCCCGCGCCGCGCACCGTCAGCACGATCGCGGGCTCGGCCGGGTCGCGCTCGATCTTCTTGCGCAGCGCCGCGAGCGTGTTGTCCACGGTGCGCGTCTCGACCGCCGCGGACTTGTACTCCCACACCTGCAGCAGGAACTCGTCCCGCGAGACGACGTTGCCCGCGCGGCGCCGCAGGTGGCGCAGGATCGCGCCCTCGCGCGGGGTGAGCGGGATCTCGTCGGCCCCGCGCGTCGCGACGAGCCGCCCGAGGTCGAACACGACGCCGTCGGCCTCGAAGCGCTCGCCGTCGCCGCGGTCCATGCGCGCGCGGCGCACCTGCGCGCCCACGCGCGCGAGCACCTCGGCGAGCGAGAAGGGCTTGGTCACGTAGTCGTCGGCCCCGCCCTCGAGGCCGCGGACGCGGTCCTCCTCGGCGCCCTTGGCCGTCAGGAGGATCGTCGGGACGCGGCACCCCTCGGCGCGCAGGCGCCGGATCACGTCGAAGCCCGACGCGACCGGGAGCATCACGTCGAGCAGCATCACGTCGTAGCCGCCCGACTTCGCCGCCTCGTAGCCCTTCTTGCCGTCGTCGGCGACGTCGGCGTGGTAGCCCTGGAACCGCAGCGCGTCGGCGAGGCCGCGGGCGAGCGCGGCCTCGTCCTCGACGACGAGCACGCGCGGGGCGGCGAGGGTCATGGCGGGTCTCCACCGTCAGGATACGACGCGGGGCCGGGCACCGGCCCGGCCCCGCAGCAGGAGCGCGCGACCCGTCAGCGGCGCGCGGGCTCCACGACCAGCAGCTGGCGGCTGCCGACCTTGAGGAGCACCTCGCCGTCCTGCGCGAGGCGGGCGTTCTCGTCCGCCGACGTGGAGGCGAGCAGCTCGAAGAAGCGCGGCGACCAGCGCTCGACGACCTCGTCCACCTTGAGGGCGTCGGCCACCTCGGCGTCCACCCACACGCGGGCGCGCCCCTGGACGTTGGCCCGCCCGTAGAAGGCGCGGTTGCCGACCTGGCGCACCTCGGAGACCTCGAGCGCCTCCACGTCGCGCTTGCTCTTGCCTTCCTTGAGCAGCGGCGCGGCGCCCCCGCCCGACGCCGGCCAGGCGCCGTCGCTCGGGGCGCCCGGCGTGGTCGGCGCGGCGGCCGGCGGGGGCGGCGCGCGGTCGGCGCCGCGACGGCCCGCCTGGTTGGCCGCCTGCGCGAAGCCCGACGCGTCGTCCTTGTCGGCCTCGTCGCGCGCCCGCGACAGGCTCTCGGCCGCGCGCAGGCGGTTGTCGGCGACGCGGCCGTGGTCGGCCGTCTCGTCGGCGAGGAACGACGTGTACTCGGTCATGATCCCGAACTTCGTCGAGAGCTGCACGATCTCGTCCACGAGCTCCTTCTCCTGGCGGCCGAGGATCCGGATCTGGTCGACGAGCTCGGCGATGCGGCGCACGGCCCAGACGCGCGCGGGGAAGTCGTCGCGCAGGCCCTGGCCCTCGCCGCCGGCCGTCAGCTTGTAGTGGTACTCGCGCCCCTGGTCGCCGTCGCGGCCGGAGATCACGACGTCCACGGGCCCGCCGCCCTTCTTGAAGCGGCCCGCGAGCACCAGCTGGCTGCCGCGGAACAGGTCGGGCGCGGTGCCCGGGAGCACCTCGCTCGCCGTCAGGCCGCCGAAGTCCACCTTGACGTCGGTGAGCACGGGGTAGCGGATCTTCTCGTAGAGCCCCGCGACCTTGCGCTCGACGTCCTCGCCGGGGCGCACGTACACGGGCGCGCCGTGGTTGTCGAGCGCGAGGCGGTCGAGGAGCGCCGCGTTCACCGTCGTGCCGACGCCGAAGGCGAACACGCGGACCTTGCCGTCCTTGTTCCACGTCTTGACGCGCTTCATGATCTCGTCGGCGTCGGTGGTCTCGCCCATCGTCGGGCGCCCGTCGGTGAGGAACAGGAGCACGCGCGGCATCCCGTCCTTGGCCGGCTGCGAGAGCGCCATCTTGAGCGCCCCGTCGATGTTGGTGCCGCCGGTGGCGCGCAGGCCCTCGACGAAGTCGAGCGCCTCCTTGACGTTCTCCTTCGTCGCGGGCTTGGTCGTGTCCCACAGCGGCACGACGCCGCTGCTGTAGGTGATGACGTTGAACACGTCGCCGGGGTTGAGCCCGCCGACGACCTGGCGCAGCGCCGCCTTCGTCTGCTCGAAGACCACGCCCGCCATCGAGCCCGACACGTCCACGCAGAGCGTGAGGTCCTTGGGCTTCGCGGCGGCCGCGGCGCCGTCGGGCGCCGTGGGGCTCGCGAGCAGGAGGAAGTAGCCGCGGTCCTCGCCGCGCGGCCAGTGCGTGAGCAGCGTCGCCGACACCGCGCCCGCCGCCTCGCCCCAGTAGAGCGTGAAGTCGGTCTCGGGGCGCACGTCGCGCGCCTCGAGCGCGACGCGGACGTGCTTCTCGTCCTTGCGCGTCACGACGACGTCGTGCGTCGGGCAGTAGACCGAGCCGACCCCCGTCTCCGAGGTCACGTCCACCGCGACCTTGACGTCCTTGAGCGGCTTGGCCGAGAACTTCTCGGTGTTGAGCGGGTAGAGGAACTCGAGCGTCTCGCCGTCCTTGTTGACGAGCTGGTCGTACTCGAGCACGAGCTGGCGCGTGCCGCCCGGCGGGATCGGGAAGATCGACGCGCGGAAGAAGTCGCGGCCGACGTACTCGACGAGCGCCGGGTCCTTCTGGCGGCGCACGATGTCGTCGTAGATGCGCCGCGCCTCCTCGGCCTTGAGCAGCCGCCCCTCCATCGCCTTGCCGTCCACCATCAGCGTGACGGCGTTGACCATCGCGCCCGGCGGCACCGGGAAGACGTACTCGGCCTCGAGCGGGAACGGGGCGAGGTTCTGGAACTCCTGGTCCACGCGGACGTGGGCCCGCTGCCCGTCCACCTTCGCCTCGACGCGGTGGTAGGTGACGGCGTAGTCGCCGCGGACGCGGCGCTCCGGTCGGGTCGGGACGAGGAAGCCGTCGGCGTGGGCCTGCGGCGCGACGGCGGCCGTCGCGGCGAGGGCCCCGGCGGCGACGGCGAGAGCGGCGACGAGTCGGCGCATGGTCGGTCTCCGGGTCGAAGGGGTCGTACCCCCTCGGACGGGAACCCCCGGTAAAAGTTCTGCACAGGGCGGCGCGCGGCGCGTGGCCCGGGGCGCACCGTGGACCCGTGCGAGCGCGGAGCCCGTCGGCGGCCGCCTTCGACGTCGGCCGCACACCCGGGGACCGGCCCGTGCCGACCCGGACACGAGCGCCCGCGCCGTGCGGAACCGGGGAGACCGGCCGCTGCCCCCCGGCGCGGCCGGCCGCACGACCGCCCGAAATCGCCCCGGGCCCCGCCGCCGGGGAATACTCCGCCGACGGAGGTCCTCATGCGCCCGTCCGACGTCGTCCTTGGCTCGCTCGCCGTGTGCGTCTCGCTCGGCCTCGTCGCGTGCGGCGACGGCGGGGGGGGCGGCGGCGCGGCGAAGGGCGCGGGGCCCGGGGCGACGCCGACGTCGGCGTCCGCGCCCGCGATGCCGACGGGCTGGAGCGAGGTGGCGGCGGCGGCGCTGACCCCCGCGCAGCAGGCGCAGCGGCAGACGGCCGAGGGCGCCAAGCAGGCGATGTTCCTCCGCCTGCTCGGCGCGCTGACGGAGGCGACGAAGTCCGGCGGGCCCGCGGCGGCCGTCCCCGTGTGCCGCGAGCAGGCACCGGCGATCGCGCGTGAGGTCGCGGCGGAGCGCAAGGTGGCCATCGGGCGCACGTCGTTCCGGCTGCGCAACCCCGGCAACACCGCGCCGGCGTGGTCGGAGGGCTTCGTCGCCGCGCGCGCCACCGAGCCGCGCTTCGCCGCCGGGCCCGACGGCCGCCTCGGCGCGCTGCTGCCCATCCGCCTGTTGCGCGCGTGCCTCGCGTGCCACGGACCGCAGGACGCTCTCGCCGCCGGCGTCGCGGACACGCTCGCCAAGCACTACCCCGACGACCGCGCGACCGGGTTCGCCGAAGGCGACCTGCGCGGCTGGTTCTGGGTCGAGGTGCCCTCGAACTGACGCGCCCCGTCAGGCGCCGCCCGCGGGCGGCACGGGACGACGCCGCAGCACCGCGAACGCCACCCCCACCAGCGCGACCGCGCCGCCCACCCACTCGCGCGGGAGGATCGTGAACGCGAACGACGCGGGGAGCAGCGCCGAGAGCACGGCCTTGCCCGCGGTGGTCAGGGGCGGGTTGAGGAACACGGTGAAGCCGGTCGTGCTCGCGGGCAGGTGGCGCAGCAGCCACGTCCACACCGCGAAGCCGAACACCGTCGCCGCGAGGGCGAGGTAGAGCAGCAGCGCCCATCCCTTCGCGTCCAGGGAGAGCATCGCGGGCCCGCCCACGAACGGCGCGAGGACGACGAGCGGGAGGGAGCCCACCGTGAGCACGAGGTAGGTCCACAGCAGCGGCGGCACCGAGCGCGCGACGTGCTTGGTGAGCGAGGTGTAGACCGACCACCCCAGCGGCGCGGCCGCGAGGACCAGCACGTCGGCGGCGCGCCCGCCGGCGGCGTCGCGCGCGGAGGCGACGAGCCCGACGCCGGCGAAGCCGAGCACGAGGCCGACGACCTGGCGCAGGCCGACGCGCTCGCGCAGGAACACGGCACCGATCACGACGAGGTAGAGCGGCGAGAGCGTCGTCAGCAGCGACGCCACGGGCCCCGACACGCGGTGCTCCATCGCGAAGTAGAGGGCGCCGTTGTAGACGGGCACGGCGAGCAGCCCGCACAGGAGGAGCCGCCGCGGGTGCGCGCGGACCACCTCGATCGCGGCGCGGCGGTGCAGCCCGAAGCACCAGACCGAGCACACGGCGAACACCGGCACGAAGCGCGCCACGACGAGCTCGTACCACCGCAGCGGCGCGGGGCCCGTCCGTGGCGCGAGCAGCACCTCGAACGCGAGGAAGGTGTGGCTCCACACGAGGAACAGCGCCAACGTGACGAGCACGAGCGTGCTGCGCGCCGCCGCCGCGATGCCCGGCGATCCCGGCGGTGCCAGGAAAGTTGTTTTCACGCGAACGTCGTCCACGCGCCGGCGATGCAGGATCGTGACGACAGACGGCCTGACTCCGCGAAGCGCCCCGGGATCCTACCCGTCGTCTCGACCGGCGGCGTACCGTGGCGGCGTGCGATCGCGACTCGCCCCGAGCCCGACCGGCGCGCTCCACGTCGGCAACGTGCGCACGTTCCTGCTGACGTGGCTCCACGTGCGCGCCGCGGGCGGGACCCTCGTCCTGCGTGTGGACGACCTCGACGGGCCTCGGGTCAAGCGCGGCGCGGAGCGCGACGCGCTCGACGACCTGCGCTGGCTCGGCCTCGACTGGGACGAGGCCGAGGGCGTGCTCGTGCAGTCGCAGCGCGGCGCGGTGTACGAGGCCGTCGCCGACGACCTCGTCGCGCGCGGCCTCGCCTACCCTTGCGTCTGCACGCGCAGCGAGGTGGAGACGGCCGCGAGCGCGCCGCACGGCCCCGACGGGCCCCGCTACCCGGGCACATGCCGCGGCCGCTTCTCCTCGCTCGCCGACGCCGTGGCGCGCACCGGGCGGCCCGCCGCCCTCCGCTTCGTCGCGGCGCCCGGGCCGGCCGCCTTCGACGACCTCCTCTTCGGGCCGCAGGCCTTCGACCCCCACGCCGAGACCGGCGACTTCGTCGTCTTCAAGTCCAACGGCACCGCCGCCTACCAGCTGGCCACGGTCGTGGACGACGACGCGAGCGCCGTGGACCTCGTCGTGCGCGGCGCCGACCTGCTGCCCTCGACGTCGCGCCAGCTCCTGCTCCACCGCGCGCTCGGCCTGCGCCCGCCTCGCCACTTGCACCTCCCGCTCGTCGTGGGCCCCGACGGCCGGCGGCTCGCCAAGCGCCACGGCGACACGTCGGTGCGCGCGCTGCGCGCGGCGGGGTGGACGGCGCCGGGCCTCGTCGGGCGCGTCGCGGAGACGGCCGGGCTCGCCGCGCCCGGCGAGCGGGTGTCGCCGCGGGACCTGCTCGCCCGCTACGACCCCGCCCGCCTGACGCGGGAGCCGGTGGTGCTCGACGCCACGGCGTTCGCCGTCGCGCGCTGACGCTCACTCCCCGCGCTTGGCGCGCATGTGCTCGCGCGCGGACCGGTGGATCGCCTTCCACCGGTCGCGCTCGGCGCGGGCGGCGACGGGGTCGGCCTTGCGGGCGAGCCACGCCTGCTCGCGCCCGAGGCGGAGGTAGTCCTCGAGCCGCGACGCGTCGAGCGAGCCCGCGGCGACGGCCGCGCGCACCGCGCAGCCCGGCTCCGGGCCGTGCGCGCAGTCGCGGAAGCGGCAGCCCTGCGCGAGCGCGACGACGTCGGCGAAGGCCGCGTCCACCGCGTCCCCGTCGGTCCACACCGCGACCTCGCGCAGCCCGGGCGTGTCCACCAGCAGCGCGCCCCACGGCAGGCGGAACATCTCGCGCGTGGTGGTCGTGTGGCGCCCACGGTGGTCGTGCGCGCGCACGTCGGTCGTCGCCTGCGCGGCGGCACCGAGCAGGCGGTTGACCAGCGTGGACTTGCCCACGCCCGACGAGCCGAGCAGCGCCGCCGTCGTCGCCGGCGGGAGCGCGTCGCGCAGGGCGTCGAGCCCGCGGCCGTCCTGCGCGCTGACCGCGAGCACGTCCGCCCCGACCGCGACGCGGCGCGCCTCCTCGACGCGCGCGGCGACGTCGGCGCACGCGTCGGCCTTGGTGAGGACGACGAGCGGCTGCGCGCCGCTCTCCCACACGACCGCGAGCAGACGCTCGAGGCGCGCGGGGTTCCAGTCGAGGTCGAGCCCGCACGCGACGAGCACGAGGTCGAGGTTGGCCGCCAGCACCTGCGGCGCGACGGCGCGGCCCGCCGCCTTGCGCACGAGCGCGCTCGCGCGCGGGAGCAGCGCGACGACGGTGCCGCGCCCCTCGTCGGGGCGGGCGGCGACGGCGACCCAGTCGCCGACGGAGGGCAGGTCCGCGGCGTCGGCCGCGTCGAAGCGGAGGCGCCCCGCAGGCTCGACGAGCAGGTCGCCGAACGCGGAGACGACGCGCCAGCGTCCGCCGGGGGCGGCGACGACGCGGGCGGGCACGGTGTCGGGCAGGCCGAGCGCGGCGTGCGCGTCGGCCGTGCGGGGCGAGAAGCCCCACAGGGAGAGGTCGGTCAAGGGAAGGTCCGTCCGAAGAGAGGGGGGGGTGCGACCTGCCCCCGAGCGACGGGAAGCGGGCGCGGACCGGCGGGGCCGGGGAGCCGCCGACGAGGGCGGCACGACGAGCGGGCCCGCGACCGAGACGCGCGGCGCGACGGACGACCGGGACGGACGTCAGCGCGCGGCGGGCACGGAACGGGCCCGACGAACCGAGGCGACGGCGTAGCGCATCGGGGGGCCCTCCGTGGGAGAAGCACCCACGCTACCACGGCCGCGCGCCGGGTGGGGAGCCCCCCGCCCGCGGGCGCTTGCGGCCCCGTCCCGCGACGCCCGCCCGCGTTCGCGCGTCGTTCGCCCGGCTCGGAGCCACGGCGGACCGCACGCGCCGCGGCGGAGCGCGTCGCCGCCCCGTCGTTCAAACACGCGTTTGGACGACGTCCACCGCGGTCGGTCGGTTGGGGGCTGGCCCGACCCTCGCGCCGCGCGAGAATGCGCGTGGACGGCCGCCGTGGGGACGCCCCGCGGGACGCCGTCCGAGGTCGCGCCATGCGCTGCACGTCCGTCCTCTCGCGAGCCCTCGCCGCGCTCGTCCTCGCCGCACCGGTCCTCGCCGCCGCGCCGTCGGCCCGCGCCGACGACCCGCCGCCGCCGCCGGCCCCGCTCCCCTACCCCGTGGACGCGCCGCCCGCGCCGAACGCCTTCGACGGCTCGCCCGGCCCCGCGCCCGTCGCGGCACCCGACGCGCCGCCGCGTCTCTCGCCCGCGCAGCTCGAGGAGCTGGTCGGGCCCGTGGCGCTCTACCCCGACGTCGTGCTCTCGTCGCTGCTGCCTGCGACCGCGTTCCCGCTCGACCTCGTCGCGGCGGCGCGCTGGGTGCGCAGCCAGGGCGGCAAGGCGACGGCCGCGCCCGCGGACGCGACGTGGGACGACAGCGTCAAGGCGCTGCTGCAGTTCCCCGACGTCCTGATGTGGCTCGACGACAACCTCGGCTGGCTCGAGGCGATGGGCGTCGCGATGGCGACGCAGCAGCCCGACGTGCTCGCGGCGGTGCAGGCGTTCCGCCAGCGCGCCAAGGACGCCGGCCACCTCGCCACCGACGAGCACGTCGTCGTGGCCGAGCAGCCGCCGGCCGTGGTCGGGGCGCCGCCCGTGATCGTCGTCGAGCCCGCGCAGCCCGAGATCGTCTACGTCCCCGCCTACGACCCGTGCGCGGTGCTCCAGCCCGTCGTCTACTACCGCCGCGCACCGTGCATCACGTGGTCGCTCGCGTTCGGGTGCGGCTCGTTCGGCGCGTGGTCGTGCTACGACCTCGCGTGGGACTGCTGGACGCCCGGCTACGGCTTCGGGCTCTTCGTCTACGACGCGCCCTGCCGCTGGTACGAGCCGCGGCGGTCGTGGTACCGCAGCGACCCCGGCTGCCACCGCGGCGCCGCGTGGCACCCGCACGCCGACGACCTGCCGTGGGTCTCGCACCGCACCCGCGCGGGCGGCGGGTACGCCCCGCACAGCGGGTCGTTCCGCACGACGCGGCCGTCGTGGTCGGACCGCACGACGGTGGACGTGCGCAGCGCCGACGGCGTCCGTCCGCCGGACCGCTCGTCGCCGCGCTTCGTCTCGCACGACCGGGGCACCGCCTCGGCGCCGCGGCGTGCTGCGGACGGGACGTCGTGGGCGCCGCGGGTGACGAGCGACGACACCCGGATGCGCCGCGCGGTCCCCACGCCGGCCACTGACGCGCCTCGCGTCGCCACGGGCCCCGCGACGAGCGCCGCCCCGACGTCCACGTCCCCGCGTCGCCTCGACGGCACGGGCTCGTGGTACCGCTCGCGCCACGCCGCGACGGACGGCACCGCGACGACGACCTGGCCGCGCACGCGCACCACGACGCCGACGGCGACCGACGCGACGACCGCGACCGCCGACGGCTCGCGGCGCGTCCACCCGACCCCGACCGCGCCCCGGTTCGAGGCGACGCCTGCCCCGCGGCTCACGCCCGTCCCGTCGCCCGAGACGACGACCGCCGACGCGACGCGCGCTCGCAGCACCGGCCACGGCACGTGGTGGCGCACGACCCGCGACGCCGCGGCGACGCCGAGCGTCCCGCGGTGGACGAGCCCGACGCCGACCGCGACGCCCGCCGCGCCGCGCGTCGTCTCGAACCCGGCGCCGCGGCTCGCGCCGACGCCCCCTGTCGTCGCTCCGCGCACGCTCCCCGAGGTCCCCCGCCACGCGGCTCCGTCGTGGCCGCGGACGACGTTCACCCCGCCGTCCAATCCCTCCCCGCGGACGATCCCTGCGCCGACGCGCGTGGAGTCGGTGCCCACGCCCCCCCGGACGACGACCCCGTCGTCGTGGAATGTCCGTCGCCGCGACGAGTCACCGCCTCCGCCCCCGCCGCCGACGCGCAACCGTCACCGTCGGTGACGGCCGGACTCACCTCCTACGGACGATTCGGGCTCCGTTCGCATACGGAGCCCGAGCTTCTTCGGGGATCCGCTGGCGTTTGAGTCAGCCTTCCATGTAGACTCCCCCGCCCTTTGGGAGTCCCCATGGCTCGTCCGAAGTCTTCTGAATTGTCGTTGGCGCTCTCGTCCGCCGTCTCCGAGCTCGTCGCGTCGGTCTCGCGTCTCGTGGACGCGGTACGCGCGCAGTCGGCGGCGCCGGCAGCGGGGCGCGGCATGAGCGTCGCCCCCTCGAGCGGTCCCAAGCCGCGCGGGCCGGGCAAGAACAACCCCAAGCTCAAGGCCGCGATCAAGGCCTCGTGGGAGCGCTACACGCCCGCGCAGCGCGCCGCGCGCATCGCGAAGATGCTCGCGGGGCGCGGGCTCAAGCCTGCGAAGGCGGCGAAGGCCGCCGGCAAGCCGGCGAAGAAGTCGAAGAAGGGGTAGGCGCGGCGCGGGTCAGCGGACCGCCGCGCCGGCCGACGGCGCGACGTTCGCGGCGCCCGCGCCCGGCGGACGAGGAGAGGGCCCGACGTCCGACGCATACCGTCGCTCGACGCGCGAGCGGAGCTCCGCCCACGCGACGGCGAAGGCGGGGTCGGCGGACGCGGGCGGCGCGGCGCGCAGCGCGCGGGCCTCGCGCGGGTCGCGCTCGAGGTCGAACCACTGCTCGGCGACCCACCGACGCTGGGCGAAGTCGAACGCCGCGTGCGCGGCGAGCGCGTCGGAGCGCAGGGCGACGCGGCACGAGGTCGGCCCGTCGAGCCCGAGGGCCGACTCGATCGGGTGGACGCTCGACGGCACCGGACGTCCGTGGCCGCGCGGCCCGAGCAGCCCGAGGAGGCTGCGCCCGTCGAGGTCGGCCGGCGGCGCGACCCCCGCGAGCTCGAGGATCGTCGGGGCGACGTCCACGAGCCCGCAGCGCGCGGGGACCGTGCGCCCCGCCGCGACGCCGGGGGCCCGCAGGAGCAGCGGGACGCGCACGAGGTCCTCGGAGACGTCGAGCCCGTGGCCCAGCGTCGCGTGCGCCCCGAACCCCTCGCCGTGGTCCGACGTGACGATCACCGCGATCCGCGCCCCGGGCTCCGCGTCCTGAAACGCCGCGACCGCGCGGGCGACCCGCTGGTCCACGTCGTGCAGCTGCGCGCGATAGGCGGCGCGGAGCGCGTCCACGACGGCGCGGTCGGCCGGGTCGGCCTGCCACCCGCCACGCATCCACGCGACGCAGGAGGCCCAGAGCTCCATCGCACGCGGGACGCCGAGCTCCTGCTCGATCCCCTCGCGCATCCACCGGTCCGACAGCCGCGCGAGGAGGAAGGCCCGGCGCGCGCCGGCGACGTCGTCACCTTGGGCCTCGTGGAAGCGACGCCCGATCGCACGCCCGCGCTGCACCCGCTCGGCCGCGTCGGCGGGGGGCTCGCCCCAGCCCTTGTCCCCGTACGGGTCGTGCGCGGCGTAGGTGTGCAGCCAGACGAAGCAGGGCCGCCTCGACGGGCGCGACGACCGCCACGTGGAGGCCGTCTCCTCCGGCGCACGGCGGTCGAAGCCCTCGTCGAAGCGGTCGAAGCCGCGCGCGAAGCCGGTGCCCGCGCCGGCCCAGCCGCCCGACGTGGACGCGAACGTCCACCAGCCGTGCTCGCGCAGGAGCTGCGCGACGCTCCGCACGCGCGGCGAGAGCCGCGCGTCGCCGTCCTGCACGTGGACGCCGTGGCGCAGCGGGTCGAGCCCCGTGAGCAGGCTGCCGACGCTCGCCCCCGTCCACGAGGACGGCGCGACGGCCCCGGTGAACCGCACCCCCGAGTGCGCGAGCTTCTCGAGGCCCGGCATGGGGCTGGGCCCGCTCGCGTCCCCGTCGAGGGCGTCGGCGCGCAGCGTGTCGATGCACACGACGAGGATCGCGTCGGGAGGACCTCCGTCCCCTGCCGCGCACGTCGAACGCGCACGGAACCGCTCGAACGCCACGAGGGCGCAGCCGAGGAGCAGGGCGGCGAGGACGAGACGACGCACGACCCTTTCGATTACCCACAGTTCCGTGGGGGGTGCGGTGACGTAACCCGCCGTCCGATCTGGAGTTGAAGGGCTCCGAGCCATCCCATGCGGCCCACGCGCCCCGTCAGGAGGCGCACATGCCGGACTG
>JADZCA010000064.1 GCA_020851795.1 Planctomycetota bacterium | reverse complement strand
GTGTCCCAAGAACACGCGGTCGTCGGTGAAACCCCGCGCCCGACGACCCTGCATCGGCCCCGACCGCGGGACGCCGCTCGGTCGGTCCACGAAGCCCCTCGTCTTTCGTGGGAAATCCGGGCTGAGCGGCGGTACCGCGGCCGTCGGCGCCGCGGGCCCTCGTCACGACCGCCCCTCCGCACTGCGCGCCCCGGCCGGTCGCGGTCGCCGTGCTGGGCGACGCGTGCGCGTGACCGGGCGGGGCCGTCACGCGTGTTCCTTGCGTGGACGACGCCCGCCCTCCGCCGCGCCAGGCCCCGCGCACGGGCGCCTCCGAGGACGGCGACGCGTGGCTCGCGCTCGCCTCGGTGGCGGGGGTCGGCCCGCGCACGTGCGGCGCGCTCGTGCGCGCGTTCGGCGGCCCGGCGGCGGCCCGCCGGGCGTCGGCGGCGCGCCTCGCGGCCGTGCCCGGCGTCGGGCCCGCGCGGGCCGGGGCCCTCGCGCGCGGGCTCGCCTGCGCCGACCCGGCGGCGATGCGCGCCGCCGCCGCCGCCGTCGGGCTCGCCGTGCGCACCCCGGCCGACGCCGACTTCCCGCGCGCGCTGCTCGAGGCGGGGGACCCGCCGCCGGCCCTGTGGGTGCGCGGGGCCGTGCCCACGGTCGGCGACGCCGTCGCGGTGGTCGGGACGCGGGCCGCGAGCGCCTACGGCCTGCGCGTCGCGCGGGCGACGGCGGAGGCCCTCGCGCGGGCCGGCGTGGTCGTGGTGAGCGGGCTCGCGCGCGGCGTGGACGGGGCGGCGCACGCCGGCGCGATCGCGGGCGGCGGCGCGACGCTCGCCGTGCTCGGGTGCGGCGCCGACGTCGTCTACCCGCCCGAGCACGTCGGGCTCGCCGACGACGTGGCCGCGCACGGGGCGCTGCTCTCCGAGCACCCGCCGGGCACGCCGCCGCAGCCCGGCCACTTCCCGCGCCGCAACCGCATCGTGGCCGCGCTCGTGCAGGCGGTGGTCGTCGTCGAGGCGGGGACGACCAGCGGTGCGCTCCTCACCGCGCGGCTCGCGGCCGAGGCGGGGCGAGAGGTGCTCGCGGTACCGGGCCCCGTGGACCGGGGCACGCACGCCGGCTGCCACCGCCTGCTGCGCGACGGTGCGACGCTGTGCGAGGGCGCCGACGACGTGCTGCGTGCGCTCGGACGTGGGGACGCGCGTGGGGGCGAGGCCCGGGGCGGCGGGGCAGCCGCCGCGCCCGCCGACCCGCCGCCGTCGGGGCCCGCGCTCGTCGTGTGGAACGCGCTCGACCCCGACGACGTGGTCGCGCCCGACGCGCTCGCCTTGCGCACGGGGCTCTCCGCCGACGCCGTCGCCGCGGCGCTCACGCAGCTCGAGCTCACGGGACGCGCCGTGGCGGTGCCCGGCGTCGGGCTGCGGCGCGTGCGGTGAACCCCGTCGCCGACGCCGCGCGCGCGGTCGTCAGACGAACACGGCGATCAGCACGCGGACGGCGAGTGCGACGCCGCCCACGACGAGCACGAGCGTCCACAGCGTGTGGAGGCTCGCGCGCGCGACGTCGCGCGGCGTGTCGCGCCCCGACGCGCCGATCGCGACGGCGACCACGAGTGCGAGCGGCACGACCGCGAGCAGCTCGGCGAGCGTCACGGGAGCGCTCCGGGCGTCGGCGTCGCCCCGTCGCCGCCCGTCGCGCCGCCGTCGCTCGCGGCCCCGCCGGGGGCGGGGTCGGTGCGGGGAGGCGCGGCGTCGGCGACCTCGGGCGACGGCGCGGGCGCGGCCTCGACCGCGGGGGAGCCGGCCCCTTCG
The DNA here is from genome assembly GCA_020851795.1 of Planctomycetota bacterium. GTDB lineage: Bacteria > Planctomycetota > PLA2 > PLA2 > JAEUHO01 > JAEUHO01. Next base: position 25,249 of record JADZCA010000064.1, on the reverse strand, counting down.
ACGCCGAGGCCGTCAGCGAGCGCCCCGGGACCCGCGCCTTCGTCGGCGACCTCGGGCGGGGCGGGCACGAGGAACGCGGGGCCGTCGCCGTCGGCGACCGGCGGCGCGGCCGACGCGAGCGCGGCGGCGGCGGCAGCGGCGGCGGCAGCGCGGGCGGCCTCGCGCTCGCGCTTCCACGCGTCGAAGGCGCGCAGCCGCGCGTCCACGAGGCCGATCACGTCGGAGATCGCGACGAGGTTCACGAGGCCGGCGACGGTGGTGTAGAGCAGCCCGAGCTCGGCGGTGGGGATGCGGCGGGTGGGCTCCCACGTCCGCGTGAGCCACGCGACGACGCCGGCGGGCGCGCCGGCGAACGCCTGCCCGACGAACCAGACGGGCTCGCGCTCGGGGTTGACGCAGAGGAAGCCCGCGAGCACGAGGCCCACGAGGAAGGGGACCCCGACGAGCGCGACGTAGAGGAGGCCCTTGCCCGGGCGGCCCACGTAGAGGTGCCCGAGGCCGGGCACGAGCCAGCCGAGGAGCACGGCGAGCACCGGGTCCCGGCGGGTGGCGTGCGCCGGGGGCGCGTCGTCGGGGGCGGACCGCATCCGGGGCAGGATACGGGTGGGACGGGCGCGCTGCGCCGATATCCTTCCCCGTCGTGATCCACGAGACGACGGTGCGGGTCCGGTACGGCGAGGTCGACCGGATGGGCGTGGTCTACCACGCGCACTACCTCGCCTACTTCGAGGCGGGGCGCACGGAGTTCCTGCGCAGCCTCGGCACCGCCTACCGCGAGGTCGAGGACGGCGGGCTGCTCCTCGTCGTCGCCGACGCGGGGCTCAAGTTCGTCCGGCCCGCGACCTACGACGACGTCCTGCGCGTGCGCACGCGCCTCGCGTCGGTCTCGGGCGTGCGGCTGGTGTTCCGCTACGAGGTGGACCGTCCCGCCGACGGCGCCCGCCTCGCGTCGGGCCACACCACCCTCGCCGCGACCGACCGGCAGGCGCGCCCCACGCGGCTCCCGGCGGCGCTGCGCGCCCGGCTCGAGGCGGTCGCCGAGCCCGACGACCCCGGTGCGGGGAAGGCGGGCGCCCCCGACGCGGTCCAAGGACGCACGGTCCCCTCATGACGCCCCGCCCGCCCGCCCCCGTCGTCCTCGTCCTCGCTCTCCTCGCGGGGGCGCTCCCCGCGTGCAAGGGGGGCCCCCGGGCCGCCGACCGCGAGCGCGCGCGCAGCGGCTCGGCCACCGACCCGGGCGGCGACGCCGATCCGGCGTCGTTCGACCCGGCCGAGAGCGGGACGGGGCGCCCGCTCGCGCCTGCGCAGCAGGAGCGCTTCGTCCGCATCGAGAGCCTCGTCGCGCAGTGGGACGCGGTGCAGCAGGAGGGGAAGGACGAGGAGGCGTCGCTGCTCGCGAAGAAGGTGGGGGAGGAGACCGACGCCGACTTCGACGTGATCGTGGCCTCCGCGCGCGGCCAGCACGGCGTGCGGGCCGAGCACCTCGCGGTCAAGGCGCTGGGGTTCTCGACGCGGCGCGAGGCGACGGCGGTGCTCGTCAGCAAGCTCACGAGCCCCGACGCGGCCCTCGTCGGCAACGCGCTCATCGCGATCAAGCTGCGCGCCGACCCCGACACGCCGCTCCCGCCCATCGTCGCGCTGCTGCGGTCGAACACGCTCGAGGCGCGACGCTTCGCCCCGCTGGCGTTCGCCAACGTGGTGATCGCCCGCGAGCGGGCGGGTCGTCCGATCGAGGAGGCGATCGCCGAGAAGGCGATGACGGGGCTGGTCGGCCTCGTGCAGGACCGCGACCCCTACGCGCGCCTGCACACCGCCAAGGCGATGGGGGCGCTGCGTCGTCCCGAGGCGACCGACTTCCTCGTGCTGCTGCTCAAGGACGAGCACACCCGCATCCGCCTCGCGGCCGCGGCGGCGCTCGAGCGCATCGGCGACCCGCGGACGTTCCCGCAGGTGCTGCGCCTCTTCGACGACCTGCCGGAGGAGCAGAAGCCCGTCCTGCGCGACATCCTCGCGTCCTACGCGGCGCACCTCACCGGCTCGCCGATCCCGCCCGACGAGGTGCTGCGGCTCGGGACCAGCCCGATCGCGTGGGACCGCTGGTACGCCGACCACGTCGCGGGCGCGAAGCGCTGACGCGCCGCGGTGCCAGGAAAGTTGTTTTCACGCTGCGTGAAAACAACTTTCCTGGCACGTAGCGGCCCGAGGAGCGGACGACGCGTGGCGACGCGCATCGAATCGCCGACGGGCCCCGCGCCACGCCCGGGCGCAAGACGCCGCCCCGACCTCGTCGGCTCGTGAATTCGGCGGGCTAGCGGCACGGCGCGCTAGCGGCGCACGTAGCGGCCGCCGGTGGCGGCGGCGATGTCGGCGAGCAGCCCGCCGTCCTGGCCGCCGAGGGCCACGCAGTGGACGACGAGCCGCGCCGAGCGGTTCCACCGCCGCACCGACTCGACGATGCGCTCGGGCGACCGCACGCCCCCCGCCGTGGGGAGGCCGTCGGAGAGCAGGAACACCGTGTCCGCGCCCGCGAGGGGCGGGGCCGCGCCGTCGAGCCCCGACGCCATCCGGAACGCCTCGCGCAGGGCGTCGAGCAGGTTGGTCTCGCCCCGGGGCTCGCGCTCGAACAGCCAGGTCTTCGCGCGGCGACGCGAGTCGGCGTCGGCGCGCACGAGCCCGCCGGCGAAGCGCCGCACCCCGCGGTCGAAGAGCACCACGCCGAAGCGGCCGCGCTCGTCGAGGAAGTCGAGCGCCCCGAGGGCCTCGCGCCGCGCGCTGTCGATCCGGCGGGCCCCGTCGGCCGCGCCGCGGCGCAGCGGCTCGGCCATGCTCCCGGACACGTCGAGCGTGAACACGATCCGCGTCGAGAAGGTCGTGATGCCGTAGAACGTCGCGCCGCTGTCCGGTGCCGCGAGCTCGGCGAGGGAAGCGGGACGCCGCGGCGGCTCGAAGTCGCGCGCGTGCTCCGCCCACCACGCCGCCCACGGCTCGGCGTAGGGGCCGTGGCGCTCGCCCGTGAGCGAGCGGAGCGCCCTCCACGCGTCCTCCCGCAGCCGCCCGAGGTCCTCGCGGCGCAGGAACGCGATGAGCGGCTCGATCGCCGCGGGCTCGTGGAGCGTCCGCAGCACGTCGAGCGCGGCGGCGGCGACCACCCACGACGGGTCGGCGGTGGCGGCGACGGCCTCGTCGAGCACGCCCTCGTCGCGGCGGGCCGCGCGCGCGTCGAGGGCGGCGGCCCGCACGCGCGCGTCGAGCCGCGCGTCGCGCGCGAGCGCCGCGAGCGCCTCCGAGACGCCGGGCGCCCGCACGCGCTCGATCGCCTCGACGAACCGGACGCGGTCCTCGGGCTCGGCGCGCGCGTCGGCGACCCACGCCGCGCGCAGCCGCGCCACGCCGTCGGCGACCTCGTCGGGGGGCACGCGCGCCAGCACCGCGCTCGCGACCCGGCGGGCGGTGTCGAGCTCCTCCTCCCGGTCGGCGACCTCGAGGCTGGTCGTGTCCGCCGCGACCTCGAGCCCCTCGGTGCGGTCGCGCAGGGCGGAGAGCCGGCGCCGGTGCGCGTCCTCGCGCGCCGCGTCGGGGTCCTTGAGCCGGTCGAACGCACGGACCTCGCGGTCGCGCGCCGCCCACGCCTCGTCGGCGTCGCTCTCGAGGGTGGCGAGCTGCGCGGCGGCGCGGTCGCGGTCGCGCTTGGCGGCGGCGGCGGCGCGGACCGGCACGTCGAGCGCGCGCAAGTCGGACGCGACGCGCGCGTCCTCGAGCGCCCGCGCCCGCACCGCCGGGTCGGTGGACGCGGCCCGCACCGCGGCGGCGGCCCAGCGGTCGGCGTCGTCGTCGCCTCGCGCCGGCGCCGCGCTCGCGGCGAGCGCCAGCCACAGGGCGCAGGCGGGACCGGGGCGCACGACGCGGCGTCCGGCGGCCTACCGCTTGACGAAGCGGCCGTGGTTCTGGACCGCGAGCGCCTCGAGGAACGCGACGTCGCAGTCGTCGCCCATCGCGATCGTGTGGATCGTCAGGTTCGCGCTGCGGTTCCACGACCGCACCGCCTCGAGGATCTCGTCGGGCTTCTGCAGCTTGCCGGCCGTCGGCTTGCCGTCGGTCATGAAGAAGATCGTGTCCACCACCGGCGGCCCCGAGCGCGTCGTCGTGGCGGTGCCGACGCCCGCGATCAGGAACGCCGTCTCGAGCGCGTCGTGGAGGTTGGTCCCGCCCGCGGGCTCGGTGTCGACCACGAGCTTCTTGGCCTTCTCGACCGCCGGGGGCGTGGCCGGCGTCATCGCGCCCATCAGGCGGACGACCCGGTGGGAGAACAGCACCACCTCGAAGGTCCGCCGCGGGTCGAGCATCGCGAGCGTGGCCGCGAGCTCCTTGCGCAGGAGGTCGATGCGACGCTCGTCGGCCCGCGCGCCGGTGGCCTGGTCGTAGGCCGCGTCGGTCATGCTGCCCGACACGTCGAGCACGAAGAGGATGCGGTCCGAGAACGACGTGATGCCGTAGAACGTGACGCCCTTCTCGGGGCGCGTCAGGTCGAGCGCGTCGGCCGGCTTCTCGGGCATCGGGAAGGTCGCCTTCGCCTCCTTCCACCAGTCGGCCCACGGCTGGCGGTAGGGGCCGTGGCCCTGCCCCGTGAGCGAGCGGAGCGCGCGGTGGGCGTCCTCGCGCAGCCGGCCGAGGTCCTCGCGCCCGAGCATCTCGATGAGCGGCTCGATGCCCTCGCGGCGGTGCAGCCGGCGCAGCCCGTCCACGCCGGCGGCGGCGACGGGCCACGCGTCGCCCTTCTCGGCGAGCGCGGCCACGCAGTCCTCCACGGCCGCGTCGCCCCCGCGCGTCGCGCTCGCCGCCACGGCGGCGGCCCGCACGCGCACGTCGAGCGACGCGTCGCGCGCGAGCGCACGCAGCGCCGGCGCGGTGGGGACGCTCCCGACCGCGGCGAGCACGTCCACCCAGCGCAGCCGGTCGTCCACGCCGGCCTTGGGGCCGTTCCACGCCGCCGCGAGCCGCTCGAGCAGCGCGGGCGCGGCGGCGGGCGCGACGCCGTCGACGATCCCGGCGGCGGCGACGGGCACGGCCGCGGCGATCGCCCTCGCCTGGAGCGCGTCCGCGGCGAGCTCGCGCAGGCGGGCGTACGCGGCGTCGCGCTTGGCCTCGATCTTCTTGACGCGCTTGTTGAACGCCTCGACCTCGCGCGCCGAGCGCGGGTTCTCGGCGTTGGCCTTCTCGACGTCGGACAGCGCCGTCTCGAGCGACGCGGCCGTCTCGGTCTGCGCCTTGCTCAGCGCCGCCGACCGCGCGGCCTCCTTGGCCACGGCGTCGAGCACGAGGTCGAGCGCGCGCGGGTCGCGAAGGCGACCGGCCCGCGTCAGGCCCTGGAGGCGGTCGGCGCCCTTGTCGCTGTCGAGGAGCCTGCGCACCGCGGGGGCCGCGGCGTCGAACGCCTCGACCGGGGCGTCGCCTGCGCGGGACGACGGGGCCGCGAGGACGGCGAGCGCCGCCCCGAGCAGGGCGAGCGCGAGGCGGACGACGACGGGGGGCGTGCGCACGCCGCGGATGGTACCCGCCCGGCGCAGCGCGCCCGCGGGGCGGTCAGCCGCCCATCCCCGTGTCGTCCATCCCGGCCGGCTCGCCCATCGCCGGGCCGCCGCCCTGCTTGAGCTCCTTCATCTTCGCCGCGAGGTCCTCGTCGGACTCGTCGAGCATCGGGCTGAAGCGGTAGTACGTCTCCAGCGTCAGGATCGCCGCGGGCGTCGAGAACAGCCGCCCGCCGCCGCCGCGGCTCGTGTCGGGGTCCCACGACCCGGCGAGCGCGGGCGGGTCCACGCGCTGGCGGTCGGGCAGCATCGTCTTGATCTTCTCATTCCACGCGCGCCAGTAGCGGCCGCCCATCTGGTACATCGCGAGCGTGCCGTAGTACCAGTAGTAGTAGTACTCCGAGATCCCGGTGCCCTTCATCCACTGCGGCGGGTTCTCGGCGGTGTAGTTCGCGCTGCCGATGAGGAACGGGTGGCTGCGCCGCCAGCCCATGAAGAAGCGGCACACCATCCCGACCGGCGTCATCGAGTCCTGGTGGTAGGTGCCCTGCTGCCCGGCCGTGATCGGCAGGTAGCCCGTGATCGCCTTGACCGTGCGCTTGACGCCGACCTCGCGGTCGAAGTCGGTCGTCATGTCCTCGGGCCGCTCGACCTCGCCGGTGACGTCGGTCTGCGCCTTCTCGAGCCACATGTCGATGCCGTCGAGGCTCTTCTGCGGCACGCGCAGCCCGCCCGACAGGCCCGCCTTGAGCCCCATGTAGACCCACGACGTGCACGACGCGTCGGACTCGAGGTAGCGCGGGCCGTAGCGCCAGCCGCCGCCCAGCGTCTGCGTGCGCACCATGTAGTCGATGCCGCGCTGCGCGTACTCCTTGAGGAACGCGTCGCCCGAGATCGTGTACGCCTCGTTGATGGCCCAGTTCGCCATCCCGATCACGTAGGCGAAGAACGCCGTCTGGTCGCCGGTGCCGGCCACGGGGAACCCGCCGTCGTAGTACTGCGCGGCCGCGAGGAACTCGGCGCCGCGCCGGATCGTCTCGCGGTAGCGGCCGGCCTGCGGGCCGTAGCCGGCGCCGAGGTAGGCGAGCAGCGAGAGCCCGGTGTAGGCGGGCTCGCACCCGACGAACCCGTTGAAGCCCTTCTCGTTGCCGTCCCAGAAGCCCTCGCCGTGCTGCTGCTGCTCGAGCCAGCGCAGGCCCGCCTCGACCGCGCGCTCGGTCGTCTCCGTGATGCCGAACTTCTTGCGGTTCTTGCCGAGCGCGTCGGAGCGCTGCTTGCTCCGGTCGTAGGACGGCACGTGGAAGACGAACGGGTCGTGCCCCTTGGCGCGCGCGTACCAGAGGTCCCACCGCGCGGGGTCGCGCCCGAACCGCCGCCGCGTCAGGCGCTCGAGCGAGCGCTCGGCCTCGCGCAGCATCGGCTCGGACCACTCCGACGAGCCCACCATCGCGACGAGCCCGCGGAACGCGGCGTCGTGGCGCACGTAGCCGAGCGCGCGGACGAGGTTGAGCGTCTGCGCCTTGCCCTTCTTGTCCTTGGCGACGGCGGCGAGGAACTCCTCGGCCGTGGCCTGCGGCGCGATCTCGCCGAGCGCGCGCGCCGCGTACATCCGGCGCACGGGGTCGTCGTCGAACTGCGCGGTCTTGGCCAGCGCCTTCACCGCGTCGTTGGCGCGGAACACGCCGCACAGGTCCGTCGCCGTCAGGCTGACGTCGCGGTCGGTGGCCTCGACCAGCCCCGGCAGCTTCGCCGCGGCCTGCGGCCTCGCCAGGTCGCCGATGCGGAGCAGCGAGCGCTGCGCCCCGTCGCGCACCTCCCACGAGGTGTCGGCCTCGACGACCTGCAGCAGCCGCTCGACGACCTTGGAGAGGACGTCGGGCGGGACCGGCGACGGCGGCGGCGGCGACGCGTCGCCGGTCACGACCCGCCCGCCCTGCACGCGGTCGGCCCCGGGCCCGCCGACCGCGCCGAGCGCGATGCACGCGGCGTCGCGCACGTCGGGCTTGGTGGCGCGCGACAGGGACAGGAGCGTCTCGACGTCCTCGGGCTTGCTGAGGTCGGTGACCGCGCGCAGGCACGCGTTGAGCGTCTCGCGCTTGGCCGAGCCCGCCTGCACGACGTGGACGAGCGGGCCGATGTCCACCGGCTTGCCCAGCCGGCGCAGCGCGAAGACCGCGTAGAGGCCCGCGCGGCGGTCGGTGGCGCGGCGCACGACGTCCACGAGCGGCTCGAGGAAGCTCGAGTCGCCCACCCGCGACGCCGCCGAGCACGCGGCGCAGAGCACGAGCGGGTCCGCGTCCTTGAGCGCGGTGCGCACGGCGTCCACGCAGCGCGGGAACGGCGTCTCGGCGCGGACGCGCAGGCTCCCGATCATGTGCAACGCCTCGGACTGCACCTCCGGGGGACGCCGGCCCGACGCGAGCGAGGCGAGCAGCTCGTCCACGGTCGGGTCGCCCCACGCGCCGAGCACGCGGGCGAGGTTCATCTGCCCGCGCGGGTCCTTGCCCTTGAGCGCCTTGGCGAGCGCCTTCTGCAGCTCCGCGTCCTTGGCCGCCTCCGGCCCGAGCGCGGCCATCGCGTCGCCGCAGCCGACCGCGATGTGGGGGTAGGCCGTCTGCCACCCCGCGTCGAGCAGCGGCCCGGCGAGCGTGACGTCCTTGCTCGTGGCGGCCTCCACCGTGGCCTGCCACGCCTCGTTCGTGTCGGTGGAGGCGAGGCGCTCGCGGACGCCCCCCGCGGCGTCGGCGGACCGCGCCGCGAGCAGGACCAAGGCGACGAGGCCGACCGACCGCAGGACGTGCACGGGGGACCCTCGGGGAGGCGGCCGATCGTACCGGGGCGGTGCCCGTGGCGGCCATCCCGTCCGTCAAGGAGCCCGTCCCGGCATCGGGCCGCGTGGCGGCGGTCCCGACCGACGCCGACCCGGCCTCCTCGTCGGGAGCGCACCACGTGCCCGTCGACCGGCGACGGCGACGACCGTCTCCGCCCTTTGGGAGCCCGTCCCGGCATCGGGCCGCGTGGCGGCCCGATGCCGGGACGGGCTCCTAACGCTCGAAGTCGAGGATCATCTCGATGTCGGCGCGCCACGGCTCGCCGAAGGCGATCACGAGCAGCTCGCGGATCAGCGCGCTCTCGTCGTCGAGCAGGACGGCCCGGCCGCGGCCGGCCTCGGCGACGAGCTTGTACTTGTCGAAGAAGGGCGACCGCATCGAGCTCGTGTCCTCGCGCGCCTTGCGGGCCTTGATGTCGAGCGAACGCCGGTTCGTGTCGGTGAAGAGCGCGTGGAGCTGCGCCTGGTTCTTCACCGTGAACCACCGCTTGACCTTGGCGATCAGGTCGCCCTCCTGCTCGGGGTGGTGGGGCGCGTCGCCGGCGTAGAGCACGACCTTGTGGGCCTCGGGCCGCCACCGCAGCGCCGTCGTGGCGTTGAGCACCGTCTCGGTCACCGCCTCGGGCAGGTCGCCGCCCTGGCCGTGCACCGCGTTTTGGAGGAACCCGGAGAGCTTCCACGTGTCGAAGGTCAGCGGCGAGCCCCAGAACAGGTAGTCGTCGCCGTGGTCGCGGTACGTGTAGACCGACACGCGCAGGCTCGGGAGCAGCGCCGAGAGCTCGGCGATGATCTCGTCCATGCGCTCCTTGCTCGCGCGGATGAGCCCCGCCATCGACCCCGTCGAGTCGAGCAGCAGCGAGATGTCGAGGCCCTTCCACTTGTAGTCCTTCGTGGTCGCCTCGAGCGACTCGCTCTCGCTGACCGACGTGACGAGGCGCGCGCGGCGCTCGCGCTGGGGGAGCTTGCCGCCCTGCGCCGCCCACCACGTCTTCCAGCGCTCGATCGCCGCGTCGCGCTCCGACTTCGCCGCGTCGGGGGCGTAGCCCTGCGAGGTCTCGGTGATGCGCAGCAGCAGCGTGTGCGCGCGCTTGCGCGCCTCGAGCGTGTCGTCGGACAGCGCGGCGATCAGCGCGTCCATCGCGGCCGGCGGCCGCAGCGCGTCGAAGTACTCCTTGGTCGCCTTGTCGAGCTTGGGCGTCGGGCTCGTCAGGTGCAACGTCAGGATGCGGCGCACGACCCCCGCGTCGCCCACGCCCGCGGTCGTCGGCGGGAGCCGCGAGAGCGCGAGGCACGCGTTGGCGCGCACGCCCGGGTCGCGCTCGGCGAGCCCGGACACGAGCATCTCGACCACGTCCTCGGGCTTGGGCGCGTGCGAGAGCGCCGCCATCGCCTGCTCGCGCACCCCGTAGTCGAGGTCCTTCGCCGCGCGCAGCAGCGCCGGCAGCACGCCCGGCTCGCCCGCGCGCCACCCGAGCTCGCGCACCGCGAGCGTGCGGATCATGTACTTGTCGTCGCGCGCCGCGTCCACGATCGCGGCGGTGGCGTCGGGCGTCCGGATCTCGGCGAGCGCGCGCACGGCGGCGAGCCGCACCTCGTCGGCGCGGTCGGCGAGCGCCTTGCGCAGCGCCTTGACCGACTCCGACGTCGGGATCCGGCCCAGCCCGACGACGGCCTCGTGGCGGACGTCGAGCTGCGAGTCCGCGAGCACCCGCCCGAGCCGTGCGACGTGGTCGGGCGAGCGCGCGCCCGCCACCGCACGGGTGCAGGCGAGCCGGACCTCGGTCTGGTCGTGGGTGAGCCCGCCGAGCACGGCCTTGGGGAGCGCCTCGCCCGCCGCCGCACGACGTCCGAGCCCGTCGGCGGCGCCCACGCGCAGGAAGTCCTTCTTGTCCCACGGCTTCTCGGCGAGCACGACGGCGGCGGCGATCTTCTGCGCCCGCGCGTCCGGCGCGCGGGCGACCGCGAGCCCGAGCAGGTACTGCTCGTAGCGGTCGCCGTTGTCGGACTGCTCGAACGACACGACGCGCGCGATCTCACGGTCGGCGACGAGCTTCTCCGCGGCGGCGACCAGCGTGTCGGTGGCGTCCTTGTCGCCGGCGGCCGCCAGGGCCCCGAGCGCCTCGTAGCGGACGTCGAGGTCGTCGTCCTTGACGCGCTTGCGCAGCACGTCCGCGGTGCCCGGGATCGCGCCGAGCCCGCGCGTGGCCGCTAGGCGCAGGCCCACGTCCTTGGACTCGACGTGCTCCTCGAGCGCCTCGCGGCCCTTGGGGTCGGCGAGCGCGGCGATCGCGAGCAGCACCTGGCGGCGGCCCTCGGCGAAGGTCTCGCGCCGCAGCAGCGCGCACAGCGGCTCGACGGCGTCCACCGCCTTGAGCTGGGCGAGGCAGGACGCGGCGAAGGAGCGCACCTCCCAGTCGAGCTCGTCGAGCCCGACGACGAGCGCCGGCACCGCGGCCGCGCCCATCGCGACCACCTCGCGGCGCATCGTCGTCCAGAGGCGGAACTCGCGCTTCTCGAACGCCTCGAGCAGCGCGGTCGCGGGCTTCGCGGTCTCCGGCAGCGCCGCCTTGCGGCGCGCGAGCGACTCCTTCTTGGCCTTGAGCTCCTCGGCCTGCGCCGCGCCCGGCTCGGGGGGCTTGGCGGGCTCGGCCTTGGGCGGCTCCGCGGGCCTTCCGGGCGCCGCGGGCGGGTCCTCCGCGGTGCTGCGCCGCGCGGGCAGCGCGAGGGTGGCGCACAGGACGAGGAGGGGGAGGGCGCGCGGGAGGGGGAGGCGGCCGGCGGTCATCACCGGGGAATTGTACGGGGCCGCGTGCGTCCCCCGGGCCGCCTCGGCCGGCGCCCCTGCCGTCGGCGCGGCGGGGCGGTCAGAGCATGCCGACGGGGTCCACGTCCCACTGCTCGTCCACGCCCTTGCCGGCGGGCTCGAGCGCACGCAGCACGTCGAGCACGCGGCGGATGCCCGCGGGCGTCTGCGCCTTGACGAGGACGTGGCGGCGGAAGAAGCCCTGGACCCGCGCCACGGGCGGGGTCGCGGGCCCGAGCCACTCGACGCCCGGCACCGCCGCCGCGGCGATCTGCTCGACCACCGCGGTGCCCCGCGCGGTCACCGCGACCGGGTCCTTGCCGCGGAAAAGGATGCGCAGCAGCCGGCGGAACGGCGGGTAGCCGAAGGTCTCGCGCTCGGCGAGCTCGCGCTCGGCGAAGGCCTCGTAGGCGTGCTCGGTGGCCAGCCGCACGGCCGGCGCCTCCGGCAGCAGCGTCTGGACGACGACCTCGCCGCCCGCGTCGCTGCGGCCCGTGCGCCCGGCGACCTGCTCGAGCAGCGAGAAGGTCCGCTCGGCCGCGCGGAAGTCGGGGACCTGCAGGCTCGTGTCGGCCGACACGACGCCCACGAGCGTCACGTCGGGGAAGTGCAGCCCCTTCGCGATCATCTGCGTGCCGAGCAGCACCTTCACCTCGCCGCGCGCGAAGCGGCCGAGCACGTCCTCGTAGGCCTCGCGGTCCGTCATCGTGTCGGAGTCCATCCGCGCGATCGCGACGCCCGGGAAGGTGTGGGCCAGCTCCTGCTCGACGGTCTGGGTGCCCACGCCCTGGTAGCGCAGGGCCGGGAACGCGCAGTCGGGGCACACCGACGGCGGCCGGCGCTCGTGCCCGCAGAGGTGGCACACGCCCAGCGTGCCCGACTTGTGGTAGGTGACCGACACGTCGCAGTGGGGGCACCGCATCACCCACCCGCAGCGCGGGCACGCGACGCTCGTGGAGTAGCCGCGGCGGTTGAGGAAGAGGATCACCTGCCCGCCGGCGGCGAGCGCCGTCTTCATGCGGTCCACGAGCGTGCGCGAGAGGTGCAGCCCCGAGCCGCGCCGCTCGTGGTCGCGGCGCAGGTCCACGACGCGCACCGGCGGCAGCGGGCGCGACGCGACGCGGTCGGGCAGGCGCAGCAGCGAGAGCTTGCCCTCCTTCGCGTTGCGCCACGACTCGAGCGACGGGGTCGCGCTGCCCAGCACGACCACCGCCCCCGCCTCGCGCGCGCGCACGAGCCCCGTGTCGCGGGCGTGGTAGCGAGGCGAGTTCTGCTGCTTGAACGACGTCTCGTGCTCCTCGTCGAGGACGAGCAGCCCGAGGCGGGGCACGGGCGCGAACACGGCGCTGCGCGGCCCGATCACGACGTCGGCCTCGCCCGCGCGGATCGCACGCCAGGCCGCCGCGCGGTCGGCCTCGGTCATGGCGGAGTGGAGCACCGCCACGCGGTCGTTGCGGGCGCGGAAGCGGCGCACGGTCTGCGGCGTCAGCGCGATCTCGGGCACGAGCACGATCGCCTGCCGCCCGCGGGCGCGGCACGCCTCGATCGCGCGCAGGTAGACCTCGGTCTTGCCCGACCCCGTCACGCCGAGCAGGAGGAAGGGCGAGAACGTCCCCGCCTCGACGGCCGCGCCGACCGCCGCGACCGCCTGCGCCTGCGCGGGCGAGAGGTGCTGCGGCGGCGGCTCGGGCGCGACCGGGGCGCGCGTCGCCTCGACGAGGGGGTCGTCGGCCGCGTCCTCGGTCACGAGCGTCAGCCACCCCGCCTTCTCGAGCGTCCGCAGCGGGCTCATCGAGACCTTGGCCCGCCGCAGCACGTCGGCCGCGGGCACGCCCTCGGGCGCCTTCGCGAGCAGGCGCAGCACGCGCGCCTGCGCGTTGCGCTCGGTGGGGAGCGCGTCGGCCTCGGCGTCGGCGGCCGCCGCGTCGCGCGCGAGCCGCGCGCGCACCCGCTGCGCGCCCCGGCCGCGCGTGCGCACCCCGCGCGGCACCATCGCGGCGCACGCCTCGCCGACCGAGCAGCCGTAGTAGCGGGCCATCCACCGCGCCAGCGAGAGCAGGTCGGCGGGGAGCAGCGCCTCGTCGTCGGGGAACGCCTCGACGTCGAGCACGCGCGCGAGGGCGCAACGGTCGGTGACCTCGGCGACGAGCCCGACCGTCGGCCGGCCGCGGAAGCGCACCCGCACCCGCGCGCCCAGCCGCGCGCGCCCGGCGAGCGCCGGGGGCACCCGGTACGTGAACAGGGTGTCCATCGGGAGGTCGAGGGCGACCCCGACGAAGAGGCCGGTCGGGGGCGCCACGACGTCCACGGGCGGGCGAGTGTACGGACCGAGGGGCCCGCGGCGCGCCCGAGCCGGCGAGGTCGGGCCCACGGGGCACGCTATCCTCCGCGCCCCGTGGCGACGACCTACCCCTTCGACCTCTCGGCGGCCGTGGACGCGGTCCGCGCCGCGGCGCGCGCCGCGGCCGAGCGGGCGATGGTGCACTGGCGCCGCCTCGAGCGCGTCGAGAAGAAGAGCGACGGCACGCCCGTCACCGTCGCCGACCGCGAGGCCGAGGACGCCGCCGTCGCGGTGCTCGAGGCGCGCTTCCCGGGGACGCCCATCCTCGGCGAGGAGGGCGGGGCGCGCGGGGGCGACGGGCCGACGCGTTTCGTCGTGGACCCGCTCGACGGCACGATCGGCTACGCGCGCGGCGGCGTGATGTGGGGCCCGCTCGTCGCGCTCGAGCACGAGGGCGAGGTCGTGGCCGGGGCGATGGAGCTGCCCGTCCTGCGCGCGGCGTACTGGGCGGGGCGCGGGCTCGGCTGCTTCCGCGACGGCGACCGCGTGCGCGTCTCGACCACCGACCTCTGGCGGCGCGCCGTCGTCAGCCTCGGCGGCATGAAGCGCGTCCTGTTCGAGCACCCGCGCGCCGCGGCGATCGAGGGGCTCGTGCGCAGCGCCCGCAGCGGTCGGGCCTACGGCGACGTGGGGTCGTGCGCGATGCTGCTCGACGGCACCGCCGACGTGTGGCTCGAGGCGGGCGTGCGCGTGTGGGACCTCGCCGCGCCGCGGATCCTCGTCGAGGAGGCGGGCGGGCGCTTCACCGACTTCGCCGGCCGTCCGGGCCACGCCACCGGCGAGGCCGTCGCGAGCAACGGCGTGCTTCACGACCACGTGCTCGCCGCGCTGTCGGGCTGACGCGGCGCGCGCCGGACGGCCCCGGGCGTCGCGCTCACTTCGGGCGAGCGCTCGCGTCCGCGCGACGGACGTCGAGGACGAGCGCGGCGCCGTCGGTCGAGAGCGAGACCGCGAGGTCGGCGTCGGTGAGCGTGCCGAAGAGCCCGCCCCGCTCGACCGCGCGCCCGAGCACGCGCCGCGCGGCGGTGGCCTTGAGGCCGCCGACCGCGATCGTGCCCTTGCTCGACGGCGCGGCGTCGGGCATCGAGGCCGTGGCGCGGGCGACGATCGTCTCCGCGCCCGGGCCGGCACCGACGACGACCCGGTCGCGCGCCGCGCCGGGCAGCGGGCGGCGCAGCACCTCGCCGCGCCCGGCGACCGGCCCGAACGGGTGGAACAGGCGGCCGACCGACGCGGGGAGGTCCACGACGCCCTCGTCGGCGGGGGCGGGGAGCCCGAACGCGGCGAGGTCGGGCACCGCGCCGCGCTCGCCCGCGAGCAGGATCGTCCACGTGGGCAGCAGCCCCGGCGAGGGCATCGCGACGAGGGTGAGGCTGCCGGGCGCGTCGAGGTGGAGCGCGGCGAACCCGTCGCGCAGCGCCGGCTCGGGCCACGCGAGCCCGGCGTACCACAGCGCCAGCGCCGTCGCCTTGCGCGCCTCTGGGCCGCGCATCGAGAGCCACGCCTCGGCGTCGTCGGGGGCGGCCGGCGCGGCCGGCGACGCCGCGGGGTCGGCGACGGCGAGGCGGGCGAGCAGTGGCGTCAGCTCCGACGCGGCCGCGGGGACCAGCGTCGCCCGCACGCGGTCGGGCCATGCGGTCACCGTCACGCGCGTCCACGCGTCGTGGACGAAGGGCACGCGGCCGCCCTCCGCCGTCGTCTCGAACGCGCCGGGCGCCGCGGTCGGCCGGCGCGTCGGGAAGCGCGCCCCGAGCGCCAGCACCGCGTCGGCGTAGGGCTGGGCGCCCGTCAGCGCCGCCCGCAGCGCGTGCTCGACGAGCTTGCCCCAGTCGGCCGACGCGGTCCACAGCGCGCCCTCCTCGAGCGGCGGGAGCGGGCCCGCCCCGTGGCCCGCGGCGCGCACCGCCCGGCGGTCGGCGCCGGCGGCGGCCCACGGGCCCATCACCTCGAGGTGGCGGGCGTGGCGCTCGGGGAGGTCGGGGTCGGCGAAGCGACGGGCGAGCGCGCCGCCGTCCTGAACGGGCAGCACGAAGAACCGTGCGTCGGTGAGCGCCTCGCGCCACATCGTCGCCTCGACCACGGTCCGGTCGCGCGCGACGCCCGGCAGGCCCGGGACGTTGAGCTCGACGCCGAGCACCTCGGAGGCCGGGTGCGTCGGGCCGGCCGCCGCGGGCGCGGCATTGGCGAGGTCGTACGCCTCGAGGTCGCGGTAGCGCCAGACGACGAACGCGTCCTCGGGGACCATCGCCTCGAGGGTGGGGCGGCGGCCGACGAACGCGTGCACGCCCGCGTAGAGCAGCGCGAGCGCGAGCGGCACGAGCGCCCACGGCACGCGGCGGGCGAGGGGCACGGGGGTCGGGGGGGGCGGCTGGGGCATGGGCGGACCGGGGATCCCCCCGCGTCGCGGGAGCCCGGCCCCCGCGCATGGTATCGGTTCCCGCTTCGCATGCCGACCGTCACCCGCGACCGCTACGACGCCCTCGTCTTCGACCTCGACGGCACGCTCCTCGACGGCGAGGGCCGCCTCGCGCCCGCCACGAAGGACGCGGTGGACCGGGTCCGCGCCCTCGGCTACCTCGTCGTCCTCGCCACCGGCCGCAGCGCCCACGGCACCGCCGAGGTGCACCGGACGCTCGGCCTCGACACCGAGATGGTCGCCTACAACGGCGCCTGGATCGGGCACGACGCCGACGGCGAGCCGTGGCACTGCGCCACGATCCCCGACGACCTCGTCGGCCGCCTCGACGCCGTCGAGTCGCGCGCGGCGTTCCTCTTCCGCCACCACCGCGACGCCAAGCTCACGCCGCGGACCGCCCACCCCGAGCACGAGCGCGTGACGCGCTGGTACACGAACGCCGTCCTCGTGGACGCGGCGGCCCCCGCCCTGCCGACGCGCGACCTGCTGCGCGTCAGCCTCTTCTTCGACGACGCCGCGCGCACCGACGCCGCGTGGGCCGCGCTCGAGGACGACGTCCGGGCCCGCCTGCACCGCGAGGTGTTCCCGATGTCGCTGTTCCCGGAGTTCCGCGACACGGGGCTCGTGCTGTGCGAATTGCAGCGGCGCGGTCGCGGCAAGGCCGAGGCGCTCCGGCTGCTCGCGGAGCGCTACGGCGTGCCCGCGGCGCGCGTCGTCGCCTTCGGCGACCAGGCCAACGACCTCCCGTTGCTCTCCGAGGTCGGGCTGGCGGTCGCGATGGGCAACGCGATCGAGCCCGCCAAGGCGGTCGCCGACCTCGTGATCGGCCCGCACGACACCGACGGCGTCGCCCGCTTCCTCGGCGCCGAGGTCGGGTAGCCCGCCGAGTTCACGAAAGACGAGGCCCGTCGAGCGCCGAACGCACGTCAGGCCCCCGTCGGGGCTCGCGGATTCGGCCCGGGCGCGCGTCGGACGCGACGACGGCGTGTTCTGGCACCACGCCGAGGAGCGGACGACGCGCGGCGACGCGCTTCGAATCGCCGACGGGCCCTGCGTCACGCCCGGGCCGACGACGCCGCCCCGACCTCGTCGGCTCGTGAATTCGGCGGGCGAGCGCGCCGCTTGCGGCCTCCCGGCGAGGTCGCCCGCGCGCGGCGTCCGTCGGCCGCCGCGCGGCCCAAACTTGCGGCGCGCGGGTCGGGCGCGTTCGCTCTCTGCGTGGCCCTGTCCCTCGCCTCCGGCTGGCTGCGCGACGGCGTCGCCGACCTCGTGCGCACCGCCGAGGCGGCGCGCGCGCTCGGGTTCACGGGCGTGTTCGCCTCGCGGGCGCCCGCCGACGCCGCGGCCGGCCGCGCCACGGTGCGCGCGCTGGGCCTCGCGGTCGCCGGCGTGCAGACCGACCCCGTCGAGGACCCCGCGGCCCTGCGCGCCGCCCTCGACCGCGCCGCGGCGGGCGCCGCCACGCTGCGGCAGGCCCTCGTCGTGGTGGACGCCGGGCCCGCTCGCCCCAGGGGCGACGGGCCGGACGGGAAGCACGCGCGCGAGCGCGCCGTCGAGCGCTGGTCGCGCGCGCTGCACGCGAGCCTGTCGGCGTGGCCGGGGCTCGCCGTCGCGTGGCGCGGGTCGGCCGACGCCGACGGGCTGTTCCGGGCCGACGAGACCGCGTGGCTGCTCGACGACCACGCCGACCGCCCCGTCGGGCTGTGGCTCGACCCGGTGCGCGCAGCGCGTCGCGCGCCGACGGGGGCGGCGGGGCCCGAGCGGGGCCCGGCGGACGGCGACGTGCTCGCGTGGGCCGACCGGTTCGCGCGCCGCACGATGGGGCTGGCGGTCCACGGCGTCGGCGCCGGGGGCGGCCACGCGCCGCCCGAGGACGGCGGGACGGACTGGGGTACCCTGCTCGGCCTCGTGCCGGCGCGCGCGGCGCGCGTGCTCGACGTGGGCCCCGCGGTCCCGGCGGGCGCGGTCGCGGACGTGCGCCGGTGGTTCGAGGAAACGCTCGGTGGGTGACCCGGTGGGGTCGGAGGCGTCGATGAGCGGCGGTCACGGTCACGGCGGGCACGACGACCACGGGCACGGCGGCCACGGCCACGACGCCCATGGCGGGCACGGGCACGACGCCCACGGCGGCGACCACGGGCCGGCCGAGATCCCGCCGGTCCCCGAGACCCGCTCGATCTCGCCCGCGCGGTCCGACTACGCGCAGCCGTGGCCCGGGCGCCTGCTTCTGTGGCCCGTCCTCTGGCTCGTCGTCGCGGCGGCGTTCTTCCTCCTCGCGCGCGGCCAGACCGGCACCGTCGTGCAGGGCCACGGCCACGGCCACGAAGGCGACGAGCACGCCCCGGCCGACGGGCACGGCCACTAGGAGCCCGTCTCGGTCACGAGTTGCAGGGAGGATCGCGCTCGGGACGGGCTCCTACCGGGAAGAGAGGTCGCGGGCGAGGCGGAGGCCGAGCTTCTCGTCCTTCGTGTCGCGCGCGACGACGCGCACGCGGCGCGTCGCGGCCTCGAACGGGTCGTCGCCCGCGGCCGCGCCCTTGGCGAGGAAGTGGTCGGGGGCCTCGGCCGCCGAGCCGTACGCCGTCACGAGCTCGCGCGCGTTGCCGAGCATGCCGAGCACGCCGTAGGGCGAACGGTCGCGAGCCGTCTTGACCGGCACCGGCGCCGCGAAGTCGCCGTCCTCGACGGTGCCGCGCACGCCGCCGGGCAGGTCGTGGCGCAGGAGCCAACCCGCGGCCACCACCCACTCGGCCTCCGTCGGCAGGCGCAGCGCGCCGCCGTCCTTCTCGGCGCGCCACGCGACGAACGCGAGGGCGTCGTCGGGGGAGATGCCGCGGACCGGCAGGTCCCGGGCGGCGGTCCCCGAGCCCGTCCCGCGCGCGACCACGTAGTGGCCGGGGCGCTCGGGGTCGGCGCCGAACTCGACGCTCGGCACGCGCTTCTTGCGCTCGGTGTCGTTGAGCGAGGCGAGGAAGTCGGCCCACTCGCCGTTGCTCGTCTCGTAGCGGTCGAGGAGGAACGCCCCGACCCGCGCGGGCACCGCGACCGGCGCCGACCACGGGGGGCCGCGGTGCTCGACAGTCTCCGCGCCCGGCACGACGAGCACCATCCGCTCGGGCACCGACGCCGGGTCCACCGGGATCTTCACGGTGAACCGCGCGGGCTCGCGCGCGGCGTCCTCGCCCGCGCCCCGCACGAGGAACGGCACGATCAGCGGGACGCGCACGCTCCCGACGTCGAGCCGGTACTCGCCGGGGGCGAGCCAGAGGTCGTCGGGCTTGGCCTTGACCGGGTCCCCGCCGCGGACGACGTCCTCGACCGACACCTCGGCGACGGCGACCGGGGCCTCGACGCGCACGCGCTGGCGGCCCAGCCGGCCCGCGAGCGCCGCGAGCCTCGCCGTGTCGGTCGCTCGACCCGCCGCCGCGCTGCGCTCGGCGTCGAGCTCGGCCGTGAGCAGGTCGGAGAGGCGCGCGCCGTCGGCCGGCGTGAACCGCGACGCGTTGCGCGCGAGGTCGTCCACGCGGACCTCGAGCGCGGCGAGCCGCGTCGTCGGCTCGCCGCCGCCGCCGCTCCCGCCGCCGCCCTCGCCGCCGCCCGCACCGCGCCCGACGAGGAACGCGAGCGCGCCCACCGCGGCGGCCACGACGGCGGTCGTCAGGTGGCGTCGCACGGCGCTGCCGACGTTCTGCACGACGACCGCGGCGGTGGTGCCCTCCTCGGCCTGGGCGCGCGTCTGGCGCCCGGCGAGCCACGCCTCGACGTCGCTGGCGAGCGAGCGCGCGTTGACGTAGCGCTCGGCCGTCTTCGGGGCCGTCGCCTTGCGCACGATCGCCGCGAGCCCGGCCGGGACGTCGGAGCCCATCGGCGTGTAGGTGCCGTCGCGCGCGTCCTTGAACAGGTCGTCGAGGGTGCGCAGGCCGTCGTCCTCGAGGCGCGACAGCTTGTCGGCGCACAGCTCGGCCTTGGCCTCGTCGCCCGCCTTGCGGGCCGCGTCCTCGGCCGAGCGCAGGGCCTCGATGCGGCGCTTGAGCTCGGCGCGGCTGATGGGCGACGCGGCGGCGATCGGCGGCTCGCCCGTCGCGGCGAACCGCAGCAGCGCGCCGAGGCCCCAGACGTCGGTGCGCTCGTGCACGGTCCCGCGCGCCTGCTCGGGCGCGAGGAAGCGCGGCGTGCCGACGATCCCCGCGTCCTCCGCGGTGGGGGCCAGCGCGACGCCGCCCGCGCGCGTCTTCTTCTCGAGGACGTGGCAGATGCCGAAGTCGATCACGTACGGGCGCAGGGTCCGCGAGTCCACCAGCACGTTGTCGGGCTTGAGGTCGCGGTGGACGACGCCGTTCTCGACGTTGGCGATCTGCAGGCCCTCGCACACCGGCAGCAGGACGTCGCGCACGAGGGTCTTCAAGTCCTCGTAGGGCTTGAGCGTCGTGTAGCGCGAGAGCGTGCCGTCGCGCGCGCGGGTCACGATGTCGGTCAGCGTGAACGGGCGGTACAGCAGCTCCATCGTGACGTAGGGGCGCCCGTCGTGCTCGCCCCGGTCGAACACGGGCATCAGGTTCGGGTGGCGCAGGTTCGCCTGCACCTCGATCTCGCGCAGGAAGCGCTGGCGCATCGCGTCGGACTGGCCCAGCCCGAGCATCTTGAGCGCGACGTAGCGGTTCGTCGTGGGGTCGAAGGCGCGGTACACGGTGCCGGTGCCGCCCTGGCCGATCGCGTCCTCGAGCGTGTAGCGGCCGATCGACGTCCCGGCCGCGAAGTCCGCGACGATGGGCGGCTCGGCCTCGGCCTCCGCCTTGCCCTTCCCGTCCTTCCCGCGCGGCTCGCGTTCGGCCGGCCCCTTGTCCTCGTCGCGCTCGCGGCGCGCGCCCTCGCGGGGCCGTTTCGCGCCCGCGTCGTCCTCGCCCTTGCCCCGCGCCGGCGGCGTCGCCTTGGCGACCTCGGGCTTGGGGGCCGGCGCCGGCGGCGGGGCGGCCTTCGCGGCCGGCGCGGGCGGCGTCGCCTTGGCCGCGTCGGCCTCGGCCGGGCGCACGACGGGCGCGTCGTCCTTCCACTCGACCGTGAGCGGGCGCGCGCAGCCGGCGCACTTGACGCGCACGGGCGTGCCCGCGCGCGCCGCGGAGAGGTCCCCGCGGTGCTTCTGGTTGCAGGAGGGACAGTAGAAGACGTCGTCGGGCTTGCGGTCGGCCGGGGGCATGGCAGTCCGCAGAGCCTACCGGCACCTGCACGCCGCGGGAACCGCCGACTGGGCCCGCCCTACGGCGGCGTCGCGGCGGGGAGCCAGGTCGAGACCGTGGTCCCGTGCCCCGGCTCCGACGCGATGCGGATCTCGCCCCCGAGGTCGCCCACGATGCGCTTGACGATGGCGAGCCCGAGCCCCGTCCCGTGCGTCTTCGTGCTGAAGTCGGGCTGGAACAGCCGCGGCATGTGGTCGGGCGGGATCCCGACCCCGTCGTCGGCCACGGTCACGAGCACGCCCTCGCGCCCCGAGCCGGGCGCCGGGGCTCGGCAGGACCGGATCGAGACGCGCACCCGCCCCTTGCCCTCGTCCACCGCCTGCACGGCGTTGGCGACGAGGTTGACGAACACCCGCCGCAGCTCGTCGCGGTCCCACCGCACCGCGGGCAGGTCGGGGGCGAGGTCGGTCTCGATCGTCTCGCGGGCGGACTCGCCACCGGTGTAGAGCAGCGCGACCGAGCGCAGCACGTCGTTGACGTCCACCTCGACGAGGCTGCGGGGGGGGAACCGCGCGAAGGCGGAGAAGTCGCTCGCGATGCGCGAGAGCGTGTCGATCTGCTCGAGGACCACCTTCGCGGTCGGCTCGATCATCCCCGCCGCGGCGCGCGGGTCCTGGCGCGACGTCGCGACGAGCTGCTGCAGCATCAGCTTCATCGGCGTCAGCGGGTTCTTGATCTCGTGGGCCACCTGGCGCGCCATGCCTCGCCACGCCTGCTCGCGCTCGGCGAGCGCCTCGCGCTCGCGCAGCCGCTTGAGGTCGCCCGCCATCGCGTTGAAGGCGCGCACGAGCCCGCCGACCTCGTCGCGGCCGACCAGCGGGAGCTCGACGTCGAGGTTGCCCGCGGCGACGCTGCGGGTGGCCTCCGAGAGCGCGGTGAGCCGGCGGGCCAGCCCGCGCGCGGTGTAGAGCCCGAGCACCACGAGCAGCACGATCGCGACGAGGTAGGCGGCGAGCAGCACGCTCCCGGTCGCCGCCGCGCGCCGGTCGGCGCGCTCGCTGTCGAAGAGCAGCGGCACCGACAGCGTGCCCGCGACGCCGTCGAGCGAGCGCAGCGGCGTGTAGGCCACGCGCACCTGGCGGCCCGCGATGCGCTCGACGCGCACGACGAGGTCGCGGCGCTCGAGCTCGACGGCGCGGTAGACGGCCGCGTCGAGGCGCGCCGGGAGCAGCTCGGCGTAGACGAGCCCGCGCATCGTGGTCGCCTGGAGCTCGCCGTCCTGGTAGAGCGAGAGGTCCTGGCCGCGCGCGATCGCGAAGTTGGCGACCGCGTTCTGCGCGTAGCCCTGGCCGGCGGGCGCGGCGACCTCGAGCTCGCGCCGCGACATCCGCGCGACCTCGCGCTGGCGCTCGACGAAGTCCTCCTCGGCGCGCACGCGCGCGTCGCGCCAGCCCGCGTAGCCGAGCAGGACGAACGGGACCACCGACACCACGAGGTAGGCCGCGAGGATCTTGTCCTGCAGCCGCGGCCGGAACGACCGGATCGTGGCGAGGAAGACGAGCAGGGCGACCGCGAGGCCCGCGCCCGCGCCGACCACGGCGGCGCGCGCGAGCCCGAAGAGCACGTCCTCGAACGAGCGCTCGCGCGGGCGGGCGAGCACGGTGCCGCGGCCCTGCGCGGGCGCGACCAGCCACGGGGCGCTGCCGTCGCCGGCGGGCAGCCACGCCGACTCCTCCACCTTCGCCATCGCGGCGGCCGGCGGCAGCGACGCGGGGTCGGGCGGGTCCACGGCGAGCTCGACGTGGCTGTCGCGCACGACGCAGACCTCGGCGTCCTCGACCCAGCTCCGGTCGCCCGCGCCCGGCGGGCGTGCGGCGATCACGGGCCCCGCGCCCGAGAGCGCGACGTCGAGCCGGTCGGGGAGCACCACCGACACGGTGCCGAGCGCGCGGCCCTCGGCCGTGCGCAGGCGCAGCCGCCCGATCGTCGCGCCGACGCGCCGGCCGTCCCACGGCACGTGCACGACCGAGATCGGCTCGTCGTCGTGCTCGAAGTCGGGCTGGGGGTTGGGCAGGCGCTCGAACGGCGGGGTGTTCAGCCCGAACCGGTCGATGCGCTTGTCCTCGCGGTCGTAGACGTAGATCGCGACGTCGTCCGCGCCGTTCTCGCGGAAGCCGAGCCGGTCCCAGACGTGGATCGCGAGGCCGTCGGTCTCGGTCGGCCCGCTGCCGTAGCGGTCCAGCACGCGCACGAGCGCGGGGTCGTCGGCGATGTCGCGGAGCTTGGCGGGCAGCTCGCTCGCCGCGGTCTGCGGGCCGCGCACCATCGCGTCCACCTGCGCGCGCAGCGACGGGCGCAGCGCATCCTGCGACGCACGCCACAGCACCGGCAGCAGCGCGGCCGTCGCGACCACCGACACCAGCAGGATGCGCGTGGGGGCGCCCGGGCGCGAGGCGCCCGGCGTCAGGCGCCCGACGACGAGGGCCGCGCCGGGGACGACGTAGGGCGCCCACGGCGGGAGCGCGTGCGCGTAGAGGAGGCCCGCGAGCGTCGTGGCCGCCACGGCGGCGAGCGCGCCCGCGACCAGCGGCGCGGGCGTGACCGCCACGACGCGACGCAGCCCGGCGCGCGCGAGCACCCAGGCGGTCGCCGTCGCGGCGACGAGCGCCGCGAGCATGGTCGTCTGCGGCACGCCGGGCCACAGCGCCCCCGTCGCGAACAGGTCGATGCGCCCGTGCGTCGTGCCCGACTCCACGAAGAACAGCCACTCCGCCGTGCCCACGGCGACGAGCGCGACGCCGACGAGCGCCGAGACCAGCCGCCCGGCGACGTGTCCGGGCGCCTTCACCGCGGCCGAGGCGCGCGCGAGGCCGAGCGCCGACAGCAGGAGCGCGACGCAGGTGGCGAAGAGGCCGGCGGGCGTGGCGAGCCAGCCGAAGTGGCCGGTCATCGCGAAGTCCAGGTTGTTCGTCAGCGGCGCGAGCCACTCGAAGCGCCCGCCGAGGTCGAGCAGCCGCACGCCGTGGCGCACCGCGAGCGGCAGGGCCGCGAGCAGGAGGCTCGTCACCAGCGCGGGACGCGACCATCGCTGGATCGCGGCGGCCGCGGCGGCGGTGGCGAGCGCCAGCCCCGCCAGCGCGAGCCAGCCGCCGGTCCCGCGCGCCTGCGCGGCCAGCGCGGCCGCGATCTCCTCGTCGCCGCGCGACTCGACCTCGACGGCGAGCACGGGCGGCCCGCCGTGGGGCACGGCGATCGCGGCGCGGGCCGTGCCGGCCGGTGCGGGACGGGCGAGCACCTCGGGCGGGAGGATGCGCACCGTCGCGACCCCGAGCTCCTCGGCCCAGCGCTCCTCCGCCGGCGGGCGGAACGGTCCCGACGTCGCGGCGTCGTCGAGCACGGCCGTCGCCATCGCGGTGCGGCGGGGGTCGTCGTCGGCGACGAGCAGCGCGCGCAGGAACGGGCCCGCGTGGTAGACGACGTTGCCGTGCGCCACCGAACGCGCCCACGGCGCGGGCGGGTCGGGCAGGTCGCGCGGTTCGACGGGGGTGCCGGCCCACACGGGGCTGCCCGACGGGTTGTCCCACCGCAGCCCGCGCAGCGCCGCCGCCTCGCGCACGCGGGCGACGGCCGCGAAGCGCTCGCCGACCGTGGGGCCGGCGGCGTCGAGCGCCGAGGGCAGCTCGCGCAGCGCCCAGCGCGCACGCGTGAGCGCGTCCTCGAAGCGCCCGACGATCGAGGCGAGCGCGGCGTGCACGCGGCGCTCGCGCTCGTGGCCGACGTCGGGCGCGCGGCTCTCGCACGCGGCCGCGAGCAGGAGGGCGGCCAGCGCCAGTGCCGCCACGAGCCGTCGCGGCGCGGGGCGGGACGGCGGGGGGCGGGGCGGGCGGCTCACGGCGTCGGCGCGCAGCGTCGCACGGCGCGCGCCGGCGTGCGACAGCCGGACGCCCGCGGGCTCAGCCCGGATTTCCCACGAAAGACGAGGGGCTTCGTGGACCGACCGAGCGGCGTCCCGCGGTCGGGGCCGATGCAGGGGCGTCGGGCGCGGGGTTTCACCGACGACCGCGTGTTCTTGGGACACGCCGAGGAGGTGAAACCCCGCCGGCACGGCGTTCGCTCGCGCGACGCGCGTCTCCTTGCGCCCGACGGCCCGGCGCGGCCCC